>JAGWHY010000045.1 GCA_028873575.1 Acidobacteriota bacterium | reverse complement strand
TCGAACACGTGCGCAGCGTCCACGACCTTCACGCCTGGACCGTGACCTCGACGCTGCCCACGTTGAGCGCGCACGTCGTGGTCGACGACGCGTGCTTCGTCGAAGGGTGCGTGCCGAGAATTCTCGACGAGCTACAAAACTGCCTCGGTGGGCACTTCGACATCGAACACAGCACCTTTCAGATGGAACCGGCGAGTCACCTCGACCACGAACCGGGCTCGCACTAACGCGTTGGTCAACGCGCGACGACACCGGGAAGTCCGAGAAGCGCCCCGGTCGCGCTAACGATCCGTTTTGAGTCGCGTGTGTCGGGCAATCGCGTCAAAATCCGCGTCGGCGTGTAGCAGCGTCGCGTTGTGACGAATCGTGATCGCCGCGATAAGACAGTCCATCAATGTCCGGGGAGTGTCACCGCCGCGGCGGCACGCTCGGTAAATAGTCGACGCGTCTTCGTAGTCACGTGAGAGGGTCAAAATGAGCGTCGTCGATCCGAGCAGTCGTCGTAGATCGCGGAGGTGCGCTTCGTCGCGTGCGCCCGAGAGCACTTCCATGCTCACTGGCTCACAGGTCGCCAGGTCACTACCCAAAAGTTGATCGACCCGTCGGCACGTCGTGCTACCCGTGTCGCGAAGAAACTCAATCCACGCCGACGAATCGACAAAGATCACGGAACTCGCTTCGTGCGCAACGTATCGAGGTCACCCTCCCAGCCCACACCGCGTAACGCTCTCGCTTCGTCGATAGACAGTGCCTCACCGGCCACCAATCGCAACGCAAGATTCACCGCGTCCTTCTTCGAGTTCAGGTGATAGCGACGCATCACCACGCGACAGCTTTCATCGTCGAGATCGATATTGGTGCGTGCCATACACCAACTATACACCTTTTCGTATCCGTCACGGAATAGATCTCCCTCGTGAGTCGCGAGTGACGCCTCGGCGAGCGTCGGCTGCGTGGCGCGTCGACATGACGCAACGGTCGCGGGGCGACGTCATCATTGAAAATTGGCCGCTGCGGGAGCCGTGTCGCGTCGCGCGACCGGCGTGTTCGCTACTGGCCGATCGAGGCGACGAGGAGATCGGCGTCCGCGATCGTGTCGACGAAGCGCCGTTGCGCTTCGTAACTGTGGGCGAGACCGGCGAAGCGGCGCGCGACCTCGTGGGTAACGACCTCACCATTGAGGCCGAGCACGTCGCGCGCGACGCGCACGTCGTCGATGACGGGTCCACGATTAATCAAGCTGGCCCGCTTCGCGGCGACGAGGCCGAGCACGCACTCGACGTCGGCGCGGTCGTGGGGCGACGCGAAGGTCATCTCGTCACAGGCGCGATGCGCCAAGGTAAGGGCGTAGCCCTCACCCGGGGCCGGCGTGCCCTGACCGCGTCCGCGCGGCGCGTGGGGCGCGCCCAGCAACCCGGGTTTTTTCTTTCGTCCAATTTCGGGCGTGGCGGTCGCCACCGTGGGGCGAACCTCACCCCCTTGGGCGACGGGCACGAAAGAAGGTTGACTCACGCTCGCGACACTACTGGGCGAGGGTCACGAAACGTAGGTGAGCCACGACTCGTACTCGGGGCGTTCCCCGCGCACGGCGGCGAAGTACGTGCTCTGCAGGGCCTTCGTAATGGGTCCGGGCACGCCGTCACCAACCACCCGGTCGTCGACCGAGTGAATCGGCACGACCTCGGCCGCGGTGCCGGTCAAGAACGCTTCGTCGGCGAGGTAGAGGTCGTCGCGGCGCATCGACTCAAAGGCGACGGGGTAACCCAGATCGCTCGCGATCTTGGTGATGCTCGCTTGGGTGATGCCACTCAAGGCGCCGGCCTCACTGGGCGGCGGGGTGATGAGCAGGCCGTCGCGCACGATAAAGAGGTTCTCCCCCGTGCACTCCGAGAGTCGTCCGTCGGTGCCGAGCATGATCGCCTCGTCGTAGCCGGCCTTTAGGGCCTCGACCTTGGCGAGGCTCGAGTTGACGTAGCCGCCGACCGTCTTACTGGCCGTGGGCATGGAGTTCGGGTGGTGACGCGCCCACGAGGAGATCTTCATGCGCACGCCGTTCGCGACACCCTCGTCGCCCAGGTACGCGCCCCAGGGCCAGGCCGCGATCACGGTATTCACCGGCGAGCTCAAGGGGTAGATACCCATCTCGCCGTAGCCCAGGTAGACCAGGGGACGCAGGTAGCAGCCCTGGCTGAGGTCGTTCACGCGCACAACCTCTTCGGCCGCGGCGCAGAGCTCGTCGACGCCGTAGGGCAATTCGATCATCAAGATCTTGCAGCTTCGTGCCAGGCGCTCCATGTGCTCGCGCAGGCGAAAGATCGCCGGGCCCTTGGCGGTCGGGTAGGCCCGAATACCCTCGAAGGCGCCCGTGCCGTAGTGCAGCGTGTGGCTGAGCACGTGGGTGGTGGCGTTGGCCCAGTCGACCAGCTCGCCGTCCATCCAGATCTTCTTGGTGGGGGTGATGGGCATCTACAACCTCTCTAGAACGGATTTCGTCACGCCGGCGGTGCCGAGTTCGCCGACGTTACCGTCAAAGTCTGCCACCGCGCGCGCGACGCGCTCACTCGACGTCTTTTCACCCAAGTGCTCGAGCATCAGCGCGGCCGAGGAGATCGCGGCCAAGGGATTGGCCTTACCCTGGCCGGCGATGTCGTGGGCCGCGCCGTGAACCGGCTCAAAGAGCGACGGTCCGGTGCGGGCGGGATTTAGGTTCGCGCTCGCCGCGTAGCCAATTCCCCCGGTCACCGCCCCCGCTAGGTCCGACAAGATGTCACCAAAGAGGTTGTCGGTCACGATCACGCCGTAGCGCGTCGGATCTTCGACCAGGTAGATACAGGCCGCGTCGACGTGCTGGTAGTCGGTCGTCACGTCCGGGAATTCGGCGGCGACCTCGCTCATCACGCGACTCCAGAGGTCGCCCGCGAAGGTCAGCACGTTGGTCTTGTGCACGAGCGTCAACTTCTTCTTCGGGTGAGCCCGCGCGCGTTCAAAGCCGTAGCGCACGCAGCGCTCGACGCCAAAACGCGTGTTGACCGAGCCCTGGGTCGCGATCTCGTGGGGCGTGCCCTTGCGCAACAGTCCACCCTCGCCCGCGTAGGGGCCCTCGGTGTTTTCGCGCACAATGGCGAAGGCGCACCCCTCGGCGAGTGATCCCGCGACCCCGACGAAGGGCCGGTAGTTAATAAAGAGGTCAAGGCCAAAGCGCATGCGCAGCAGGAGACCGCGCTCTAAGACCCCACCGGGAATTCGAGTGTCGCCAATGGCCGGGCCCACCGCACCCAGGAGAATCGCGTCAAAGCCGCGTAATTCGTCGAGCGTCGCGTCGTCAAGCACGAAGCCGTCGCGCAAGTACCGAGCAGCGCCGACGTCATAGAAGGTGGTGTCGAGCGACACGCCGGCCGCCGCGACGACCTCGAGGGCGGCCGCGGTGACCTCGGGACCGATGCCGTCGCCGCCGAGGACGGCCACGCGATAGGCGCTAGATGGGCTCACGAAACGTCTCCTTGTTTCTCTTAGTTTGCTCGCCGCCTCGTACTGAGGGCAAACCCAGAAAGGCGCTCGAGGGCGAAAAGGTAGAATTTCGTCTCTACCATCTTGAGGTTGCCCCGTGGCCGACGACATCATTCACCGCATTACCAAAGAGACCTTAGAGAAGCTCCGCGCGGAGTTCACCGAACTCACGACCGTGGGCCGCACCGAGATCGCGCGCGTCATTGAGGCCGCGCGCCTCCTGGGCGACCTCTCGGAGAACGGCGACTACCACGCCGCCAAAGACGCTCAGGGCAAAATGGAGTCGCGCATTCGCCAAATCGATCAGGTGCTGCGCAACCACGAGATTGTCGAACGCGACGCCAACGTGGACGTCGTTCAGCACGCCACGATCGTCAAGGTCGTCTACGAGGGTGACGCGCCGGACGACTTTCAGGAGTTCTTCATTGGCTCTATTGAGGAAAAGCCCGACGGGGTGTTAGTCGCCTCGCCGAGTTCGCCCCTCGGCGCCGCGCTGCTCGGGAAGCACGTCGGCGACTGGGTCGAGTACGAGGCGCCCTCGGGAGTGCTCAAAGTCCAGATCACCGGGTTGCGCTAACGATGTCGCCCACCCTCTACGAGAAGCTCTGGGACGCCCACGTCATCGAGGGCGAGGCCGGCCAGTCCCCCCTCCTCTACATCGACTTACACCTGGTCCACGAGGTCACGAGTCCACAAGCCTTCGACGGACTGCGCCTCGGGGGTCGGCGCGTGCGCCGTCCCGACCGCACGCTCGCGACGGCCGACCACAACGTGCCGACCGATCCGCTCTCGGTGCCGGTCACCGACCCCATCTCGAAGCGCCAGCTCGAGGCACTGGAGGAGAACTGCGCCGAGTTTGGTATCACCCTCTTTCCCCGCGGCCACGAGAATCAAGGCATCGTCCACGTCATTGGCCCCGAGCTCGGCGTGACCCAACCGGGGATGACCATCGTCTGTGGCGACTCGCACACCTCCACCCACGGCGCCTTTGGTTCACTGGCCTTTGGCATCGGGACCAGTGAGGTCGAGCACGTCTTGGCGACCCAAACCCTGCCCCAGCAAAAGGCCAAGACCATGGCCGTCACCGTCACGGGCCAACTCGCGCCCGGCGTGACCGCGAAGGACGTGGCACTCTCCATCATGAAGCGCCTGGGCACCGGCGGCGGACTCGGGTACGTGCTCGAGTACCGCGGCGAGGTCATCTCGGCCCTCTCAATGGAGGGTCGCATGACGGTGTGCAACATGAGCATCGAGGCCGGCGCGCGCGCCGGCTTGATCGCGGTGGACGAGACGACGATTGACTACCTGCGCGGACGCCCGGGCGTCCCCGAGGGAGAGGCCTTCGACGACGCGGTCGGGCGTTGGCGCACGTTCGTGAGCGACGCCGACGCGACCTTCGACGCCGAGGTCGTCATCGACGGCTCGGCCATCGTGCCCTTTCTCACCTGGGGCACCAACCCCGGTCAGGTCGTCGCCCTCGACGGCGTCGTGCCTTCCCCCGATGAGGCCCTCGACGACGACCAGCGCGAGGCCATGACCCGCGCGCTTACCTATATGGACTTGACCCCCGGCACCAAATTGCGCGACGTGCCCGTCGACGTCGTCTTTATTGGCTCGTGCACAAACTCACGCATTGAAGACTTGCGCGTGGCCGCCGAAGTCGCCCGCGACGGTCACGTGGCGCCGAGCGTGCGCGCGCTCGTGGTGCCCGGCTCGCACCGCGTGAAGAGTCAGGCCGAAGCCGAGGGCCTCGACCAGATCTTCGTCGCGGCCGGTTTTGAGTGGCGCGAACCGGGCTGTTCGATGTGTCTGGGGATGAACCCCGACACGTTGCGGCCCGGTCAGCGCTGCGCCTCGACGTCGAATCGCAACTTCGAGGGTCGACAGGGCCGCGGTGGTCGTACCCACCTGGTCTCGCCCGCGGTCGCCGCGGCGACCGCCCTTAAAGGTTCTTTCGCGACCCCCGAGGAGGTGCGCGCGTGAAGCCCGTGCACGTGATTGAGGGTCGCGCCGTGCCCCTCGAGCGCAGCGACGTCGACACCGACCAGATCATTCCCTCGGAGTGGTTGAAGCGCGTCGAGCGCACCGGCTTTGGTCGGGGGCTCTTTAGTGAGTGGCGCGACGACACGAACTTCGTGTTGAACCAGCCCCAGTACGCCGGGGCCACGATTCTGGTGGCCGGGCCACGCTTCGGCACCGGTTCGTCGCGCGAACACGCCGTGTGGGCCCTCATGGACTACGGCTTTAGCGCCATCATCGCGCCCAGTTTCGGCGACATCTTTCGCAACAACGCCTCAAAACAGGGCCTCGTGATCGTGCAACTCGCCCACGAGGACGTGAACGCGTTGACCGCGCTCGTGAGCGAATGGCCCGAGCGTCTGGTGGTCGTGGACGTCGAACAACTCGTCGTCGAAGTTCCTGACGCGTCGTGGCGTCGCGAATTCACGCTCGATCCGATGACCCGCGAGCGACTGCTCAACGGCTGGGACGACGTGTCGCTGACGCTGCTGCGCGACGCGGCGATCACGACCTACGAAGCGCACTCCCTCGCGCCCACACTCACCGGCGTCTTTGACGAGGCCGGTCGCGCCAACTAGATCAACGCGACGTCACGCTCGCGCGCGGCGCGCGCGGCGCGCGCGGCAAGCGCTTGGCCGTGGCGCCAACGCGCGAGCCCGGCGATCGTGACGTTGGCCAGTCCCGCGAAGGCCGTGGCGGCGAGCGCGCCCCAGAGTCGACCCGAGAAGTAAAAGAACACCCACATCGCGGAACCGGTCGCGCCCCAAACCCACGAGGCGACCGAGACGCCCGACGCGTCGGCGTGACGAATCAGCTCCACGATTTGGGGACCACGGTTAATCGTCATGGCGATCCCGGTACCAATGAGGCCCCCGATCCAGCCCCAGATCAGGACCGGCGCGACGCAGAGCAGCGCGAAGTACCCAAAGGATCGACCGAGTACGCGCACGTGACGAAAGGGCTCTAAGCGCGCCACGATGGCGATCTGGAGGGGAAAGACGATGAGGCTACCCATGATGATCTCGGGCGAACGGCGTGTCACGCCGTAGGTGATCCAAAACAAGCCCATGAATAAAAAGAGGACCCACGTGGCCAAGGAGACGCCTTCGTGGCCTTGGCGTTGGATTCGTTGAAACTGAATCCAAGTGGACCACAGTCCAATCCCGACCGCTCCCCAGCCGACTATTCCGGCGAAAAAGTGGAGAGTCACGTCACCAGTTTACAAGTGGGTTGGTAAACGCGTGATGTCGTAAACATGAATTCGCGCCGCTCGCTACGCAAAAGTCACTCGGCGAACATCAATTAGATGCGCCCACGCTTCGCGCGTCGCGCAAAGTTGTCGAGCGCGCTAAGTACCTCGGGGGCAACCCATTGACGATTGCGTCGATTACCGGAGACTTCAAGAAGGATTCGTGCTTCCGCGAGTCGCGCGATCGCACGATCGCTCATCGACTGCGAAATACCAAGCTCGCTTGACACCAACGACGACGTGACGGCGGGTTGGCGCATGAGTAATTCGCTAATTCGCCACGCCGAAGAGTCAATTCGGACCTTCAAACGCGTGCGCCACTCTGCGTGCACCTCGCGAAGCTGGTCGACTAATTGACGACCATTATTAATCGCGTCGAAGGACGCTTCGGCCATAAGTTGAACGATTGTGGCCGGATCTCCCGTTCGATAGCGCGTCAGTGCGTCAAAATAGGCGCCCGTGTTCGCGAGTAACCCTGCCGAAACGGGAACCGTCACGCCATGGGTGAGACCACGACTTTTGAGGAGCGCATGAATCAACGCACGCCCCACGCGTCCGTTACCGTCCGGAAATGGATGAATTGTTTCGAATTGGGCATGCGCGATTGCCGCCTGCTCAAAGGCCGGTAGGTCACGACGATTCAAGAACCGAACCAGGTCGTCCATGGCCGCCGGTACGCGTTCATGGTGTGGTGGCACGAAGAACGCGCTGTGCACTGAGGTCCCCCCAATCCTGACCTGATCAGTGCGCCAATGACCTACCCATTCGGGGTGTTCATCTCCGAGCAGTGACGCGTGCATCGCCAAAATGGCGTCTTGATCGAGGTGGTCCGCGAGCTCAAGTGCGCGCGTCATCGCGGTGGCGTTCGCCACGATCAGCGTGGCGTTGCGCTTTGAGCGTTCGCCAATAGCGGCCAGGGCGATTGCCTTCGCGCCGGCCGTTAAATTCTCAATCTCCGAAGATGACGCCGACTCCGAACGCAAAAGTATGGCGGAGAAATTAGCGAGCGTTGAGCCGAACTCTTGGTCGAAGCGTGCGATGGCGGTCGCCGCTTCGGACGCCAACGTTGCCACGTCGGAAGGAAGTCGAATGGACGTCAACGACGCGATTTCGGGGGTCACCGAGGCCAAATAGGGTTCCTTGGCGAGTACGCGCTGTCGGTGAGTTTGGTAGGGAGAGTCGTCGGGCTCGAGAATTCGCGGTTCGTACTGAAGAGGTGGCCACGTGCCCGACGAGGCCTCCTCAGCGAGATGATCGCTGGCCGCGGGGAGTCGATTCATTGGAGCGTTCGCGGCGTCGTTCACACTTTCAGTATCCGGTTTCACCGTGATATGTTACATCCAGATAATACACTAAGTGGATGTAAAAGACTTTCTTACACCCACTTCTCTCTCGGACGCCACCCCTCGGTTTTCTCCAAAGCTGGCGAAATCGCCAATGTCACCCATAAATGGCGTCGAACCCGCGTCCGTCGTCAACCTCAACGGCGGCGATTCGCCGCCGAAATCACCGCTTCGAGTGACGCGTCGAGAATCGACGAACTCATGCCCACTCCCCACCAGGTCGTGCCGTCACTGCTTTCGGCCTCGACGTAGGCGACGGCCGAGGCCGACGAGCCGGCGGTCAGCGCGTGCTCGTGGTAGTCGCGCACCTTGAAGTCGACGTCCATCTGCTCGCGCAGACCGTTCATCATCGCGTCGATGGGTCCGTTACCCTCGCCCTTCACGGTGACGTGCTGACCGGCGACGACGAGTTGGGCGAAGATGCGGGTCTGGTTCGCGTCGGCCGCGACCTCACTCGAGAGCAACTGGATCGTGGCGTTCTCGGGCAGGTACGTCGTCGTAAAGACCTCCCACAGCGCGGCCGGGCTGATCTCCGTGCCGCTCTCTTCGGTCAGTTCCTGGACGCGCTTGGAGAATTCGACCTGCATCGCGCGCGGCAGGTCCAGACCGTGCTCGGTGCTGAGGAGATAGGCGACGCCGCCCTTACCGGACTGGGAGTTCACGCGAATAATCGCCTCGTAGGTCCGCCCGGTGTGCTTGGGGTCAATTGGTAGGTACGGCACCTCCCAGACGTCGTACTCGTCGCCGATGGCGGTCATGCCCTTTTTGATGGCGTCTTGGTGCGACCCGGAAAAGGCGGTGTAGACCAGTTCGCCGACGTAGGGGTGACGCATATGGATTGGCAGGCGATTGGCGTACTCGGCGACGTGACGGGCCTTATCGATGTCGCGAATGTCGAGCTCGGGGTCAACGCCTTGTGAAAAGAGGTTGAGCGCCAGAGTCACTACGTCGACGTTGCCGGTGCGCTCGCCGTTACCAAAGAGCGTGCCCTCCACGCGATCAGCGCCCGCCAAGACGCCGAGCTCGGCCGCGGCCACCGCGGTGCCGCGGTCGTTGTGCGGGTGCAGCGACAAGATCACGCTGTCGCGACGGTTGATCGTGCGCAAGAACCACTCGATGGCGTCGGCGTAGAGATTGGGCGTGTACATCTCGACCGTGGCGGGCAGGTTCAAAATGAGCGGCCGCTCGGGGGTCGGGTCGATGACCGCGATCACCGCGTTGCAGATCTCGACGGCGTAGTCGAGCTCGGTGCCGGTGAAGCTCTCGGGTGAGTACTCGTAG
>JAGWHY010000044.1 GCA_028873575.1 Acidobacteriota bacterium | reverse complement strand
GCAAGCGCTCTCTCTCGGCAGGGTTACACGTTCGAAGGGTGGAATAATCGGGCCGACGGAACCGGTAGCGCGTTCGCGCCTGGCGCCCCGGTCGTTCTCGCTGGCGATCTCACGCTGTACGCAATCTGGCTGCCCGATACGTACACAATCCAATTTGATTCCCAAGGTGGATCTTCGTCAAGCGAGGTCACGTTTGTGGTTGGTCAGTCGCCACTCGTACTTCCGACGGTTGCCAAATCGGGGTACCAGTTCAGTGGTTGGTACTCGAGCGCGAATGGCGGAACGCTCGTCGGCGCGGGTGGGAGCGCGATTACGCCAACGCAGTCAGCAACGCTGTACGCCCAATGGACGCCCTCGGTGGTGGGAGTGACGTTCAACCTTGGCGGAGCGAGTGGCTCGCTCTCCAACGTGTCGGGCACGGTGGGTGAAAGCATCGTCTTGCCCGGGGCATCTTCCATGATTCGACCGGGGTTTGTCTTCGTGGGATGGAACACGTCGGCCGACGGTTCGGGAACGTCGTACGCGCCGGGCGCGAATTACGTACTTGGAACCGCGCCGACGCTGTACGCCCAGTGGCGCGCAGTTCCTACCAACATTCTTTACGGCAACGTCGGCCCTTTCGCGACTGACGCGATTTCAATCTCGGACGCGATGAAACGCGCGATTGATCGCTTAGCGAGCGTCGTGTCGGAGCATGGTTACGCGCACGTGTCGCTCTACGGCTTCGCGTCGACGCTCGAAAGTGGCGTTGCGTCGAAGGGCTTGAGCCTACGTCGCGCCCGCGCCGTCGCCACGCTTTTGGAATCTGACCTTCGCCAGCGGCACGACGTGAAGGTGCGCATTGCTATCGCGGGTGAGGGCGCGGCGCCTCGTGGTTCGAGTGCGACGCTCGCGACGGTCGAGGTCTTTCTTAGTTAGAGATCACCGGCCCAGTGTTCGCTGAGCACTTCGGTGCACGCGGGGCACCGGCGCGCGCGATGGTCAATATCCGTAAAGCAGGCGGGGCATGACGCACGGGGCTGAGGCTCGCTGTCGTGACCCAAGCGTCGTCGCACGGCGTTCATTGGCTTGACGACCAGGAAGAAGACGGCAACCGCCACGATGATGAAGGAAATCAACGCGTTGATGACGAGGCCGTAAAGGAACTTGCTCCCGTTGATCTCGAAGGATAAGGCGGGGAAGTTGGCGTTGCCCCAGATCGCCGCAATGAGCGGCGTGAAGAAGTCCGTGACGATTGATTGAATCACGGCGGTGAACGCCGCGCCCAAGGCGACGCCGATGGCCAGATCAACGGCGTTGGCGCGCAACACGAAGGTTCGGAACTCCCGGAAGGTCGACGCAACGTTTTTGGTAGCTTTCACGTCACTCCTTCGTTCTACGAGCCGGTGGAGGGATTCGAACCCTCGACCTGACGATTACAAATCGCCTGCGCTACCCCTGCGCCACACCGGCTTTGACGAGTCCAGGTTAGTGACCCTCCGTCACCCAAGTTAGGCTGTGGCGCGATGAGCGAATCGCCAACTCCCTCCCGCGAGCGTCGCACGAACAGTGCGCATTTTCAGCCTTCGGCGCCCGTGATGTTGGTTTTAGTGGCGCTGCTCGTCGTCGGCGCCTACGCAATGTTGCGTGCCCATTCGCCCGCGTCCGCGACGTCGAACACCACGACGAGCGTGAGCGCAGGCGCGACCACGACGACGTCGCCGCGCACCGTCGTCAAGTCGCAGGTTCGCGTGCAAGTGGCCAACG
Source organism: Acidobacteriota bacterium (assembly GCA_028873575.1). Lineage (GTDB taxonomy): Bacteria > Actinomycetota > Acidimicrobiia > Acidimicrobiales > RAAP-2 > RAAP-2. The sequence goes on along the minus strand of JAGWHY010000044.1, from coordinate 7,656 downwards.
GCACGTTGGTCACCGGCCTCGCCGGTACGTACACGCATCAACTCCTGACGGAAGGTTGGGACGTCTTGCCGGCGACCAACGCGCTAGGTGGGCACCCGGCGGCGACGGAAATCTTCTACACGCCGGGCTTTAAGAAGGCCGCGCAAATGGTGGCCTCGTCGATCCAGATTTCGCCGTCGGCCGTTCAAGCGCTGAGTGGTCAAAACGTCGTGGCTGGCGAGAACTCCGACGACGTAATCGTCATCCTCGGTCCCGACGCGGCCACGAAGTAACTACGAGCGCGCGCGCGAAAAGGCCACGCGCAAGATCTCCTCGGCCATCGGTCGCAGTTCATCCAAACTTCGGTTGCGATGTTCACGCACGCCCAAATCGACTTCGGCGATCGCGTCGAGACCGTAGGCGCGCGCCACGTCAATGAGCAGCGCGATTTCCACGCCGTAGCCGGGCTCGAAGTGCACGTGATCAAGTAAGGAACGTCGCAGTGCTGACTCCCCGGCGAGGGGCTGGCGCACTTGGTCAAGTCCGGGGAAGAGCAGGGCCAAGACGGGTCGCGCCGTGAGGTCGTTCACGCGCCCACCGCCCGTGGGTAGGTTGAAGAGTGGCCGTTCGTAGTAGCCCTTGACGAGCTGGACGCGGGGGCGCTCAAGAAGTGGCTGGAGTAGTCGCGCGACGTAGTCGGGGGTCATATTGCGTACGTCACCGTCAAGGAAAACGATGAGATCGCTCGACGTGGCCGCGGCGCCGGCCGCCATCGCCGCGCCCTTGCCACTCGGCCCCGCGTTCTCCACCACCTTGGCCCCGTGTCGCAGAGCTTCGAGGGCGGTCGTGTCGCGTGAGTGATCGTCGACGACGACTAACTCGTCAATCAACTCCTCGTGAGCGAGGACCGCGCGCAGGACGAGCGGGAGGGTCGCGGCTTCGTCGCGCGCCGGTACGATAACGGCCACGGACGTGTTCGCCTTGGCGGCGCGGACGGCGTCGAAATTGAAGTCGCTGGCGACGTAGTCGCGCGGTTGGTCGGCACTAGTCACGAGGTTGAGGCTAGACACCGCCGCGGCGCACTTGACACCGGAGTCGAATTCGGCGAAACTAGAGAGGTCATCAAGAGCGACTGAGGGACGGCCCCTTTGACGTCGCGACAACCAGTGTGAGTTACGGACTATCCGTCACACCAGGTGCCAAAGGCCGAACGATGAAAAGGAAATTATGAGCTTCGCAATTGGACTTATCTGCCGGGAATGCGGCGAAACCTACCCTTCGGAGGCTCGCTATTCGTGCGACTTCTGCTTCGGACCCCTCGAGGTCGCCTACGACCTCGAGGCCGCCAAGGGCGTCGTGACGCGCGCGTCAATCGAAGCGGGACCGCTGTCGATGTGGCGCTACGCCGCGTTATTGCCCGATCCGGGTGAGGCGCCCGTGGACCTCGGGGCGGGCTGGACGCCGTTGCGCCGGGCCACCCGACTGGCCGAGGTGCTCGGAGTGAAGGAACTCTGGCTCAAGGACGACACGCGTAATCCGACCGGCTCCTTTAAGGATCGCGTGGTCTCCGTCGCGCTGTCGAGCGCGCGGCGCCTCGGCTTCACCACCGCGGCCTGCGCGTCGACGGGCAACCTCGCGACCTCGGTTGCCGCGCACGCGGCCTTCATTGGTTGGCCGAGCGTGACCATCATTCCTTCAGACCTCGAGCGTTCGAAGATCGCGATGACCGCCATTTTCGGTGGCACGGTGCTCGGCGTCGAGGGTAACTACGACGACGTGAACCGTCTCTGTGTGGAACTCGTCGCGGAGCACCCGGACTGGGCCTTCGCGAACGTCAACCTTCGTCCCTACTACGCCGAGGGTTCGAAGACGCTGGCCTTCGAAATCGCCGAGCAGTTGGGTTGGCGCGCCCCGCGCCAGGTCGTGGTTCCTATCGCGTCGGGTAGCCAGCTCACCAAGGTCGCGAAGGGCTTTAATCAACTCTTCGAACTAGGACTGATCGAGGGCGACGCGCCGATTCTCTACGGGGCGCAGGCGACGGGCTGTTCACCCGTCGCGACGGCCTTCGCGGAAGGTGCCGACGTCGTCACCCCCCAGCGCCCCAACACCATCGCGCGCTCACTGGCGATCGGCAACCCGGCCGACGGACCCTACGTCCTCGACGAGGTTCGTTCGGGCGGGGGCGACATCGGCTCCGTGAGTGACGACGAGATCTTGGAGTGCATCGCGTTGCTCGCCTCCACCGAGGGCGTGTTCGCCGAGACCGCGGGCGGCGTGACGATCGCGTCGTTGCGTCAAATGATTCGCCGCGGCACGATTGACCCGAACGAGTCAATCGTCGCGATCATCTCGGGTCACGGCCTCAAGACGCTCGACGTTATCGCCGACACCGCGACCGTGACCGCGACGATTTCACCGTCGCTGGCCGCCGCCGAAGACGCGCTTCGGGTGAGCCAACTGGTGGCCGCGTCGTGAGCGTCATCGTTCGTCTCCCGAGTCAGTTGCGGGTTCTCGTCGGCGGCGCCGGCGAGGTACCGGTGGAAGCGTCGACGGTTCGTGACGCGATCGTGGCCGTGGACGCCGCCTACCCCGGCGTGGCCACGCGCGTGCTCGACGACCGCGGCGCGCTGCGGCGTTTCGTCAACGTCTTCGTGGCCGACGAGGACGTGCGTTTTCTCGACGGTCTCGACACGATTCTAGAGGCGGGTCAAACGGTCTCGCTGGTCCCGGCCGTCGCGGGCGGCTGAGTCTCGTTAGCACTCTCGCGCTGAGACTGCTAATATTGCGGAGCACCAAAAGGTGAACTCGCACTAGGAGGACTCACAGTGGCGAAACTGATCGCTTTCGACGAAGAGGCCCGACGCTCGCTAGAGCGCGGGATGAACAAGCTGGCTGACGCGGTACGCGTCACGCTGGGACCCAAGGGACGCAACGTCGTCCTGGACAAGAAGTGGGGCGCCCCCACGATCACGAACGACGGTGTCTCAATCGCGCGCGACATCGATCTCGAGGACCCCTTCGAGCGCATTGGCGCGGAGCTGGTCAAAGAGGTCGCGAAGAAGACCGACGACGTCGCCGGTGACGGCACTACGACCGCGACGGTTCTGGCCTGGGCCATGGTCCGCGAAGGTCTGAAGAACGTAGCCGCGGGCGCGAACCCGATGTCGCTGAAGAAGGGCATCGAGGCGGCCGTCGAGGCGGCCGTGGCGTCGCTGCACGACCTCGCGAAGCCGGCCGACACCAAGGAGCAGATCGCGCAGGTGGCGTCCATCTCCGCCGCCGACCCCGAGATTGGTCAGATGATCGCCGACGCCATCGACAAGGTCGGTAAGGACGGCGTGATCACCGTCGAAGAGAGTCAGTCGTTCGGCATGGACATGGACCTTGTCGAAGGTATGCGCTTTGACAAGGGCTACATCGCGCCGTACTTCGCGACCGACATGGAGCGCCAAGAGGCCGTGCTCGAGAACGCCTACGTGCTGCTCGTCTCGAGCAAGATCTCCTCGGTGCGCGACGTGTTGCCGGTCTTGGAGAAGGTCATGCAGTCGGGTCGCCCGCTGTTGATCATCGCCGAAGACGTCGACGGCGAGGCGCTGGCGACGTTGGTCGTGAACAAGATTCGCGGCACGTTTAAGTCGGTCGCCGTCAAGGCGCCGGGCTTTGGCGAGCGCCGCAAGGCCATGCTCCAGGACATTGCGATCCTGACCGGCGGCACCGTGATTTCCGAAGAGATTGGTCTCAAGCTCGACGCGGCCACGCTCGAACTCCTGGGTACGGCGCGCAAGGTCGTCGTCACGAAGGACGAGACGACCATCGTCGAGGGCGCCGGTTCCGACGAGGACATCAAGGGTCGCATTAGCCAAATCAAGGCCGAGATTGACAACACGGACTCGGACTACGACCGTGAGAAGCTCCAAGAGCGTCTCGCCAAGTTGTCGGGCGGCGTGGCGGTCATCAAGGTGGGCGCCGCGACTGAAGTTGAGTTGAAGGAAAAGAAGCACCGCATTGAAGACGCCGTCTCCACGACGAAGGCCGCGATCGAAGAGGGTGTCGTGCCCGGTGGTGGCGTGGCGTTGCTGCGCAGCCAGTCACGCATCCTCGAAGCCGCGGAGAAGTTGAGCGGCGACGAGCAGACCGGCGCGAAGATGGTCGCGAAGGCCGTTGAGGCGCCACTGAACCAGATTGCCGTCAACGCGGGCCTCGAGGGTGGGGTCATCGTGGACAAGGTGCGCAACCTGGCCAAGGCCACCGAGGGTCTCAACGCCGCCACGGGTGAGTACGAGGACCTGATCGTGGCGGGCGTCATTGACGCCGCGAAGGTGACGCGCTCGGCACTGCAGAACGCCGCGTCGATCGCCGCGCTGTTCTTGACCACCGAGGCCGTCATCGTGGACAAGCCCGAAGAGAAGGCACCGGCGATGCCCGGCGGTGGGATGGACGACTACTAAATCGTCGAAATTCATTTACACGTCAAAGGCCGCGGGCAATTGCCCGCGGCCTTTGACGTTGGCTCAACGAGCGTTCGTCGGCCGTAGCATGGCCCTATGACCACTCCTACTCCACTGATCCCGTCGACCGGGCTCAACGTCGTGCACCTCTTCTGCCACCCCGCCGGCCCGGTCGACGCCGGCGCCGTGCGCAAGGCCGTCGACGACGCCCTTGAATCAGGGCTGCAGGTCGTCACCGCCGCCATCATGGGTGCCAAGGCCGACACCTGTTTCATGGTGCTGGGCGAGAATCTCTGGGACCTGCGCAAGTTTCAGTCGAAGATTCAAGGCGCCGGCTTCAAAGTGGCCGAGAGCTACGTGTCGGTGACGGAGGTTAGTGAGTACGCCGCGGGCATGCCCGAGGCGATGCTGAACGCCCGCCTCTTTCCGACGTTGCCACCCGAGGGGATGAAGGCCTTCTGCTTTTATCCAATGTCCAAGCGACGCGGCGAAGAGCACAACTGGTACGCGCTGCCCTACGAGGAGCGCGAGCAGTTGATGCGCCAGCACGGAAGCTCGGGCAAGGAGTTTCGCGGACGTGTCCTCCAGCTCGTGACGGGTTCAACCGGACTCGACGACTGGGAGTGGGGCGTCACCCTCTTTGGCGTGCACGTCGACGATCTCAAGGACTGCGTGTACACGATGCGCTTCGACGAGGCCTCGACGCTCTACGGCGAGTTCGGCGCCTTTTACACCGGCATGGTTGGCACCGTCGACGAGGTCCTCGACGCGACGCTGGCCTAGGTCGTTGGTAGCGTCGGCCCGTGCCTGAAATCTCTCCACAGACGCTGTTGCGTTGGGCGGAGTCCTTGGCCGGCGTCGCGCGCACGGGCTTAGGGTTTACCCAGAGCCAGTACGAGCGCGAGCGCTTCGAAGAGGTCTTGAAGATTGCCGGCGACATCAAAGCCACCGAGCGCGAGGGCGACGTCGGGGCAAGTGACACCTCGGGGTTCGTCACCGAATGGATGCGTGAGGTCGGCCACGGCGTCGCGGGCTATCAGACGCCGAAGGTCGCCGTGGGTGCCGCGGTGACCAACGACCGCGGTGAGTTGCTGTTGATCCAGCGTGCCGACTCGGGTTTCTGGCTCTACCCGACCGGGTGGTGCGACGTCGGGTACTCCGCGCCCGAGGTCGTCGTCAAGGAAGTTCTCGAAGAGACCGGTATTGAGGTTGAGCCGGTACGTCTTATTGGCGTCCTCGACGGCATGCGCCTCGGAGCTTCGCGCGTCCCGCTGTACTCGCTGCTGTTCTTCTGTCGCGCGATTGGCGGATCGTTAAACATTCATCCCCTCGAGTGCACCGACGCCGGCTGGTTCTCGCGCGACAACTTGCCGTCGCCGATCATTGGGGCCGAACGTTGGGCTGGGCCGATCTTCGACGCGATTGATGGCGTGTCGCGGGACGTCTTCTACGACGATCTTCGACGTCCGGTGTGGCGAGGTGACGAATGAACGTCGAGATCAGCGTCGCGCGAGAGGTGACCGCCGAACTCGTCGAGGGGCTGAATCAACTCCTGCCGCAACTCTCCTCGAGCGCGGCGTCGCTCACGGAACGTGAGGTGTCGCGAATCGTGCGCAGCGACGCGACGACCCTCTTCGTGGCGCACGCGAACACCAAAATCGTTGGGATATTGACACTGGTCACGTTCGCGATTCCCACGGGGGTGCGGGCCTGGATTGAGGACGTGGTGGTGGACGCGAACGCGCGTGGACTCGGCGTCGGTGCCGCACTGACGGACGCGGCACTCCATGAAGCGAAGGCGCGGAGCGCGCGTACCGTCGATCTGACGAGCCGACCCTCGCGCGCCGCGGCCAACGAGTTGTACCAAAAACTTGGCTTCGTTCTTCGCGACTCCAACGTGTACCGGTACACGTTGGAGTAGTTGTTTCGGCGTGCCGACCTTCGAGGTGGTGCGTCGAATCCCTCATGACGAGGGTGAGGAGCACCGTGCCAGCATTGACCGCGCCGTGAGGTCGTGAGCGCCCGGCCAGGGCGTCGTCGTCGACGAACCTACGCCCTCGACGTTCTTTCGCAAAATTTCGAACGAGTTTCAGGACGTTCCGTTGTTTTCGTAAGCCATTATGAAAGAGCAACGCTCGGATTCGAAATATAAAACTCGACCGGCGCGTAACTCGACGACGAGGGAGAAGTAGTGCCGGAGCATCAGGGCGATAGTTGCGCGGGAATGTCGAAGCGTGAACTTGGCGCGAAGGGTTTTGGCGATGGTGAGTGCTACAACGCCGTGCGCCCCGACTATCCAGGTGAGGCGATGGCGTTTTTCGCCTCAACTTTTAATCTTGACGGAACGGTGCGTGCGCTCGATCTCGGCGCCGGCAGCGGAATATTCACGCGCCAAATTCGAAATCTGGTTGGTGAAGTAGTTGCGGTGGATCCGTCCGCGTCAATGCGCGAGGCCTTTCGCGCGGCCGCGCCCGACCTCGAAATACTTGAGGGTTCCGACGTCGCGATTCCCCTGCCGGACGCCAGCGTGCACGTCGTCTTCGTCGCGCAGGCGTTCCATTGGTTCGACCAACCGGCGGCGCTTCGCGAAATTCGTCGCGTCCTAACTGACGGCGGAGGACTCGGCCTCATTTGGAACGAGCGCGACGAGTCCGTGCCGTGGGTTCGTGAACTTGGCCGGGCTATGCGCTGGGACCGATTCCAACCCTACGTATCTGGTCGCGATCATTCATCAGTGCTTAAAGCTGGTCCCTTCGAACGCGTTGAACGCGCGATCTTTCGCCACGCGCAGACGTTCTCGAAAGAGGCGCTGTTGGGCCGAGTTCGTTCGACGAGCTACGTCAGTTTGATGGAAGAGGATGAACGCGACGCGATCTTGCGTGACGTCGCAGAGGTCGTGGCGCCCTTCGACGAGCCCCTCACCATGCCCTTCGTCACCGACGTTTACCGCGCGAGCGCTTGCTAGAAACGGCGAAGAAATTGATCACCTCGGAGGTGCGCGGTACGATCACGACGTGACCACTGCTGGCGCGCCGCGTTTTTCGCTCGTCGCACTCGATTGCCCCGATCCGATCGCGCTCGCGACGTTTTACTCCGCGCTGAGTGGGTTAGAGGTCGAACCGCTGCAGGGGTTTCCCGAAGACCAAGTGACGTGGCTCGAGCTCCTGCACGAGGGGCGTCCCACCATTGCGTTTCAAAAAGTGGCGAACTACGTCGCGCCCACCTGGCC
>JAGWHY010000043.1 GCA_028873575.1 Acidobacteriota bacterium | reverse complement strand
CGAGCCCCTGCACCGGGCCCTTGGACTGACCGATTCGGAACTCGACGCCATTCGCGCCACCTTGTCGCGCGAACCCAATTCGCTCGAACTCGCGCTCTACGGGGTGATGTGGTCGGAGCACTGCTCGTACAAGTCCTCGCGCCTGCACTTACGGCGCCTCCCCACGACGGCGGCGCACGTGCTGGTCGGCCCCGGCGAGAACGCGGGCGTTATTGACGCCGGCGACGGGGTCGCGGTCGCGATTCGTATCGAGAGCCACAATCACCCCTCCGCCATCGAGCCCTACCAGGGCGCGGCGACCGGAGTGGGCGGTATTTTGCGCGACGTGTTCACCATGGGCGCGCGCCCGCTGGCCGTGATGGACCCCCTGTTCTTTGGCGAGCTCGACGAGGCGCGTCAGCGCTGGCTCGTCGAGGGCGTCGTCGCGGGGATCTCGGGTTACGGCAACTCGGTGGGCGTACCCACGGTGGGCGGCGAGCTGACCTTCGACGAGTGTTACCGGGCCAACCCGCTGGTGAACGTGCTCTGCGTCGGAGCGATGCCCACCGAGCGCCTGGTGCTCGGCGTGGCCTCGGGCGTGGGCAACCTCGCGGTGTTGCTCGGCTCGCGCACCGGTCGCGACGGGATCGGCGGCGTGTCGGTACTGGCGTCGGCCGGCTTTGAGGCGAGTGACGGCGCGAGTTCACTCGACGACGCGAAGCGCCCGAGCGTCCAGGTCGGCGACCCCTACGAAGAAAAGCGCCTCATCGAGGCCTGCCTGGAACTGCTCGACCGCGGGTACGTCGTGGGTATTCAAGACCTGGGGGGCGCGGGACTGGTCTGCGCGACCAGTGAGACGGCGGCGCGGGGACGCGTCGGCATGGACGTCGACGTGAACGCGGTGGCGCTGCGCGAAGCCGGCATGGCGCCCTACGAGATCATGACCTCCGAGAGTCAAGAACGCATGCTCGCGATCATCACCCCCGAGCGACTCGACGCGGTACGCGAGGTCTGCGAGCGCTGGGAGGTGCGCGCGAACGTCGTGGGTCGCGTCGTCGAGCCGACCACGCTCCCCGACGGCACGCAGGTCGGGATGTTGCGGGTGCGCGACGGCTTCGACGGCGAGATCCTCGCCGAGGTGCCGGCCGCCTCCCTGGCCGACGAGGCCCCCCTCTACGACCGCCCGCGCGCGCGACCGGTGGACTTCGCGCAGGTCGCGGCGGACGACCCGCGCGACGAGCCGGCCGGCGACGTTGCGGCCGATCTGCTCGCGATGCTGCTCGACCCCGCGTGGGTCTACCGCCAGTACGACTCGCAACTGTTCTTGAACACGGTCGTGGGACCCGGTCGCGACGCCGCGCTGCTGCGCTTGGCCGGACCGGGGCTGCCGACGACGTCGCGCGGGATCGCCCTGTCGACGGACTCCAACCCGCGCTGGTGCGCGCTCGATCCGCGGATCGGCACGGCCCTTACCGTGGCCGAAGGCGTGGCCAACCTCGCCTGCGTGGGCGCGAGCCCCAAGGCCGTCGTGAACTGCTTGAACTTCGGTAACCCCGAGCACCCCGAAGTCATGTGGCAGCTCAGTGAGGCCATTGACGGTATGGCCGAAGCCTGTCGCACGCTGGATCTGCCGGTCATTGGCGGCAACGTCTCGCTCTACAACGAGAGCGGCGGCCGCGACATCGACCCCACCCCGGTGGTGGGACTGCTCGGACTGGTGGAGACGCTTCACGCGCCGCCCCCGGGTTGGGCCCAGCGCGACGGTGACCAACTGGTGTTACTCGGCGAGCGCGTGGCGCCGGGCGAGAACCCCTTCCCGCTCGGTGGTTCACGCTGGGCGACGCGACGGGGACGTCGCGGGGGATCGCTGGCGCACTTCGATCCCGCGAGTTTTCGCGTCACCGCGGAGTTCGTGGCCCGCGAGGTGGCGAACGTCGTCGCGGGCCGCGCCCACGAGATGACGGCCGTGCACGACGTCGCGGGCGGCGGTCTCGGCGTCGCGCTCGCCGAGATGGCCGCGGTCAGCGGCGTGGGTATCGAGGTCACCGGTCTGCACGGTCACGACGAACTCTTTAGTGAGTTCATCGGGCGCTTCGTCGTCGCCACGAGCGACGCGCCGGGACTAGTGGAACGGGCCCGCGCCGCGGGCGTCACGGCGTCGGTGCTGGGGCGCTGCGGGGGTGAGCGTTTCCAGATTGACGGGCTGGTGGACGTCGATCTCGCGACGTTGCGGGCGCGCCGGTCGGGCGCGCTCGAAGCGCGCCTCGCCGAACTCGCCTAGCGCGCCGCTTTTAGTTCGTCGAGAATCTCGTCGGGCACTAAGAGGTCACCACTGCGACCACGACCTAGGGCGACCTCGCTCTTGTACGAGCCGTGATAGTCCGAGCCGCCGGTTGGAATCATGCCGGCGTCGCGCGTGAGCTTCACCATTAACTGGCGCGTCGCGCGGTCACTCGAGCCGTAGTAGGCCTCGACGCCCTTCACGCCGCGCTCGCGCAGTGAGTTCAAGACCCGCGGCATGGTCCGCTCAATGGAGCCCGCGCCGTCGTCGAGGTAGTTGACCAGGGGGTGCGCGATGGAAAAGACCACCCCAGCGCCCTTGGCGCTGTCGACAAAGGTCTCGAGGGGGATGCTGGTCTTGGGGAGGTAGGCGCGCCCGGTCGCGCCGAGCCACTCGGCGAAGACGCGGTTCCAGCGTTCTTCGGTGCGTTCACCCACGATCTCGGGGTGCAGCTCAAACATCGCGCGCGCGAAGTGCGGCCGTCCCACGTTGTCGGCGTGTCCGGCCAGGGAGATGAGGTACTCGAGGGTGAGACGCTCAAAGCCGCGTTCGTTCAATAGCGAAACCAGGGCGACGTTGCGCTCCTCGCGGTCGTGGCGCAGTCGCGCGAGTTGGCGTTGGAGGGGGTGCGCGCTTTCGAGCGGGACGAAGTAGGCGAGCAGGTGCACGTTGCGCGCGCCCTCGTGCGCGCCGTGGTCGAGGGGGAACTCGTTGTCGCGCAGCGACACCTCGAGGCCACTCACCAGCTCGACGCCGACCTCGTCACAGGCGAGTTTCATTTCGGGGTAGCTGGCGGTCGTGTCGTGGTCCGTGAGGGCGATCGCGCGCAGGCCGAGGTCGCGCGCGGCGAGGGCCAGTTCACGCGGGGAATCCGAGCCGTCGGAGAAACGTGAGTGGGTATGCAGATCCAGCATCTCGACAGCCTAAAGCGGGCGGTTACCCCGCGCGGGACTGTGCGAGACTAGGGGCGTGCCGCCCGCGACGACCACCCCTACGATGGAGGGCGCATGAAAGAAGCCTGCGGCGTCGTCGGGATCGTGGCGCCCGGGCGCGACGTCAGCCACCTCTGTTACGACGCGCTCTACGCCCTGCAACACCGCGGACAAGAGTCGGCCGGTATGGCGACGTTCGTGAACGAACAGATCACCGTCGTGAAGGACAACGGACTCGTTAGTCACGTCTTCACCGACACCACGTTGCGCGCGCTGGCCGGATCGTTCGTGATTGGCCACACGCGTTACTCCACCTCGGGCTCGGCGAACTGGACGGCCGCGCAGCCGGTCTATCGCTCGGCGGGCGCGTCGGGCTTCGCGCTCGCGCACAACGGTAATCTCACCAACACCACCGAGCTCGCCGCGCTCGCGGGAATCTCGTACACCTCGATGCTCTCAGACTCGGACTTGGTAGCCGAGTTGCTGGCCCTCGACGTCAACGCCGGCGCGTCACTCACGACCGCGCTGCGCGACGTGTTGAGCCGCTGCGAGGGGGCCTTTTCCATGGTGATCCTCGACGCGCACGAGGTGCACGCGGTGCGCGATCCCTACGGCTTTCGCCCCCTCTGTCTCGGTCGACTGGGCAGTGTCGACGCGGTCGAGGGATGGGTCGTGGCCTCGGAGTCGCCGGCCCTCGACGTGCTCGGCGCGACCTTCGTGCGCGAGATCAATCCCGGCGAGATGGTGACCATCACCAAAGACGGCGTGACCTCAACGCAGTTGCTCGCGCCCGCCGCGGTGGGCGAGAAGCTCTGCATCTTCGAGTTCGTCTACTTCGCGCGACCCGACGCCTACCTCATGGGTCACCAAGTGCACACGACGCGTCGACGCATGGGCGAGTTGTTGGCGAAGCAGTCGAGCGTGACGGCCGACCTGGTGATGGGCGTGCCCGACTCGGGCGTGCCGGCCGCCGAGGGGTTCGCCAAGGCCTCGGGGATCCCCTTCGGGTACGGTCTCGTAAAGAACCGCTACATCGGAAGAACCTTCATCTCCCCTGATCAAGACCGTCGAGCCGCCAGTGTGCGCCGCAAACTCAATCCGCTGCGCGAGAACATCGAGGGTCAGCGACTCGTCGTGGTGGACGACTCGATCGTGCGCGGCACGACGACCCAGGCGCTGGTGCGCATGCTGCGCGACGCCGGCGCCGCCGAGGTGCACCTGCGCATCTCCTCACCTCCTTTTATGTGGCCCTGCTACTACGGCATCGATACGCCCACGCGCGCCGAACTCCTCGCGGCGAATCACACGATCGAAGAGATGAATAAGTTCATCGGTTCGGACTCCCTCGAGTTCATTTCGCTCGAAAACCTGCGCGCCGCCATCGAGCTTGACGGCGAGTGTTGCGACGCCTGTTTGACGGGTAACTACCCTGCTCCCACCCCCGTCGCGTTGGGCGGTGTCGTCACGAGCCGCTGGTGAGTCGGCTGCTCAACCTCGAGGGGTCGATGACCTACGCGCAGGCGGGCGTGTCGATCGACGCGGGCGACGACGTCGTTCATCGCATCAAGTCCGCGGTGGCGCGTACGTCGCGCGCCGAGATACTCGGCGGTCTTGGCGGCTTTAGTGGACTCTTCGCCCTCGACTCGGCGCGCTACCGCGAACCGGTGCTGGTGGCCTCGGCCGACGGCGTCGGCACGAAGCTCGAGGTCGCGCGCCAGCTCGGTCGCTACGAGAGCGTGGGGATTGACTTGGTCGCGATGTTGGTCGACGACCTGGTCTGCGTGGGCGCGGAACCACTCTTCTTGCTCGACTACGTGGCCGTCGGTGCGGTCGACCCGGCACAACTGGCCGTCCTGATCGCGGGCGTCGCCGAAGGTTGCGTGCAAGCGGGCGTGGCTCTGCTCGGGGGCGAGACCGCCGAGCACGGCGGCGTGATGAAACCCGACGACCTCGACCTCGCGGGATTTGCCGTCGGGGTGGTGGAGCGTTCGCGCACGATGGGGCCCGAGCGGGTACGCGCCGGTGACGTCTTAATTGGCCTACCCTCACCGGGACTGCGCTCGAACGGCTACTCGCTCGCGCGACGGGTCCTCGCGCCCGACGCGGCCGCTCTCGCGCGGCCGGCCTTCGCGGGCGCGACCCACTCCGTGGGTGAGGAACTACTTCGTCCGTCAGTGATCTACGCGCCCGCGGTGCTCGCGCTGCGCGACGCGCTGGGGGAGGATCTGCACGCCGCGGCGCACGTGACGGGTGGGGGCATCGTCGGTAACGTCGTGCGTCTCCTGCCCGAAGGTCTTCAGGCCCTCATCGACATGGACACCTTCGAGACGCCCGAAATCTTCTTCGAGATTCAACGGCGCGGTCCGGTCAGCGCCGACGAAATGGTGCGGGTCTTTAACTGCGGGCTCGGGATGACGCTCGCTCTCGGGGCCAGTCGCGTCGACGAGGCGCTCGACGTAGCCCGGGCGCGCGACCTCGACGCACGGGTGGTGGGCGTCGTGCGCGAAGGCGAGCGAGAGGTCGTGATTTCATGAGTGGCGAGCGCGAGCGCGTCCTCGCGCACTTACTCGCGCACTCGGTGCGTCGGGGCGACTTCACGTTGAAGTCGGGACGACGATCGTCTTGGTTTATCGACTCGAAGATGACGATCTGCGCGAGTGAGTCGATGCTCGACGTCGCGACCTTGGTGCTCGCCGAACTCGACGACGACGTCAACGCCATCGGCGGCATGACGATGGGCGCCGACGGGGTGAGTTTTATTACGGCGGGGGTCGCCGCGACGCGGGGCCGCGCGCTGCGGGCCTTTTCGATCCGCAAAGAAGTTAAGGACCACGGCGCCGGTGGTCGCGTCGCGGGCGCGTTGCGCGAAGGTGATCGCGTCGTCTTAACCGAGGACACGGTGACGCGCGGTACGACGTTGATGGACGCGGTGCGCGTGGTGCGCGAGGTCGGCGCGAGTGTGTCGTTGGTGCTCGCCGTGGTCGATCGTGGCGGGACCGTGACCGAGCTGGCGGCCCGCGAAGGTCTGCCGTTTAAGGCGCTCTTTCGCGCCCCGGATTTGGGTTTCCCCTACGAGGGCGCTTAGCGCGCGAGTACGTCGAGGACGCGTCGCCGCCACGCGTAGAGGGCCGGGTAGGCGTCGGCGGGACTGTGGCCGAAGCGCAGCACTAAGGCGTCGAGCGCCGGGACGACGCTGATCATCTGGCCCTCGTAGCCGTTGGCCCAGTAGGTGCCGTAGGGGTCGCCACTGACCCACCACTGCTTGGAGTAAAACTGTCCGTTCTCGTCGTCGTGACTGAGGGGGATCTGCGCGTCGAGGGTCCAGGCGCGAGAGACCAGTTGGCGGCCGTCCCACTCCCCGCCGCGCAGGTACAAAAGGCCGAACTTGGCGAAGTCGAGTGCGGTGGCGTGGACGTAACTCGAGGCGATGAAGACCCCCGCGTCGTCGAAGGTCGCCTCGGCGCTGGTCATCCCGAGCGGCGCAAAGAGCCGCTCGTTGAGAAAGTCGCGGTAGGCGTCGCCGCGTCCAACGACGTCGGCGACCAGTCGACTGATGAGGTTCGAGGTGCCCGAGGAGTAGTTGAAGACCGTCCCGGGTTCGTGGGCGAGGGGGAGGGCGGCGGCGTAGCCCGCGACGTCGCTCTTGCCCTCACCGAAGAGCATCTCAATGACGTGACTGGGCTGACCCAGTTCGTAGGTTTCGACGAACCCGATCCCGTCGCGCATCGCGAGTAGTTGTCCCAACGTGATGGCGCCGCGAGGATCGCCGGGGCGACGCCACTCGGGGGCAATCTCGCGCTGGTTCTCGTCGAGTCGACCGTCGTCGATCAAAGTGCCCACCAAAAAGTGCAGCATCGACTTGGCCATGGACCACGAGAGCAACGGGGTGTCGGCAGTGATCGGCTCGGCGGGGCGATCGAAGAACTCGCGCACCCCGCCGTAGCGCTCCGTGAGTACCTGGCCGCCCTGTATGACGACGACGGCGTTGGTTGCTCCCACTGCTTCGTCGCTGAAGAGCTCGTCGACGAGGGTTTCGAGCTGGTCGTGGTGGGGCGACGTGCCGCGTGGCCACGTCACCGTGGGCCAGTGGACGCCGGCTGGTGGCGCCGTGTAGTCGGGGCGTACGTTCGCCAAGCGCTCGGTCACGCTAGGCATTGTGACACGAAGCGCCTCGAGGGTCGCGACAAGGCGGCGACGCCCTCGCGGTTTACTCCGCAGTGGTCGAGACCGGCGTCGATCCGGTGACCTCACGCTTTTCAGGCGCGCGCTCTACCAACTGAGCTACTCGACCTCCTCGTCACCACCCAAGGGTGGATCCGAGCGGACCTGACGGGATTTGAACCCGCGACCTCCGCCTTGACAGGGCGGCGTGCACTCCGAGCTGCACCACAGGTCCATTCCCACTTCGAAGCTCGGTCCTCGAAGCGGATGGTCAGTCTACACCGAGCGCTCTCGAGGTCTCGGTGGAGCAAGTTCGGGGCGATTGTCTTCATGGCGCGCGCGTCTTGACGTGTGTCGAGGCACGAGACGACGATTCGAGATATCTCGAGGGGTTCACGCGTTTCGAGTGCGTGCGTCGCGCCTTCGGTCGCGACGTCACTCGACGCCGAGCGCGCGAACCTTGCCTAAAGAATGCAGATTATTCATTTCAAACTTCGGCGTTGTGATGACGCGATCACTCACGACTCCGAAAGACACCGTCGCGTAATTGCGGTCGTGACACTTCACTTCAACCACATTTTTGAGTGTCGTCAAATTGAAAATTTCGGTGGGGACTCATTCGAGGCCCCAAAGTAAATGTTTTATGTTAGCACACTAAAACATAAACCGTGTCCAATTGTGAGTGAATACACCCTGATTAATAACTATTTACTTTTACCACCGCACTTGTATTTTGGAATTGACTTAACGTAAAATTTATAGAGGAAATCAATGAATCGGACGTAAACTTCTACGTGCACTTTTTCTAGTGCAAATTGACTACGGCTTGCACTAGACGAGGGGAAGGTTAGTGAGACAGCGCTTCCTCCGCCGCGGTACTTCTGCAAGTCGCAAGATGAACCGGTTTCTTGCCTCAATGTTCGTGGTCTGCTCGTCCTTATTCGCTTTCGCGGTTCCGGCATTTGCGTCGGTAACTTACACAACTACGTTTGGGACTGCCCCTAGCGCCACGGGCACTACAGGCACGGCGCTTCCCTCCTTTACCGTGGTAGTTACGCAATCCGGCAATCCAGCCCATTTAGCTTCGACGGACACAATGACGGCTTCGCTGTCGGTAACTTCAGGCAACATTGCAATTTCCGGGTCGAAGACAGATACTTCAAACAGTTACACCAGCAACGTTGACACATTTACGTTCTCGACCCTCACCTTCTCGGGCGTGGGTTCCGGCACCTTAACTTTCACCTACGGTGGCGGCGCCAGTGGCGTTCCAACGAAAACAAGTTCAATCGCGATTAAAGACACGCCAACGAATGTTGTTACGAACGGTGCCGTTCCGGCCGTCGGGAGCACGGCGACTTTCACCGCGACGGTTACGGGTCCCAGTGGATCATTGACACCAACTGGGACGGGGACGTGGACCATAGGTGGTACTGCGGGACTGTCGTCGTGCGCTTCGAATACGGGGCCAACGGGATCGTCCAACGTGGCGACGTACACCTGCACGACTGCAGCTGTCTCTGCGGTGGGCACGATTACCGCAAGTTTCGCGTACCCCGGTGACACGCACTACAACTCCGTGACGTCCTCAACGGACAGCATTACGTCTACTAAGGCCGCCGGATCGGTGAGCGTTTCGGCGAGTCCGGCAACGCCCATCACCTACGGCACGAGTGTCACTGTTACGGCAAATGTTGGCTCGGGCGAAACGGGCACGATTAACTTCGAGTACTCCACCGATGGCGCGACCTACTCATCAATCACGAGCTGTAACGCTCAGACAATTTCCAGCACTTCAGCGACTTGCGTAACGACCGCGATACCTGCGGGCACCGTCGATCTCAACGCCGTCTACAGCGGTGACGCCAACCACAACACGGCGACTTCAAGTGCCTACGCGTACGTTGTCAACAAGGCCACCCAGTCCACGCTCACCATCACCACCACCTCGGCCACCTACAACGGCTCGGCCTACACCTTGAACCTCGCCACCAGCGGCGGCTCGGGCACCGGCGCGGTCACCTACGTCGCCGCCAACGGCACCGCGACGGGCTGCGCGA
>JAGWHY010000042.1 GCA_028873575.1 Acidobacteriota bacterium | reverse complement strand
CGTGGCGCGCGACGAGAACGACGACGACCGCGAGGGCGACCCAGGCGCTCGCGCGCGTGCGGTTCCACAGCACGCGCGCGTCGGCGCTGCGCCAACTCACCAAGGGCGCCATCGCCATGAGTCCCAACAACACGACCGATAGCGGCGCGGCGATCGCGGCGAAGTACGGCGTGCCCACGGTCACCTGGCTACCGTTCACCGCTTGGTAGAGCAGGGGGAAGATCGTGCCGAGCAGCACCACCAGCGCGAAGCCCACGAAGACGATGTTGTTCGCGACGAAGAGTCCCTCGCGCGAGAGCGGGTGGTCGACCCCGAGCGGAGCTCGCAGTCGGTCGCCGCGCCACGCCAAGAGTCCCGCCCCGAGCGCCACGACCACGAAGAAGAAACCGATCAGGAGCGGCCCGAGCGTGCTCGAGGAGAAGGCGTGCACGCTCACCAGCACCCCCGAGCGCGTGAAGAACGTGCCGAGCACCGTGAGGGCGAACGTGGCCACGGCGAGCGAGAGGTTCCAGACCCGAAAGAGTCCCCGACGGTCCTGGACGATGACCGAGTGCACGTAGGCCGTGCCCGTCAGCCACGGCAACAGCGCGGCGTTCTCGACCGGGTCCCAACCCCAAAAGCCGCCCCAACCAAGCACCTGGTAGCTCCACCACGCGCCGAGCACGATGCCCACCGACAACGCCCCCCACGCGAGCACGCTCCAACGGCGCTGCTCGAGCGCCCAACGCTCGTTGACCCGTCCGGTGATCAAGACCGCGACCGCGAAGGCGAAGGGCACGCTGAAGCCCACGAAGCCGGCGTAGAGCAACGGCGGGTGCGCGGCGACTAGCGGGTTGTCCTGCAACAGTGCGTTCGGTCCCGCCCCCTGGAGAACGCGCGCGGCGTTGTGCACGAAGGGATCGGCCGGGCCGACCATCAACAGGGTGAAGAAGCTCTGCACCGCGAAGAGCACCAGCGTCGCCCAGGCCACGACGGGGTGCTCACGTTGGCGGCGGTAGTACCACGTGACGGCGATCACGAGGGCCGCCTGCAGGAGCACCCACAACAGCAACGACCCCTCGAGGGCCGACCACATGCCGGTAATGGAGTAGAGCAGTGGCGTAAAGGTCGCGTTGTTCTCCGCCACGTAGGCCAGGGAGAAATTGTGCGTGATGAGCGCGTACTGCATCACCGAGACGGCGAGCACCACGCCCGTCAGGGCGACCACGCCGTAGCGCAACCCGTGCCCCGCGCGTCGCTGACGCAGCGCGCGCGCTTGATCGACTACGCCCGCCAGCGCGCCCGCGCCCGCCAGGTAGAGCGCCACGCGCCCCAACCAGGTCAAGGTCATCGGGTGGTGCCGTTGGGCGCGGTCACGCGCTTGGGGTGCGCCGCGATGTAGTTCGCCGAGTGCTTCACCATGATCTGATTAGCCGCGAAACGTTGCGCGTGCGCGTTGACGAAGTGGCCAACGACCACGACGGGGATGTTGGCCTGGAAGAGTTGGGGCGGCGAGCCCGACGCGCGCACGAAGACGCGGTACTTCCCCCCGCGCAGCCAAAAGGACGCGCCCGTACTCGTGCGCGCGATGGTGTGCGCCTCGACGACGCCCTCGAGTCGCAGTTCACGCGTGCCGAGCGTCGCGCGATGCGCCTCGGCTTGGGCGACGGTTTCGAAGTAGTTCAAGTTGTGCAAGAGACCCTGGCTCAACAACGCGACCACGGCGAGCGCGAGGACGGCGAGCACCGCGAAGGTGCGTCGGCGCGAGCGTCGCGCGACGTCGGCGACGCGAACGGGCGAAAGATCGACCGGACTAGGAGCGTTCACGACCTCGCCACCAGATTGACAGCGCGTAGAGCGCTAAACCGCCAAAGGCGACGGCGTAGCCCGCGACCACGTAGTTCACGGGCGCGCCCCTTCGCGACGACGTTGTTCGAGCGCCTCCACCAACACCCGCTCGCGCGACGCGTCGCGCGTCACCTCGAGTCGGTAGCGCGCGCGAAGGAGCCACACGAAGCAGAGCGTGAAGGCGAGGAAACTCACGAGCAACGTCCAGGCCTGCGAGCCGTGGATCAACAAGGTGCGGTTCGCGGTGAAGACCGTGGCGCCCTGGTGCAGGGTCTTCCACCACAGCACCGAGAAGTGAATGATCGGCACGTTGATCGCGGCGATAATCGCGAAGACCGCGCTACGGCGCGCGCGCGTCTCCTCGTCGTCGATCGCGCGTCGTAGCGCCAGGTAGGCCAGCGCGAAGACTCCGAGAATCGCCGTCGAGGTCAGTCGCGCGTCCCAGGCCCACCACACGCCCCAGGTCGGACGACCCCAGATCGAACCGGTGATCAAGGTGAGCGCGATGAACACGACGCTGACCTCCATCGCGCACGCGCCAATCCGGTCGAGCGTCGCCGAGCGCGTGCGCCGCCAGAGGTACAGCGCGCTCGCGATGGTGGCGGTGCCGAAGGAGACGTAGAGCGCCACCCAGGCGACGGCCGGGTGCACGTAGACCAGGCGCACGAGGTCGCCCTGCACGCGGTCGGGCGGCGTCACCCACAGGCCGAGCCAAAAAGTCAGCGCCAGCAGCGCCAGCGTGAGGGGTCCGAGGAGGCGAGAGAGAAGGGTTTTGGTCATGATTCGTCGAGTACACCGTAAAGGAGAATGCCCAATCCGAGGTACGCGACGAGCGCGACCAGCGAGATCGTCCACCACTCCCACAGTCCCCCCCGGCCCAGAGCGGCGCTGTAGGCCCGCTCGCCGGCGATCAGCAGTGGCGCGAAGGCCGGGAGTGACAACAAGGGCAACAACGTCGCTGAACCCTCCCCGCCGCCACTGAGCGCCCCGTGGAGCACCCCGGCCGCGGCTAACGCCGCCAGGGTGACCGCGACGTTGCCCGACGCCGCGAGGGTACCGGCGAGATTGGCGTGCAGCACGACGACGGTGCCCGCGAGCAGGAGCGCCCCGGTCGCCCAGAGTTCCACGGCGAGCGCCAAGGTCTTGCCCAAAAAGACGCCCGCGGGGTCGAGTCCGAGCGTGGCGATCGAGTCACGCGTGCCCGCGGGCGCGTCGAGCGCGCGCGAGCGCGCGACCATGAGCAGCGTCACGAAGAGCATGACCAAAAAGAAGAGGCCCGGCGCGGCACTCGAGCGTCCGGCGCGCGCCGGCCCGAGCGCGAGACCACTAAGGAGTAGCGCCATCGCGCCAAAGGGGACGACCTGCCAGAGGAGCACGCGACTGCGGCCCTCGACGCGCAGGTCCTTACCCGCGACCAACCACGCGACGCGTATCACGCGCGCGTCTCCACGCGACCACCCACCAGGCGCACCGTCGTCACGTCGCGCGACGTCGCGCCCAGCGTGTCGTGTGCGCTCACGACCACACTCGCGCCGGCCGCCACGACGTCGGCGAAGAGTTCGTCGAGAAAGTGTCGGCCGTCGACGTCGAGCGCGGCGTAGGGCTCGTCGAGCAGCCACAGGTCGGGTCGACGCACGAGCAACCACGCGAGACCGAGGCGCCGGCGCTGCCCGGCCGAGAGCCGGCGCGCGCTGACGTCACGGCGATCGCTTAGCCCCACCCGCTCGAGGGCCGGCGCGAGCTCGTCGAGCGGGCGACCGAGGGCCCTCGCCGCGAAGGTCAAGTTCTCGCGCACGCTCAGGTCGTCGTAAAAGGAGGGTTCGTGACCGAGCCAGCCCACCTTTCGCCGCAGCGCCCGAAGGTCGTCGCGCGCGAGGTCCACCCCGCAGACCCGTCCCGATCCACTCGTCATCGCGACTAGTCCGCCCAAGAGCCGCAACAGGGTCGTTTTGCCGGCCCCGTTCGCGCCGGTGAGGACCGTCATTGTGGCGGGGGCCAACTGTAGGTCGACGCCACTCAACAGCGGAAAGCCACCGCGCACGACGACGGCGCGCTCGAGTGACGCGACGAGATCACTCACGTCTAGGACGCGAGCGCGCGCAGATCGGCCTCGACCATCATCTCAATCAAGGCGTAGAAGTCCACGTCGCACTTCCAGCCCAGCACGTTGCGCGCCTTGGTGGCGTCACCGACGAGCAGGTCAACTTCTGCCGGTCGCAAGAACGCGGGATCGACGACGACGAACTCTTCCCAGTTCAGACCCGCGGCGGCGAAGGCGACCTCGCAGAGCTCGCGCACCGAGTGCGTTTCGCCGGTCGCGATGACGAAGTCGTCGGGACGCTCGCGCTGGAGCATGAGCCACATGGCCCGGACGTAGTCGGCGGCGTAACCCCAGTCCCGCTGCGCCTCGAGGTTGCCCAGTCGCAGTTCGTGACTCAGACCGTTTTTAATTCGCGCGACGCCGTGGGTGACCTTGCGCGTGACGAATTCGATGCCGCGTCGGGGCGATTCGTGATTAAAGAGAATGCCACTCGAGGCGTGCAGGTTGTAACTCTCGCGGTAGTTGACGGTGATCCAGTGGCCGTAGACCTTCGCGACGCCGTAGGGGCTACGCGGATAAAAGTCGGTCCCCTCGTTCTGGGGCACCGCGCGGACGCGTCCGAACATCTCCGACGAGCTGGCTTGGTAGAAACGAATCTCGGGGTCGACGATGCGAATGGCGTCCATCATGCGCGTCACCCCGAGGGCAGTGGCCTCACCGGTTAAGACCGGCTGGGCCCAAGACGCCTGCACGAAACTCTGCGCGGCGAGGTTGTAGACCTCGCTCGGTCGGTAGTCGCGCAGGACGTGAATGAGGGAGACCTCGTCGGTGAGATCGCCCGACACCAGAATCAACTGGTCTTGGATGTGACTGATTCGTTCGATGTTGACCGTGGAGGAGCGCCGCATCAGTCCGACGACTTCGTAGCCCTCACTCAAAAGCAGTTCGGCGAGGTAGGAGCCGTCTTGACCCGTAATACCCGTGATCAGCGCCCGCTTAGCCAACGATCTTCCTTCACCGCGAGGGCCGCCGCGGCCGCTACGCGAGCAACTCTACTACCCGGTTCTTTGGCGCCTCCGGCCTAGCGTGGCGTCATGAGTCGCGTGGCCGTCGTCAGTTTTCGCCTCAATTTGAGTGACGGCGTCAGTATCGAAGCGGCCAAGTGGATCGGGGCGCTACGCCAGTTGGGCCACGAGGTGACGACCGTCGCGGGTGAGGGTCCGGTCGACGTCGTGCTGCCCGGCCTCGCGCTCCACGCGTCCGTCGCCCCGCGCGCGGACGCGCTTCGCGAAGCGCTTGAGGACGCCGACGTCGTGCTCGTCGAAAATCTGGCGTCACTCCCACTCAACGTCGCCGCGCGCGAGGTCCTCTACGACGTCCTCGACGGACGTGACGCGCTCTTTCATCACCACGACCTGCCCTGGCAGCGCGCGCACCTTGCGCATCTCGAGGGACCGCGCGACGCGCCCACGTGGCGCCACGTCACGATCAACGAGCTGTCGCGACGTGAACTCGCCGAGCGGGGCGTCGAGGCGGTGACGATCTACAACCACTTCGACTGCGCGCCCCCCGAGGGGCGCCGCGCGCGCACCCGCGCCGACCTCGGACTCGACCGCGAGACGCTCGTCGTGCTACCGACGCGCGCCCTCGCGCGCAAGAACGTCGGCGCGGCGCTCAAACTGTGCGAGGCCCTCGACGCGGTGTTCTGGCTGCTCGGTCCGGCCGAGGACGGGTACGACGACGCGTTAGACGAACTCTTGTCGGCCACGTCGGCGCCCTACCGGCGAGGGCTCCCCGCGGGCGTCAACGTGCACGACGCCTACGCCGCGAGCGATTTGGTCGTGATGCCCTCGACGTGGGAGGGCTTTGGCAATCCCACGATCGAGTCGGTCACGCATCGACGCGCGCTCGCGCTCTATCCCTACCCCGTCGCCGCGGAGCTACGCGCGATGGGCTTTCACTTCTTCGATCTTGGCGACCACGACGCGCTGCGTGACTTCTTGCGTCACGGCAACGAGGCACTGCTCGAGGCGAACCTGCGCGTCGCGCGCGAACGGCTCAATCTCGACGATCTACCCCGCGTCCT
The DNA here is from genome assembly GCA_028873575.1 of Acidobacteriota bacterium. GTDB lineage: Bacteria > Actinomycetota > Acidimicrobiia > Acidimicrobiales > RAAP-2 > RAAP-2. Next base: position 3,466 of record JAGWHY010000042.1, on the reverse strand, counting down.
GGACCAACACTGGCGGTCGTGGGGATTCGCCTGAGGGCGGTAGGCTCTCGACGATGGTGATCAACGAAGAGCACGTCGTCGCCGAACGCCCCGCGCACGGTGAGCGCCGCGAGGCACTGCTACTGGTGGCGCGCTCCATCTTCGCCGTCAAAGGCTTCCAGTCGACCACCATGGACGACATCGCGAAGGTGGCCGGCTTCACCAAGCCGATTCTCTATCAGTACTTCGACTCCAAGATTGATCTCTACCGCGAGATCGTCGCCCAGACCGCCGAGAAGCTGCTCACCTCGTTGCGTGAAGCGGTCGACACCGCGCAGTCGCCCCGCGAAAAGATTGAGGTCGCCTTTCGCGTCTACTTCGAGATGGTGGTTTCGGAGACCGACGCCTTTCGGATTTTGTTTATTCACTCGCACGAGGGTGAAACCGCCGGCGACCTGCGCGCCGTCGAATTTGGTCTCGTCTCTTTTATCGAGCCGCTGATCGCGCTGCGCATCAAACCCGATCACCGCCGTCAACTCGCCGCCGGCGTCGTTGGCATCGCCGAAGGGGCCGCGACCGCGTGGCTGATTCAACAAGAGGGCAAGGGTTGGCCCACGCCAAGTGAGGGCGTCGCCGAACGCCTCGCCGCGCGCAGCGCGACGCTCGCGTGGGGCGGACTGCGCAGCGTCCACCTCGACTAATCGTCACTAACGACCACCGCGAAGACGTGACCGATTCGCGTCGCACGCTCACGCACTCGGCGTAGATCGCTCAGAAAACGACCGCGGCTCCGCGCGACGTCGCCCCCCGCAGTGCACCGTACGCGCCCCGTGAGGCCATTTAGTGCAACGTGCCCGTCAACGCCTGCAGGGCGAGGCTCGACCCCGACACCACCACCCACAGACTCGCGCCCAGCACGAGTGGTCGAAGTCCGGCGTCACGAATCGCGCGAGGTCGTGTCGAAAGACCCACGCCGGCGAGGGCGGCGACCAACAAGAACTGACCGACGTGTTCGGCGGCGTGGACCCACCACGTCGGCACGAGTGCGAGTGAGTTGGCCCCCACGACCACGAGAAACCAGAGCACGAACCAGGGGAAGGACGAACGTGACGTCGTCGCGCTCGTCGCGCCACTCGAAGAAGCGGCGACGGACTGACGACGCCACGCGGCGAGCGTCAACGTGATGGGGACGATGGCGAGGGTTCGCGTCAACTTCACGACAATCGCGTAGGACGACGAAGCGTGCGCGTAGGACGACGCCGCCGCGACGACCGACGAGACGTCGTTAATCGAGGTCCCGGCCCACAGTCCAAAGCTGCGCGGCGACAAGTGCGACCAGTGTCCCAGGAGCGGGTACAGCACGACGGCGGTGACGTTGAAGGTAAAGATGGTCGCGACCGCGACGCTGACGTCGCGCTCGTCGGCGCCGAGGACCGCGTCGGTCGCGGCGATCGCGGACGCGCCGCAGATGGCCGTGCCCACGCCGATGAGCGTGCGTAAGTCACCTTGGACGTTGAGCGCCCGGCCGAGCCACCACGCCGCACCGAGCGCGAGCACGAGGGTGCCGAGCAGCACGGGCGCGCTACGAAGGCCAATGGTGGCGACGTCGCGCAACGAAAGTTGCGCGCCAAACAAAATCACCGACCACTGCAAAAAGCGCTTGCTCGCGAGTTGCACGCCCGGCGCCCAGCTCGACGCGGGCGCGCGACGAAGCGCGACGACCACGCCGAGGATTACGGCGATCACCGGCGCGCCCACGACGGGCCACTGGCGCGCCAGGGCTGTGGCGACGACGGCGATCGCGCTCGCGACGGCCACGCCCGGCACGACGCGCGTCACGCGCGACGCGCGACGGCGCGCGACCTCGTGATTACGTGCGGCTACCTTCAGCGTCATAACAACCTCCGGCGCCAGTTTCGACGGCGCGCGAGCGCGCGGCTCCTCGGTCGCCGTCCTTCGTTATAAGATTTGGTTATGACCTCCCCGTCTACGTGGCCCGACCTCGGCGCGCTCGAGGTACTGCTGGGCGTGGCGGAGACCGGCTCGATTCGCCAAAGCGCACTGCGTCTCGGAATCTCGCAACCCGCGGCGTCGCTGCGCGTGCGTCACCTCGAAGAACACCTCGGGGTCATCGTGCTCGAGCGCACGCCGAGCGGCGCGCGCTTAACGGCCGACGGCGCGGCCGTCGTGGGCTGGGCCGAGCAGGTGTTGCGCGCGTATCGCGTACTGCTCAGTGGCGTGCGCGCGTTGCGCGCGAGCCGCGACTCGCAGTTACGCGTCGCGGCCAGTTTGACGGTGGCGGAGTATCTGCTGCCGGGTTGGCTCGCCACGCTGCACGCGACGAGTCCCGAGGTGTCGGTGTCGCTGCGCATGGCGAACTCCCACGACGTCGTGGAGCTCTTCGCCAATGAAGAGGTCGACCTCGGTTTCGTGGAGGGACCCGTGCTCCCGACCGGCCTCCAAGGACGAAGCGTGCTGCGCGACGAGTTGGTCATCGTCGTGGCGGCGACGCACGCGTGGACGCGGCGTCGCAGTGCGCTCTCGCCGCGCGACGTCGCCACGGCACCGTTTATTTTGCGCGAACGCGGCTCGGGCACCCGCGACGTGTTCGAGAGCGCGCTCGCGCGCCACCACCTCAGCGCGAACGTCGTCATCGAACTCGCCTCGACCACCGCGATCAAAGAGGCGGTGATGAGCGGTCTCGGTCCGTCTATCCTGAGCCGCTTGGCCGTCCAGAGTGAACTACGCGAGGGACGACTCCGCGAGGTCACCTGTCGCGACCTCGTCCTCGAACGCGCGATTCGTGCCGTGTGGCCGCGCCACACGAACCTGTCGCCCGTGGCTCGACGGCTCTTGGCGACCGTGGAGGCGACGGTGGCGACCACGGCGTAGCGCGACGGGTTCGTGACCGCGGCGGCTCGCTACGAACGTTGGACGTAACGCACGCGACAGATTTGGCCACCGGCGAACGTGAGGGTGAAGGTGAAGACGCCGTTTCGCGAACCGGGTCGCACGTAGACGCGCACGTACAGCGCGCTCCCCGTGTCCTTAGTGACGACGACGCTCGTCCCGGCGTGGCTGGTTACCTTGGGTCGTCCGTAAAAACCCAAACCGGTAATCGTGAGCGGCACCGTTTTGCCGGCGACGGCGTGACCGATCACGACGAACGCCGCCGGCAGCGTGATGGGCGGGGCGGTCGTCGTGGTCGTGGTCGACGTCGTCGACGTGGTGGTGGTCGCGCGCACGACCAAGTTGAAGAAGAACTTGCCCCGATCGCCGTTCGCGTCACTCGTCGTGCCGCGGGCGACGTAGGAACCGGGGGCCAAGGCGCCACTGGTCGTGACGAGCCCGCTCGACGAGACGACGAGTGACGGCGCGCCGGTGGTCTGCGTGAAGGTGACGGGACCGGTGACCCCGAGGACGACCAGTTGGGTCGAAAAACTCGACGACGCGTCCGCGTTCAGCCACGCGCGAACGGGGGGTCCTT
>JAGWHY010000074.1 GCA_028873575.1 Acidobacteriota bacterium | reverse complement strand
CCCGCGAGGGCGCGCAGTTCGTCGATGGCGCGGCGCGCGTCGCCGTTCGCGACCGAGAGACCGAACTTCGAGTCAGCCTGACCGGTGCGCACGAACTCGTGCGTGTGCGCTTCGACCCCGGGCGTGACGCGCACGAGGCAGTTCACCGGACGATCTTTCGACGCCAGGGATCGGAGTCGCTCGACGTCGTAAACGCTGTCGACGACGAAGCGATGGACACCGAGTTGCACCGCGCGCGCCACTTCTTCGTCGGACTTGTTATTGCCGTGAACGATCACCCGCTGAGGCGAGACGCCCGCGCGCAACACGAGATCAAGTTCGCCGCCCGTCGCGACGTCGACGCACAGCCCTTCTTCAACGACGAGGCGTGCCATCGCGCCGCAGAGAAAGGATTTCGACGCGAAAGCCACGCCGTCGTCGAAGGCCGCCGCGGCCTCGCGGGCGCGCGCGCGCAAGGTCGTCTCGTCGTACACGAACAGCGGCGTCGAATACTCGCGCGCGAGCGCGCGCAGTGACACGCCCCCAATCAGTACGTCGTCGTCGCGCCACGCGGTGTCGTCGGGCAGAAGTGACGCGTCAATCGGACCCGTCATGAGGTCGTCCGTCTCAGGCGTCGCCCTCGTCGAGCACGGTCGAGGGTCACGTCGTGTCGCACCTCACGATTATTACCGGCGTTCGCCCGTGGCGGCGCTCGTCGTGGGGCGACGTGCGCGTCGACCTCGGGTCGCGCGAGGGCCTCCGGTAGGCTCTACGGGCCGCCCTCGTAGCTCAGCGGATAGAGCATTGGCCTCCGAAGCCATGTGCGCAGGTTCGATTCCTGCCGGGGGCACGACGCGCGTCGCGACGACGTGCGTATATTGAACGCATCACCGTCGACTCCGCGCCCCGTCCCAAAAAGGCGTCGGTCGGTCGCGTGCTGGCGGTCGTCGTCGCGGGACTGAGTCTCTACGTCCTCCTACCGGCCTTAGTCAAAGTGCTCTCGTCGTGGCCGCGCCTGTTGAGTCTCGAGCCGTGGTGGTTCGTCGGCGCGCTCGTCGCCGAGGCACTGAGTTTCGTCTGCGCGATGGCGCTGCTTCGCCTGGTGCTGCGCACCAAGAACTGGTTTGCCGTCGTCACCGCCGGTCTCGCGGGCAACGCGGTAACGAACACGCTGCCCGGCGGTGACGCGGTCGGCGCGAGCGTGCAGTACCGCATGCTCGCCAGCACCGGTATCGACACCGTGCAGGCCGCCGGGGGACTCGCCGTGTCCACCATCATCGGCGTCGCGGCCCTCTTCTCGTTACCTATCTTCGCGCTGCCCGTTATCGCGGGTGGCACGTCGGTCAACGCGGGTCTCGTGCGCGCCGGCGTGCTCGGCGCGATTGGCTTCGTCTTAATCGTGGCCTTTGGCGTCGTCATCTTGACGACCGATCGGCCGCTCAAGTTGGCGGGCCACGCGCTGGATTGGCTCTTACGAAAAATGCCCCGGCGCCGACGCGACTCGCGCGAACTGGGGAGCCGGCTGCTGCGCGAACGCGACGCCGTGCGCGCCGACTTGGGCAAGAACTGGTGGAGGGCCGTACTTTTGGTGGCGGGACGCATCGGGCTGGACTACGCCAGTCTGCTCGCGGTCCTTCGCGCCACCGGGACCCACCCGAACCCGTCGCTGGTGCTCCTGGCCTACGCGGCGACGACCGTGGTGGCGCTCTTGCCGTTAACGCCCGGCGGTCTCGGCCTCGTCGAGGCGAGCCTGAGCGGTCTGCTCGTCCTCGCCCACGTGCCGAGCGCGAACGCCGTCGTGGCCACGCTCGCGTTTCGTCTCGGCTCGTACTGGCTCCCGACGATCGCGGGGGGCCTTTGCTAC
>JAGWHY010000041.1 GCA_028873575.1 Acidobacteriota bacterium | reverse complement strand
CGATGAACCTTGGGATCCGCGTGCCAGCGATGCTGCACGGCCCCAACTCGAAACGGATCTCGGCGAGGCTCGTTGACCCGCGCGGGCGAACTCGTGGCGCCGAAACTAGTGATGGTTAGCATGACCTCCATGTTCTCACCAACGGTGACGTCGTGACCACCTGGCGCATGCCCGCCGAGTGGGAACCCCACGAACGCACGTGGCTGGCCTTTCCTCCCGCGAACGCCACCTTCGGCGACGAGGGCTCGGCGACCCTCGACGTCGCTCGGACGACGTGGGCCTCGGTGGCCACCACGATTGCGCGCTACGAACCAGTCACGCTGATCGCGCGCCCCGGTGACGGCGAACGCGCGCAGTCGATCGTGGGCCCAGGGGTCAATGTTGTCGAACACCCGATCAACGACGCGTGGATCCGCGACAGCGGACCGACCTTCACCGTGGATCGCCAGGGTGAGCTGGGCGCGGTCAATTGGGTTTTCAACGGTTGGGGCGCGCAGCCTTGGGCCGCGTGGGACCACGACGCGCGTCTCGGCGCGGAGGTCGCCCAACGAGCTAGCGCCGCCGTGCGATTCTCAACCCTCACGAACGAAGGCGGCGGTCTCCACGTCGACGGCGCGGGCACCGTGCTCTTGACCGAGACGGTACAACTCGATCCTCAGCGAAATCCTGACTGGACACGAGACCAGGTCGAGGCGGAGATTCACGCGCAGTTGGGTACCGCCCACGCCATTTGGCTGCCCCGCGGTCTCACGCGCGACTACGACGAGTTTGGTACCCGAGGCCACGTCGACATCGTGGCGACCTTCGTGCGGTCCGGCCTCGTCGCCGCTCACGTACAGCGCGACGCGACACACCCCGACTTTGAGGTAAGCCGGGAGATCGTCGCCCTACTTCGCGCGAGCGTCGACGTCACGGGGCGACCACTGGAAGTCGTCGAAATTCCCGCGCCGCGCGAACTCGAGGCCGACGGCACGTGGGCGGACTACTCGTACATCAATCACTACGTCGGCAATGGCTTCGTGCTGGTGGGCACCTTCGACGATCCGGCCGACGACGTCGCCCTCGAGCTCCTCGCTCGCCTCTACCCCGGCCGACGCGTCGAACGAGCCAATGGTCGCGCCATCTTCGCCCACGGCGGCGGCGTGCACTGCATCACGCAACAGCAGCCTCGCGCGTCTTAAGGGCTCTGAAGCCGCGAACCGCGTTGGCGGCGCCGAGTCCTCCGCGTCTTCGACGGACCCGAGCGGGACGTTCCTTGGCTAGGTAGAGTGACCACAGTTGAGCCGACGAATCGAGGCGAGATGGGTACTGACGACACGGAACACGTTGAACAGGTCCGCGCGATGAACGATTGGAACGCGACCATCATCGCGGAGTTTCGCGCGAACGACGGACGAGTCGGAGGCAACTTTGAGGGTGCGCCGATGCTGTTGCTCCACACCACCGGCGCGAAGTCGGGCCTCGAACGGGTGAACCCGATGATGTACCTAAACGAGAACGGACGTGTCTACGTCTTCGCCTCGAAGGCCGGCGCCGACACCCATCCGGACTGGTTCCACAATCTCCGAGCCAACCCTCACGTCAGCGTGGAAATCGGTACCGAGCACTACGACGCCACCGCCCTCAACCTCGAGGAAAGCGAGCGGGCCCGCGTCTACGCGCTCCAGGCTGAGCGCTACCCGGGATTCGCGGAGTACGCGGCGAAGACCTCGCGCGTCATACCGGTCGTGGAGTTGGTACGCGACTGATCACGGCACGTCGACGAGGGGAATATCGATGATTCAAGATTGGTTCCGTGTCGACGACCAAGTGGCAATCGTCACCGGCGCGGGACGCGGCATCGGTGCCGCCAGCGCCGTCGCCCTCGCCGAGTCCGGGGCGCACGTCGTCATCGCCTCGCGGACGCAGCGCGACCTCGACGACGTCGCGCGCCGGGTTGAGGCGACGGGACGTCGCGCGATCACCGTCGCGGGTGACTTAGCCGATCTCGACGTGGTGACGTCGCTCGTCGACGTCGCGAAAAGAGAGTTCGGTCGCGTCGACGTCGTCGTCAATAACGTTGGTGGCGCCATTCCGTTACCGTTCCTTGACACCACTACGGACTACCTCGAAGAGGCGTTTCACTTCAACGTCTCCACCGCGCACGCCCTCAATCTCCGGGCCGTACCGGTCATGTTGGAGCGCGGAGGTGGCGCGATCGTTAACGTGAGCTCGGTTATGGGCCGGGTGTCGGGGCGGGGCTACGCCGCCTACGGCACGTCGAAGGCGGCGTTGGCGCACTACACGCGCCTCGCCGCCAAGGACCTCGCCCCGCGCGTTCGCGTCAACGCGATCGCCGCCGGTTCAACCGCGACCTCCGCCCTGGAGATCGTGACCTCGACGCCTGAGCTCAAGTCGATGATGGAGGACTTGACGCCGCTACACCGCATCGCCGACCCCGACGAGATCGCGGCGGCGGTCGTGTATCTCGCCTCGCGAGCCGGCTCGTTCCTCACGGGCAAAGTCCTCGAGGTCGACGGTGGTACCGACGTCCCCAGCTTGGACTTCTCGCTACCAGATCTCTAGCAACGCAGGCCGCCCCGCGCCCACGCCGGCGCGGGCGTCGGACCACTGACGCGGTCGGACGCGGAGAAACGCGGTCGAAACATTCACTGTCTAACGTGAGGAGATGGTGGACGTGACCGAATCGCTCTCCGCGCGCGCGTGGAATGAGATGTTCGAACGCCCCGGCGTCCCCCGCGATCTCTACGCGCCACTGTTCAGCCAACTTTCGTCACTTCAGCCCGCCGAATTGCGTCAGCGCGCCGACCAACTTTCGCGTACCTTTCGGGACCGCGGCGTTACGTTCGCCCACGCCGGCGAAGAGCGCCCTTTCCCGCTCGACCTAATTCCTCGCCTGATCGCGGCGCGCGAGTGGGACCTTCTGCAGCGCGGCATTGCGCAACGCGTGCACGCTCTCGAGCGTTTTCTCGACGATGTCTACGGCGAGGGCTGGGCCTTCCACGAAGGGGTGATTCCCCGCGCGGTGATCACCTCGAGTCCGCACTACTGCCGTCCGGCCCACGGCGTGGTCGCGAGCAACGGCGTGCGCATCATGGTTTCGGGTATTGACCTGGTGCGCGACGAGCACGGTACGTTTCGCGTGCTCGAGGACAACGTACGCATCCCCTCAGGCGTGAGTTACGTCATCGAGAACCGTCGCGCCATGACCCAGAGCGCGGCCGCACTCTTCGGTGACTATCGGGTGCAGCCCGTCGACGAGTACCCCTCTCGACTCCTCCACGCGCTGCGCGCCGCCGCGCCAAGGTTGACCGACGACCCGGTCATCGTCGTCTTAAGCCCCGGCGTGCACAACGCCGCGTACTTCGAACACGTACTCCTGGCACGCATGATGGGGGTTGAACTCGTTGAAGGTCCCGACCTCGTGTGTCGATCCAACTTCGTCTTCATGCGTACGACTCAAGGCGAGCGGCCGGTGCACGTCATCTACCGACGCGTCGACGACGAGTGGCTCGACCCCGTGCAATTTCGACCCGACTCCATCATCGGCGTCGCGGGACTCACCAACGCGGCGCGAGCCGGCAACGTCGCGCTCGCGAACAACCTCGGTAACGGCGTCGCGGACGACAAGCTCGTCTACTCCTACGTACCGGATCTCATCCGCTTCTACCTCCACGAAGAACCTTTGCTCGACAACGTGGAGACCTTTCGGCTTGAGGGCGACGCGGTCCGCGAGGACGTGTTGAGCTCACTGCACGAATTCGTCGTCAAGCCCGTGGACGGTTCTGGGGGGCGCGACATCATTATCGGGCCCCACGCGACGAACGAGCAACTCGAACGCGCGCGCGCAGCCATCACGGCTAGTCCGCGTCAGTGGATCGCCCAGCGCCCCGTGGCCCTCTCGACACACCCAACCTTGGTCGGCGACGAACTCGGCGCGCGTCACGTCGATCTCCGTCCCTTCGCGGTGAACGACGGGCGCGAGGTGTGGGTGCTGCCCGGGGGGTTGACGCGGGTGGCGCTGAACGAGGGTGAACTCATCGTTAATTCGTCGAAAGGCGGCGGATCGAAAGACACGTGGGTCTTGAACGACCGCCTCCCCAACGAGCCGGCGAGCACGGTCGTCACCGGGCGCGCGCCTCGCTCACTCGCGCGAGGTCGCCAGCACGACCAACTCCCGCCACAAGATTCGGAGCAGTGAGACCGTGCTCTCACGTCTCGCGGAATCGCTCTACTGGATTGGTCGCTACGTCGAGCGGGCCGACGACACCGCGCGCATCTTGGACTCGTACGTCCACCGGATGGTGGAAGATCCCCTGAACGACGAAAACGAGGCCTGCCGATCGCTGTACTCGATCCTCGGAATGGACCCGGGCGTCGAGGGACCGATCAACGTGACCGACGCGCTCGAATCCATCGCCTACGACGACGCGAATCCGTCGTCCATCGCGGGCGCGCTCTACGGGGCGTACCAAAACGCGCGCCGCAGTCGCGACGTCATTTCCTCGGAGATGTGGGTCGCCCTCAACGCGACGCAACTCGAACTCGCGCACGCCGAAGCCACCTCGCGGCGCCTCGGACCAGCCACCTACCTCGCCTACGTCCGCGAGCGCACCGCGCTCTTCACGGGTCTCACGGACTCGACGTTGAGCCGCGACGACGGCTGGCGATTCTTAACGCTCGGCCAGTGTGTCGAACGCGTCGACATGACCGCGCGACTCTTACGGGCCCGTGCCGTCAGCGACGAGCACGCCCCCGACTGGTTGGCCTTTTTACGCGCCTCGGGCGCGATGGAGGCCTACATGCGCTCGACCTCACGCCTCGGCGACGCCAACGGCATCGCCGCCTTTTTACTCCTCGATCGCATCTTCCCGCGCTCGTGTCTGTTCGCGTTGAACCGAGCCGACGCGCTCGTGGTGGAACTGCAACCCGACCACCAGCGCATCGCCGCGGTCGACCACGTGCGCCAAAGTATCGCCCGGGCGCGCGCCACGCTCGAATTCGTCGACGCCCAGCACGTGCTCGCCCAGCTCGGCGACCTGCTCGAGCTACTCGAACTCACCTGTCTTCGACTCGACGACGCCATCACCGAACGCTTCTTTCACCGCGACGCAATCGTCAACTGGCACAGCGAAGGGGCGACGTGACGCTGTCGATCAGTATTCGCCACCACACCGGCTTCACCTACGAGGGCGTCGCGAAGTCGTCCTACAACGAAGCCCGCATGACCCCTGTTTCCACGGCGACCCAACGCGTGCACGAGAGTCGTCTCACGGTGAGCCCGAGCGTGCACGTCGACACGTACCGCGACTACTTCGGCACGGTCGTCTCATCCTTTGATTTGCAAGAACCGCACCAACGACTCGACGTCGAGGCGAGGTCCTTCGTGGAGTGCGAGGACGCCTCGCTCCCGGTCGCCCTGTCGTGGCGTGAGCTCGTGAGCGACGCGCGCCGTGACGAGTTCGCGGAATACTTGGCGATCAACACGCGCACCTCCCTCAACGTGGAGGCGCCAATCAGCGCGCCCGACGCCCCGGGTCGCACGCTGCACGACGTGGTCGAGGAGGTAGCCGACTTCGTCCGACGAGAGATCAACTACGTCCCGGGCTCGACCACCGTGACCTCAACGGCGGAAGAGGCCTGGTCGCGTCGCCAGGGCGTCTGCCAAGACATGTCGCACGTGACCCTCGGGTTGTTGCGCCCCCTCGGCATCCCCGCGCGTTACGTGAGTGGCTACCTCTACCCCCACCGCGCGCAGGTGAACGGCGTCGCCGTCGAGGGTCAGAGCCACGCGTGGGTCGAGTACTTCTGTGGCGCGTGGGTTGGCATTGACCCGACGAACGGGCTGCACAAGACCCAGCGCCACGTCATCGTCGCGCGCGGTCGTGACTACGACGACGTCGCCCCCTTAAAGGGTGTCTACGAAGGTCCTCGTTCGTCGATGCTCGGCGTGGTGGTGGAGATGGTCGCCCACCCCACCAGTGACGACGAGCTCGGGCGGGCGCGCTAGCCGCGCGGCGGGCCGTTGAGCACCCGGCTCAGTGACCGAGCCGCCAGGGGCGAGACAAAGCGCCTCGAGCGCAACACGTAGAGCGGGCTGGTCCAGTCGGGTTCGAGCTTGGCGCGAAACTGGTTGATGCCCTCAAAGCGATACTGCCGGTCGAAGTGCCGCAGAATCCGATTGCCGAAGGGGCCGAGTTGGTGCTGATCGGTCCAACTCTCGTGAGGGCGCCAGAAAGGGAGCGGGCCGTTCGACGCCACGGCGTAGCCCTCGTCGCGCAGCGCGTCGAGCGCCTGGCACATCGCGCCTTCGAGCGCGCCGCGGGGCGCGTGGGGGTCGCGCACGAGGTCTTGGAGGTACCAACCCTTCGCGTTCATCGGCGAGCACGTCACCGAGGCCACCACCTCGGCGTCGCGCTCGGCGACGAAGTAGCGGCGCAACTCGCCGAGTTCGGTGAAGTCGGTGCGTAGGAACGACGCCGTGTGACGCTCGGGTCGCGCGCGCTTCCACCGCGTCTGCACGTCGGCGAGACCGGTGTAGTCGGGCGCGACGTCAAAGGGTCGCGCCTCACGCCACGTGACGCCGAGGCGCGCGGCGTGATTGCGCGCCAGGCGAATCTTCTCACGGCGACCCCCACTCATCGACCACTGCGAGAGATCGAGGTAGCTCTCGGCACCGGTCCACAGTGGCGTTATCGCGCGCCGCGCGCCGGCCACGCTCGTCGCTTCGCTGACCTCGATGAAAAAGACTTCTTTGCGAACCGACGCGCCGTAGTCGAGGAGTCCTTCGACCAAGACCGCTAACTCCGACGCCGCGCAAACGGGCGAACGCCACGAGACCACGGCGCGCGCGCCCTCCACAAAGTTCACGAATCCTTCACCCGAGGGGCTCACGAGCACCCACCAGGGATCGGGACCTACGACGCTGAACTGACCCGCCTCGCTGCCGTGGGCCAGGAGAATGGCCGTCACGACGTCGCGGTGCTCGCGGGCGCGCCGCGGGGTCAACGCCGTTACCGTTTGTCGCACGCTCACCCTCTCGTGGCTAGCACACCACTCTGCCCAGCTCGCGCCAGTCACGGAGAAGATATACTTGCTTTTAGTCAAACAACAATACTGATGACGAGGGGAAATGTCCACTCAATTAAGCATCTCGAGCGATCGCTACAAGTGGATCGCCCTCACCAACACCACCCTCGGAGTCTTCATGGCGACGGTCAACTCGTCCATCATCTTGATCTCGCTGCCGGCGATTTTCAACGGCATCGGCATTAATCCCCTGTCGTCAGGCAACATTGGCTACCTCTTGTGGCTCCTCCAGGGCTACCTGCTCGTGACGGCCGTTCTCGTGATTTCCCTCGGACGACTCGGCGACATCTTCGGTCGGGTGCGCCTCTTTAACCTCGGTTTCGCCGTCTTCACGTTCGCGTCAATCGTGCTGGCGCTCGACCCCTACCACGACAGCGCCGGCGCCCTCTGGCTCGTCCTATGGCGCCTCGTCCAGGGCGTCGGCGGCGCCATGCTCTTCGCGAATTCGAGCGCGATTCTCGTCGACGCCTTCCCGAGCACCCAGCGCGGTCTCGCGATGGGCATTAATCAGGTGGCCGCCATCGGCGGTTCGTTCATCGGCCTCATCGCCGGCGGTCTGCTCTCGATTGGCAACTGGCGACTCGTCTTTTGGGTCTCGGTGCCCTTCGGGTTAGTCGGCACCCTCTGGAGTTACCGCAGTCTGCGCGACAACGGCGTGCGCTCACCGGCCCGCGTCGACTGGTGGGGCAACCTCACGTTTGCGGTCGGCCTCACCTCGGTGCTCGTCGGCATCGTCTACGGCATTCAGCCCTACCAGCACCACTCGATGGGGTGGAGCGCCCCCCGCGTCGTCGCGGCCTTCGTGATCGGCGTGGTCTTCTTGATCACCTTCTTAGTCATTGAGACGCGCATCGCCTCGCCGATGTTCAACGTTCGTCTCTTTAAGGTGCGCGCCTTCTTCACCGGCTCTAGCGCGGGACTGCTCGCCGCGGTCTCGCGCGGTGGTTTGCAGTTCATGCTCATCATCTGGCTCCAGGGGATCTGGCTGCCCCTCCACGGGTACGACTACGCCGTCACGCCACTGTGGGCCGGTATCTACCTACTCCCGCTCACGGTGGGCTTTCTCCTCGCCGGTCCGCTCTCGGGCTACCTCTCCGACCGCCACGGCGCGCGTCTGCTCTCCACCGGGGGCCTACTCCTCTTCGCCCTGAGCTTCGTGGGACTCCTCACCGTGCCCACGAACTTTCACTACGGGATCTTCGCCGTCTTGATCTTCTTAAACGGCGTGGGCGGCGGCATGTTCTCGGCCCCGAACTCCACGGCCATTATGAACTCCGTCCCCCCGGACCAGCGCGGCAGCGCGGCCGGTATCCAGGCCGCCTTCTTGAACGCCGGCTTCGTACTCTCGATCGGCATCTTCTTCTCACTGATGATCGTCGGTCTCACGAACTCGCTACCGCGCACGCTGTACCACGGACTGAGCGCGAGCGGCGTCGGCGTCGCCCAGGCGCACGCCATCGCGAACCTGCCGGCGGTCGGGAGTCTCTTCTCCTCGTTCCTCGGCTTTAACCCCGTGCACGGCCTGCTCGTTTCCCAGAGTGCGGCCCACGTCAACGCGCAACAGTGGCGTGTGCTCACGGGCAAGCACTTCTTTCCCGATCTGCTCCAAACGCCCTTTCACCACGGCCTGGTGATCGTCTTCACCACCGCCATCGTGATGTCGATACTGGGCGCGCTCTTTAGCGCCTTACGCGGCAAGCGCTTCGTCCACGGTGATCAAAACGCGCTCAGCCTCGTGGGCGAAACGGCCCTGACCGCCTCGGCGCTGCCCGGCGAGCCGGCGCTCGAGTCCGAGGTCGTCCAGTGAGCGAGGTCCGTGACGACACGACGACCGCGGTTCGGCTCCGACTCGCGCTCGTGCGCCTCACGCGCGCCCTGCGTCAGGGCAACACGGCCGGACTCTCGCCGTCCCAGCTCTCCGCGCTGTCCACCATCGACGACTTTGGGCCGCTTCGCGTGAGCGCGGTCGCGGTGCACGAGTCAGTGGGCGCCCCGGTCGCGACGCGTGTCGTGGCGAGCCTCGAAGAACTGGGGCTCGTGACGCGTGAGAGCGACCCCGTGGATAAGCGCGCGACCCTGGTCGCGCTCTCCGCGCACGGTCAAACGACGATCGACCAACTCTGGACCCAGCGCACGCGAGGACTTAGCTCACGCCTCGAACGACTGAGCGACGAGGAGCGACGATCCCTCGAGGAAGCCCTGCCGGCCCTCGAAAAGATGGCCCGCGAGCTCTAGGCCAGGGCCGCGTCGAGAGTAATCGTGGTGCCCGTCAGCGCCTTCGAGACTGGACACCCCGCCTTGGCGTCCTCGGCGACCGCGACGAAGCCGGCCTCGTCGAGACCACTCAGCGTCGCGCGCACTTTGATCGCGATCTCCGAGATCATGAAGCCACCCTTCGGGTCGGGTCGCAACGTCACCGCGGCCGAAAC
>JAGWHY010000073.1 GCA_028873575.1 Acidobacteriota bacterium | reverse complement strand
ACGCCGTCAAGGCGACGACGACCTTAAATGCGCCGTCGATTTCCTCCACGGCGAGCACCTCAAAGGGTGTCGCGACCGTTTCCTACAGCGGCTCGTCCAACGCGCCCAGTGGTCAGACGTACCTGGTCACGCTCTGCACGAATTCGTTGATGACGATTGGGTGCACGAACGTGAACCCCTACAGCTCGGGCGCGTCGGTGTCGGGGCTGACGTCGGGCGTGACGTACTACGTGACCGTCACGGCGAACGCGTCCGCGGGCTACCTGTCCGCGACCTCCACGGTAAAGAGCGTCAATGTCTCGTGAGCCACTTTCTTCGCGCGGGCCTGATCGAGGCGCGTCGGTACGTCGGCGACGTGACGACCGGGGGAGCTCGTTGGTTCTCGCGATTATCTTCTTGACGGTCGTGAGTGTGCTGATGGTGGCACTCGTCGAATGGGTTGGCGCGGACCTGCGCAATACGTCGAGCTTCACGGCCGCGCAGTCGTTTCAATCGACGGCGAACAGTGCGGCCGAGATAGCGCTGCAGAATGTTCGTTACAACTTCATGGCGCCGACGTTGAATGCGTCGCCACCGGCACCGTGCTGGACTACGTCCCCGAGTCCCTCGCTGCTCTCACTCAATAATCAGTCGGTCGACGCCTGGTGTTCAACGGCGTGGACCACCGGCGCCACGCAGTCGCGTACCGTGACGATCTCCGTGTGATTAAGCACGCTGAGCGCGGGTGCGTGCGCGGTGACGCCGTTACTGCAAGTGATTGTGACCTTCGGTGACTTCGAACGAACGACGGGTATCGCGTCGTGTAGTCCCGTGACGACGGCAGTTTCGTCCGCGACGACAACCTGCGGTACCACGATGGTCGTCGACTCGTGGGCCTTTGGTTCGACGCCGCCCACCGTCGCCTCGGTCACGGACGCGAGCGGAACGTGCGCCAGCGGAAAGTCCTTTCAGATCAAGGGTTCAAACCTCACGGGCGCTACCGCCGTCTCCTTTGTTTTGACCACGGGCGTCTCGACGAACCAGGTCTATCCGGCGTCGAGCTTTAACGTCGCCAGCGACACGACGATCAACGCGTGCACGCCGAGCGTCGGTTCGGGCAGCGCGTACGTCGTGGTGACGACGCCGTCGGGTTCAAGCGCCTTCGGACCTACCTACACGTACTAGTTACGAATGAGAGAGTCTCGTGATTTGAGGTGTGTCACGCGTGACGTTCACGACGACAACGTGTGTCCAACAGTTCGATAAGCACTATCAGTAGTGCAGTCAAAAATTAGTAATGGTTACTTTGTAAAAGTTATGAACTGCGACGTTGTAGTGAATGTTGATTATCAAATAAGAACGAAGTGACCTATGGCTTTTGACGAGGTGCGACGTTAGTGTCGGCTGCACGCACGGAGGTAGTACCGAAAGTCGGTTCGCCTATCGACGAAAGTGAGTTGTCAATGAAAGTTCTGTATCAGCAAATTAAGCGCCGTCGTGAAGCTGAGGGACTAAGCACTAACGCGGGCTTTACCTTGATCGAACTCTTGATCGTGATCGTCGTGCTCGGTATCTTGGCCGGCGTCGTGATCTTCGCTCTCGGTGGCGTGACGGGTAAGAGCGCAATTTCAGCGTGTCAAGCCGATGGTGCAACGGTATCTACCGCAATGTCGGCATGGAGTGCACAGAATCCTGGGGGGAACGTAACTGAGGCCGCCATTGTCGGTTCAGGCAACGGACTTCAATCATGGCCGAGTAATTCGCCTCACTACCTCTTCTACATCGTCGGCTCAACCGACTCCAAAATCACCGGGAGTCCTGTCACGTCGTTCAATGTCGGTGGCACCGCGACGACTGAAGCGGCCGGTACGCTCATGCTCGACAAGGGACCTGCGGGC
>JAGWHY010000040.1 GCA_028873575.1 Acidobacteriota bacterium | reverse complement strand
AAGGCGCCACTGGTCGTGACGAGCCCGCTCGGCGAGACGACGAGTGACGGCGCGCCCGTCGTCTGCGTGAAGGTGACCGGCCCACTAGCCCCGTTGACGACGAGCTGCGCACTAAACGTCGCCGTTTCGTTCGCGCTCAGTACCGATCGAATCGGCGCCCCTTGCGCCAGGGCGCCGACGACCAAGGTGTAGCGAAAGACGCCGTGATCGCCGGCCTGGTCGAGGGTGGTGCCCGAGAGCCGGTAGGTCCCCGCGGTGAGTGGCTGGGTCGGACTCACGAGTCCCGACGACGAGACGCTCAGCGCCGGTGACCCGGCCGTTTTCACGAACGCGGTCGTGGCGTCACCGCCGGAAGTGACGAGTTGGACGCTGAAGCTCGACGACGCGGCGACGGTGACCGCGCCGCTCGTGGGCGCGCCCTGACTGATCACCCCCACCACCAACGTGAAGCTGAACGTGCCGGTGTTGCCGAGCGCGTCGACGCTGGTGCCCGTCGCCACGTACGTCCCGGGCGCCAGTGTCGCGCCCGTCGTGACGACGCCACTGGGCGCCACGTTGAGTGACGGCGCGCCGGCACTTTGGCTAAAGGTGGTGGGCGACGTCTCGCCCGCGACGCTCAGCGTCGTCGTGAAGCTCGCCGAACCCGCGACGCTCACCGACGCGCTCGTCGGGCCGCTGATCAAACTGCAGGCGAGGTCGCCGTCGAGCCCGCCCGAGGGGTACTGAATCATGGCGACTCGACCGCCGAGAAAGGAGGGTCCCAGGCAGGCCGCTTGAGCCTGGGCCAACGTGGCGTAGCCGGGCATCCAGGCCTGAATCGTGGCGAAAGAGACCGTCGGGTTGCCCACGATGGCGTGCCACTGGAGGCCCGTGGCGTAGACGCCGAGTGCGCTGACCCCCACGCTCGTGAGGTAGGCGAGTTCGCCCTCGATCTCGCTCGCGTCGTTGGCGTAGGACGTGGGCGAGGGACCGTAGCCCCCGCCCAAAGACTCCCAGGCGTTACCCGTCTCGACGTCGAGCCACCACCGCGCGGTCACGGCCGTGGAGTGCGGCGCGGGCGAGCCGGCCGACGCCTCGGCCGCGATCGCCGCGGCGAAGGACGCGCGCGCGGCGTTCCAGCCGTAGTCGTAGGCGCAGGCCGTCGTGTTCGCGCCCGCACAGATTTTGGGGCTCTGTTGACTGCGCGGCCACGACGACGAGTTCGCGGGCCCGGGGTCGTCGGTGTTGGTGTAGAAGTTGGGCTGACCGCTCAGCGACGACTGCGACCAGCGAAGCTCATTGACCAAGCAGGGATTCGTCGAAAAGGGGTGACCGTTGTTCACGCCGACGATCCCAAAGCCCGGGGAGGACGGCAGCGACGGGTTGTTGCACTGAGGGAACGAGACGTCGTAGCCGAGCGACGACGCGGGGACCGGCGTGGCGGCGTGCGCGGACGTCACGACGCTTCCCCCGATCAGCAACGCGATGGTCAACGCCGACGTCAACAGTTTCTTCACGGTGACGGCCACCCGGTAAAGCCTAGGTAACCTTCGCCGGGCGTTCCGGCGTAGCCACCACCATCACGTTGGCAAAAGTTGCCCGTTGACCAGCGTCAACGTTCGTCACGCACGAATTGACAAGCAATTATCACATTGTGGCGTTCGCCCTCGCCGGCGACGCGCCAACACCTTTAGCGTGGCGTAACGACGACGAGCGACGCCGCGCGCGCCGCGTCCGCGAGTCTCTCATCATAGGTAACGACGCCGTCGAGATCGACGCCGATTTCGACCGCGGTTGCGAGGTGCAGTGCGTCAAGTGAACGAAGCGACGTCGGTAGAAGTTGACCGGCGACGTAAAAGGTCGCGACACTCGGCAATACGAGCGCGACACTCTCGAGTGCAACGTCAATCACCTCGGTGCTCAGACCGAGCCGCGCCCCGGCGCGACGAGCCTCGGTAGCGAGGAGGTGCGACGACCAAATCATTTCGTGTGAGTGAAACCACGCCCGCATGGCTTGCGTCTCGTTGTCTTGCGTCAATAGTTTTAAGAACGCCGACGTGTCGAGGTACCAAACCACGAAAACTAACGTTCGCCACGAAGCTCGTCGAGAACACTCGACGTGGAGAGCGCGACGTCCGTCGGCGGAGGGAGTTCCTTCGTCGCGCGGCGAGCTGGTTGCACTCGATTCGCGGCGATAAGCGCCGCGGCACCGGACGTCGTGGACGGCGCGCTGAGGACCGCGACTAATCGTCCGCGATCCGTGACGCCAAGAACTTCGCCCCGAGCTACGCGCCGCAGCGCCGCGGAAGCGTGCTGTTGCAGTTCTCGAACACCAATTGTCTTCATGTACGTCAAATGTAGCACATCGAGAGATGTGCCTACCGAAGTCGCGCGAGCCGTCGCCCGCCCCTTTACGGCGACGACACCTCGGCGAAGGTCTTCGTAGGTCGCCTACTGAATCCGAATCCCCGAGATCCTGCGCGCGATCACGAGGCGCTGAATTTCAGAGGTCCCCTCAAAGATGGTGTAGGTCCGAGAGGTGCGACCATAAGTACTGGTCACAGTATGTTTCTAAGGGAGACAGACCCATAAATGAGTGGAAAGACCCGTTGTGGATCCATTTTGGCCCGATCCCAGTCCCGATTAGTGGGTCTCTCGCGAGCATTATCGCGCGCCGCAGGGAACCTCACGTCGGGGTAACGACTTCCCACGCAAGAAGTTCGACGTCGAGGACGGCCGGCAACGCTCCGCTCGCTGCCTCTGGCGATAGCCAAATCGTGGCGGCGAGGACGCGCGCCGCTGCCACCGCCTCCAGGTTAAGAAGGTTCAACTTGGGGTGGCGCTCGACAATCTCAACCATGAGTGGTACCAGCTGGCGTGTTGAAGGAAGTCCAATGCGCTCTGGCAACTGAAGCATTGCGCCAATTGCGCGCTGCTGATCGAGTGACCGCAACTCGCGGAACGGTCCAGAAAGATGCCCGCCTGCGCCAAGAACGGCGGCGCGGCACGCGCGGTAGTACCAGTAGGCGGTGGTGTGCAATTGCACGTCCGGTCTACGAATGCCAACGAGAAGTTCCTCAATCAAGAGCCGGTCGTCGAGGACGACGTTCACTACTGATCGACGAGGTCGGGATCGTCGATTGTTGCCAATCCGACGTCGTAGCGTTCGGTGAGGACGCGTTTCAGTTCAGCTTTGGCTCGTGCCATTCCCCCAGGTAGAACCAACGCGGCGTCGCCTAAGTCAATGAAGGCGATCTCTCCTCCGTCCTCAATACCCCAACGATGCCGAAGTTCGGCCGGAAGACTGGTTTGACCACGGTGGGACACACGGGCTTGACTAATGGGAGTTGACATGGATGCATTGTATCGTTGCCATTGTTACAAAGCGTCACTACCAGTACGATTTCACGACTTTTCGAGAAGATCGGCGCGTTGATGAGTTGAATCCGCCCACGTCACCTCGCCACACTGGAGTTGCCGAGGGATTGTTCGTGGAAGAGACGAATCAGTCACTACTCCAAGGCGCAATCAGGATGCAACTTGGATTACCGCTGCGTGAGAATGAGGGGTGGGAATCTCCTCGCCCATACCTCGAAGAATTTCTAAGTGTTCGGCAATGGCCTCACGCAGTGTTGACGTCACCTCGGCAACGCTCGCGCCCGTGGCAATACAGCCCGGAACGTCAGGTGCGTAGGCCGCGTAGTTTGTGCCCGCGTCCTCAATCACGATGGTGAATTCAGTCATCGTGGTCTCCTTTCGAGCCCAGCTTGTCTCACAATATTACCGAGGGTTCCTTTGGGGATTTCATCACCCAAATGTCCAGCCACGCAGACCGACCCGGGGCGCATTGCGTGCTTGTAGTGACGATGGCTACCAGTTTGACGAATCTGGACCCAGCCCGCTCGCTCGAGCTCGCTGATTATTTCTCGGACCTTCACCATTCACAACGGTCGCGGCCACGTACGAAGGAGGTGAGTTGCGCCGAGCCGCCACACTGCGTGAAATAGCGGTGCGCATGAACCTCTGGAAGATGTGCCCACATTTCCGTTAGTGGGACTATTCAGCCCTACACGTGGAGTCTCCGATCGCCACCACTGCGCGTCGTCGCTGTAACCGAACGCCCTTTATTTTGAGGGGTGGACTACCTGATCTGCACGCCAGAGATGGCGCGCGCAATGATGAGGCGCTGAATTTCAGAGGTCCCCTCAAAGATGGTGTAGATCTTCGAGTCGCGGTGCCAGCGCTCCACGGGGTAGTCGCGTACGTAGCCGTAGCCCCCGAGGATCTGAATCGCCTCCTCGGTCACCTTGACCGCCGTCTCGCCGGCGAAGAGTTTGCTCATCGAGCCCTCGCCCGCGGTGAAGGGCTTACGATTCGCGGCCATCCAACTCGCGCGCCACACCAAGAGTCGCGCCGCGTCAATGGAGGTCTTCATGTCGGCGAGCTTGAAGGCAATGGCTTGATTCTCGATGATCGCGCGCCCGAACTGCTGGCGCTCTTTGGCGTAGTCGAGCGCGTACTCGTAGGCCGCGCGCGCGATGCCGAGGGCCTGCGCGCCGACGGCCGGACGCGTCGCCTCGAAGGTCGCCATGGCCGCCTGGCTCGAGGCCTTTTTGCCCTCGCGCACGCGCGCGAGCTTCTCGTCGAGCTTCTCCTTGCCGCCGAGGAGGCAGCGCCCCGGCACGCGGCAGTCCTCGAGGATGACCTCGGCGGTGTGACTCGCGCGGATACCCATCTTCTTGAACTTCTGGCCCATGCGTAGACCGGGCGTGCCCTCGGGCACGATGAACGAGGCCTGGCCGCGACTCCCGAGCGACGGGTCGACCGAGGCGACGATGACGTGGACGTTGGCGATGCCGCCGTTGGTGATCCAGGTCTTCGTGCCGTTCAAGACCCACTCGTCGGTCTTTTCGTCGTAGATCGCGCGCGTGCGCAGCGACGACACGTCACTCCCGGCGTCGGGCTCGCTGACCCCAAAGGCCGCGAGCTTCAAGTCACCGGGCGCGCCAAAGCACTGGGGCACCCACTCCATCTGCTGTTCGGGCGTGCCGTTGGCGACGATCGCCGCGACGCCGAGCGTCGTTCCCATCAGGGCCATGCACAGTCCGGCGTCGCCCCAGGCCAACTCCTCGAGCGCGATCATCGTCGAGAGCCCGGTCTTATCGGCGAAGTTGCTCATGAGAAAGTCGAGGCCGTAGACGCCAATCCTCGCGGCCTCTTCAATGAAGGGCCAGGGCGTCTCTTCGCGCTCGTCCCACTCGGCGGCGATGGGGCGCATCTCGTTCAGCGCAAAGCCGTGGAGCCAGTCACGCAGGGTGATCTGGTCGTCGTTCAGTTCGAGGGAGAAGTCGCTCACGGCGCCGCCTTAGGTCAAAAGGGAGGAAGGGTTACTACGTAGTAACTAGAGAATACTTGACGCGCCGCCTCGTAAACGCAAAAACGGCCACCACCCGAAGGTGGCGGCCGTCTCTGGCAAATCGCGAGATCTAGTTAAGAATGACGCGCTTCGCGAGGGGACCACGGTCGCCGGGTTCGATGTCGAACTCGACTTGCTGGCCCTCGACCAAGGTGCGACGTCCCTCCGATTGAATCTCCGAGTAGTGCACGAAGACGTCCGGCTGGCCATCGACGGCGATGAAGCCCCAGCCCTTCTCATCGTTGAACCACTTCACGGTTCCTACAGCCACTATGGGCCTCCTTCATTACTGTCTCACCGACCCAAGGGTCAGTGTGGGAGGGAACCACAACGGCAACCTCTTGGTCCACGCTACTTGGTGCGCGAACTCCCCCACAACTGGCGCTCTCGCCTAGGCCCGACGGACCACCGTGCCCGCCGACGAATCCTCCACGGTCCAGCCCAGGGCCTCGAGTTCGGCGCGCAGTTCGTCGGCGCGCGACCACTCCTTTTTGGCCCGGGCCTTGTCGCGCGCGCGCACCAATTTCGTGGTCGCGGGGTCGATTTCGTCGTTACTCACCAGTAACTCGAGGCCCAGGGCGCCCGCCAGGACGTTGATCGCCTCGGCCAACTCGCGCGCCGGCCCCTCCTCACCGCGGTCGGCCCGAGCGTTGGCGCTACTCAACGCGTCAAAGAGTTTGGCCAACGCCGCGGGGCAGTTGAGGTCCTCGTCGAGATCGGCGCGCACCGCGTCGTAGAGCGCCGCGGCGTCGCCGCGCCACGCGCGCGCACTCGCCACCACCATGCCGTCGCGTAGTGAGGGCGCCAGCGCGAAACGTCGCGCCAGCGCGTCGAGGCGCGCCAGGGCGCGCTCGGCGTCGGCCAACGTCTCGGGGGTGACGTCCACCGGTGAGCGGTAGTGCGAGCGCAGCACCAAAAGCCGGTAGGCCCGCGGGTCGTGTTCCGCCAAGAGCTCGTCGAGGGTGGTGAAGTTGCCGAGCGATTTGCTCATCTTCTCCTCGCCCGACATCACCCACCCGTGGTGGGCCCAGTGGCGCGCGAAGGGCCGACCGAGGGCGACCGCCTGGGCCCGTTCGTTCTCGTGGTGGGGAAACTGCAGGTCGAGTCCCCCACAGTGCAGATCGAAGTCCTCTCCCAAGAGGTCGAGTGCCATCACCACGCACTCGGTGTGCCAGCCCGGTCGCCCCGGTCCGAAGTTCGCCATCCAGCTCGGCTCACCGGGCTTGGCGAACTTCCACAGCGCGAAGTCGAGGGGCGAACGCTTGTCGTCACGACTCTCGACGCGCGCGCCGGCACGCAGACTCTCGAGCGCCTGGCCGGCCAGGAGTCCGTAGTCGGGGACCTTCGTGACGTCAAAGTAGACGCCGTCGTCGAGCGGGTAGGCAGCGCCACGTGCCAAGAGGTCCTCAATGAGAGTCACCATCTCGTCGACGTAGTGCGTGGCGTGGGGCACCGCGCTCGGTCGCGCGACGCCGAGTCGGTCGAGCGCCGCGAACCAGGCCTCTTCGTAGCGCGTCGCGATCTCGCGCTCACTGACGTGCTCTTTGGCGGCGCGGTTGATGATCTTGTCGTCGACGTCGGTGATGTTGGAGACGAAGCGCACCTCGAGGCCGGTAAAGGTGCACCAGCGCCGCAGCACGTCCCAGACCAGCGCGTGGCGCCCGTGACCCAGGTGGGGTACGTCGTAGACGGTCGGACCGCAGAGGTAGATCGAGAGCTTGCCGTCGTCGCGCGCGCGCAGCGCGCGCAGCTCACCGTGGGCCGAATCGTAGAGCCGAAGCACTGTTCTAAACTAGGCCAACCATGCCCGACTCGTTAAAGCCTTTCGCCCCCACGGTGCCCGAAAGGCCCACGGTGGACGGGCTGATCGAGACCTGGCGTGCGCGCTGGGACGAGGAGGCGACGTACCACTTTGATCGCGCGACCTCGCGCGAGCGCGTCTTTTCCATCGACACGCCGCCGCCCACGGTGTCGGGCTCGTTGCACATGGGCCACATCTTTAGCTACACCCACACCGACCTCATCGCGCGCTTTTGGCGCATGCGCGGCAAGAACGTCTTTTACCCGATGGGCTGGGACGACAACGGCCTGCCGACCGAGCGGCGCGTCGAGAACTACTTCGGGGTGCGCTGTGACCCGGCGCTGCCCTACGACCCCGACTTCACGCCCCCCGCGTCGCCGGGCGAGACCAAGGTCGCGATCTCGCGACGCAACTTCGTCGAACTCTGCGTGCAGTTGACCGCCGCCGACGAGGAGGTCTTTAAAGAGCTCTGGCGCCACCTCGGGGTCTCGATCGACTGGACTCTCGAGTACTCCACCATCTCGCCTCACGCCCAAAGGGTCTCCCAAGAGGGCTTCTTAAACCTCGTCGAGCGCGGTCACGTCTACGCCCACGTCGCGCCCACCCTCTGGGACGTCGACTTTCGCACCGCCGTCTCCCAGGCCGAACTCGAGGACCGCGAACGCCCGGCCAACTACCACCGCGTGAGCTTTGCCCGCGTCGACGTCGAAGGCAGCGTCGAGATCGAAACGACGCGTCCCGAACTGCTCGCCGCGTGCGTGGCGCTCGTCGCGCACCCCGAGGACGCGCGCTACGCGCCACTCTTTGGCTCGTTCGTGCGCACCCCGCTCTACGGCGTCGAGGTGCCCGTCGTGGCGCACGAACTGGCCGAGCCCGACAAGGGCTCGGGTATCGCCATGATCTGCACCTTCGGCGACACCACCGACGTCACGTGGTGGCGCGAGCTCCAGCTGCCGACGCGCGCGCTGATTGGCCGCGACGGACGCTTCATGGCGGCCGATTTTTCGAGTGAGCTCTTTCACGCCCACGACCCCGAAGCGGCCCAGCGCGCCTACGACGAAATTCTGGGTAAGAACGCCAACCAGGCGCGCGCGGTCGTGGTGGAGCAACTGCGCGCGAGTGGCGCCTTAATTGGCGAGCCGCGCGCCATTACCCACCCGGTCAAGTTCTACGAGAACGGCGAGCGACCCCTCGAGATCGTGACCTCGCGCCAGTGGTTCGTGGCGACCCTCGCGCACCGCGACGAACTCCTCGCGCGCGGCGAACAGCTCACCTGGCACCCCGACTTCATGAAGCACCGGTTTCGCAGTTGGGTCGAGGGACTCAACCTCGACTGGAACATCTCGCGCCAGCGCTACTTCGGCGTCCCCTTCCCGGTCTGGTACCCCCTCGACGAGGCGGGCGAGGTCAACTACGACGCGCCGATCTTCGCCACGCGCGACGAACTCCCGGTCGACCCCTCGAGCGCCGCGCCGAGGGGCTTCACCGAAGACCAGCGCGGCCAAGCAAATGGTTTCGTGGCCGACCCCGACGTGCTCGACACCTGGGCGACGAGTTCACTCAGCCCCGACATCGCCGGGCGCCTCGAAGAGGGTCTCTTCGACAAGGTCTACCCCATGGACCTGCACCCCCAGGCCCACGAGATCATTCGTACCTGGCTGTTCTCGAACGTCGTGCGCGCGCACCTCGAGCATGACTCGCTGCCCTATCAGCACGCGCTGATCTCGGGCTGGGTGCTCGACCCCGAGCGCAAGAAGATGAGTAAGTCCAAGGGCAACGTGGTTACCCCGATGCCGCTACTCGAGGCGCACGGCGCCGACGCCCTGCGCTACTGGGCCGCCTCGGGTCGTCCCGGCGTCGACACCGCCATCGACGAGGGCCAGCTCAAGATCGGTCGGCGTCTCGCGATCAAAATCTTGAACGCCTCGAAGTTCGTGCTCGGTCGCCTCGAACAGGTCGATGAGCTCAGCGTCACTGACGTCACGAGCGCGCTCGACCGCGATCTTCTGGTGCGCCTACGCGACCTGGTCGTGGAGGCAACCAGTGACTTCGAGCACTACGACTACACCCGCGCCCTCGAGCGCACCGAGAGCTTCTTTTGGAGCTTCTGTGACGACTACGTCGAACTGGTGAAGGCCCGCGCCTACGGCGAGGGCGACGACCAGGGGGTGAAAAGTGCGCGCGCCACGTTGTCACTCGCGCTCTCGGTCCTGCAGCGACTCTTCGCGCCCTTTCTCCCCTTCGTCAGCGAAGAGGTGTGGCGCTGGTGGCACGAGGGCTCGGTGCACCGCGCGACCTGGCCGAGCGTCGAGGAGTTCGGGTCCCTCACCCGCGACGACGAGGTCTACGAAACGATTCGCGTGGTGCTCGAGGCGATTCGTCGCGAAAAGAGTACGGCCAAGGTCTCCCAGCGCGCGCGCGTCGCGCGTCTCGTGGTCGACGGCCCCGCCGAGGCGCTGCGCGCACTTGAACTCTGCAGCGAGGACCTGGTCGCGGCCGGCTCCATCGAGGGGACCGAAACGGCCCTCGCGAGTGAGCT
>JAGWHY010000010.1 GCA_028873575.1 Acidobacteriota bacterium | reverse complement strand
ATTGTGTACGTATCGGGCAGCCAGATTGCGTACAGCGTGAGATCGCCAGCGAGAACGACCGGGGCGCCAGGCGCGAACGCGCTACCGGTTCCGTCGGCCCGATTATTCCACCCTTCGAACGTGTAACCCTGCCGAGAGAGAGCGCTTGCCGAGGGAACGAGGACTGTCCCTCCGGACTGCGTCGTCTCTACGTTCACCGTTCCACTCCCACCGTTGGCATTCAGGTACAGATTGAAAATCGGAATTGACGTCCATTGCGCGTAAAGGTTGAGATCGCTGCTGAAGGAATAACTTGCCCCATCTGCGTACGCAACTCCCCCGCCGCTTGGACTCGTATTCCAGCCGGCAAAGTTATGGCCAGCGTTAGAAAATGATGGAGACAAGTTTGAAAAAAGCGTCAAATTTTGAGGCGCAGACGCAGCTTCATAAGTGCTTACCGAATCTGTCGAATTAGCGTTCTCAAAAAATGTGACGGTATACGTCGTTGGTACTAGTGCGTCAGACGGAGGCGCAATAATTAGAACCCAGCCAATCAAACTTGCTGTTAAAAAGAATTTCAAAATCAGAGGGATGCGATTTTTCATTTTCAGAAACCTTCACCTTTGCAATGAGTGAGGATTTGACTAGCGCTTAAGGCGCGCGATGACTTTCGCCTTGGTCGAGATTTTCCTGTTCCACTCATTCGAATATTTGCCTTGAGGACACCTAATGGGAAAACCGTTGAGCGGGCGATTGCAGAGGTGGTCGCAGTGACCTCAACCGCATCAGCTTCGAAAGAAATTGACCTCTTCATTACTTTGTTCACCTTCCCGCTTGAAGTTCTGCGATCACCCAACGGTTGATTGCAACTTTTTCGGAGAGGCTAAATAGTGGTGAGTTGCCTCGTCATCAGGGAAATACATCAAATAGTCGTCACCAAACGAGTTATCCGTTACTAGTGCACGCGCACCAGAATCGCGGTTAACGCGGAAGACGTCGTTGACGCGCTACCTCAAAGGCCGCGATGGACACCGCGACGCCCGCGTTCAGTGAAGAGATCTTGCCGAGTTGTGGAATCGATACCACGGCCGCGCACCGTTTGCGCGTCAACGGTGCCATTCCTTTTTCTTCACCACCGACGATGAGTGCGACGGGACCTGCGCCAAGGTCTAGGTCGTAGAGCGAGTCGGTGGACTCGCCGGCCAAGCCAACGGTAAGCACGTTGGCGCGATTGAGTTGATCGATCGCCGTGGGGATGCCACCGACGTCACAAAACGTCAAGTACTCCACCGCGCCGGCGGCGGTCTTCGTTACCGTCGGGGTGACGCGGGCTGAACGATGGCGCGGCAGAACCACCCCCGTCACGCCCGCGCCTTCAGCGCTGCGCAACATTGAGCCTAAATTCCTCGGATCGGTCACGCCGTCACAGACGAGCAAGAAGGGGTTCTTCACTTCGAGGAGACGTTCGAGGTTGACGCCCTCGAGTCGCGACGCTAACGCCATGACGCCTTGGTGGCCCTCGGTACGGGCCTCGCGATCGAGCCGCGCCATCGAGACTATTTGCACCGGGACGCGTTGACGGCGCGCCTCAAACTCAATCGCGTCGAGGGTGTCGGCCGCGTCTTGGGCGTCCGCGATAAAGATCCGACTTATTGTTCGACGACGCGCCTTTAAGAGCTCCAAAACGGCGTGGCGGCCTTCGACCTGTTCACCGCCTAATCCCTCGCGCTTGGGCGCGCGGTGCTCAGCGTTCGAACGGTTCGCGCCGCGCGGCGGGCGTCCGGCTGGACCACGACGTGGGGCGGGGCGCGGACTCACGAGCGTGCCTCGAGCAAAACGACGGCCGTCGCGCCGATGCCTTCACCACGACCGAGTGCTCCCAAGCCCTCGAGGGTCGTGGCTTTGACGGAGACCACCGCGCCGGCGAGTGTGGAAAGTTCGTGGCTCATCGCCGGGAGGTAGAGCGCGAGACGGGGTCGTTCGCAGAGAATCGTGACGTCGCCCGAGGTCAACGTCCAACCGGCGTCGCGAATCAGGGTCAGTGTCGACGAGAGCAGCTCGCGCGACGACACGTCCTTGTAGGCCGGATCGCGGTCAGAGAAGTGGCGACCGAGGTCGCCCAGATTGGCCGCGCCGAGCAGCGCGTCACAGAGCGCGTGCGTGGCGACGTCGGCGTCGGAGTGCCCCTCGAGACCCGGGGCGTCGGGAATCTCCACCAGCCCGAGCCACAGCGCGCGCGGCGCGTCACTGAAGCGATGCACGTCCACGCCCTGACCGATTCTCACGCGCGTTCCCCCACCACGTCGCGCAGTCGCGCGACGTCCGACGGGTGCGTGACCTTGAAGTTCTCGGGGTCACCCGTCACGATTTCGACGCGACCGCCCCACTGTTCCACGAGCGCGGCGTCGTCGCTGGCGTCGGGCGCGCCAACGTGCGCGGCGTCGAGCGCCGCGCGACGAAACGCTTGGGGCGTTTGGACCACGACGAGATCGTCGCGATTCAACGTCGACGCCACCAGCACACGATCACCGTCACGACGCACGCGCTTGACGGTGTCGGTCGGCGTCAATCCCGGGACCGCGGCGTCCGCGCCGTCGCGCACCGCGGCGACGACGTCGCGAAACAGTTGCTCACTCGCGAGAGGTCGCGCCGCGTCGTGGACGACGACCACCTCGGCGTCGCCCACCAGCGCCAGACCCGCGCGCACCGACGCCGAGCGCGTCGCGCCGCCCGTCGCGACCGCGTCGGCACCTTCGCCCGCGCCCTGGTAGTCCTCGGGCACGACCACGATCACGCGCGACGCGACACAGCGCGCCGCGCGTACCGCGCGTGACGCGAGAGTCTCGTCGCCGAGCACGGCGAACTGCTTACGATCGCCAAAGCGAACTCCGCGACCAGCGGCCACGACCACGGCCGCCACCCGCATGGCTACGGCAGTACCGAGGCGAGCTTCTCCTCGGCCGCCTCCGTGTCAACGTTGAGCGCGAAGGTCAACTCCGACACCAGAATCTGACGGGCGCGCGTGAGCATGCGCTTCTCGCCCGCGCTGAGTCCCTTGTCCTTGTCACGAATGGAGAGGTTTCGCACGACTTCGGCGACCTGGTAGATATCTCCGGAACGAAGCTTCTCGGAGTGGTTCTTGAAACGCCGCGACCAGTTCGTCGGCATGCGCGCTTCCTTCTTGCGCAACACCGCGAAGACCTCTTCAACCTCTTCGTCGTTGATGACGTCGCGCAGTCCAACGGCCTCGGCGTTGGCGACCGGCACCATGAGCACCAGGTCGGTGTAGGCCACTTTGAGCTTTAGGTAGTCCTGTTTGACGTCAAAAGCCGTCATTTTCTCGATCTTTTCCACGGTGCAGGCGCCGTGGTGGGGGTAGACGAGACGGTCACCCTTTTTGTACTTACGAGCCGTCATTACGGTGGTCACTCCTCGAGGACTCCCCCAAAACGGTGGCTTAGGGGATTAGCAATTCTACCAGACCTGGCCTAAAGCGTGCCGGGTTGCGCCGCGGCCAACACGTCGCCCAAGGACGCGCACCGGGTAATCGCGAGGCCCTCCACCGTCACCTCGTCGCCGACCCGGGGCACCAGCGCGCGCCTGGCCCCACGGCGCTGGGCTTCGCGCAGGCGCCGCTCGAGATCACTCACGGCGCGAAGCTCCCCGGCGAGACCGACCTCGCCGATCACGACGAGGTCGCGTTCGACGACGAAGTTCCCTCTCGCCGAGGCGACCGCGAGCGCGAGCGCCGCGTCGGCGGCCGGTTCCACCGCGCTCAGCCCGGCGGCCGTGGCGGCGTAGACGTCGAGGCCGGCCAGATCGAGGCCCCCTCGCGCCTCGAGCACGGCCAGCATGAGCGAGAGCCGCTGGCTCGAGACCTGGTGGGCCACGCGTCGCGACGGACCGCTGGACGTGGCGACCAACGCCTGGAGCTCCACGAGAAATGACCTTGAGCCGTCACTCGTCATGGTCGTGACGACCCCGGGCACGGCGACGTCCGCGCCACCGGGCACCGACGTGGGGTCCCACGCGCGTAGACCTTCACCCACCATCTCGAAGAGCCCCACTTCGCCGGTCGCGGCGAAGCGGTGTTTCAGCGCGCGCAGCGTGCGTAGCGTGCCGCGCCGATCACCCTCGACGCGCACCACGGTGTCCACGAGATGCTCGAGCGCGCGTGGACCGGCCAACTCACCGTCCTTCGTGACGTGACCAATCATGAGCAGCGCCACCCCCGTCTCCTTGGCTCGGGCGCACAGTCGTTCGGCCACCCGGCGCACCTGCGCGACGGACCCCACGGTCGAAGTGCCGTCGTCGTCACGTAGCGTGGACACCGAGTCAACGACCACCAGCACCCGCGAGGTCGTGAAGAGCGCGTCAACCTGATCGACCGAGGTCACCGCCGCCGCCTCGAGACCGGGGGGTACCTCACCGAGACGACGGGCGCGTCGGGCGACCTGGGCGAGTGACTCCTCCGCCGACGCGAGCGCCACCTCGTGACCGGCCCGCGCCATCGACGTGAGCAGCGCCAGTGCGAGAGTTGACTTACCCACGCCGGGCTCGCCAAAGAGCAGGGTGGTCGAACCGGCGACCAGTCCTCCGCCCACGACGCGATCGAACTCCTCCACCCCGGTCGCGGTCATCGCCGCGTCGTCGGTCACGACGTTGAGATCGACGAGCACGCTCGTGGACCTCGAATTGTGGCCCTTCGCGCTCTCTAAGGATCCCCAGGCACCGCAACTCGTGCAGCGTCCAATCCACCGCGGCGCGTGCGCGCCGCAGTCACGGCAGACGAAAAGCGAGTGTTCTTTCATCGCCCCAACTTACGTAGGGACTGTGACGTGACGTGGTCGAACTACGCGTTCGGCGTGAGGTCCTCGAAGTCCACTGAGGGCGGCAGACCTTCGACGCCCTCGAAGGTCAAACGTTCGCCGTCGGGGCCCTGTTCGGTGTCGATCACGATGGTCTGGCCCGCGCGGAACTCCTTGAAGAGAATCTTTTCACTCAAGACGTCCTCGACGTACTGCTGGACCGCGCGGCGAAGCGGGCGCGCGCCGAGTTCGGGGTCGTACCCCTTGTCGGCGAGGAAGCCCTGGGCCGCGGCGGAGAGCTCCAGACCGAGGCCCTGGACCGCGAGTTGGTCGCGCAGACGCGTGATGAACAGATCGGCGATCGCCATCACCTCTTCCTTGGTCAACTCGTGGAAGACGATGGTGTCGTCGATGCGGTTCAAGAACTCGGGCCGAAAGTGCGCCTTGAGTGCCTGGTGCACACGCTCTTTCATCCGCTCGTGCGTCGCCAGGTCCGATCCCTTACCGAAACCAATCGCCGCCTTGCGCAGGTCGGCGGTACCGAGGTTCGAGGTCATGATCAAAATCGTGTTCTTAAAGTCCACCGCGCGGCCCTGCGAGTCGGTCAAGCGACCGTCCTCGAGAATCTGCAGCAGCGTGTTGAACACGTCCGGGTGCGCCTTTTCCACCTCGTCGAAGAGCACGACGGAGAACGGCTTGCGGCGCACGGCCTCGGTCAACTGACCACCTTCGTCGTAACCGACGTAGCCCGGGGGCGAGCCGACCAGTCGGCTCACCGAGTGCTTCTCCATGTACTCGGACATGTCGAGTTGGATCAACGCGTCCTCGTCGTCGAAGAGGAACTCGGCCAGAGTCTTGGCCAACTCGGTCTTGCCGACGCCGGTCGGGCCGAGGAAGATGAACGACCCACCGGGACGCTTGGGGTCCTTCAAGCCGGCGCGAGTACGACGGATTGCGCGCGAGAGCGACACGACGGCCTCGTTTTGACCGATGATGCGCTTGTGCAACTCGTCTTCCATGCGCAAGAGCTTGGTCGTCTCTTCTTCGGTGAGACGGTAGACGGGGATGCCGGTCCAGTTGGCTAGCACTTCGGCAATGGTCTCCTCGTCCACCAAGTCAAACGTGGATCCACCCGAGGCCTTCACGCTGGCGTCGAGCTCGTCTTTTTTGGCCACGAGGTCACGCTCTTGTTCTTCGAGGGCCTTGGCCTGCTCGAGCGCGCCACTCTCCATCGCCGACTCCTTGTCGGCGCGCACCCGCGCGATGTCCTCGTCGAACTTCTTCGCCGCGGGCGGCGCGTCCATCCGACGAATGCGTAGACGACTGCCCGCCTCGTCGATAAGGTCGATGGCCTTGTCGGGCAAGAAGCGGTCGGCGATGTAGCGGTCGGCCAAGTTGGCCGCGGCGATGAGCGCCTGGTCCGTGATCTTGACCGCGTGGAACTCTTCGTAGACCTCGCGAAGACCCTTCAAAATTTCGATCGTCATCGCGACCGAGGGCTGATCGACCTTGACCGGCTGGAAGCGTCGCTCGAGGGCGGCGTCTTTTTCGATGTGCTTGCGGTACTCATCAATCGTCGTCGCGCCGACGGTCTGGAGCTCCCCTCGAGCCAACATTGGCTTCAAGATGGAGGCGGCGTCGATCGCGCCCTCCGCGGCGCCCGCGCCGACCAGGGTGTGGATCTCGTCGATGAAGAGAATGATGTCGCCACGCGTACGAATCTCTTTTAAGACCTTCTTCAAACGCTCTTCGAAGTCACCGCGGTAGCGCGAGCCG
Source organism: Acidobacteriota bacterium (assembly GCA_028873575.1). Taxonomy (GTDB): domain Bacteria; phylum Actinomycetota; class Acidimicrobiia; order Acidimicrobiales; family RAAP-2; genus RAAP-2. Next base: position 35,265 of record JAGWHY010000010.1, on the reverse strand, counting down.
GCGACCAACGCGCCGAGGTCGAGGGTGTAGAGCTGCTTGTCGGCCAGGGTCACCGGCACCTGGTTGGCGACGATGCGCTGGGCGAGGCCCTCAACGATCGCGGTCTTGCCGACGCCGGGCTCCCCGATCAGCACGGGGTTGTTCTTCGTGCGACGCGACAGCACTTGCATGACGCGCTCGACTTCCTTCTCGCGACCCACGAGCGGGTCGAGTCGACCCTCGCGCGCGAACTGGGTGAGGTTGCGTCCGAACTGGTCGAGAACGGCCGAGCCGCCCTGGCTCTCGGCGTCGCCCTTGGAGCCCGAGGGGCCCCCGGCCGCGCCGGGCTCTTTGCCAGCCTGGCCAGACATCATCTGAATCACTTGCGTGCGCACGCGCGCCATGTCGGCGCCGAGGTCGTTCAAGACCTGGGCGGCGACGCCTTCGCCCTCGCGCACCAGGCCGAGCAGCATGTGCTCGGTGCCGATGTAGGAGTGACCCAACTGGAGCGCTTCGCGTAGCGACAGTTCGAGAACCTTCTTCGCGCGAGGCGTGAAGGGGGGCGACCCCGGCGAGGGGTTCGTGTTGGCCCCGATGGCCTCTTCGACCTTCTCACGCACGACGTCAAAGCTGACGCCCAACGCGTCGAGGGCCTTCGCGGCGACGCCTTCGCCCTCGCGGATCAGTCCGAGCAGGATGTGTTCGGTCCCGATGAAGGCGTGATTCAGGTCACGGGCCTCTTCTTGGGCGAGCACGAGCACTCGGCGGGCACGGTCAGTAAAACGTTCGAACAAGGTTCGTCCTTTGGTCTCTGTGATTGCAGTGTACCGGTGGCGCCAGTGAAACGGACTCCAGCCCCGGTGACGCCGTATGCCCCTCCTCTAAGGTGGGGAGGTGAATCCGCACGAACGGCTCCGCCTGTCCCTAGTCGAAGCCGATTTGAGCCAACTCGAAACGCTCCTCGCGGAATCGGTCGTTATCGGCGACGCCTACCTCGACTCGGTGACGACTCACCTTATTTTCGCCGGTGGCAAGCGCCTTCGTCCCCTGCTCGCGGTCGCCTCGGCGACCGGTGGTGAGCGTGCGGCCACGCGCGAGGACCTGTTGGGCGGCGTCGCGTTGGAACTCATGCATCTCGCGTCGCTCTATCACGACGACGTCATGGACGAGGCCGTGGTTCGCCGAAACGTCGACAGCGTCAACGCGCGCTACGGCAATCTCATCGCGATCGTGGCCGGGGACTATCTCATGGCGCGCTCAGCGGCTATCGCCGCCGACCTCGGCACCGACGTCGCCGGCCTGCTCGCGCGTACGCTCGCGTGGCTCACCCGTGGACAGGTCTCCGAAGTGCGTACCGCGTACTCAACGGCCCGCACCGAGGCCGACTACTACGAAGCGATCGAGGGCAAGACCGCGTCGCTCATGGCGTCGAGTTGTCGCGTGGGCGCGATGACCGCGCGCCTGCCCGACGCGCAGCGCGACGCCCTCACCGAGTTCGGTCGCTGCTTTGGCATGATCTACCAACTTCGTGACGACGTGCTCGACCTCACCGCGACCGACAACCAACTCGGTAAGCCGGCCGGTCAAGACCTCGCCGAGGGTATCTACAACCTCCCCACGCTCTTCGCCCTCGCCGACGACAAGGTCGGCGACGAACTCCACGCGCTCTTAGGCAGACCACTGAGTGACGACGAGCGCGAGCAGGCCCGCAAACTCGTCGTGGCGACGGACGGCGTCGAGCGCACCATCGCCGCGGCGAGGTCGTACCTCGACCTCGCGCGCGCCTCGCTCGACGTGGTGCCCAGCGCGCCGTTGCGCGAGGGCTTCGCCTCACTGACCGAAAGCCTGCTCGAAAACCTCGGCGACTAGCGCGCTAGTCGCGCAGTGGCTTGAGCGTCGGGAAGGCGATGACCTCACGGATATTGGACTCGTCGGCGATCAGCATCGCGAGGCGGTCCAGTCCCACCCCGAGTCCCGCGGTCGGGGGGAGCCCCCACTCGAGGGCGCGGAGGTAGTCCTCGTCGATCACCATGGCCTCGTCGTCGCCGGCGGCCGCGAGTCGGGCCTGATCCTCAAAGCGCGCGCGCTGCTCCACGGGGTCGATGAGCTCGCTAAAGCCGTTCGAGAGTTCTCGCCCCGCGGCGTAGGACTCGAAGCGCTGCGTCAGCAGTTCGTCGTCGGGGTCGCGACGCGCGAGTGGCGAGATCTCGACCGGGTGTCCCGTCACGAAGACGGCGTCCCACAGGGTGGCCTCCATCGTCGCGCCAAAGAGCTCCTCCAAGCACCGGCCCGGCCCCCACGACGCGTGCGCGACCACGTCGCGGTCGGCCAAGAGTTTTACCAGGTGCTCGCGCGGCGTGTGGACCGAGATCTCTTCACCGACGCCCTCCGAGGCGAGCTCGGTCATCGAGCGTCGCGCCCAGGGCGTCGAGAGGGAGAGCTGGCGACCCTGGTACTCGATCTCGGTGGTCCCCAACACGTCGAGGGCGACGCCCGCGACGAGCTCCTCGGTGAAGGTCATCATGTCCTCGTAGTTCCAATACGCCGCGTAGAGCTCGAGCGACGTGAACTCGGGGTTGTGTCGGGGGCTAACCCCCTCGTTGCGAAAGAGTCGCCCAATCTCAAAGACGCGTTCGAAGCCACCGACCACGAGTCGCTTGAGCCACAACTCGGGCGCGATGCGCAAGAAGAACTCAGCGTCGAGCGCGTTGTGGTGCGTCTTGAAGGGTCGCGCCGCCGCGCCGGTGGGGATGGGGTTGAGAATCGGCGTTTCCACCTCGACGAAACCCTGCGCCCAGCAGCGCTCGCGCACCGCGCGCACGACGTGACTGCGACGCAGCAGTGAACGCCGTGAGACGTCGTTGGCCCACAGGTCCGCTTCGCGGTGGCGATAGCGCAGGTCGAAGTCGGCGATACCGGCCCACTTGTCACCAAAGTTGTGCAGCGCCTCCGCCAGGCGCACCCAGGTCGCGACCTTGACCGAGAGCTCGCCGCGCTTCGTGCGCACGACCTCTCCCTCGACCCCGACCCAGTCACCGAGGTGCAGTTTGGAAAACGCCTCAAACTCTTCGGTCACCTGGCTCAGCGCGAAGAGTTGCACCTCGCCGCTGGAGTCGCGCATCGTCGCGAACGCCAACTTGCCTTGACGTCGTAGCAACATCAAGCGACCGGCGACGCGTACCTGAACGCCCGACTCTTCCCCGTCGCTCAGCGCGGCGTAGTTCGACTGCAGGTCCGCGGCGAAGGCGTTGTGGTCGAACTGGTAGCTACTGGTCACGTCGTCTCTTTCGAATAATTCCTTTCATGCACGATACGCAATCCGTGCAGGGTGAGCCACGGCTCGACGTGCTGGACGCGACGCGTGTGGGGCGCGATGAGCCCGGCCAGCCCCCCCGTCGCGATGACCGTCGCCTCGCCGAGTTCGTCGAGAATCCGATCAACCACGCCGTCCACCTGCGCGGCGAAGCCGTAGAGGACGCCCGACTGAATGGACTCCACCGTCGAGCGCCCGATGACCGAACGCGGCGCGACGAGCTCCACCGAGCGCAGCGCCGAGGCCTGCGCGTAGAGCGCCTCGAGTGAGATGGCGACCCCCGGCGCGATCGCCCCGCCGAGGTACTCACCCTTGGCGCTCACCACGTCAAAGACGGTCGCGGTGCCCATGTCCACCACGATCGACGCGCCCGGGTAGAGGTCGTAGGCGCCGACGGCGTCGGCGATCCGGTCGGCCCCGACGTCGCGAGGGTTGTCGTAGAGAATGGGCATGCCCGATTTGGTGCCCGGACCGATCACCGTCAGGTCCAGGTCGGAGAACCAGCGATTCGCCATCCGACGCAGTTGCGTGGTCACGCTCGGCGCCGACGAGGAGATGGCCATGGCGCTCACGCTCTCACGCAGGTCGAGGCCCTCTAGGTCCAGTAGTTGGGTCAGGACCATGGCGTGTTCGTCGGGCGTGCGCTCGGCCACCGTCGAAATTCGCCAGTGAAACGCGAGGCCGTGTTCGCCGCTGGCGCGCGCGAAGCCCATCGCGTCGGGCGCGTCGCGACGCACGTCGCCGAAGAGGCCGATAACCGTCTCGGTGTTACCCACGTCCATCGCGAGCAGCATGCTTACTCCCCCTGGTCCAACGTCACGGGACCATTATCGATGAGTCGAACGCCCTCGACGACGCCCGCCACGAGCGCGCGCGCCACGCCGCGCGCGTCGTCCCCCAGTGGCCGCAGCGTCATCGGGTCAACAATCTCGGCGTAGGCCACCTCAACCTTGGCGCGCGCGAGCTCGGCGCGCAGCACGTCGCGCAGTACCGACGCCGGACCCCGAGTGCGCGCGGCGGCGTGAATCGCGCGCGACAGCGCCAAGGCGTTCGCTCGACCTTCGCTCGAGAGGCGCTCGTTACGACTCGACAGCGCCAGACCGTCCGCGTCACGCACCACCGGCGCGTCGAGTACCTCGACGGGCAGCGCCAAGTCACGCACCATCTGACGAACGACCGCCACCTGTTGGAAGTCCTTCTGCCCGAAGTACGCCCGGCACGGTCCGGTCACCGCGAAGAGCTTCGCCACGACGCTCGCGACGCCCGTGAAGTGCCCCGGCCGACCCTCACCCTCGAGCACGTCGCCCAGACCGGCCACGTGGACGCTCGTCATGGTGTCGCGAGGGTAGTCCGGCCACATCTCGTCGAGCGTGGGTACGACCAGTACGTCGACGCCCGCGGACTCGGCGAGGCGTTGGTCAACGTCGAGTGTCCGTGGGTAGCGCGCCAAGTCCGCGGCGTCGCCGAATTGGCGCGGGTTCACAAAAATCGTGAGGAAGACCACGTCGCCGCGCTCACGCGCCGCGCGAACGAGCGAGAGGTGTCCCGCGTGCAACGCCCCCATAGTGGGCACCAGTCCGACGGTGCGCTCACGCGCGCGCGTGGCCCGGGCCGCGTCACGCCAACGACCGAGGTCGTGCACGACCTCCACGTCAGGCCGGTAACTGAGACCGGCGGCGCTCCGCGAGTTCGAACGCGACGTGCGCCAACGCGACGTAGGCCGGACGGTGGGCGTCGTCGAGGGCGTCGAGGTGCGCCTCAATCGTCGCCGCGTCGCCCCGCGACGCCGGACCGGTCAACGCGTCGACGGGGCCCACGCGCGCCACGTCCTCGAGAGCCTGGTGCGCCAGGGGGAGAAAATCGTCCAACGTCAAGCCCGCCGAGTCCGCAAGCTCACCGACGTAACCCATCAGCGCCACGAGGTGATTGGCCGCGACGGCCGCGGTCGCGTGATAGAGGGTGCGGTGCGCGTCGTCGACGACGCGCGCTCGTCCACCCAGGGACGCGACGACGTCACGGACCAAGGGATCGCCGGCGACGCAGTAGGTCGCCCCGACAAGCCGGCGCGCGCCGAGCGCGCCCGACGGTAACGCCGCGAGGGGGTGGAGGGAGCCGACGCGTCGATGCGGCGCTAACTCGCCCAGACCGCGCGAGCCCGCCACGTGCGCCAGCACAAAGTTGCCCGGCGCGAGCGACCGCGCGGTTTCGCTAATCGCGTCGTCGGGTACGCACAAGAGCACCAGGTCGACGCCGCGCGTGTCGACGATTTCGTCGTGGTGCGCGACGCGCACCTCGTGACCCGCGCGACGCAGCGCCAACTCGAACGACGCGCCCGCGCGCCCGGTCCCCACCACGGTGATATTCATTTCGGCTCCGATCCGTTCCGGCCCCGAGGGTGCCGTTCGGTGTTAGCGCAACGACTCGAGTGTACCGAGCGCGACAACCCGCCCGGCGCCGCGGGCCAACTGCTCGTCGGTCACGAGATTGGGCGCCAATTCACGCAGGGGCGCGAGCACGAAAGCGCGTTCGTAGAGCCGCGGGTGCGGGATCGTCAGTTCGTCACTGGCGCGACGCTCGTCGCCGACGAGTAACACGTCGACGTCGAGGGTCCGCGGGCCCCAACGTTGACGGCGGACGCGTTCCGCGCGCGTTTCCGCCTCGCGCGCACGCGCCAGCAGATCCTCGGGCGTGGCACTGGTCGTGACCTCCAACACGAGATTCCAAAAGTCGTCCTGCGCGACGCCACCGACCGGCTCGGTCTCGTAAACGCGCGAGACGCGATGGGGCTCGCCGGCCGACGTCACCTCGACGCCGAGCGCCAGATGAGCCCCGCGATCACCGAGGTTCGAACCGAGGGAGAAGTACGCCGGTCTCACGCGCGGCGCAAGGTGCAGCGCACCCCCACCGTGGCGACGTCCTCGGGGACGGGTGGGCGGAGTTTGCGCACCGCGACCGTCACGGCCTCAATCGCCGCGTCAACCGCGAGGATCTCGTGCGCCACGCGGTAGGCCAATGTTTCGAGTAAGAAGAACGAGCCCTCACGCGCCACGCGCGCGGTCAGCGCGAGCACCTCGGCGTAGTTCGTCGTCACGGCGAGGTCGTCGTTGATCGCCGCCGCCTCAAAGGGTCGCTCGAGGTCGAGATCAAAACTCAACGGCTGCGCGCGGTCGCGCTCTTCGCGTAGCACGCCGATCACCGCGCTCACGCGAAGGTCGCGCAGTTCAATCACGTCAGTCACGGGGCGTCTCGGGGAGGTCGAGTAGGAGCGAACGCCCGTCGGGGCCGACCGATCGGCGCACCAGCCGTTCGACCAGCGCCACCGACGCCGGTACCGTCGGCACGCGCTTGGACCACACCAGGTAGCCCGCCACCACGCCGAGTAGTCGGTCCGAGACGTCGTCACCGTGCAGCAGCACGGTCACGCCCACGTCGTGACAGTTACTCAAGTCACGAAAACACGCCTCGAGCACCTCACGCTGCTGGGGTCCGCCACGGAGCACGTAGTGACTCGCCGACAAACCGTGCTCGACGTAGTCCGAGAGGTTCTGGCTAACCGGCAAGATCGACACGACGCGCGAAAAGCCCTGCTGCTTCAGCCAGAGCAGTTCCTCGTCGCGGCGCACCTTGCGATGCACCGCGGTGGAGCCCCCTGGTCGCTCGGAGATGGCGAAGGCGCCGCGGTAGACCCAGGTGAAGCCTCGCGGCTCAATCCCCGACGCCCACCGACCCTTCACGCGCCCACCGAATCGAGAGAGCGCGCGATGAGTTCGCGGAGAGCGACCGTAGCCGCGACGTCGTGCACGCGCACCATCCTGACACCATCGAGCATCGCCCACGCCGCCGTCGCCAACGACGCCTCGAGGCGGCTCTCGACGGCGTCGTCACGTCCCCCGAGAACCTCTAAGAAACGCTTGCGGCTCGTCCCGACGAGGACCTGCGCGTCGTAGCGGGCGGCGAGCGCGACGAAGTAGTCGAGATTCGCGAGCAGAGTCACGTTGTGCGCGACGCTCTTACCAAAACCGATACCCGGATCGAGCCAGAGTGCCCCGACTCCGGCGCGTCGCGCGCGTCGCGCGAGTACTTCAAGCGTGGCACCAACCTCCACGACGACGTCGTCGTAGTGCGGATCCGCTTGCATGGTGCGCGCCGTGCCCTGGCGATGCATCGCGACGTAGTCCACGCCTAACGAACCGGCCACCTCGGCCAAGGTACCCGAGACGTCGTTGACGACGCGCGCGCCCGCGGCGACGGCTTCGCGAGCGACACGCTCTTTTTGCGTGTCGATGGAGACCACGCCGTCGCGCGCGAGTAGACGCGTGACCTCGAGGACCCGACGCAGCTCCTCGTCCGCGTCCACGTCGAGCGCGCCCGGTCGCGTCGACTCGCCCCCGACGTCCACCACGTCGGCACCGGCCGCGAAGAAGGCGCGTCCCCGCTGCACGGCGTCGTCACGTTCGAACGTGCGCGAGTCGGGGAAGAATGAGTCGGGGGTCGCGTTCACGATCCCCATGATCATGGGGGCTAGTGCCACGTGGAGCGACGCTGGTGGATGTACTGCAGCGCCTCGGCGCGGTACGACGCGTCGTCGCGAAAGACGCCCCGCACGGCGGAGGTCACGGTCGTCGCGCCGGGCTTTTTCACGCCGCGCATCGACATGCAAAAGTGCTCGGCCTCGACCACCACGATCGAGCCGCGCGGCGTGAGCTCGCGCTCCATCGCCTCCACGATTTCCGTCGTCAGTCGTTCCTGCACCTGGAGGCGGCGCGCGAAGCCCTCGACCAACCGGGCCAGCTTCGACAGACCCGTAATGCGACCGTCGGCGCCGGGAAGGTAGGCCACGTGGGCCAGTCCCACGAAGGGCACCAGGTGGTGCTCGCACAGTGAGGTGAAGGGGATGTCGCGCACCATCACCATCTCGTCGTACCCCTCGTCGAAGGTCACCCGCAGGTGCTCCCCGGGGTCGCGCTCGAGTCCTTCGAAGAGTTCGACGTACATGTCGGCGACGCGTCGCGGCGTCTCCACCAGACCAGGTCGCGTCGGGTCCTCACCGATGGCTTCGAGCAACTCGCGCACCAGAGACTGCACGCGATCGCGATCAACCACCGTTACGCCCCACCGACGTAGGTGTAGATGGCGTCGAGATTGCGGTACTTCTCGTTCACGTCGAGACCGTACCCCACGACGAAATCGGCCGGGATGGCGAAGCCGACGTACCGAAGCGACTGCTGGACCCGCTGTTCGCCCTCTTTCAAGAGGAGCGCGCAGACCTCGAGCGACGCCGGATTGCGCGCGCCCAGGTACTGGCGCAGGTAGTTCAGGGTCAGTCCAGAGTCGACCACGTCTTCGACGATTAGCACGTCGCGTCCGGCCAAATCAACGTCGAGGTCCTTCACGATGCGCACGACGCCCGACGTCTTGGTCGCGGCGCCGTAGGACGACACGGCCATAAAGTCAACCTCCACCGGCAGCTCAACGGCCCGCATGAGGTCACTCATGAAATTGATCGCGCCCTTCAAGACGCACACCAGTAGCGGCGGGTTGTCGGCGTAGTCGAGCGTGATCTGACGTCCCAGTTCGAGAACGCGATCGTGGACTTCTTTGGCCGAGACGACCACCTCGCCGAGGTCGCGGCGCGCCCAGTGCGCGGTGAAGTCGTCCGGTGAGTAGTTACCCATGGCTGGTCAGCGTAGTGGAGGCCTCTTCGAGTCGCAGGTGCTGCGACCGACGCGCGAGTCGTCGCCCACCGCGCAGCTCGGTCGCGGTCACTCGCCCGAAGACCACGTCGAGGGCGCGGGCGACCTCGTCGGCGCTCGGGGGATAGCGGTCGCCCCACGCCTCGTCGGCGGCGAGTTGCCCGCGCAGCCAACGCCGAAGTCGCGCCAGAGGCCACGTGGCGAGCTCGCGACAGTCAACCTCCTCGAGCGCGCGACGCGCGTCGATCTCGGTCAGCGCGTCGAGCCACCGCCGCTCGTCGTGCATCATCGCCGCGCCACGCGCCACGACCGGCACCACGTCGCGCTCGGCAACCTCGTTCATGACCGCGAGGAGTTCGTGGCGCACCCGATTGCGTCGAAAGTGGACGTCGTCGTTCGTGGCGTCGTGACGCGCCTGCACGCCCCGGGCGCGCACGAAGTCGTGCAACGCCGCACGGCGCACGCCGAGTAGTGGTTTGGTGGCGTCACCAATCATTGGGGTGAGTCCGTCGACGCCGGCGCCACGCAGGAGGTTCAAGACGATGGTCTCCACCAGGTCGTCCATCGTGTGGCCGGTGAGGGCGCCGGCGGGCAGCGCGCCGCGACGAGCCTGGCGCGCCCGGGCTTCGAAGTTCGGCCCCGGTTCGACGTACACGTCGTGGCCCACGTAGGCCAAACCGTGAGCGCGCGCGTAGTCCGCCACGAAGCTCGCGTCCTCGTCGGCCTCGTGACGCGCGTGGTGATTGACGTGGTGGACCGTGATCGAAAGCTCGCGCGCGCGGGCGAGGAGGAGCAGACCCATCGAGTCCGGCCCACCCGACACCGCGAGATCCACCGCACTCCCCGGCACCGGGAAGGTGCAGATCGCCAGCAGGGCGTCGGCGTCGCTCACGTCCGTAATCTACGCAACGCGCGTCGCGCGTTGACGAGCGCGCCACGCGTCGCGGCCTCTAGCGCCCACGTAAGTGCCCGACACGAGGGCGGTGATCCAAAAACTCACCGGTCCACCCCACCACACGGCGAAGAAGAGGCCGAGCCACGAGCTCACGAGCGCGATCGCGCCCGAGAGCGCGAGCGCCCGCCACGGGCGATTGGTTAACTGTTCGGCCGCCGCGGCCGGAGCCACCAGGAGCGAAAACACCAGCAGCACGCCCACGATCTGAATCGCCACGACTGTCGTGAGCGCCAAGAGCGACATGAAGATTAGCGACAGCGTCCGTTCAGAGAGTCCCCGCGCCTGCGCCGACGACGGATCGACCGACACGAATAACAAGGGTCGGTAGATCAGCGAGAGCGCCGCGACGACCACAAGCGAGACCCCTGCGACCAGGATCACGTCGCCCCACGTCACGCCGAGAATCTGGCCGAAGAGAATGGAGTAGGTGGCGTCGGCGTACCCGCTGTAGAGCGAGATGAATAGGACGCCCAGTCCGAGCGCCGCGGTCAGGGTCACGCCCACGACCGCGTCGCGATCACTCAACGTCGCGCCCCCGAGTCCGATGAGGACGCCGGCGAGGAGACAAAAGCCGAGCAGACCGACCACCGGCGACAGGCCCAACAGGACCGCGCCGGCGGCGCCGGCGAAGCCGACGTGACCGATGGCGTGCGCCGCGAAGGCTTGACGACGTAGCACGACGAAGTAGCCCACGGCGCCGGACGCGATCGAGACCGCCGTCACGGCGTAGAAGGCGTGTTGCACGAAGGCGAGCGAAAGCAAGAACGACAGACTCACGCGTCCCCCTCGAAGTACTCGGCGAAGTGCGCGTGGGCCTCTTCGTCGGCGTGGTCGCCGACGCGCCCCGCGGTCGTTCGCGCGCGCGAACCCGTGGGCGGGTGCGGGTGCGGGTGCGGGTGCGCGAACTCTTCTTCGAGTCCCACAATGACGCGCCGCCCTCGCGGGGTCACCACGATTTCGATCGCGTGGCCGTAGAGCTCACTCAGGACCGCTTCGTTCACCACGTCGTCGAGGGGTCCGCTGCGCACCTGGCGCCGCGCGATCCACAGCACCTGGTCGACGATGGGCGCGAGGGGGTTGAGGTCGTGCGCCACGACCACGACCGCCGCGCCGGTGGTGTCGCGAAAGAGATTAATGAGGTCAACGATCTCCCCTTGCGCCGCGAGGTCGAGTGCGGCGAGTGGCTCATCCAGTAAGAGCAGGGCGGGGCGAAAGACACTCGCGTGCGCGAGCGCCACACGCTGACGCTGACCACCCGAGAGTGCGTACAGGGGTCGATCGGCGAAGGCCGTCGCGCCGGCGAGCGCGAGCGCGTCGCGCACGGCCCTGGTCTTCGTGCTCGTGTCGCGTCCCCACCCAAATCGCGTGCCGTCAAAACCGAGACCCACGTACTCGCGCGCCGAAATTCGAAGATCGTGGTCGCGCCGCGTCTGGGGGAGGTAGCCCACGCGCGCGTTGCCCCGCGCGGGCGGCTCGTCGAACACCCGCAACGAGCCGTGACTCAGTGGCACTAACCCCAAGACCGCTTCGAGCAGCGTCGACTTTCCCGCGCCGTTGGGTCCGAGCACCACGCTGATCGATCCGGGCTCGACGGTGAGGTTGGCCTCGCGCCAGATCAGCCGCCCGCCCCGCGCCACTGAGGCGTCACGAAAGTCGATGACGCTCACGCCGCACATCCTTGGCGAACCAACGCGCTTCGTATCCGCGCGATCACCGCGTTCAGGAAAGATAGGTAATCGTGACCGGTCATTGTTTCGGTGACGTTGACCAGGGGCACGTGATCGACGCGCGCACGCGCGGTGAGCGCTTGGGTGAGCGGCGTCGCGGTTTGGGTGTTATTCAAGAGGAAGGCGGGTCGCTCGCCGAGTTGGCGCAACGCGAGCGCGAGGGGAAGCACGCTCGGATCAACGCCGTTACTGACGGCGAGTCGTAACGACTCAGGGGTCACCACGCGAAGACCGGCCAACGTCAGCAGTCGCGTCGCGACGTCTTCGGTCGCCGCGACGCGCACCCCGCCGCAACGTTCCTTGAGCGCCGCGAGTCGTCGCGCGCTCGCCCCCAGGGCGCGCTCGAGTTGACGAGCGCGGGCCTGAAGCCTTAGTACGGGATCGAGGCCGTCGAGGCGCGACGCAAGTACCGCCACGAATCGCGCCGCGAGCACGGGGCTGTAAAACAGGTGTGGATTTTCGCCGTCGCGTACGTGCGCCAACGCCGCCACGTTCACCACCGGCACGTGCGGATTCGACACCGCGACGAGTTTGTTGAGCCACGCGTCGTAGCCGGCGCCGTTCTCGACGACCATTGACGCGAGCGCGACCTCGCCCGCGTCGTGAACGGTGGCCTCGTGCTCGTGGGGATCGGCGTTGGGATCGGTGAGCAACGTGACGACTCGCGCGCGTTGCCCAACCAGTTGCTGCGCGAGTGCTCCCCACTCGCTCACCCCCACGACGACGAGTGGTCGCCGACTCGATGACGCCGCGGCAACGCTCGTCGCGCTCGTCGCGCTCGTCGCGATCACCGCACTCACTAAGAGGCTACGCAGAATCATTCCAGTTATCATAGTTGGAATCATTCCAGAAAGCAACTCATTCGCCACTACGCTGGGGGCGTGAGTACGCGCGTGACGGCCCAGCGCCGTGAGATCCTTAGCGTCCTTGGTGTGGTGCAGGGATTCGTGAGCGCCCAAGAACTTCACACGCTGATCGTGCGCAACGGTGGTCAGATTGCCCTGGCCACCGTCTACGCCCAGCTCAAAAGACTCGTCGCCAGTGACGAGGTAGACGTCGTCATGACCGATCGTGGCGAGGCGCTCTACCGACGCTGCGTGGTTGACCGCCACCATCACCACCTCGCTTGTCGTGAGTGCGGTGCCGCGGTCGAGGTTGACGCGCCCGAACTTGAGCAGTGGGCGAACGAGGTCGGCGCCCTCCACGGTTACGACGATCTGCACCACGTGCTCGAGCTGAACGGAGTGTGCGCCGCGTGCCGCGCGACGTCACGCTGAACGCGCAGCGCGTCGGCGACGTCTGGCTCGCGCGCGTGGAGGGGGCGCGGCGCTTCGGCGTCGACGCGTGGGTGAGCGAACGTCGTGGTGGCGTGTCACTTGCACCCTTTGACACGCTCAATCTCGGCGACCACGTCGGTGACGATCCACGACACGTTCGCGAGAATCGCGACCGACTGGCGAGAGCCCTCGGCGTCGCACCCCGCGATCTGCGCGTCGCCCGCCAAGTACACGAAACGAACGTCGTCCACGCCCGTGACGTCGACGCGACGACCCACGCGGACGCACTCATCGGTGACGAGGACCACGCGGTCGCCGTCCTCGTCGCGGACTGCGTGCCGATACTGCTCGTCGACCAACGAACTCGCGGCTTCGCCGTCGTGCACGCCGGATGGCGGGGCCTCGCGGCGGGGATACTTCGCGCGAGCGTGGACGCGCTCGGCGCCGGATCGTCGACGTACGCCTTCGTCGGTCCGTGCGTCTCGCCCGCGGTCTACCAAATTGGGCCCGAGGTCGCGCAACACTTCGCCGACGTCCCCGGGGCGCTGCACGACGACGTCGACGACCGCTCGCGACTCGATCTTCGCGCCGTCGCCGTGCGGCAACTACGTGAACTCGGCGTCGACGACGACGCAATCGAGCAGAGCGTCGAGGTCACCGACAGTGGCGAACGCTATTTCAGCGACCGCGCGCGCCGCCCCTGCGGTCGATTCGCCCTCGTCGCGAAGCGTGCGTCCTAGCATGAGCCCACGATGAGTGTTCCGGTCCCGCGCGAACGAGCCGCTCGATTTACCTACCTCGGCCTCGAGATTCAGGGATCGTCGCTCGTGGGCCACTACCGCCTCGACGATCTCGAGTTCCGCGAACGCGTGGACTTCGATCACGTCGCCTTACTCGAGGGCGCCGCCACGCGCGCGGTCGCCACGCTGTGGTACGTGATCGCCGGTCTTTCGTACTACAAAGCGGGCGCGGCGCGCGAGGTCGACTTCGCGGAGACCGCCCTCGGGCCACGGGCGCTCGCCTTCGTCCAGGCGGCCTACCTCGACGGGCTGGGCGAGTACGCCTACCGCAACGACCTTGATCTGACCGACCTGACGTTCGTCGGGTCGGCCCTGGGCACGTCCCACGCGCAACCGCACGTGCCGCTTGATCGCCAGCGCGTGCTGGTGCCCTTCGGCGGCGGCATCGACTCGGTGGTCACCACCGAGTCGCTCAATCCCGGGCTCGAGCGCGCGCTCTTCGTCGTGAGCCCCGCGAGTGGACGCTTCGGGCCGCTCGAGGAGACCGCCGCCGTCACGGGTCTCGAGATCGTGCGCGCGCGACGCACACTGGACCCGATGATCACCGCGGCGAAAGATCGCTTCTTCCAAGGACACGTACCCGTGACCGCCATGGTGACGTTGCTCGCGAGCGTCGCCGCCGTGGCAACCGGACGCGGCGGGGTCGTCATGAGTAACGAACACTCGGCGTCGGTGGACAACGTGCAGTGGCGTGGTCGTGGCGTGAATCACCAGTGGTCGAAGTCCTTCGCGGCGGAAGTGGCGCTCGGTCAAGCCGTCGGCGAACAGCTCGGTGAGGCGTTGCGCGTCGCGAGCTTCCTGCGCGACCGTTCCGAACTGTGGGTCGCCAGCGTGTTCGCGCAGCTACCGCAGTACCACCACGTCTTTCGCAGTTGTAACCGGGCCTTTCGACAAGACGTCGCGCGACGCGCGACGCAGTGGTGCGGCGAGTGCGACAAGTGTCTGTTCATCAATCTCGTCCTCGCGCCCTTCCTCTCGCGCGCGGCGTTGCGCGACGTCTTCCAAAGCGAACCCTTGGCCGACCACGCGCTGGCGAGCGCGCTCGAGACGTTGGTCGGACTCGGTCTTGACCACAAACCCTTCGAGTGTGTCGGCGATCCCGGGGAGTGCGCGAGCGCGCTGTCAATCGTCGCGGCCCGTGACGAGTGGCGCGACGTCCCGCACTTGCGCGAGATCGCGTCGCGACTCGCGCCCACGCCACCGCTCAACGTTCTTCTCGCCCCCCTTGGAGAGAGTCGTGTTCCGGCCCACTGGCTTCGCTGACCTGCGGGGGCGTCGCGTCGGCGTCTTCGGCTTCGGCGTCGAGGGACGGGCCACCGTCGCGCGACTGCGCGACGTCGCCGACCTGGTCGTGGTGGACGACCGCGACGGACTCGGCGCGCCCGTGCTGGTGACGAGCCAAGGTGGGTTCGACGCGTTAGCCACGTGCGACGTCGTTTTAAAGAGCCCCGGTATCGCGCGACGTCGTGCCGACGTTCTCGAGCTCGAGGCCCGCGGCGTCACGGTCACCTCGGCGCTCAACCTCTGGCTCGCCGACGCGCCACGCGATCGCGTCGTCGCGGTGACCGGTACCAAGGGCAAATCAACCACCACGACGTTGATCGAGTTCGCCTTTCGCAGCCTCGGCCAACGCGCGCGCGCACTCGGCAACCTCGGACAGCCGCCGTACGACCCCGCCGTCGAGATCGGTGACGAGTGGCTGGTCCTGGAGGTGTCGAGCTTTCAAAGCGTCGACGTCACGCACGCGCCGGCCTTCGTCGTCGTGACCTCGCTCGGGGAAGATCACCTCGATTGGCACGGCTCGCTCGAGCAGTACCACGACGACAAGCTGACCCTCACGCGCGCCGACGGCGCGCACGTGACGTTCGTCGCCGACGGACCGACGCCGCGCGCCAACCACGCGCGCATCGGCGGGGAGATTCGGTGGATCGACGACGCGGAGCCCGCGCTGGCGCGCGATCTCGGTCTCCTTGGGGCGCACAACGCGCGCAACGTCGCGCTGGCACTCCACGTGGTCGCGGTCGCGACGGGTCACCCGCGCGACGTCGTCCGTGACGCGATGCGCGCGAACGCGACGAACTACGTGTCGCTCGCGGGTCGCCTCACGTTGATCCACGTCCTCCACACGCCCGAGGGCGCGGTGCGCTTCGTGGACGACGGGCTCGCGACGGCGCCACTACCCACACTCGCGGCCCTCGACGTCTTCGACGACGAGCCACTCGCGCTGATCGCCGGCGGATTCGACCGCGGCGTGGACTACGCACCGTTGGCGAACGCCCTGCGCGCAAGACCGAGTGAGACCCACGTCGTCACGATGGGTCCGGCGGGTGAACGATTGGGCGCGCTCGTCGCGGCGCGTCACGCGACCACGATGGACGAGGCGGTCACGCTCGCCCGCGGCGCACTACCGCGCGGCGGCGTCGTGCTCTTCTCACCGGCCGCGCCCAGTTTCGACCGCTACGCCAATTGGGAGGAACGTTCGCGCGACTTCGCGCGCGCGGCGCGTGACGCGGGGTGAGTTGGAGCCTGGGAGGAGATTCGAACTCCTGACCTACGCATTACGAATGCGTTGCTCTACCGACTGAGCTACCCAGGCGCAGAGAGCAAGATTAGCCGACCTCGGCCGAGGGGCATTTCTTAAAGTTCCGCCAGGCGCAGCATGAGGTCGTGCAGCAGCAAGGACTCGTCAAGGTTTGACGCCAGACGCGCGTTAGCCTCGGCGAGCGCGTCGAGGGCACCCAACGCACTGGCGACCCGGGCCCGCGCCCGCGCGTCGCCGGCGCGCTCGGCCTCCAGGCTCTCCACGAGTCGCGCGCGATAGACGTCCGTGAGAGCGCTCAGACCAAAACGCGTCTCGTCGACGCGAAAGCGACGTTGTTCACGTTTGAAACGAGCGTCCATCTCACGCCGACCGCCTAGAACTCGTTGCCCGAACTCGCGGGCCTCGTCCACGCGACGCGTCCACTCGTCGTCTTGGAGCGCGCTGAGGGGTGCCACCGCGTCGTCGAGCGAGGCCACGACCTCGCGCGCCACCTCGCTCGACGACGCGGGCGTTCCCTTGAGGCGATCAGGAATCGCGCGCCACGCGGCCACCCGCGAGCCCAGTGCCGGATCGCGCGCCAACACGCGCGCGCGGCGAAGATTGCCGCCCGCGGCCGAGGCCGCGCTCGCGGCGAGCTCAGCCTCGACGCCTTCAGCCGAAAGAATCGTCGCCAGGGCGGGCGCGTCGAGGGCTCGCAGCTTCACCTCCACGCAACGTGACGCGATGGTGGCTAACGCCGCGGGCACCTCGCTCGCGCCCAGTAGGTAAATCGTGCGCTCGGGTGGCTCTTCGAGCGACTTGAGCAGCGCCGCGGCGCTCGGACTCGGACCACTCACGGTTAACTCGACGTCGTCAATGAGGATGATCTGGTAGCCGTCACCGAGCGGTCGACGTCGCGCGACACGCTCGAGTTCGCGCAGTTCATCGACGCGCCACGTCAAACCCGATCGCTCCGCCACGTGCACGTCCGCGTCTTGTTCGCGCAGCACCCGGCGACACGTCGCGCACTCCCCACACCCGTGGTCGTGACACTGCAACGCCGCGGCGAAACAGACCAAGGCGTCGTGCACGCTGGTACCAAGGGGTCCGGTGAAGAGGTAGGCGTGCACTGGCGAAAGGGCGTACTGGCGCAACGCCTCGACGGCGTGGTCCTGACCCACCAGGCGATCGAAGACGTCGCTCACGCGGTCCACGGAAGGGCGGCGAGCGCGTCATCGACGCGCGCGTCTAAGTCGGTTTGCTCCAGGTTCGCGTCCACGACGACCCACGGCACGACGTCGTGCGCGGCCAACTCGAGGTAGCCCGCGCGAACGCGTTCGTGGAACGCGAGGTCGGCCGACTCAAAGCGGTCCTCGTGGTCACGGGCTCGTCGCTCGTTGGCGACCTCGAGCGACACGTCGAGCAGTACCACGAGGTCGGGCAGGCAACCGTCGATCGCGAGCTCGGTGGCCGCGCGCAGTCGCGCGAGGTCCACGCCGCGGCCGTAACCCTGGTACGCGAGTGACGAAGGGTAGTAGCGGTCGGTCACGACACTACGTCCCTGCGCCAGGGCCGGCGCGATGACCCGTCTCGCGTGGTGCGAACGGTCCGAGAGCATGAGGAGCGCCTCGGTCTCCGGATCCATCGGGATCGCCGCGTCGAGGAGCCAACGTCGAAGTTCGACGCCGAGTACGGAGTCGCCGGGTTCGAAGGTGAAGAGGGCGTCGTGGCGCGCCGCGACACGGCGCGCCTGCGTGCTCTTACCGCTGGCGTCGACGCCCTCGAAGGCGACGAAGACCCCTCGGACGCTCACTCGTCGTGAAGACGCGCCGCCAACGCGGCGTTCGCCTGCTGACCTTGGGCCAGTGCGCCGCGCTTGTCGGCGGCACTGGCCTTCGCCGGGGCCTTCTTCGCGGCGGATTTCTTGGCCGTGGTCTTCTTAGTCGCGGTGGACGAGCTCTTCTTCGCGGCGGCGGTGGCGCGCTTCGTGGCCTTCTTCGCGGCGCGCGGGCTCGTGCGCGGCTCCGCGTTACGTCGCTCGGCGAGTAGTTCGCCCGCGCGGTCCAGTGTCAAGGTCTCGGGGGCGTCGCCCAGGCGCAGCGTCGCGTTGACCTCGCCGTCAGTTACGTAGAGCCCGAAGCGTCCGCTGCGCACCACGACACGCTTACCGGTGACCGGGTCCTCACCGAGGTCGCGCAGCGGACCGGCCGCCGCGCGTCGCCCTCGAGCCTTGGGCTCACGAAGGAGCGCCAACGCGCGCTCGAGGTCGACGGTAAAAATCTCGTCTTCGGTCTCGAGCGAACGCGTCTCTTTGCCCCACGTGAGGTAGGGACCGTAGCGACCGTTCTGCGCCAAGATCGCTTCGCCGTCGTCGGGGTGCACGCCCACCGTGCGAGGCAGGCTCAGCAGTCGCTTCGCGTCGTCGAGGGTCAGGGTCTCCGGCGACATGGTGGAAAAGAGGGAAGCCGTGCGCGGCTTTTGTTTGGGGTCGGTCATCTCGCCGACCTGTACGTAGGGACCGTAGCGACCGGCCTTGAGGTGGATGACCTCACCGGTCGCCTCGTCGACGCCCAACGCGCGGTCGTTGCTCGGCGCCGCCAAGAGCTCGAGCGCGCGCTCGACGGTGAGTGAATCGGGCTCGGTCGCCTCGGGGATCGACGCCCGATCCTCGCCGTGCACGAGGTAGGGGCCGTAGCGCCCCGAGCGCACCGCCACCGGCAGACCGTCGGGCGCGGTACCGAGCGGCAACGAATTAATGGCGGCGAAGTCGAACTCAATCTGTTCGTGGGTGGCGCGGCGTAGACCAAGACGCGCGAAATCGCTGGTGGCGCCGTCGTCGCCGAAGTAGAAGCGCCGTAGCCACGGCTCTAAGTCCTGGCGACCCTGGGCGATTTCGTCGAGTTGGTCCTCCATTGCCGCGGTGAAGCGGTAGTCGACGAGGTCGGCGAAGTACTGCTCGAGCAGATTGACGACGGCGAAGGCGCGAAAGGCCGGGACCAGCGCCTTACCCTTCTTCCAGACGTAGCCCCGTCGATCGATCGTCTTCATCACCGACGCGTACGTCGACGGACGACCAATCCCCAGGTCCTCGAGCTTCTTGATCAACGTCGCCTCGGAGTAACGATCGGGCGGCTGGGTGTCGTGGCCCTTCGCCTGCGCGCCGTCGACCGGTAGCTCGTCGTTTTCGTGCAGCGTCGGCAAGAGCCGTTCTTGATCGGCGAGCTCGGCCTCGGGGTCGTCGGTACCCTCGACGTAGGCCCGACGAAAGCCCGGAAACTCAATCCGCAGCCCGCTGGCCGCGAGGCCAACCGCAACGCCGTCGCCGTACCCGGCGACCTCGTCGAGCGTGACGGCGAGCGTGACCTTGTCTTGGGTGAGTCGAGCGTCGACCATTTGCGAGGCGATGGTGCGCTTCCAGACGAGTTCGTAGACCGCGAGTTCGTCGCCGCCGAGGGAACCACTCGCTTCGTCCAGCGTGCGGAAACTCTCGCCCGCGGGACGAATCGCTTCGTGCGCCTCTTGGGCGTTTTTAACCTTGCGGTCGTAACGGCGTGGCCCGTCGGCGACGTAGTCGTCACCGAACATCGCGGCGGCCTGGGCGCGCGCCGCCGAGATCGCCTCGTCGCTCAACGTCGTGGAGTCCGTACGCATGTAGGTAATCCACCCCTGCTCGTAGAGACGCTGGGCGGCGCGCATCGTGCGCTCGGGGTCAAAGCGGAGTTTGCGGCTCGCCTCTATCTGCAACGACGAGGTCATAAAGGGTGGCTGGGGACGTTGCGTGCGCGCCGTCGAACTGACCGACGTGACCCGCACGCTCGCCCCACGAAGTCGCTCGCTCAAGGACGCGGCGCTCACTTCGCTCAGGGTCTCCACGGGCGTCTTGCTCTCGAGCTGGCCCAACGAGTTGAAGTGCTTCGACGCGGCCAGGGCGGCGCCGTTGAGCGTTTCGACGGTGGCGTCAAAGGTGGCGTCGCCGGCGCGCAGCGTCGCGGTCACGTCGAACCAGGTGGCCGATCGAAAGGCCATGCGCTCGCGCTCGCGCTCGCAGACCAGTCGAATCGCGACCGACTGCACGCGTCCGGCCGAGCGCGCCTTATCGACGGCGCGCCAGAGCACCGGCGAGACTTCGTAGCCCACGAGACGGTCGAGAAAGCGCCGACCTTCTTGCGCGTCGACTAAGCGCAGGTCGAGGTCGCGGGTCTCCGAGACGGCCTTGGCGATCGCGGCGGGCGTGATCTCGTGAAAGACCATGCGCTTCACGGGGACCTTAGGGTTGAGCACCTCTTGGAGGTGCCAGGCGATCGCCTCGCCCTCGCGGTCTTCGTCGGTGGCGAGATAGAGCTCGTCAACCTGCTTGAGCGCGTCGCGCAACTCCGCGACGACTTTCTTGCGATCACTCGACACGACGTAGACGGGCTTGAAGTGGTCGTCGACGTTGATGCCCAGTCGCGCCCACTTCTCGCCCTTGACCGAGGGCGGGATCTCCGACGCGCTCTGAGGAAGGTCGCGAATGTGGCCGACGGAGGGTTTCACGATGTAGTCCGACCCCAGCATCCCTTGGATGCGCGTCGCCTTCGCGACCGATTCAACGATGACGAGAACCCGCGACACGATCACCACCTCTCGGAACTCGCGCGCGGCACCGAGGGGCGCCGCGCTGTCGCCCTACAAAATAGACACGCGCGAGACCCGCCTCGGGTCATGAGGCACCATCACCAGTCGCCCCAAGGCTTCTTGGCTCCGTCGTGGCGACGTCCCGGTGGCTCTCGCGCGCGCGTCGCGGCGCGGCGCACTTGCACCCTCTTTCACGATTGTGGTCAGATAGGGACGTGGACATCATCGTGGTCGGCTGCGGCCGTGTGGGGTCCGAACTGGCCATGCAGCTCTCCGAAGAGGGCCATTCCGTCGTCGTGATCGACAAAAATCGTGAGGCCTTCCGGCGCCTCACCCGGTTTCACGGCAAGACGCTCATCGGCTCGGGCTTCGACCGCGACGTGCTCTTTCAGGCCGACGCGAGTCACGCCGACGCGCTCGCCGCCGTCACCAGCGGCGACAACACCAATATTCTCTGCGCGCGCATCGCGCGCGACAACTACGCCATCAAAAACGTCGTCGCGCGCATCTACGACCCCCAGCGCGCCGACATCTACATGAAGCTCGGCATTCCCACCGTAGCCACGTCACTGTGGACGACCCAACAGGTCAAGCGATGGATGCTGCCGAGCGACGAATCGGTCGAGTGGACCGACGGCACCGGCACCTTGCACCTGGTCGAGCGCATCCTGCCCGACCGATTGGCGGGCCGACCGATTAGCGACTTCAATCTCGGCGTGAACGTCCGCGTGGTGGGTATCGTGCGCGCCGGTCAGGGTCGCGTCAATATTGAAGGGCTCTTCGCGCAAGAAGACGACGTCTTGGAGTTCCTGGTGACGGCGACGGGCGCGACGGAGCTCGCCACGTTCTTGGAGGGTACCCCGTGAGAATCATGATTGCCGGCGGGGGCTCGGTGGGTACCGCGATCGCGCTCGACCTGCTCGACCGACACCACGACGTCACGTTGCTCGAGCAAGTGGGCGCGACGGCGGAGAAGCTCAAGACCATGCTGCCCGGCGTCAACGTCCTGGCCGCGGACGCGTGCGAGTACGCGAGTTTGGTGGCGGCCGACGTACGTTCCGTCGACGTCGTCATCGCCGCGACCGGCGACGACGAGGACAATCTCGTCGTGAGTTGGCTCGCCAAACAGGAGTTCGGCGTCCCGCGCGTGGTGTCGCGTATCAATAATTCGCGCAACGAGTGGCTGTTCAATCAGAGCTGGGGCGTCGACGTGTCGGTTTCAACGCCGGCGTTGATCACGTCACTGGTCGACGAGGCGGTCGAAGTTGGTTCCATCGTGAAATTGATGGACCTCGCCCACGGACGCGTCAAGTTGATCGAGGTAACGCTCGCCGCCGACGCGCCGGCCGTCGCGCGGAACCTGACGCTCGACGAGCTCGACCTCGGCGACGCGGTACGCGTGGTGGCGGTCGTGCGAAGTGACCAACCCATGACGCCGCTACCCGATATGCACTTCCTCGAGCACGATCACGTCATCGTGCTCGCCCGCGAGGACGCGACGCACGACTGCGCCAGCGCGTTCATTGGTTAACCGGCGTTAAGAAATTCTTACCCGTCGGACCTAGCATGGTCTCGTGCAGGCGGCCTTCTTCGATCTCGACAAGACCGTCATCGCTAAATCATCAATGGTCGCGCTCGGCCCGGAGTTGCACGCGCGAGGGCTGCTCCATCGACGCACCCTCTACCGAGCGGCCATCAGCCACCTGCTGTTCCAACGCTTCGGCGCGAACGAGGCGCGCATGCAACAGATTCGCGAATCTGTGCTCAAAATTACCAAGGGCTGGGACCGCGACGAAGTGCGCCGACTGGTCGACGAGACTATTAACCAGGTGATTGAGCCGCTGATCTACCAAGAGGCGCTCGACCTCATTGACCACCACCGTCAACAAGGACACGAAATCTGGCTCGTCTCGTCGGCGCCCGAGGAGATTGTGCAACCCTTCGCCGATCTCTTGGGTCTGAACGGCGCCATTGCCTCGCGCGCGACGATCGACGACCAGGGGAAGTTCACGGGCGAAATGGACTTCTTTAATCAGGGGGAGAATAAGGCCGTCGCCATGCGCGCGCTCGCTCTGGAGCGCGACATCGACCTCACCGCGTCCTACGCCTACTCCGATTCCGAGACCGACGCGCCCATGCTGCACGCCGTCGGCCACGCCTACGCCGTGAATCCCGATCGTCAGCTCGCCAAACTGGCGCAAGAAAACGAGTGGCCCCAGTTGAGCTTCACCCACCCCGTCACCGCCAAGCGCCGCACGCGGTCGCACACGCCTTTCGTGGTGAGTGCCCTAGTGCTCAGCGTCGCGGCCCTCTTCGGCCGCGCGCGCCTCACTCGCCACTAGAGCGTCAAAAGGTCGCGCGCGCCCGTGTCCGACGAGGGGTGACGCAACTTGCTCATCGCGCGCGCCTCGATTTGGCGGATCCGTTCGCGCGTCAAGTTCATCTCCGCGCCCACGTCCTCGAGGGTGCGAATCTCTCCCGCGCCGTCGAGACCAAAACGCATCCGCAGGATCTTCTGCTCACGCTCGTCGAGCGGCTGGAGCAACTTTTCAATGGCGGCGGGCATCATCTTCACGGCCGCGACGTCAAAGGGCGACTCCGCCGAACGGTCCTCGACGACGTCGCCGAGTTCGGCGTCGCCGTCTTCGCGCAAGGGTTCGGACAGCGAGATGGGCTCCGAGCGAAAACGTAACGCCTCAATGAGCTTGTCCTCGGGCATTTCGCACTCTTCGCAGAGTTCCTTGATGGTCGGCGGACGACCAAATTTGAGTTCGAGACGCGACTGCGCCTTTTGCACGCGCGCCAACGTGTCGCCGGCGTGCACGGGGAGACGAATCGTGCGACCAGTGTTCGCGATACCACGGGTAATGGCCTGGCGAATCCACCAGGTCGCGTAGGTCGAGAACTTAAAGCCCTTGCGCCAGTCGAACTTCTCGACGGCGTGCATCAATCCGAGGTTGCCCTCTTGGATCAGGTCGAGCAGCGGCAAACCGGAGGCCTGGTACTTCTTCGCGATCGACACGACGAGGCGCAGGTTGGACTGGACGAAGTCACGCTCGGCCTGCTCGCCGCGGTGCACGGTGCGCTTCAGCGCCAACTTCTTACTGGGCGTGATCTTAATTTTCTTGTCGTTCTCGGCGGCGTCGAGTTCGGCCTTGGCCTCACGACCCTCTTCAATGGTCTGCGCCAAGTGAACCTCGTCGTCCTTGGTCAAGAGGGTGTACTGACCGATGTCCGAGAGGTAGAGACGGACGAGGTCCTCGTCGTCACGATCGATGCGGTCCTTTGCCATGATGCCCCTTCGGCTACGCGCCGGCGCTTCCCCGGCACCCGTAGTTATACGGTGGCGCGCAACCTAGACGCCCAGACCCAGACTTTCGGCCATTCCGCCCGCCTCGAGCAGGTCGACGAGGTCGCGGGCCTGGCGGCGCCACGCCTCGTCCACCTCGGGGACCGCACGGGCGAACGCCGCCTCCACCCGGCGCATGGCGGCCAGGGTCACGTCGAGGGTCGCGCTCGCCGTGCGGGCGAACTCAGGGGTCGTCACGACCTCGAGGGCGTCGCGGGCGCTCACCAAGAG
The DNA here is from genome assembly GCA_028873575.1 of Acidobacteriota bacterium. Taxonomy (GTDB): domain Bacteria; phylum Actinomycetota; class Acidimicrobiia; order Acidimicrobiales; family RAAP-2; genus RAAP-2. The sequence goes on along the minus strand of JAGWHY010000010.1, from coordinate 10,806 downwards.
GCGCGGTCCCACCACGATCGCCACGGCGTAGAGCGTCGTCGCGCCCGTCTCGTCGCTCGTGGCGCGCGTCAGCACCTCTTCGAGGAGCGCCACGTCGCCGGGGGCCTCCCCGTCGAGCAACGCGCGCCAGGAGAAGGCGAGTGCGCCAAAGTGACGCGCGCATTCGTAGGCGCACACCGCGTACCCGTCATTCGTGAATCGCGACGCCGAACTTCCCACCTGGTGATAGACGGCGGCGACGCAGGCGTGCAGATGGCGCGCGAGCGCGCGCTCGACGTCGCTCACTGGTCCTCCACGCGAAAGGCGTTCGTGATGGGCATGCGACGATCGCGCCCGAAGGCCTTCTTCGAGATACGAACGCCGGGCGGCATTTGGCGACGCTTGTACTCCGAGTTGTCGACCAGTCGCGTAATACGGCGAACCAGCGCGGGATCGTGGCCGAGCGCGATCATCTCGTCGGCCGTCGCGTCGTCTTCCACGTAGAGCTCGAGCAGGGGGTCGAGTTCTTCGTAGGGCGGCAGCGACTGGTCGTCGCGCTGATCGAGGCGCAGTTCGGCCGAAGGTGGTTTGACGAGCACGCTCTCGGCAATGGGTTCGGGGTCACCGTCGCGCCGCGCGCGTTCGTTGCGGTAGCGGCACAGTTCGTACACGAGTGTTTTAGGTACGTCCTTAATCACCGCGAACCCACCGGCCGAGTCGCCGTAGATCGTGTAGTAGCCCGTCGCCAATTCGGACTTATTGCCCGTCGTGAGCACGATCGCCCCCGTCGCGTTCGACACCGCCATCCACAGCACGCCGCGCGTGCGCGACTGGAGATTCTCGTCGGTCAATCCTTCGGGCGCGCCCCCGAGCACGTCGGACAGCATCTGCGCGAACGCGGCGTGCGCCGGTTCAATCGGCACCACGTTGAGCTCCACGTCGAGTCGACGCGCGAGATCACGCGCGTCGTCAAGTGAGTGGTCCGACGAGTAGCGACTCGGGAGCGCCAGGCCCCGCACCGCCCGCGCGCCTACCGCGTCCACGGCGATCGCCGCGACCAGTGAGGAGTCCACGCCGCCGGAAAGTCCAATGATGGCCGTGCGAAATCCGTTCTTGCGCAGGTAGTCCCGCGTACCCATCACCAGGGCTTCGTAGATCTCCTCGACGTCGTCGAGCGGCTCACTGACGTGGTTCGCGGTCGCGGCGCGCGCGCGACGTTCGTCGCGGGGATAGTTCGCCTTTAGCGTCACGCCGACGCGCGACGCCCGGGCGTCGACGTCGCACACCAGAAGCTCTTCGCTGAACGCGCTGGCGCGCGCGAGCACGTCACCGTGCTCGTTCACCACCACGCTCTGGCCGTCGAAGACCAGCTCGTCTTGACCACCAACGAGATTGACGTAGGCGATCGCGCAGTTCGTCTCGCGTGCGCGCGCGCGCAGCATCGCCTCTCGCTCGTCGCGTCGGCCCCGCGCGAAGGGCGAGGCGTTCGCGACCACGAGCAACGTCGCGCCCTGCGCGGCTAGACGGGCGGCGGGTCCGTCGCTCATCCACACGTCTTCGCAGATCAGCATCCCCACCGCGACGCCGTTGACGTTGACGACGGCGTGGTCGCCGAGACCCGGGTGAAAGTATCGACGCTCGTCAAAGACGTCGTAGTTCGGCAAGAGTCGTTTCGTCGCGACCGCCACCACGTCACCGTCACCGAGCGCGACCAAGGCGTTCGCGATCCGCGGCCGGGTGTCACCGGGCCCGCCGGCGCCGGCGTCGCGCGAATCGCTCGCCGGCGCCAGTCGCGTACCGTACGCGCCTTCGGCGAGCGCCGCGCCGACCAGCATCGGGACCTTATTGCGTTCGAGGGCTAACTCAGCCAGGGCGAATCCACCCGACTCAATAAATCCTTCTTTCAGCAAGAGATCCTCAGGCGGGTAGCCCATGAGCGAAAGTTCCGGCGTGACCAGGAGATCAGCCCCCGACGCGCTCGCCTGCGTGCGAAATCGACGCAGCGTCTCCACGTTCTGGTTTAGCCCGCCGACCACCGCGTTCATCTGCGCGAGCGCGAGACGAAGGGTGGCCACACGATGAGCCTACCGGCGCCGTGTGGGCGCTCTCCGGGGAAACCTTTTACACGGGGTTAACAGAACCCCGAGTTCGCGCCAAGCCCACCGTGCAAACTGGAGTGGGCCGCGAATGGTCGCGGCGCCATTTTTGTAAGGAGCACCATTGTCGTATCAGGCTGAGTACATCTGGATTGACGGAACCGAGCCGACGCGCAAGCTGCGTAGCAAGACCAAGATCGTCGGCGACGGCAAGAAGCCGCCCGTGTGGGGCTTCGACGGCTCGAGTACGAACCAGGCCACCGGTCACTTTTCGGACTGCGTGTTAATGCCGGTCTTCACGTGCCCGGACCCGCTGCGCGGACCCAACGACGTTCTGGTTATGTGCGAGGTGTTGAACCCCGACATGACCCCGCACGCGACGAACACGCGCGCCGCGGCCGTGGAAGCGCAGAAGAAGTACGCGAGTCAAGAGCCCATGTTCGGCATCGAGCAGGAGTACACCTTCTTCAAGGACGGTCGTCCCTACGGATGGCCTGAGGTGGGCTTTCCCGCCCCCCAGGGCCCGTACTACTGCGGCGTCGGCGGCTCGAAGATGCCGGGTCGCGACATCGTCGAAGCCCACACGCTCGCGTGCCTGCGCGCCGGCCTCGCCATTGAGGGCACCAACGCCGAGGTCATGATGGGTCAGTGGGAGTTCCAACTGGGCGTGTTGAGCCCGGTGATGATGGGCGACCAGATGTGGACGGCTCGTTGGCTGCTTGAGCGCATTGCCGAAGAGTTTGAAGTTGAAGTGAGCTTCGACGCCAAGCCCGTCAAGGGCGACTGGAACGGCGCGGGCGCGCACACCAACTTCTCAACCAAAGCCATGCGGGCGAACGGTGGATGGAGCGCGATCATCGCGGGTTGCGAGGCGTTGGGCACGCGCGTCGACGAGCACATCAAGAACTACGGCGTGGGCATCGAAGAGCGCCTCACCGGCGCGCACGAGACGGCGCACTGGTCGAAGTTCTCCTACGGCGTCTCGGACCGCGGTTCGTCGATTCGTATTCCCGGCGGTGTCGCCCGCGACAAGAAGGGCTACCTCGAGGACCGTCGTCCCAACGCCAACATGGACCCCTACGTCGTTACCCGATTGATCACCGAGACCATCTGTGGCGCCGCGGCCAAGCCGGCCGCGGCCAAGAAGGCGCCGGCGAAGAAGACGGCGGCCAAAAAGGTCGCGAAGAAGGCGCCGGCCAAGAAGGCCGCTCGCCGCTAGACCTCGCCACGAAGCCCCGCCGCTGCGGCGGCGGGGCTTCGTGCTTGAGCAGGGGCCTTCGCGCGAGGCGCCGGGAAGGTGCGAGAATGTCCCCCATGCAGAGCCAGGCCCAGTACGTCCTTCGCACCGTCGAAGAACGTGGGGTACGTTTCGTCCAGCTCTGGTTCACCGACGTGCTCGGTCGCCACAAGGCCTTTCACGTCACGCCCGCCGAGCTCGAGGACGCGCTCGACCAGGGAATGACCTTTGACGGCAGCGCGATCGACGGTTTCTCGCGCGTGCAGGAGTCCGACGTCCTGGCTCGACCGGATCTCACGACTTTCCAGCTGCTCCCCTGGTATGAAGAGGGAGCCGGCGTGGCGCGCGTTTTTTGCGACATCGTCAACATTGACGGCACCCCCTTTGAGGGCTGCCCCCGTCAGCAGCTCCGTCGGGTGCTCGACACCTCGCGCCAACAGGGCTACACCTTCTTCGTCGCGCCCGAGATTGAGTTCTTCTACTTCCAAGGCCTCGACGTGACGACCGATCCTCGTCCCATTGATCGTGGAAGTTACTTCGACCTTTTACCCGACGACACCGGTAGCCAACTTCGCCGTCGCACCGTGCTCACCCTCGAAGAGATGGGCATAGGCGTAGAACACGCCCAGCACGAAGACGCCCCCGGTCAGCACGAGATTGACCTGCGTTACACCGACGCACTCACCATGGCCGACACCGTGATGTCGGTGCGTCACGTCGTCAAAGAGTTGGCTCGCCAATCGAACGTGACGGCGAGCTTCATGCCCAAGCCGCTCGCGAACGTTCAGGGCTCAGGTATGCACACCCACCTCTCACTGTGGCGTGATGAGAAGAACGCCTTCATCGGTGAGAAGACCTACGGACTCAGTGAGGTCGCGTCAAAGTTCATCGCGGGACTGGTGGCGCACGCGCCCGAAATCACGGCGATTACGAACCAGTGGGTGAACTCCTACAAACGCCTGATTCCCGGTGGCGAGGCGCCGGTCAACGCGACGTGGGCCCGCTTCGACTCCGCCGCGCTGGTACGCGTACCGACGGTCAAGCCCGGTCGCATCGACTCGACTCGTTTGGAGTACCGCGCACCCGACCCGGCCGCCAACCCCTACCTAGCGTTCGCGGTCATCTTGGCCGCCGGACTTCGTGGCGTCGCGGGCAACTACCCGTTGCCCAAGGAGGGCGTCGCTAAGGCGGGCCTCCCCCAGTCACTCGGCGAGGCCGTCGATCTGATGGAACACTCCACCCTGCTCCAAGAGACCTTGGGCAGTCACCTGGTCGAATGGTTCCTCCGCAACAAGCGCGCGGAGTGGAACGCCTACCGCGGCCAGGTGACCCCCTTCGAGCTCGAGCGCTACCTCCCCCTCTTGTGAGTATCGACGTCGTGTTGTGCGTGCCGTCGTGCGACGGGCCCGTGCGCAAGGCCTTCGACGTCACGGGCGTAACGCCGGCGGTGGCGGCCACCGGGCGCCTCAACGAAATCACCGCGCTCGAACCAAGCGACGGCTTCGCCGGCGCGGTGATCAACGCCGCCGCCATTCCCTTCAACGACGCGATGAATCTCTGTCGTCAACTGCGCGCGCGCGAGCGAGGCGTGGGGCCAGTGATTTTGCTGCTCGATCACTACCAACTTGACGAGTTGACGTTCCGCGAGGACCTCTTCGACGACTTCGTGGTCGGCCCCTTCGACGTCAGCGAGCTCGCGACGCGTCTGCGTCACCGACTGCGTCGCGCGGGCAATGAGAATGTCGCGCCGCGACTCGAACACGGTGAACTCTCGATGAATCTCGAAACCTATCAAGCGACGATTGCCGGTCGCGTCATGGACCTGACGTACATGGAGTACGAACTACTGCGCTTCCTCGCGACCAATCCCAATCGCGTCTTTACCCGCGCGACGTTGCTCTCTCGCGTGTGGGGCTACGAGTACTACGGTGGCGCGCGCACGGTCGACGTTCACGTACGACGGCTGCGCGCGAAACTGGGCGAAGAGTACGCCCACTTAATCCAAACGGTCCGTTCGGTCGGCTACAAGTTCGGGATCAGCAACGACTACGCCGACGGCGCGTAGGCCCACAGTTCGGCCTCGGCGCGCGCGCCCAGCGGTAACTGCTTCACGGCGACCGTCGAGCGCGTCGGTCGCGGCGGCGCGAAACTCTCCACCCACACCTCATTACACGCGGCGAAGTCGTCCATGTCGACCAGATAGAGCGTCGCCTTGACGACGGCGTCAAAGTCCGTGCCCGCCTCACGCAACAGCACCTTGGCGTTCGCGAGGGCCTGACGTAACTGAGCGGCGGCGCCCCCCTCAATCAGCGTCGGCGAGGTCGCGTCCGCGACTAAGCCGATCTGTCCCGAGAGAATCACCCACTCACCGGCGCGACGCCATGGCGAGTAGGGACCGACCGGCGCGCTCACGGCGCCTAGCTAAAGGAGTTGCCGCAACCGCAGGTGCGCGTCGCGTTGGGGTTCGTAATGTGAAAGCCCGCGCCCTGAAGTCCGTCGGTGAAGTCGAGGGTGGAACCGTTCAGTAGTTCGGCGCTCGAGGGGTCGACGACCACCTTCACGCCCGAGAACTCCCGCACGACGTCGTCGTTCGCGAACTCCGAGTCGAAGTACATGTCGTAGTTAAAGCCCGAGCAACCGCCGGGCTTCACGGCCACGCGCAGCGCCAACTCTTCATCCACGCCGGCGTCGGCGATCAATTCGGCGACCTTGGTGACGGCCTGTTCCGTGAGGACAATGGGCTCGGTGACTTTCTGGCTCATTTGGACGTCGGTAGTGCTCATCGTGGTCAGCTCCTTTACGAACTTCTCGTCCCATCGTAGCGAACGAGGGTTAAATCACGACCCCGCCCCTAGGACGAGGGACCTTCTTCGCCCTCGATGACGGGGACGACGACGCCGCCACGTTCAACGAGTTGAGGCTCGATTCGAGGAATCGCGTCCAGTCCCTCCGCGTACTCCAGCACCTGATCGACCCGGGAAAACTGAATCAGAGCCTCCAAATTTCGAACCGTCGGAAAGATCATCTCGAACTCGCCACGCCGGTGCGCCTCGAGCGCGTCGCGCGGGCGGAGCCACCGGTGCGCCACGGTCTCACCTTGGTCGTGGGCGGCCACTTGATCGGCTGGCGCTCGGGCGACGAAAAATCGCGTGTCGTAGCGACGCGGAGGCCCCACGGGCGTTACCCAATGGGCGAGGTACCGCAGCGCCGTGGCGTCCACGTAGAGATCCTCGCGCTCCAACAGATCGACGAATTCGAGGTCGCCGGCGTTCAGAGCCTCGCGTTCGTGGCTTAACGCGCGGGCGAGCGCCGTACTCGTCGCCACACTCTGACCCGACGCGTCACAGGCCAATAGGAGACCCGCTTCTTCGAAGAGCTCGCGCACACTCGCGACGTAGTAGGCGAGACCCCCACTCACCAGTCCCAGTCGGCGCGACGCTTGCGCGTCACTCAATCCCAAAATCCGGGCGTGTGTTCTGGGCGACGCGTCACCGGGGTCGACCCCGCCACCTGGAAAAACGTACGCGCCACCCACGAAGTCACTGCGCAGGTTGCGCCGCAACATCAACACCTCAAAGCCCTGGTCGCGATCGCGCAGTACCAGAATCGTGGCGGCGGGTCGCGGCGGGGCGGAATCGGCCATACCTGCAAACTACTGACTCCACGGCGCACGCCCTCGCCCCCGGGGCGTCCACTAAATTGGTGTTCCCTGCCCTAAAGGAGTCCCGTGGCGAAATCTTCAGCTCCCACCAAGCGCCCCGCGCCCAAGGCCGCGGCCCGAGGTGGCCGTCCCGCGGGACTCTTCACGTGGGTCGCCGTCGGACTGGTGATCGTCGTCGTCGCGGCACTGGTCATCATCAAAGTCGCCAGTGGCTCCTCGTCGCCGACCGCGACCAACTTTCAAGCCGCCGACCCCTCCGTGGTGAGTGAGCTGACCTCGATTCCCACGAGCACGTTTAACGCCGTCGGGGTGAACTCGTCGGTCGTCGCGGTAACGCCCCCGTCGTTGGTGAAGGGGCAGCCAAGCCTCACGACCACCGTCAACGGCAAGACCTTGCCCGAAATATTCTACGAAGGTGGCGAGTACTGCCCCTTCTGCGCGGCGCAACGCTGGACCACGATTATTGCGCTCAGTCGTTTCGGCACCTGGAGTGGACTCGGCAATATGTCGAGTTATTCCGGTGACGTCTACCCGAACACGCCAACCTTCACCTTCGTGAAAGCCCACTTCACCTCAAAGTACGTGGCCTTTAAGAGCGTGGAGGCCTACGCCGACGCCATTGACCCGGCGACCGGTCAGTACCAGCTGCTCCAAGTCCCCACCAAGGCGGAGCAGAAGCTCGTCGCCAAGTACGACAACGCGACGTACATCAAGGGCGCGAGCAATGGTTCGATTCCCTTCTTCTCCTTCGCGAACAAGTACTTCGTGGCGGGCGCGAGCTACACCCCCGCGGCGCTGGCGGGCCTGTCGCGTAATCAAATCGCCTCGGGCCTCAGTTCGACCTCGAGTCCCGTAACGGTCGCGATCATCGCCTCGGCGAACTACCAAACGGCGGCGATCTGCTCACTGACGAATAATCGTCCGAGCACCGTGTGTCAGAGCGCGGGCGTGAAGGCCGCGAAGAAGGTGATGGGCATCAAGTAGCGACGCGTCAGCCGCGTCGCAAGGCGCGACGTTCGATCTCGTTAAGTCCGCCCCAAATGCCGTAGCTCTCGTGCTGGTCGAGGGCTCGTTGCAGACACTGATCGCGTACCGCGCACCCGGCGCAGATTCGTTTCGCGCCACGCTCGCGCTCGAGACGTTCGTCGCGTGACTCGTTGAGATCAAGGGAGTAGAAGATCGCGCGATCCACCCCGCGACAGGCCGCCGCGTGCGTCCACTCCACTTGCGCGTTCGTCACGGACCCCCCAACTGACGTCGTGATTCGCACACTACCGACGGGCTCCGCGCGGACACAAGGAAACTTTCGAGTCCCCACAAAACCCTAGTTTTCACCGCCTTTTCTCCTCCGCTACGCTGAAGTTCGTGGCCACCGTTCTGCTCGTCAGCGACCTCGCCGCGCTCCGGCGAGAGTTGCGCGACATGCTGGAAGATCCCGAACTGATCATTGAAGAGACCGACAGCGCCCCCGCCGCGTTGGGCCGGGTCCGCGAGGGCGGCGTCGACTTAGTAATTGCCGACCTCCAGATTGGCGCGATGGGCGCCGTCGCGCTGTGCTTAGAGTTACGCCACGAGGAGTCCTACGGCGCCAGTGAGCCGGTCGCGGTTCTGATGCTCCTCGACCGTCGCGCCGACGTGTTCCTCGCGCGACGCTCCACCGCCGAAGGTTTCGTCGTCAAGCCGCTCGACCCACTAAAGGTGCGCTTGGCCGTGCGCACCCTTCTTCGCGGCGAATCCTTCGACGACGACGCGTGGCGCCCCGCGACCGTTCGCGTCGGCGCGCCCGACTCTGAATGAGTGAATCGAACTCGCCGCCGTCGCGACGCCGCCGGCTGCACGTGCACCTGACGCGCCGAGACGAACGTCGCCAAACCGCTCCCGAGGCGGCCGCCATCCACCAGCGCGTCGATCAACTATCAACCTTGGAGCTGCGCGACGTCATGACGCCGCGCGTCGACGTGGCCTACCTCACGGTGCCGGTCACGCCCGAAGCGGTCGCCGACGCGGTGCGCGACACGGGTCACTCGTGCTTCCCCGTCGTTGAAGACGATCTCGACGACGTGTTGGGCGTGCTCTACGTCAACGATCTCTTTCGCAGCTCCACGCTCAAGCGCGCCATCGGCGTCTCACTGCCGGCCGCCGACGAGATCGCGCGCAAAATGCGCCGCCCCCTCATGCTGCCCGAGACGCTGGATCTCTTGGAGAGCTTGGGCGAAATGCGTCGCCAGCATCGCACCTTCGCCCTAGTGCTCGACGAACACGGCGGCGTGGCCGGCGTGATATCAATCCGTGACATCCTCGAACAGCTCGTCGGCGATCTCAACGACGAGTTCGACGAAGAAGACGAAGCCACCATCGTCAAGATTCGTAACGACCGCTGGCTCGTCGACGGTCAGACCCACGTCGACCGCGTCGAGGAAGAGATTGGCCTCGTCATTCCCGAAGGGGAGTACGTCACCGTCGCGGGTTTCGTGCTCGACTTAGCGGGCGAGATTCCGAGCGAGGGGTCGACGTACCAGTACGAAAACTGGTCGTTTCGGGTTCAGTCACTCGAACGGCGTCGCATTAGCGAACTCGTCGTTGAGCGTCACGAACCCCTCCCAATCGATGAGGACGACCTTGGGCCTTTGTAGAGGGGGGCCCGTCAGCGGCTAGGATTTTCTGGCTGCGGGGTAACTCGCCGCGGGCTGTAGCGCAGCTTGGTAGCGCGCTTCGTTCGGGACGAAGAGGTCCCGGGTTCAAATCCCGGCAGCCCGACCACCACATAGTTGTACGGTGCGAAACATTAGGCCCCCATCGTCTAGCGGCCTAGGACACCACCCTTTCAAGGTGGCGGCACGGGTTCGAATCCCGTTGGGGGTGCTCTCCTTCTTTCCTGGTCAGAGCACGTATCTCTGCGAACGTGTCGGGCCCCAGCGACCACTTCCATAACTCCTTCCATAACTGTGGCGTGCCCGGGGCGTCCCAGGACGTCCCTTTCTTGCGGCGAGTGCACGCGACTGTCGGGCGGGAACCCATCCCGTCCATGAACACGACAGCCACCACCAGCCACGCCGGTCCCGACCGGTTCCTCACGGTGTCAGAGCTCATCGAGCGCTGGCCGATCGGGCGCAACTCGACCTACGCGCTCTTAAAGAGCCCCGACTTCCCGCGGGCCCTGGTCCTGCTGCGCCAAGCCAACGGCCAGGCGCGGTCCATGGGATATCGCGAAGCCGACATCCGGGCCTTCGAGGAGGCCCACATGGTGCACGCGAGCGAGCTCGAGCTCGACTCCGAGCCTGACGAGGACGCCCCGGACACCCTGCCGCCGGCCAAGCGCGCCCAGCCCCGCCGGAGGGCCCGCTGATGCCGGCCAAAGGATCTACCGGCACCACGCGGCGCCCGCCGCTGCGCAGCGACCGCGGCGTCAAACTCTACGCGCCCACGATGGCGAAGCCCTACTTCCGCGTCGTCGCGGTCGGCCAGGTCGAGCGCACGAGCGCGCCCGTGCCGCGCGAGCACCTCGCCGCGAGTGAGGCCGCCAAGTTCACCGGCCGCGGCCTCGACCCGGAGACAGCCCGAGCACGTCGCGAGGCCGACGAGCTCTTCGACCAGATGGTGCGCTGGGCCAAGCACCAGACGAGCCCGGCGCGGCGGGGCGAGCGCACGATGAACGCGCTGTGCGACCGACGCCTCGAGGAACTGTCTAGCAAGGGGCGCGAGCGCGGGACCATCGAGAAGAACGAGAGCCTGATGCGCCTCTACGTGCGCCCGCTCATCGGCGACCTCGAGGTCGCGGACTGGAGCCCCGAGCACTCCCTCGCGGTGCTGAACCGGGCGCGTCAGACCTGTGG
>JAGWHY010000072.1 GCA_028873575.1 Acidobacteriota bacterium | reverse complement strand
GAGTCGAAAGCCCAACGGGAAGATGAGAATCAACAGCGCCGGCGACAACGTCCAACCGTTCAGGGCGAAGGCGGCCTTGGAGCCGGGGGCACAGTTACTCGCGAGACACGGCGAGTAGAAAGGGCTAATCAGATCGCGGTGCACCGCAGCGCCGACGTAGTAGTAGCGGTTCTGAAAGGCCGCCCACGTTGAGTAGATGACGAAGGCGGTGAGGATTGACACGGTGACGACGGGCTGGAGCCACCAGCGGTCCTGGCGCAGCGTCGTGGTCTCGGGTCCGCCGCGAGTGCCGCCGAGTTGGACCTTGGTTGAACTCACCACTGCACTCACGAACGCTCCTTACTTTTCGCGTCTGGTGTCACGTCGCGCACCGCTACCCATACTAAACATCCGGCGCGAACCTACTTTCGCTTCATAACCGGACGGGGCGAACGCGTCCGTCTCCGCCGAAAGGCGGCTCCGCGCTAAGCCTCCGCCGGTGACGAGAGTGGCCCCGCGCGACGTGGTTGCGACGCCACCCTTGTATTAAATGCCGAGGACTACGGCGAGCGGGGCACGTCGACGCGAGCAATCATCGCGAGAATCGCTGGATTCGCGTTGATAGGGACCAGTCGTGTCGAAGGATTGTCGCGAGCCCAGACGCGGAAGAGTTCGTCGGCGAAGCCCTGACCAATCTCGTGCACGTCCGTGAAATCGAGTTCGACGACGTCAAAACCCTCGAGGGAGGACCCGACGCGCTTCGCTTCGGTACGAGAAATGAAGTCACCACCGCGGGTACGAAAGAGGCCGACGTGAATGGTGGTGGTGTCGAGTCGACCCGTGGTGGGATTGGAGCGCGCCGCGAACACCTGATTGGGTGTCACGGTAGTGTCACGACGGACTTCGACGCGCACGAGCGTTCCGACGCGCGCCTCGCTGAGCCACCCGTACGCGACGTCGTTGCGACCCTGGTCAACGGTCCATAAAAGTTGACTCGCGCTGAGAGTAAAGCGATCCACCATACGTGAGGTAAAAAAGATGCCGAGTCCGCTGTGACGGTCCGGGTCGGTCGTTTGTTTACCCTTCGAAAGCTCCGCGAGCGCCTCGAGGTCGTTCGCGAGTGCGTGCTGCTCACGAATTGTCGTGAACGCACCAACACCGTCATCCTCGACCTCGAAGCTGACGCGCTGGGCGTCGAGATACCAACGGACGCGTACTTGACTTCCGCGCGAATGATCAATCGCGTTATTCACCATTTCGGTGAACGCAAAGTTCATAATTCGTACCACGTTGGCGTTGTCAAAACCTTCGGGATCGATCGCTCGCAGGGCCGCTTTTTCCGCCCCCCACACTTCGTCCTCGCGCAGACCCTCGAGTGCGTACGTTTGGGCTCGCGCGGATCGGCGGCGGTAGCGGCTCGATCTCCGAGCTCCTTCGTGGATGAGCTCGCCCACGTTGCTGAGGTGAGCCAGGTGCGCGTGCGCGCTCTGGCGGGTGACGCCCGCTTCCCTGGCGACGTCCGAGGAGGTAATGACGTCGTGGGTCAAAAAGAGTCGATCAATCGCCGCGGGCACGAGACCACGTTCCTTCGACGTTGCGTCCTTGACCACGGAACCTCCCGGGTATTTCTTTACTCAATTACTCAATTCGAGGACAAATAACGATTTGAGTAAATATGTAAAGATAATAGTCCAACTTAATGAACCGGGTGGTTGGTCACTGGAGCTGACTGATCCGGCACTCGCGATGCCACCTTCGGTTTAGACGTGACCGCCGCGACGTCCCTCGGAGGTACCGCCGAACATCGCCCAGATGACGAGACCGAGTCCCGGTACCAGGAGCCAGATGCCAAAGACCAGGGCTAACACGCACGAAAAAGCGCCCATGCCCAAGGTAAAGGGCCAAATGGACGTGCCGGGAAACGACCCGACCACGCCCGCGCCGTCAGCCTGAGTCGCGTTGGGGTCGTCCTCGGGACGTGGCTTCATGCGACGGCTCCACCAGTAGTAGTAGCTGCCGGGCAGGAA
>JAGWHY010000039.1 GCA_028873575.1 Acidobacteriota bacterium | reverse complement strand
AGTAGTCGAGGTACCACCCCGCGCCCTCGGCGCGTAGGCGCGTCCCGCGCGCGGAGTCGGCGGCGAAGAGTTCGCGCAAGTGCGCGGCGCTCATCGTCGCGGCGTGGTCGCGCAACCGCGTCCACGCGCGGCGCTCGCGCATCGTCGGCGTGCTCACGGGCGCACCTCGACGACGAAGTGGGGACGCGAAGTCAGATCAGCTCCTGGGTTCATGGTCAACCTTCCCTAGCCTCTCACGTTCGCCGCCCCCACGGCGACGCGTCCACGTTGCCGGGTCCCCCACGTCACGCGCCACGCTCGTGCGCGACGTCGGTTTCGGCGGTGACGAAGTCCTCCGCGACGTCGAGGCGAGCCACCCCAATCGACCAGTCGTTCTGGCCCACGTAGACGTCGAATCGATTGGGTTGGTTGAGGTCGAGTCGTTCATCGACGCCGGTGGGAAAGACGACGTCGGCGCGAAAGGGGTGCGTCGACGTCGACGGGCGCGGTGACAAGAGCGGTTCGGGTGAGCGGTAGAGGACGTGGCGGGGGTGTTCCTTCGAGAGGAACATCACGCCGGCCTGGTAGGTCAGTCGACCTTCGCTCGCGCCGGGCGCCACGACGTCGCTGACCCCGTGGTAGACGAGAAGCCAGCCGTGACGCGTCATCACCGGCGGCGCACCACTGCCGATCTTGAGGGCCTCCCACGCCGCTTCGGGTCGGGCCAGGCGATGGTGCGAGGTGAAGTTCGTGAGCTGGTGCGCATCGAGTCCGGCCAAGGTCGTCGAGGCGTAGGAGATCCAAATGCTTTCGCGGTGGTCGTCAATCTCGCGCGCCTCGTCGGCGTCGCGCAACTCGTCGGGCTGCGTGCCCACGAAGAGCGGCCGGTGCAGCATCGCCAGTTCGAGCAGTCCCCTCGGGTTGCTTACGGCCAAGGGAAAGGTCACGGCGTCTTTATTGTCGACCCCGTTGAACTCAATTCCGTCGTGGGGCGCCATCGAGGCGAGGCCCAGGCGTTGCCAGTGCAAGAGATCGTCCGACACGGCGAGCGCCACGCGGGGGCCAACCGGTGAAAAGGCCGTGCAGGTCATCACGTAGCGACCAATCGACGCGACGAAACTGACCCGAGGATCCTCACAGCCTCCGGCCTCGTCGCCGCGTCGCTCGTAGAGCTCTTCGGGTTCGAGCGCCAGACCTACGCGCTCGACCCCGCACGGTTCGCCCGCGTCATCAAAGATCACCTTCAAGATCACGACGCGCGAGAAGTTCCCCGCACCCACCGCGCGCGCGAAGAGGTACAGCGTGCCGTCGGGCGCGCGCGCCGCGGCCGGGTTCAAGATGCCCTCTACCTCGTAGGGACTCGTGGGGTCGGGCTCAATCACCAGATCGAGCCAGCGCATCGACAGTTCGTTCACGAGGCGCCGCGCGGCGAGACCATCTGGACCTTCGCGTCACCGAGGCAGGCAATTATTGTTTGAACGACGCGGGCGGTCTCGTCGGGGTCGCGCACGAGAATCGCGTCGACGCCGGCGTGTTGCACCGCGAAGTCGTTGCCGCCGGGAAAAATCGCGTCGCCCACGAAGAGCATCTCGGCGCGTTCGACGCCCAGGTGCTCGCGCAACTTCGCCACCCCGTAGGCCTTATCAATACCCGGGCGCGTGACGTCAATCGAGGTCGTCCCGCCCATATTGACCGCGAACGCCGGGAGCATCGGCTTCACGAGTTCCACCACCTTTGTACGCTTCGCGAAGTCCGGGTCCCAGTCGTGCTTGGCGCTCAAGGGCGCCTCTTGTCCGAGAACGGACATCGTGATCTGCGTGCCCCGATCCTCAATGACCTCACCCCAGGTGCGCGCTGGCGCAAGCCCCGACTCGTCGAGCGCCTTCGCGAGGGCCGAGGTGATCTGTGCGCCCTGCGCCGGCGAAAGATTCTCGGCGTAAACCTGGTGCCACGATCCGTCGTAGTCAAAGAACTGCGTCCCACACGTGGGCAGCAACGTCAGATTCGCGAAGTCGCAGTCGGGGTCGAGCGCGGTTAAGAGCTGGGCCTCGAACTGAGCCCAACTGCCGCCGGAGATCACCGACACCCGCGTCAGCGCCATCAGTGACTTAAGGAGGCCCGCCATCTCGGGGGTCATCGAGGACTTGGACTGAGCCAACGTGCCGTCGAGATCAAAAATAACTAACTGCTTCATACGCGCTCCGTCATGGTTTCGGAACGTCAAAGTTCGTTTCCCAAATTCGAAAGTGGCGTTACGTAGGACCTTAAGGGTTCGATCGCGACACGAAACGCGGCCTAACGCGACGCTAGTTGGCGCGTCCGAAATCGTCCTCGAGACGCACGATGTCGTCTTCTCCGAAGTACGTGCCCGTCTGGACCTCGATGAAACGCACGTCGTCGACGCCGTGGTTCTCACACCGGTGCGCTTGGCCAATGTTGATATCGACACTGTGTCCGGGACCGAGTTCGTAGGTCTCGCCGTCGACGACGGCCGTCGCGTGACCGCTCACCACGAACCAGTGTTCCGCGCGGCGCGCGTGGGTCTGGTAACTCAGTCGCTTACCGGGAGTGACGACGATCTCTTTGATTTTGTAGTCACTCGACTGGTCGTCGAGCACGATAAAGCGTCCCCAGGGTCGTTCGTCCACGAGGCGTCCTTCGTCGTCGAGGTGCGTCATCAGACCTACTCTCTCGCGGCTCGCGCCGCTCCTCGCTCAGCCTCCCACGTGGGCGCGACGCGCGCGTCGCGCTAGTGAACGCCGGCGACGACGGGCCCCCCGTCGACCTCGTCGTGTTGACCGAGGTGGTGTCGATCGATGTTGACCATGGCGAAGAAGACCACGCCGGCGAGCAGCAACATCAGCGAACCGAAGCGAAAGGCCACGCTGTACCCGTGGGTTAGGGCCTCGTTACGCACCACGACGGCGTGGGCCTTATTGGCGAGCTCGTTCTTCGTGAAGCCCGCGAGAAAGGCCGTCGTCGTCGATACCGCGATGGTGTTTTGAATAGCGGTGCCGAACGAGCCGCCCACCTGTTGGGTCGTCGACAACACCGCCGACGCGGCGCCGGTGTCTTGGGGGGCGATGTTAAAGAGCGCCGTCGAGGAGATTGACACGAACATCAGACCCATACCCAAGCTGGTCACGATCATCGCCGGCATCACGTGCGCCACGTAGGAGGAGTTCGCGTGAAACATCGACAGGTAGAGCAGACCAGCCGAACCCATCACGCCACCAATACCGGCCAAGGGGCGAGGACCAAACTTCGGCAGCAACTGACTCGTCGCGGTCGCCGAGACGATGATGCCTAAGGAGAAGGGCAAGAACAACAGACCAGACTTCACGGCCGAGTAGCCGTGCACGTCTTGGAAATAAAAAGTCATGAACAAGAACATGCCGAAGAGGCCCAAGGTGATGAGGATCTGGGCAATGTAGGCGCCACCGCGAATACGGTCGGCCAAGAGGCGTAGCGGCAGTAGAGGCTGCTTTTTGAATCCTTCGATCAACAAGAACACGCCGAGCAGCGCCGCGCCGATCAAGATAAAGGGCCACGCGCTCATCGAGCCCCAGCCCTTGGTGGAGGCCTGGCTCACGCCGTAGACCACGCCAATCATGCCCGCCGTCGCGCTCAGTGCGCCCGGCACGTCGTAGTGCGGGTGCCCCTCAACCTTGGACTCTTTGACGTTGGGGATCGCCAACATCAAGGCAAAGATCGCCATTGGCGTATTGACGAAGAGGCACCAGCGCCACGAGAAGTACTGCGTCAACAGCCCTCCGGCGATGAGACCAATCGCCGCGCCCACACCCGACAACGCGCCGTAGACGCCAAAGGCCTTGGCGCGCTCCTTGGAGTCGGTGAAGGTCACCGAGATCAGTGACAAGGCGGCCGGCGCGAGCAGCGCGCCGAAGACACCCTGGAGGGCGCGCGCGCCAAAGAGCCACTGCTGACTCTGGGCGAAGCCCCCGAGGAGCGAGGCTGACGCGAAGCCGGTGAGTCCGATTAAGAACGCCTTTTTGCGACCGAGGTAGTCACCGATTCGACCACCCAGCAACAAAAACCCACCGAAGGTAATCGTGTAGGCCGTCACGGCCCACTGGTAGTTCTGTCGCGCGATATTGAGACCCCCGAGGGCCTTCGGCAAAGCCGCGTGCGGGAGCGCGATGTTCACGATCGACGCGTCAAGCACCACCATGAGCTGGGCAATGGCGATAACGAATAAGGCGAACCAACGACGCGGATCGGGTTCACTGGCGGGGACGACGTTGTCGGTCACGAGGCTCCTTTGGCCGGAAGTCTTTTACCCTAGACGCCCCGTGTCACATTCCTATCGGAGAACTAGAGAAAGTCGCTGAGGGGGGTCGCCGTGAGCTCGTGCGCCTCGGCGACGGGCCCGTAGATGACGTGACCGTCGGCGATGTTCACGCCCTCGGCGAGCGGCGCGTCGGCGCGCGCGGCGTCACGCCAGCCCAGGTGCGCGAGCTCGAGCACGTAGGGCAACGTCGCGTTCGACAGGGCTCGCGTCGACGTGTTGGGTACCGCCCCGGGCATGTTGGCGACGCAGTAGAAAATGGAGCCGTTCACCTCGAAGACCGGGTCGGAGTGCGTCGTCGGGCGCGTTGCCTCAAAGCAGCCACCCTGGTCAACCGAGATGTCCACCAGCACCGAGCCCGGACGCATCCGCGCCACGAGTTCGTTGCTCACCAGCTTGGGCGCCTTCGCGCCGACGACCAACACGGCCCCGATCACGATGTCGGCCTCGAGGCAGGCCTCTTCGATCGCGAGATTCGACGAGGCGATGGTCTGCGCGCGACCGTCGAAGTGAATGTCCACTTGGCGAAGACGCTCAAGGTTGCGGTCCAAGATTTTGACGTTGGCGTGCAGTCCGACCGCCATGGTCGCCGCGGCGAGGCCCGAGACGCCCGCGCCAATCACGACCACGTTGGCCGGCGCCACGCCGGGGACGCCCGCGATCAACGTGCCGTGGCCACCACCCGTGCGCATGAGGTGGTGCGCGCCCATTAGCGGCGCCATGCGTCCAGCGACTTCACTCATGGGCGTTAAGAGCGGCAATGAGTTGTCGGCGAGTCGCACCGTCTCGTAGGCGATGGCCACGTTGCCCGCGGCGATCAGCGCGTCGGTGCACTCACGCGACGCGGCGAGGTGCAGGTAGGTGAACAGCACCTGGTTCTTGCGCGCGCCGAGTCGCGGGTACTCGGTCGCGATGGGCTCTTTCACCTTCAAGAGCAGATCGCTCTCGGCCCAGACGTCGTCGGCCGACTCCACGATTGTGGCGCCGTTGGCGACGTAGGCGGCGTCGTCGATGGACGAACCCACACCCGCGCCGCGTTCAATCAACACGCGATGATCGTGACCAACTAATTCACGCACGCCCGCGGGCGTCAGGGCCACGCGGTACTCGTCTTTCTTAATTTCCTTCGGGACGCCGATGATCATCGTTGATCGTTTCGCTTTCTCTTTAGTCGAGCTGGGCGTGGCGCCTAGAACTCGATGTTGTGCATGACGTGCTTGACGCGCGTGTAGTCCTCAAAACCATAGACCGAGAGGTCCTTGCCGTAGCCCGAGCGCTTGAAGCCACCGTGGGGCATCTCCGCGACGATGGGAATGTGCGTGTTCACCCACACGCAGCCAAAATCGAGGTCCCGAGTAAAGCGCATCGCGCGCGAGTGGTCGCTCGTCCACACCGACGAGGCCAATCCGTACTCGACGCCGTTCGCCCAGGCCAACGCCTCCGCCTCGTCAGTGAACTTCTGCACCGTGATGACCGGACCGAAGATCTCGCTTTGAATCATCTCGTCGTCCTGGCGAAGGTCCGCCACGACGGTGGGTTCGATGAAGTACCCGGCGTCGCCGACGCGTTGTCCACCGGCGACGATGGTGGCGTGCTTGGGCGCGCGGCTTAAAAAGCCGGTCACGCGGCCGAACTGGTTCTCGTTGTTGACGGGACCAAAGAGCGCGTCGTCGTTGTCGGGAGCCCCGATGACGGTGTTACGCGCCTGTTCGGCGAGCGCGTCGACGAAGTCGCCGTACACGTCGGCGCTCGCGAGCACGCGCGTCGCGGCGGTGCAGTCTTGACCCGCGTTGAAGAACCCCCCGATCGCGATACCCTCGACGGCACTCGCGACGTCGACGTCGTCAAAGACGACCACGGGGGCCTTACCGCCGAGCTCGAGGTGCACGCGCTTGAGCGTGTCACTCGCGCTCTTGGCGACCTCCATGCCGGCGCGTACCGACCCGGTGATCGACACCATGGCCGGAACGGGGTGCTCGACCAACGCCCGGCCCGTGTCGCGATCACCACAGATGACGTTAAAGACCCCTTCGGGTAAGACCTCGGCCATGATCTCGGCCATCAGCAACGAGGACATCGGCGTCGAGTCGCTGGGTTTGAGAACCATGGCGTTGCCCGCGGCGATCGCCGGGGCCCACTTCCACACGGCCATCATCATGGGGTAGTTCCAGGGCGTCACCGCTCCGCACACGCCGACCGGTTCACGACGCACGTAACTCGTCATGCCCTCCATGTACTCGGTCGCGCCGCGACCTTCGAGCAGGCGCGCGGCGCCCGCGAAGAAGCGAATCTGGTCCAACATCGGCGGAATCTCTTCGGACATCGTGACCGAGATGATCTTCCCGCAGTTCTCCGCTTCGAGCGCGACGATCTCTTCGGCGCGCGCCTCCATGAGGTCGGCGATCTTCAACAGCGCGCGGCTACGTTGACTCGGCGTCGCGCGACGCCACGAGGTAAACGCCTTCGCGGCGACCTGCACGGCGTGGTCGACGTCGGCGGCGTTCGAGAGTGGCATTTCGGCGAGGGGCTGACCCGTCACCGGTGAGACCAGTTGGGCGTACTGTCCGCTCGACGGCGCGATCGACTCGCCCCCGACAAAGTTGGTTAATCGACGCATAACCCTCCTCTTCGCGCGAGAGAAATCCCGCAAGCTCCTACGTCACTCTGCCAGAGATTCACTAGCTTGTGCAAGAATTCCCGAGCGATAACGTCATAAAATTGGCTTAGAGCGACGTATTCCGTCATCATTTGCCCCTATACTGTCATTATCCGCAATTCACGACCCCACGGTCGATGAGCTGGGGAGCAACCAATGGCCGGAACCAAACCACAACGACAGAGTCACTCGAACGACGAGCGCTCGAATATCGAGCTGCTTTCGTCCACGACGAATGGCCTCGACGCCGTCGACCGGAAAATCGTCAGTCTCTTGCAACACGACGGACGACGCGCCTACGGCGCGATGGCCGAGGAGATCGGACTCTCCGAGGCTGCGGTGCGACGTCGCGTGCAACGAATGCGCGACGCCGGCATCATGCAGATCGTGGCGATTACGGATCCGCTGCAACTCGGCTACGGCCGCGAGGCGCTGATCGGTATTCGGGTCCACGGTGACGTGCGTTTGGTGGCGGACAAAATCGCGGCGATCGACGAGGCCAACTACGTCGTTATGACCGCGGGCAGCTTCGACATCATTGCCGAAGTCATTGCCGAAGACGACAACAACTTGGTGCATCTGTTGAATGATTCGATTCGAAGCATTCCCGGCGTGACCGAGGTGGAGACGTTCGTCTATTTGAAGTTGGCTAAACAAACCTACGCCTGGGGGACCAAGTGACCTTGCACGAAATCATTTCCGACGGTATCGCCGTCGAAAATCAAAACAAAGAAAGCCATACGTACTCCGAACGAGCTCGTCGCAACCTGTGGATGCACATGTCGCGCATGGGCGCGTACACGGAGCAAAACGAAGTACCGATCATCACCCGTGGTGAGGGCGTCCACGTCTACGACGTGAACGGCACGCGCTACTTCGACGGCCTGTCGGGACTCTTCACGAACTCCCTCGGCCACGGACGCGCCGACGTCGCCGAGGCCGCCGCCGCGGCGATGAAGGAACTCACGTTCTTCCCCATCTGGACCTACGCCCACCCCAAGGCCATCGAGTTGGCCGAACGCCTCGCGCGGCTCGCGCCCGGCGATCTCAACCGCGTCTTCTTCACCACCGGTGGTGGCGAGGCGGTTGAGAGCGCCTGGAAGTTGGCCCGTCAGTACCACAAGCTGCGCGGCGAGACCGACCGTTACAAGGTCATCAGCCGCGACGTCGCCTACCACGGCACGACGATGGGCGCGCTCACCATCACCTCACTCGACGGCTACCGCAAGCCCTTCGAGCCCCTGGTGCCCGGCGCGGTCAAGATCCCGGCCGTGAACTTCTATCGCGCGACCGAGTTCGCCGACGACTTCGAGGCCTTCGGTCTCTGGCACGCGCGCCAAATCGAAGAAGCGATTCTTCGCGAGGGTCCCGAGACCGTCGCGGCGGTCTTCTTAGAGCCGGTCCAAAACGCTGGCGGCTGCTTCACGCCGCCGCCGGGGTACTGGAAGGAAGTGCGCGAAATCTGTGACCGCTACGGCGTGGTCCTCGTCTCGGACGAAGTGATCTGCGCCTTCGGGCGACTCGGCACGTGGTTCGGCGGACAGAAGTACGACTACGTCCCCGACATCATCTGCGCCGCCAAGGGCATCACCGCCGGTTACGCACCCTTGGGCGCGATGATCGTGTCGGACCGTATTGCCGAGCCCTTCCAGCACGAAGACGTTTCCTTCACCCACGGCTTTACCTGGGCCGGTCACCCCACGTCGGCGGCCGTTTCGCTCAAGGTCCTCGACATCATCGAAAACGAGCACGTTCTCGAAAACGTCCAGGCGAACCAGGACTACTTCAGGGACGCGTTGAACAAGCTCAAGGAAATCCCGATTGTCGGCGACGTGCGCGGCACGGGCTACTTCTGGGGCGTCGAAATCGTCAAGGATCAGGTCACCAAGGAGACCTGGCAGGGCGACGACGCCGAGCGCCTGTTGCGCGGCTACGTGACTCCCGAGATGTTCCGTCGAGGTCTGATCTGTCGCTCCGACGACCGCGGCGACCCCGTCGTGCAGTTGGCGCCGCCGCTCATCTCCACGCGTGACGACATCGACTTCATGGTGGGGGTCTTGCGCGAAGTCCTTTCGGGGGCGAGCAAGCTCAACTTCTAGTGTCGGCCTCCCTGTGGTGGTCGACGCTCGATGAACCGGTCGTCGAACGCGCGCCCTTGCGCGGGGACCTCGACGTCGACGTCGCGATCGTGGGCGGTGGCTACACGGGACTCTGGAGCGCGCGCGAGCTACTTCGCCGCGACCCGACCCTGCGCGTCGCGGTACTCGAGCGTGAGGTCTGCGGCTTTGGGGCCTCGGGTCGCAACGGGGGCTGGGCCTCGGCGCTCTACCCCCTCAGCGACGACGTGGTGCGCCGCGCCTACGGCGAGGACGAGGCCAGGCACCTGCGCCACATACTCAACGACGCGGTCCCCCATCTCGGACGAGCGCTCGCCAATGACGGCGTGGACGCCCACTTCCACCAAGGCGGCACCTTCGTCGGCGCGCGCAGCGCCACGCAGGCGCAGCGCCTACGCGCGAGCGTCGACGCGGCGCGCGCGGCCGGCGTGGCGCAAGAGGATTTGCGCTGGCTGAACGCCGACGAGGCGCGCGAACGCGTCGCGATGAGCGCACTCGAGGGTGCCACCTACACGCCGCACTGCGCGCGCGTGCATCCCGCACGATTAGCGCTCGGGCTCGCCCGCGCGACCGAGCGTGCCGGCGCGACGATCTTCGAACACACGCCCGTGACACGCCTGCTCGGCGCCACCGCGACGCGACGCGCCTCGCTCGTCACGCCCTTCGGCCAGGTGCGCGCCGACTACGTGGTGCGCGCGACCGAGGGGTACACCCCCACGTTGCCCCGTCAACGTCGCGACGTGGTCCCGCTCTTCTCGCTCATGGTCGCGACCGAACCACTGCCCGACGACTTCTTCGCGCAGGCGGGGTTGGCGAACTACGAGACCTTCGCCGACGACCGTCACCTCATCATCTACGGTCAGCGAACCGCGGATAATCGTTTGGCCTTCGGTGGTCGCGGCGCGCCGTATCACTTCGCGTCGGCCGTGGAGGCGCGTTTCGACGAGAACCCGCGGGTCTTTACGCTTCTCGAAGAGACCCTGCACGAGCTCTTTCCCTTCTTTGACGGCGCCCTCACCCACCGGTGGGGTGGCGCGCTCGCCATGCCGCGCGACCACTCGCCCTTCGTGCGCGTCGACTACGCGAGTGGCCTGTGCGCCGCCGGCGGGTACACCGGCGACGGCGTCGTCATGAGTCACGTCGCGGCGCGCGCGCTGGCCGACCTCATCACGGCCCCCGACGAAGAGACGGACCTGACCCGGTTGCCCTTCGTGCGCCACGCCACCAAGCGCTGGGAGTTCGAACCATTGCGCTGGTTGGGCATTAACGCCGGTCTCGCGCTCGCCGGCTGGGCCGACCGGGTGGAGGCGAGGCACGACCGCGCGAGCCGCGCGAGTGGCCTGCTCGAGCGACTCTTCGACTCGTTCCCGCCCTAGTGCAGGATGTTCACGGCGCGCGCGGCCACCACCGCGATCGTGACGAAAGAGATGAGCGACTCGGCGGCGAAGAGTGACTTGGCCAGTGGCGTGAGCGGCATCGCGTCGGCCGGCGCGAAACTCGTGCCGTTGGCGAGCGACGTGTAGAGATAGTCGACGAAGGCCGGGCGCCAGTCGCGTGGGGCCAACGTCGGATTTTCCATCTGGGGAAACTGAAAGTCGGGTAGTCGCGGATCCTCCCCGGCGCGTTTGTGGGGCCCTCCGCGGTCCATCTCCCAGAACCACAGTGCGAAGGTGATCACGTTGGTCAGCCACACCGACACCGCGGCGTAGATCAGGGCGCGACCTTGTTGGACGTTGGCGACGAGCAAGAGGTGCACGAGTAGCGCGACCGAGGTGACGTTAGCGAGCGTGATGAGCGCGATGGTCGCGATGGTGACGCGCCGCACCCACGGGGCGTCGTTGGGGTGACGGTGCTTTCGCGCGCTTAAGGGAATGATGGGGAGCGCCACGATCACCGGTACGATCCAGTGGGGTCCGACGGCGAGACGGTTCGGCAACACCGCGTAGAGGCCCACGCAACCTAGGAGGGCGAACGACGCCGGCCAGCGGGGCTCGCTGTGCGGCGCGGCCATCGGACTAGGCGGCCGTTCCGCTCGTGATCTGACCGAGGTTCGGCACCACCACGCCACTACGCGCGAGCGAGCC
>JAGWHY010000038.1 GCA_028873575.1 Acidobacteriota bacterium | reverse complement strand
CCGATCGGGCGTGATGGCCGCGATCATCCTTGACTGTCTCGGCGTTCACCACGACCTCATCGCGCGCGATTACGCCGACAGCGCCCCGTACGTCGAAGAACTACTCATTCGCCTTCGTCGCGACGAACGCTACGCCGAGACCATCGCCCAAACGCCCGCGGAGCGTCTCAGCGCGCGCGCCGAAACGATGACCCAGTTCCTGGAACGCGCCAGACGTGACTACGGAGGACTCGCCGCCTGGGCCCAGTACGCTGGACTTTCGCCCAGCGAGTTGCGTTCGATGCGTCAAAATCTCCTTGAGCCGTAGCGCACACCCCACGCCCTACCCCACGTCCCAGAACACCGTGGAAAGTTCGCGCTCCCGCGCGGGGGTCTGCGCGGCCAGAAAGTCGTAGACCTCACCTTCACGCTCGGGCGCCAGGCAGAGTCGCACTCTCGTGAAGCGCGCGGCCTGGGCGAGATCGCTCTCTTGACGCATCGCGCCACGCCAGCGTTCACGCCGTGGCGCGAGGCCCATTTCGACAAGCACGTCCATCAGATCGTCGGGCGTCGGCGTCGTGGGACGCGTCAATCCCCAAAAGTGCTCCCACGCGCTCGAGAGGTTGGACAAGGGGTGGTGATCGGGCAGTTCCAGAACGACGCGCGAGCGCGCGTGGTCGTGCAGCGCCTGGAGAAAGGGAACGAGGTCGGCGACGTTGTAGACGACGTGATGCGCGACCGCGACGTCGGCCACCTCAACCTGCGCCGCGACTTCCGGCCAGAAGCCCTCGTAGGTCGCGCAGTGCAATCCGCGCGCGTTCGCGTTGTCGCGAAACATGGTGAGCATTTCGCCTTGGTGATCAACGCCCACGACACTCGTCGCGGGCGGCGTTAACGCGAAGGCCGCGACGCCGCCGCCACAGCCCACGTCCAGCACGCTCGCGCCGGGCGACAGCACTTCGCGGGCCCGCTGGTGCGACGGGGAGTCCTCGATGACGTCGGGAATCTGAAACAGCACCGGCGGATGAATCCACGGACTCTCGCTGGCTTGGTCGAGGATCTCCTGAGGGATAGCCCACGACGCCAGCGCCGCGCGCCAGCGCGTCGCCGCGTCGGCGTCAGCGACCACGACGACGCGAGAACAAGCCGCCGCTTTTCGCTTTCGTCGCGCACTGGCAGCGATCGGCCAGCGCCACGCCCGCGAGCGCTTGTTCGACGTGTTGGCCGCAGCCACTCCACGTCGGCTTCTTACAGGTGGCACAGGTGGTGCGATGACACATGACGGGAACTCTCTTTCTCTTTAGGCCATGCTCAAAAAGAGCTTTTGTAACTTGTTGGTGACGTCGACCTCATCGAGCGTGGGATTGGCGAAGCACTCACGCAGACTGGTTGAGATCAACGTGAACGCCGCGGCGGTCACCGCCTTGTCGACCGCCGCCATCTGCGTGACGATCTCTTGACAGTCGCGACCGTCGTCGAGCATGCGAATGACCGCGCCGAGCTGACCGTGCGCGCGACGCAGACGCTTGGAGATCGCGTCCTTGGTCTGCGTATCTTGGAGTACGTGGGTCGTCATGGGCGTAGTCCTTTCGTGACGCGCGTCGCGCGACTTCGCCGCGACGTGGCTCTCTCCATTATGTCCCCTCGGGTATAGCGGACTCCCGACTTAGTCATGCGCGAAGTTGACCTTCGGTAAAACGCGGTTCAACCAGCCCGGCAGCCACCACGCGGCGCGACCGGTGAGACGCAGCAGGACGGGCAGCAGCACCAGGCGCACCAAGAACGCGTCGAGCAGAACCGCGACGCCCAAAATGACGCCCATCTCCTTGGGGGGCAGCGGACCCGACAGCGAGAAGGTGAAAAAGACCGCGACCATGACCGCGGCCGCCGAGAAGATGACCCGACCCGAGTGCGCGACGCCGTTGACCATGGCGTCCTTGGGATCGCCGGAGCGTTCGTAGTGTTCCTTCGCGCTCGAGAGCAAAAAGACGGTGTAGTCCATCGAAATCGCGAAAATCATGGCGAAGAAGAAGACCGGACCCCACGCGTCGAGAAAGCCCTGGGGCGTGAAGTTCAACAGCGCGTGACCCCAACCGTTTTGAAAGATCAGCCGCGCGACGCCAAAGGCCCCGGCGGTGGCGAGAAGGCTCGTGACGACCCCGAGCAGGGCCACCAGCAACGCGCGAAGCGCGAACACCAACAAGATGAACCCGAGCAACAACACCATGCCAATAACTAGCGGCGTCTTCGTCGAGAGCGCGTGCTGGAGATCGAGATTCTCCGCCGCAGCCCCACCGACCAACGCGCCCGCGGGCAACTCGGCGCGCACCCGCGCCAAAATGATCGCCAACTTCGGACTCGACGGGTCCACCGTGGGCACCAGGTTGATCAGCGCGAGCGAGGGCTTTAACGCCGAGACCTGGGCCGGGGCCACCGCGGCGACGCCGGGGTCGCGCTTCAAGGTCGCGCTCGCCGCCGCCACGTCACGCGTCGGCAACAACACCTGCAACTGACCGGGCGCGCCCGGTCCGAAGGCGGCCTGGACTTCGAGGTAGCCCACGCGCGCCGGCGCGTTCGCGGGCACCACCTTGATCGACGGCATCGCGGTGCGCAGTCCCACCACCGGCAGCGCCACCGCCACCAAAATCACCAGCGCCGCGCCGCCCCACAACAAGGGTCGACGCCAGAGCATTTCGCCCCACTTCGCGAAGCGCGCGGAACGGTGCTCGCCGGCGTGCGCCCACGGCAACGCGAGCGCGTCAACGCGATCGCCGAGGGCGCCCAACGTGGCCGGCAGGAGCGTGAGCGAGGCGCCCAATACGAACAGCACCGCCAGCATGATGCCACCGGCCATTGACTTAAAGGCCGGAGAGGGCACGACCATCACGCTCGAGAGCGAGATCAACACAGTCAGCCCAGAAAACAGAACGGCCTTACCGGCGGAGTCCATAGTTTCGCCGACCGAGTGCGCCACGTCGCGGTTTCGTCCAAAGTGCGCGCCACGAAATCGCACGACGATAAAGAGCGCGTAGTCAATGCCGAGCGCCAGCGCGAACATCAACGCAAAGTTCATCGCCCAAATAGAAATCGGCGTGATTTTGGTGAGGAGGTCGAGCATGCCCGCCGCACTTAAGAGCCCCGCCATCGTCAACAACAAGGGCAGTCCGGCGGCGACCAGCGAGCCAAAGGCCAGCACCAAAATCGCGAGCGTCACGGGCCACGAAAACATCTCCGAGCGCATCATTGCCGTGCGGTTCGCCGTGTTGAAGTCGGACCACAACACTGACGACCCCGTCGCGGTGACGCTCACGTTCTTCGTCGAGAGCGCGGCGAGCGGCGCCTGCAACGCGTCGGCGGCGCGCACCATCGTGTTGGTGTCGGCGCCGGCCCCGGCGAGCACAATGGCCGTCTTCCCGTCGGCGCTGATGCTCAAACCGGGCCGGGGGGCAATGACCGAGGCGACGCGGGGATCGGCGGCGAGCGTTCGCTCGACCTTCGCGAGCACCGCGCGCGCGTCGGGCGACGTGACCGAGTCCTTCGCGTGCACCACGACCTCAATGGCCGAGCTGGCCTGACCCGCGAAGTAGCGCTGCGCGAGCGCGCGCGCCTGCACGGAGGCCGAGCCGTCGGCCTGCCAACCCGCGCCGCTCAAGGCCTTTTCCACGCCGGGGGCGAAGAAGGCCATGGCCACGATGAGTAAGAGCCAGCTCACGAAGACGTGGCGACGGTGAGTGACGGACCAGACGCCGAGTCGACCTAGTGGGCCCGGACCGGAGGCCACGGCCACCGATTCGGGGTGGTTTTCGGACGTAGCGGCTGAAGAAAGGAGTGTAGGCATTCGTCCAGTCTATATACCCCCAGAGGTATATGCAACCACCCCACCGGCTAGTGCACGGTCATGCCACCGTCGACCGCCACGTTGGCCCCAGTCATCGCCGACGACGCTGGTGAGCAGAGCCACGCAATGGCGTGGGCGACCTCGCTCGGTTCGAGGAGTCGACCGAGGGGCTGTTGCGCGGCGAAGCGTTCGGCACTGTCGAGGCCGTAGATTGCGGCCGAGGCGTCGAGCACCGGGGTGCGCGTCGATCCCGGACTCACGACGTTGGCCGTGACGCCGTAGGGCGCGAGATCCATCGCCACGGCCCGCACGAGACCCACCACCGCGTGCTTGGCCGCGCTGTAGCCGGCCAGGTGAAACAGACCCGTGCTCCCGGCGGCCGAGGCGACGGCCACCACGCGGCTGTGGGCGTCGGGCCCGTTCGCGATCAACGTCGGCGCCGCCGCTTCAATAAGACGGCGCGTACCGAGCACGTTGACCGACCACACGGCGTCCCACGCGGCGTCGGACATCTCCCACAGTGGCCCGCCGCCCGCGACGACCCCCGCGCAGGCGACGACGGCGTTCAGTCGGCCGAAGTGGCGCGTGGCGGTCTCCACGGCCAGGGCCATGTCGGTCGCGCTGCGGACGTCGCCTACGAGACCGAGTACGGCGTCACCGTGACGCGCGACGAGCGCGTCGAGGTCGTTCGGCGTCGCGAGCGGGTAGGGCACCTCCGCAATGTCGCGACAGCGATCAACCGCGACGACGCGGTAGCCCTCGCCCACGAGGGCGTCCACCGTGGCCGCGCCAATACCGCGCGCGGCGCCGGTGACGACCGCGACGCGACGCGTCATCCCAGGCGCCGGAAGAAGTCGGGTGGCGCGACCACGTCGTCGCGCGTGAGTTCACTGACGTCAGACTTGCCCAGCCCGAGCAGTGCCGAGTCGATGCCGCCGCGCAAGACGTCGAGCACGTTCTCCACGCCCGCTTGACCGTTCGCGGCCAGTCCCCAGAGGTAGGCGCGGCCGATCATGACGGCCCGCGCGCCGAGCGCGAGCGCCTTGACGACGTCGGAGCCGCGTCGCACGCCGCCGTCGAGTAGGACCTCAATCTGATCGCCCACCGCGTCCACGACCGCCGGCAGCGCGCGAATCGGCGCGGGCGTGCCGTCGAGATTGTTGCCGCCGTGGTTCGAGACGGAGAGGGCCGTCGCGCCGAGATCGACGACGCGCTTCGCGTCGTCGACGCGGCTGACGCCCTTCACCATGAACGGCCCGTCCCACTGCGCGCGCAGCCAGGCCACGTCACTCCAGTCGGGCAGCGTGCTCTGCATCCACTCGTAGTACGCGCCAAAGAAGGTGGGCGCGCTTTGGCCGGGCAGGGCCATGTTGGGCGTGGAGAGATCAGGTAGGTGACCGCTCTTCACGAACGACCAGAGCCATCGGGGTTTCACCAGAACCTCGGGCGCGAGTTTCAGTACCGCCTTCGCGTTGATCTTCTCGGGGATCCAGGGACTACCCCAGTCGCGACCGTTCGAAAAACTCCAGTCGAGGGTCAAAATGACGCCCTTCGCGCCGGCGGCCTTGGCGCGTTCGAGGCGCTGGACCATCACGTCGCGCTCCCCCGACCAGTAGAGCTGGATAAAGACCGGCGAGTGCACCGCGCAGACCTCTTCGACGGACTTACTCGCGAACGAGCTGAGCCCCATCAAGACCCCGCGCGCCGCCGCCGCGCGCGCGACCGCGACCTCCCCGTCGGGGTGTACGGCCTGCACGCCGGTCGGCGAGATGACGACCGGCATCGACACGTCTTGGCCCATGACGGTCGTCGCCATCGAGCGTTGATTCTTCAGTCCCGCGACGTGGGGGGCAAAGCCCAACTCGTCAAAGGAGTTCGTGTTGTCACTCGACGACAGTCCCTTCTCCGAACCGGCGATCAACGCGTTGTAGACCGACGCCGGCAGGCGGCGCTGAGCCCGACGCTGGGCGACCGCCACGGTTTCGAACCACTGTTGCGCCACGACTCTCCCGCACTCACGAACTGAGAGCGAGACTAGTGGAGTCGACTTTCAACCGACGACGCGTGAGCGCAGGGTGAGCGCGACGCGACGCGAGTGGTCCTCTTTGGGCGAGGGCAACGTGACCGCCACGCGATTGGCCAGCGCCGTTTCACCGTGGCCAAAGACGCACTCGGGATCGGGGTCGCTTAACTCCAGGCCGGTAAAGAACTTGGCCGCCATGCACCCGCCCCGACAGGCGTCGTAGGAGCCACACGACGCACAGGCTCCGGCGCTGCCCTCGGCGCGCAACGACGTAAAGAGTTCGCTGTCGCGCCACACCGCGCCAAACCCGGCGTCGCGCACGTTGCCCGCCAGAAACTGCTCGTGAATGACGAACGGGCAGGCGTAGACGTCACCAATGGGGTCGATCAAACAGACCACGCGCCCGGCGCCGCAGAGGTTGAGGCCGTCCAGTGGCGCCCCCAACGCGGAGAGGTGAAAAAACGAGTCACCGGTGAGTACGTCGGGTCGCGCGACGAGCCAGTGGTAGAGGTCGCGATTTTGTTGACGCGTAGGGTGCAACTCGTCCCACGTGTCCACCCCTCGCCCCGAGGGCCGTAGACGCGTCAGTCGCAGTTGCGCGCCGTAGGAAGCGGCCAGCGCCTCGAAGGCGTCGAGTTGGGCGACGTTGTGACGCGTCATCACGACCGAGATTTTGAACGGTCCAAAGTTGGCCGCGGCCAAGTGATCCATGGCTCGTCGGGCGGCCGCGTAGCTCCCGTCACCACGAATCGCGTCGTTGGTCGTCGCGTCGACGCCGTCGAGGGAGACTTGAACGTCGAGATAGTCCATCGCGGCCAGACGTCGGGCCGCCGCCGCGTCGAGTCGCGTGCCGTTGGTCGAGAACTTCACCCCGACGCGCGACGACACCGCGTACTCAATCAGTTCGAAGAAGTCGCGTCGGACCATTGGTTCGCCGCCGCCGACGTTGACGTAAAAGATCTGCATCGCCGCGATTTCGTCGATGAGCGCCTTGGCCTCGGCGGTCGAGAGCTCGCGGGGGTCGCGCCGCCCCGACGACGAGAGACAGTGCGTGCAGGCGAGGTTGCACGCGTAGGTCAGCTCCCACGTCAGACAGATCGGCGCGGCGAGCCCGCGTTCGAAGCGGTCGCGCAGTGACGAGTTAGCGGGCACGCAGCAACCCCGACCGTTCGAGTGAGCGCAACGCCTCGAGGTAGCGCGCGCGTTCGTTCGGCGCGACGAGGGCGTCGAGGGCGTCGTTCACGTCCGCAAAGTTCTCGAGGGCGCGCACCAGCGCGACCAACGCGGGCGACTTCAAAAAGACCAGCCGGCGATTGCCGTGGTGGTACGCGAGCGCCCCGAAGGCTTCGTCGCGCAGTGACACCTCGGGGCTCAGCGCCCAGGCGCGCGTCACGTCAAGCGACGCCGTCGCGAGGTCACGCACGATTTAGTAGACGCCACAGAGGCCGTCAATGGAGACCTCTTCAACGAGCAGTTCCTCGACGACCAACGCGTCGTGCTCTTGTTCCTCGTGCACCTTCGTCCCAGTAACCACGTGACCTCCCTTTGTTCTATTCTGACCGCTCGCGCCGGGACCAGGGTGACGTGCCAGACTCACCGGGTGACGCACCTCACGCCCACGGCACCCTCCGCGCTCGACGTCCCGATCGACGCCGGCACCCGCGTCGAACTCGACGCGGAGGCCCGATTCCTCGACGAACGCTTGGTCGTGGGTGGCGCGCCTCGACGGCTCTTGCATCTTCCCGGCGCCTCGCGCGACGTACTCGAACGCTGGCGCCGCGGCGAGACGGTGCGAGCGGGCGAGGGTGGCTTCGCCCGCACCCTGGTGCTGCAGGGACTGGTGCGCACGTACCGAAGTCAATCGTTTGACCTCGACGAGCTCGACGTGGTGATCCCGGTACGCGATCACCTCGACACGTTGGGCGCGCTACTCGCGTCGCTGCGTGGTCTGCACGTGACGATCGTCGACGACGGCTCACGTGATCCCGCCGCGATCGCGCAGTTAGCTCACGACGCCGGCGCGACGCTGCTGCGCCACGACGAACCTCGTGGTCCGGCCGCGGCGCGCAACGCCGGTCTTCGCGCGAGCTCACGCCCCCTGGTCTGCTTCGTCGACGCCGACGTCGCGCTCGACGACGCCCCGGCCGTCCTCGCGCGACTGTGCGCCCCCTTCCACGACCCACTGGTGGGCGCCGTCGCGCCGCGCGTGCGCGGACCGCGCGCGCGGACCTGGCGCGAGGGATTCGAGGAGCGATTCAGTCCACTGGACCGCGGCCCGCGATCGGGTCTGGTGCGCGCCGGCGCCGCCGTCAGCTTCGTACCGAGCGCCCTCGTCGTGGTGCGTCGCGCGAGTGCGGGCGACGGCTTCGACGAAACGCTGCGGGTGGGTGAAGACGTGGACTTTGTCTGGCGCCTCAGTGACCAGGGCTGGCTCGTGCGCTACGAGGCCGACGTCGTCGTCACCCACGGGGCGCGGGCCTCGTGGTCGCGGTGGTGGGATCAGCGCGTCGCCTACGCCGCGTCCAGCGCCGAGCTGGCGACGCGACACGGTGAGCGACTCGCCCCGCTACGGGTCGATCCGGTCACGCTGGGTTCACTGGGGACACTGCTGCTCGGTCGCGCCGCGATAAGTGGACGTATTCTTCGCGTCGCCGAGCGCCACCTCGCCGAGCGCCTGCCCGCGACGACGACGGAGCCAGCGCGCGTCGCGCGTGAGGTCGTGAGCCGTGGCGTCGTGCACGGCGCCGGTCCCTTGGCGCGGGCGTTGGTGCGCAGTTACGCGCCCGCGTTGTTGGCGCTCCTCGTGGTGCGGCGCGTGCGACGGCGCGTCCTCGGGCTCCTCGTACTCGGCGTCGGCTGGCGTTGGCGCCACGAGCGTTTTCGTCTGCGCGATCTGCCGCTCGGCGTCGCCGACGACCTGGCCTACGCGAGCGGTCTGGTCGTCGGCGCCTGGCGACGTCGCGAGTGGCGCCCGCTCATCCCCGTGGTGACGTCGAGCTCACTGCGCTGGCGCGACTTTCTCCCGCTCGGCGCGCGGCCGAGCCCGTCGCCCGAGCCCGAGGACTAGAAACGCACCACGCCGCGGACGTTCTTGCCGTCGCGTAGATCCTGGTAACCCTGCTCGACCTCGTCGATGGTGTACTCGTGACTGATCATCTCGTCGACTGGGAACTTTCCCTCGTGGTGCAGACGCAGCAGTTTGGGAATCTGCAGTCGCGGCGCGCCCGAGCCAAAGACCGTGCCGCGAAGATCTTGGTTGTACATGGCGAACATCGACGTGTTGAGCTCAATCGTGTTGAGCGTCGCCGCCCCGAGTGACGTCAACACCACGGTCCCGCCCTTCGCGCAAATCGATCGCGCTTCCTCAATAATCCCCGCGGTCAGCGTGTTCACCGTGATGATCACGACGTCGCAGTTCTTGCCCCACGTGAGGTCGGGCAAGATATTGAAGGCGGCCTCCAGCGCGTTACTTGCCCCGTGGGTCGCGCCGAGCTTCTTCGCCCGCTCGACCTTGGAATCGTTCGTGTCGATCGCGATGACCGCGCGAGCGCCTGCGTCGAGGGCGCCGAGGATCGCGCCCGAGCCCACGCCGCCACAGCCAATCACCGCGACGGTGTCACCGTGCTTGACTTGGGCACGATTCACGGCCGACCCGTAGCCCGTCGCCACGCCGCAACTGATGAGCGCGGCGGCGCGCAGGTCCCACCAGGGCTCAATTTTGATCAGCGAGGCCTCGTTCGCGACCACGTACTCCGAAAAGGCGCCGATCTGACACATACGGTTAAGCGGCGTGTCACCCAAGTGGTGACGCCACGTCTGGTCCGAGATCATCGGGCCGACGAGGATCGTCGCCATCAGGTCACAGAGGTAGGGACGTCCCGACAGGCAGTAGTCACACTTGTTGCACGACGGCACGAAGGAGACGGCCACGTGGTCGCCCGGCGCCAGGCTGGTGACGCCCTCACCGACCGACTCGACGACCCCTGATCCTTCGTGGCCGGCGATGACCGGGAACATGCTCTCGCGGCCACTAATCAACTTCAACAGTTCGGGGTCTTGGGTGAGGCCACCCTTGCGCAACGTCTCGTCGGAGTAACACATGCCGGCGAAGGCCATTTTGACTTTGACCTCACCGGCGTGCGGCTCGTCAATCTCAATCTCTTCGGTGCGAAACGGACCACCGGCTTCGGTGACGATTGCGGCCTTGACCTTCATGGAACTTCCCCCTCACGCGGCGCGACGCGCCTCGGCTCGTACTCTACCGACGAGGCGCGCGCGGGCGCGGCGCTACATCTGCTCGGGCGCTTCGATGCCGAGCACGGAAAGGCCGAGCGCGATGGTGGCCGCGCTGAGTTCACACAGGGCTAAGCGCTGCGCGCGCAGGTCACCCGCGACCCCGAGCACCGGGCACGCGTCGTAGAACGACGTGAAGCGCTGGGCCAAGTCAAAGAGGTAGTTGCAAAGCCGGTGCGGCTGGCGGTGCTCGAGCGCGCCGGCGAAGGCCTCGGGGAAGGCGAGCAGCGCCAGCGCGAGGTCGCGCTCGGCCGGCGTGGCGAGATCGAAAGGCCCCGCCGGTGGGCGCCAGGGCTCACCCAGGCGGCGAAAGATGGAGCGCACGCGCGCGTGGGCGTACTGCAGGTACGGTCCCGTGTCGCCCTCGAAGGAGACCATCCGATCGAGGTCAAAGACGTAGTCGCGCTGGCGCTCGGTCGAGAGGTCCGCGTACTTAATGGAAGCGCGCGCGATCTTCGTCGCGAGTTCGCGCACCTCGTCGCTCGTGAGGTCGTGCGCGCGTTGGCTCAGCACGATTTCCGCTCGGTCGACGGCTTCGTTCAAGAGCGCCACGAGTTTGATCGTCTCGCCGTCGCGCGTCTTAAACATCTTGCGGTCGGGCCCGAGCACGTTGCCAAAACTCACGTGCTCGCAACGCACCCGCTCCGGGAGCCAGTTGGCCAGCCGCGCCACGGCGAAGATCATCTCGAAGTGCTGTCCCTGGGGGGCGCCGACCACGTAGGCCAGTTCGTCGGCTCCGAGGTGCTCGACGCGGTCGCGCAGCGCCGCGAGATCCGTCGCCGCGTACCCGAATCCCTCGTCGCGCTTTTGCACGATTAACGGCAGCGGCGCGCCGTCGCGATTGGTGAAGCCGGGCGGAAAGACGCACCACGCGCCGTCGCTGTCGACCAGGAGTCCCTTTTGTCGCAGGTCCTCGACCACGCCCTCGAGCGCGTCGTTGTACGTGGACTCCCCCGCGACGTCCTCGGGAGTCAAGGTGACGTCGAGCTTCGCGTAGACCTCGCTGAAGTAGGCGACCGACTCATTCACGAGTACCCGCCAGAGGCGCCGGGTCTCCGCGTCGCCGCCCTGCAAGAGCACCACGCGACGGCGCGCGCTATCTTGAAAACGCTCGTCGGCGTCGAACTTCGCGCGCGCGGCCTTGTAGAAACCGTCGAGATCGCCAATGGAGAGTTCGGCGATCGCCTCGTCTTCGCCTACGTCGATCAAGTGCTCGATCAACATGCCAAAGGGCGTACCCCAGTCGCCCACGTGATTGCGCGCGACGACGTGGTTCCCGGCGAAGCGACTCATCCGCGCCAGCGCGTCGCCGATCACCGTCGAACGCAGGTGACCGACGTGCATCTCCTTGGCGACGTTGGGCGCCGAGTAGTC
>JAGWHY010000037.1 GCA_028873575.1 Acidobacteriota bacterium | reverse complement strand
TCGCCAGTGCGGTTTCTCGATTGCCACCCCTCAACCCTAGTAAAGGCTCTCTCGTGACGTTCAACGGTACCGTGGTCGCGTGCCGGAGATCCTCGAAGTCGAGTCCTATCGACGACTGGCCGAGCGCGTCGTGGGCGCGCGGGTCGCGAGCGGTTGGAGTGACGCCTACGCGGCCAAGAAGTTGAGCTCGCCGGGGGCGTGGTCGCGCGCCGTGAAGGGTCTCACCATTCGCGCCACGTCGCGACGCGGCACGTTACTGCTGCTGGAGACCTCGGGTCCGACCCTCGGGTTGCGTTGTGGCATGACCGGCGTGCTGCTCGTCGACGGTGACGCGGGCATTGACGGACTGTTCTACGGTCCCCACACGTACCACGAGAAATGGATTCGCGCGGGGCTTAGCCTTGACGACGGTCGGCGCCTCCTGCTGCACGATCCGCGTCGACTCGCGCGCGTCGAGGTCGCGCCGTCGCTGGACGATCTCGGACCCGACGCGCTCTCGCTCACGCGGGCGCAGTTCGACGAGATGCTGAGCGTCGCGCGCGGCGAGGGTCCCGCGATTAAGGCGCGTCTCCTCGATCAGTCGATCGTGGCGGGCGTGGGCAATCTCCTCGGTGACGAGATGCTCTTTCGCGCGGGGATTGATCCACGAACACCCACCGCATGCCTCGACGCGACGCAGCGTCAACGGCTCTATCGCGCCTTCACCCAGACGCTGCGCACCCTGGACCGGCGCGGTGGCTCTCACTTGGGCGACCACATGGAGGGGCGCTTCCCCGGGGGACACTGCCCGAAGGACGGCGCGGCGATGCTGAGTGCCACCATTGGCGGACGCACGACGTACTGGTGTTCGGCCCACCAGGCCTGAAGTCGCCGCAACGATGAACGCCGTGGGTAAGAATGGCGTTCGTGCAATCCTTCGTTCAGAACTACGGCTACTTCGCGCTCATCGTGCTTTCGATCGTGGAATCGGCCATGGCGCCGATTCCCTCCGAGGTGACGTTTGGTTTCGCCGGCGCGCTGTGCACGAGCGCGATACTCGGCCACCCGCAGTTCTCGGTGTGGGCCGTCATCGTGATCGGCACCTTGGGTTCGCTCGTTGGCTCGGTGATCGCCTACGAGATTGGCCGCACGCTCGGGCGCACCATCGTTGATCGCTGGGGCAAGTGGATTCTGCTCACCCACGGGGACCTCGACGCCGCCGAGCGCTGGTTCGCCAAGTACGGGGCCATCTCGGTGCTCATCGGTCGCGTGCTGCCCGTCGTGCGCAGCGCGATTTCGGTGCCCGCGGGCATTGCCGAAATGAAGCGCGGACCCTTCATCGTGCTCACCACGATTGGCTCCTTGGCGTGGGTCTCGCTACTGACCGGACTGGGCTACGCGGCCGGATCGAACTGGCCGAGGGTGAGCCACGACTTTCACGTCTTGCAAACGCCGACGATCATCGTCTTGGTGGTGTTGATCGCCGCGTTCTTCTGGCACCGCGTGCGCGCGGTGCGCCGGTACCACTCGCGCTAACTAGAGCGCGGCCAGCACTTTGGCCGCGTGACCGTCGGCGCGCACGTTGTACCACGCTCGTTCGATGACGCCCTTGTCGGAGATCAAAAACGTCGAGCGGATCACGCCCTGCACCTTTTTGCCGTAGAGCATCTTCTCGCCGAAGGCGCCGTAGGCGGTCATCACCTTTTTCGTCGGATCACTGAGCAAGTTCACGTTGAGGCCGTACTTCTGTCGAAAGGCGTCGTGGCTCGCCGCGTCGTCGGGCGAGACGCCGAGCACGGTCACGTTGAGGTCGGCGAAGGCGCGCAACGCGTCGTTGAACTGACAGGCCTCTTTGGTGCAACCGGGCGTGTCGTCGGCGGGGTAAAAGTAAAGTACGACCCGCTGACCCCGAAAGTCGCTCAGCGCGACGCTGCGTCCCGCGTGGTCACTCAACGTGAACGTGGGGGCCTTTGAACCGGCTTCGAGTCGCGCCATGCTGCTCCTTGGTCGTCGTCGTGGATTCCTTCCCGTAGACTAGGGCTGAACCCGTAGAGGGTTCGGGCCCACCACGTTCGATGACGGTTACGGGTCCGACCGAGAAGAGATCGTCCGTTTCCGTGAGTAGTGAATCCGTAGAGACCCCCCTGTCCGACTCCGACAGGTACGCCACCAACAAAACCTTTGAAGAGCTCGGCGTCGCGCCGGAGTTGTGCGCCGCGCTCGCGAGCCAGGGTATTACGACCGCCTTCCCAATTCAGGCCATGACGATTCACGACGCGCTCGCCGGACGCGACGTCTGCGGCAAGGCGAAGACGGGCTCGGGCAAGACCTTGGGCTTCGGCCTCCCGATGCTCCAGCGCGTCGCCGAAACGACGTCGCCGCACCTCGTCGAGGGCCAGCCCGTGCGACCCCGCGGTTTAGTCCTCCTGCCCACCCGTGAGCTCGCGGTCCAGGTCTTTGAGGTCTTGGCTCCCCTCGGTAAGGCGCTCGGTCTGCACGTCGCCGCGGTGTACGGCGGCGCGGACATGGAACGTCAGATCAAGGCGCTGCGCAAGGGCGGCGACGTCATCATCGCCACGCCGGGTCGACTCATCGACCTCGGTGACCGCGGCGAAGTGAACGTGGAGCTCTTAGAGGTTCTCGTGCTCGACGAGGCCGACCGCATGGCCGACATGGGCTTCATGCCCCAGGTCGAGTGGGTGTTGCGACGAATTAACGAGCGCCCGCACCAGACGTTGTTGTTCTCGGCGACCTTGGACGGCGCGATTGATCGACTCGTCAAGCGCTACTTGAGTGATCCGGTCTTTCACGAAGTCGCCAGCGACACCCAGACCGTCGCGCGCATGGTGCACCACTTCTTGCAGGTCCACCAGATGGACCGTATCAAGGTGGCCGCCACGATCTGTAACGCGAACGACAAAACCATCATCTTTTGTCGCACGAAGCGCGGCGCGGACCGCCTCGTTGAACAGCTCCAAAAAGAGGGCGTCGACGCCGCGGCGATTCACGGCGATCTGCGCCAGAGTCAACGAGAAAAGGCGTTGGCCGACTTCGCGGCGGAGAAACTCCCCGTCCTCGTCGCGACCGACGTCGCGGCGCGTGGTCTGCACATCGACGGCGTCGACTGCGTGATGCACTTCGACCCGCCGGAGGACCAAAAGGCCTACCTGCATCGCTCGGGACGCACGGCGCGCGCCGGTTCGACCGGGGTTGTCGTGTCGCTGCTGCTGTGGAATCAACTCAACGAGGCGGCCGTGATTATGCGCCGACTCGGTCTGAAGTTGCCCGTGGTTGAGGTCTTCTCGAACAACGCGCACCTGCGTGACCTGGCCAACTGGACACCCACGATGGAGGAGTCGGTTCTGTGAGCAAGAAGTCAACGAAGAATGGTCTGCCGGTCTACGAGATCGACGAGTCAATCACCCGCGCGCTGGTCGTGGTCGCGCACCCCGACGACGTCGATTTTGGCTCGGCCGGCACGATCGCCACGTTGACCGCGTCGGGCGTCGAGGTGTCGTACTGTCTGGTCACCTCGGGTGACGCCGGCGGCGACGGCTCGACGTCGACCAACGAGGAGCGCGCCGCCGAACGCGAGCGCGAGCAGACCTTGGCGGCTAAGGAAGTGGGCGTCACGGACTTGACGTTCCTGCGCTGGCCCGACGGTCGCGTCGAGGTCACCTTAGAACTGCGCCGCGCGATCGCTGGCGTCATACGACGCGTCAAGCCCGATCTGGTCATTACGCAAAGTCCGGAGCGCAACTACGAGCGCATCTTCGCCAGTCATCCCGATCACCTCGCGGCCGGGGAAGCCACGTTGCGCGCCGTCTACCCCGACGCGCGTAATCCCCACGCCTTCCCCGAACTCTTACGCGAGGGTCTCGAGCCACACACCGTGGGGCTCGTCTGGCTCGCCGGCACGGCGCCCACCATGGTCGTCGACATCACGGATCACTTTGAGCGCAAAGTCGCCGCCCTTCGCCAGCACGTCAGCCAAGTGGGCGAACGTGAAGGTCTCGAAGAGATGATTCGAACCTGGACGCGCACCACCGCGAAGATGGCCGGACTCAAGAAGGGTCGCCTCGCGGAGGGCTTTCGCGTCGTGATCACCAAGTAACGCGCCTCGCGCGCGAGAAACCCGCGCGCTTTTCTTAGTCGTACGTGAGAGTTTTTTCATCGTGGCTCGTCAAAATTGACGATCAATCGACCGTGTGGCCAATCGATCGTTGGTAAATAATCCGCACACTTGCTTTGTTACGAAAGTACGACAGTTCATTTGCGTCATTGACGCGACGCGGCGGTGCTCCACATGATGGTGAGCGAGCAGCACACCAAGGAGATTTTATGAAGAAAACGAACTTTCGACGTACGTACAACGGCGCCATCGTGGGAGCGCTCGTCGTCGCGACGAGCCTCGTCGTGCCGGCGTCACTCGCCGGCGCGAGTAGCGCACGAGCCCAGACCACCGCAAACGCGTCGGTGTCCGGCGCGGTCATCGCACGTAATAGCGCGCGACACACGATCGTGGTTTCGAGCGGGGCGACGTCCGCGCGGACGCTGCGCTTGCGTAGCGCCGGCGCGGTGAACGCGGTGGCGTTAGGCGCCGTCGTCTCGGCCAAGACCACGAAGTTGGCCGACGGCACGTTCCACGTCAACAGTCTTAAGGCCCACGGCCGAACGCGTCACGCCAAGTTGCGCGCGACCGTCGTGGCCGCGACGTCGGGACGCGTGACGTTGGCCTCAGGGGGCAGCGTGTTGGTGGTGGGTTCGTCGAAGCTGCACGCGCACGACTCGTCGAGCTCCGGCCCCGCGGTGGGCACCGTCGTGAACGTCGCGGTCGATATCAACGCCTCGGGTCTTGACGAAACGTCACTGCAGCAGGTGGGTACGACCAACTTGATTCAACTCGAGGGTACGTTGTCGGCGGTCTCGGCGAGCTCGCTCGTCCTCGCCGTGGAAGACGGCGCGTCCACGACCGTCGCGATTCCGGCGAGCTTGACGCTTCCGTCGACCATCGCGGTGGGCGATCAAGTTGAGGTTCTGGTCGACTACGCGAGCCAGACCTTCACTCTGGTGACGATCACCGACGACTCGGCGGCCGCGTCAGGTAACGCGGGCGTCACCTCGAACGAGGACAACCAGGGCAACGGCGATCAGCAGGGCAACAACTCAATGCAGATTGAGGGCCTGGTCGTCGCCGCCAACGCGACGAGTTTGACGATTCAGCCCGGTGACCAAGCCGCGCCCGTCGTGGTGAGCGTCCCGTCAACTATTGACGTGTCGACGTTGAGCGTCGGCGAGCGCGTCCACGCGGAGGCCACGCTGGTGGCCGGCGTCTTAACCTTGACCAGCGTTCGCGCGCAGTCCAGTGAGGGCGATCAGGGACAGTCAATGTCGACCGAGGTCGAGGGCGTCGTGGTCTCGGTGAGCGCGACGTCACTGGTCATCCAGCCCGGTGACCAGGCGACCCCCGTTACCCTGGCCGTGCCCTCGACCGTCGACGTGTCGAGCGTCGCCGCGGGCGACCGCGTGCACGCGCGCGGTGAACTCGTGAACAACGTGTTGACGCTGAGTTCAATCCGGGTGCAGGGCCCGGAAAACGGCGACCAAGCCCAGTCCTCGGAAGTTGACGGGACCGTCACGGCCGTGAGCGCGACGAGTCTCACCGTGCAGCCGAGTGACCAGGCGGCGGCAATCACGCTCGCGGTGCCCGCGACGTTGAACGTTTCTTCCGTGCAGGTTGGTGACGAGCTACACGCGACCGCTACTTTGGTCGGCGGCGTGTTGACACTGAGCAACTTTGAGATCAGTGGCGCGAACAACGACGTCCAAGAGTTCAGTGGCGTCGTCAGCGCCGTCTCGGCCACCAGCCTCTCGATTCAGGCCGGTGACAATTCGGCCCTGGTTGTGCTCGCCGTACCCGCCAGCGTCAACGTCTCCGCCATCGCGGTGGGCGATCACGTGAACGCGACCGCCACCACGGTGGCCGGCGTGTTAACCCTCGCCACGGTGAGCCTCGACTCGTAAAGCGATTTCGCCTTCGATTTCGGCTCACGGTTGACCCTAAGGTGGGGCCGTGAGCCGAAATTCGAAGTCCGGCGCCGCGCGGCCCACGTCGGTCGGACTACGGGTACGGGCCGAAGCGCTTTGGGACCTGCCGCGGACCACGTCGCGCGCGGCACTCGTGACCGAGGTGCTCGCGGGGGTCACGCTTCTCGCCGTCGCGATTCCCGAACAACTCGCGACGTCGCGCTTAGCGGAGGTCCCCGCCTTTAGCGCCCTCGTGGCCTTTATCGCCGCGACGCTGGTTTTTAGTGTGGTCGGCGCGAACCCCATCATGTCCGTCGGCGCGGACTCCACGATCGCGCCCCTCTTCGCGCTGGCCATCGCGCGCCTCGCCCCCGCGCACTCCGCGCACTACTTGGAACTGGTCGCCATGACGGCGCTCGTGACGGGTCTGGGCGTGACCGGCGTCGGGCTCTTTCGCCTGGGTTACGTCGCGGACTTTCTCTCGTTGCCCATCGTGACGGGCTTTCTCGCGGGCATCGGCGTCATCATCATGGTCCACGAACTACCGAGTGCGCTCGGCGTTCCCGCCGCTGGTTCGAGCATCGCCGCGCGCCTCAGCGCGTTGATGCCGAGACTCACCTCAACGCACGTCGCCGCGCTCGCGCTGGCGCTGGGCGCGCTGCTCATCATGATCGTCGGCGAGCGCTGGAGCGGGCGGTGGCCCTGGGCGCTGGTCGCCATTGGCCTCACCACGTTGGCCGCGCAACTCTTCACGCTGCGCGCGCACGGCGTGCGTGACCTCGGGTCGGTCAGCGCACGACTGCCGTCGTGGCGACTCAGCTGGCTCACGATCCACGAGTGGGGCGTCGTGTGCACGACGGCGCTCACGCTCATCATCGTGGTGCTGTCCCAGAGTGCCGTGACCTCGCGCGCCGCGGCGGACGAACTCGGGGTGGCCGACGACCTCAACCGCGACTTCGTGGGCGTCGGGCTCGCGAACGTGGCCGCGGGTCTCGTCGGCGCCTTCCCCGTCGACGCCTCACCGGCGCGCACCACGATCGTGCGACTCGCCGGCGGACGTACCCGGATAGTCGGACTGGTCGCGGTCGCGCTCGCGCTCGTGTTGAGTCCGCTCGCGTCGTTCGCGCGCGTCATTCCCCTGGCGGCGTTGGCGGGTGTGCTCTTCTTCATTGCCGGACGTTTGGTGAACGTCGCGCGCTTTCTTGACGTGTGGCGTTCGAGTCGCGTGGAGTTCGCCTTCGCCATGATTTCGCTCGTGGGCGTGGTTCTTTTTGGGGTGGAACTGGGTTTAGCGATCGCGGTCGCGCTCGCGGTCGTGAATCAGACGTGGCGCTCGAGTCGGCCCCATTTGGTTGAGCTTGGTCGCCGTGAGGGGACGACGAGCTGGGAACCCTTACGCGACGTCCACGTACGTCGAGTACCGCGGGTACTCGTGGTGCTGTTTGATCAAGAGCTGTTCTTCGCGAACGCCGGCGCCTTTCGACGACTGCTCCACCAGGCGTTCGCTCGCCATCCACGAACGTCGCTGCTCGTGCTCGACGCCGTGGCGATCAGCGACGTCGACTACACGGCCACTAACGTCCTCGAGGCGGTCTTCGCGGACCTTCACCGGGACGGCGTTCACGTCGCGCTCGCGCGCGCCAACGAGCTCGTTCGTCGTCGCTTCGAACGCTCGTCGAGTCGGGTGTTGCGCCACGTCGCGTTCTTCGACAGCGTGGATGAGGCAGTCCACGAGGCGCCACGAGAAGAGCCGGACTGAGACTTTCGCGTCAGGCCCGGGCGCTATCCTGCAAGGGTGCACTCGCGACTCGAGGCGCCCGTCGTGAAAGGCGAATGAACGATGTTGATGAAGAGTTTGGCGACGCTCCTCGTGGCGGCGGTGTTGGCCGTCGCGGCGCTGGTGGTCGTGACGTCGAGCACGTCATCGCCGCACTGCGTCTCCGCGTCGCGGGCGCTCAGCCTGAAGGCGGCCGCCGAAAAGGCCGTGGCGGCCTTGCCGCCGTCGCACGACAACGACGCCGGACGCGCGCGGATTCCCGACGCGACGCCCGACGCCGATCTCGACGCGGGCCGCCGCCTCCCGTCCGTCTGCTAGCGACCGTTACGACGCGGCTAACTGGCGCAACACGAAGTTCAGTACGCCGCCGTGGCGGTAGTACTCGGCCTCGGTGGGCGTGTCGACGCGCAGACGCGCCTCGAAGCTGAACGCGTCGCCGTTTGTGCGCTCGACGTGCACCGTCACGCGCGGGACCGTCTCGCCTCGGTTGAGGGGTTCGAGCCCGGTGATGGAGAAGACTTCGGTACCGTCGAGCTCGTAGGTTTGCGCCGACTCA
The DNA here is from genome assembly GCA_028873575.1 of Acidobacteriota bacterium. Lineage (GTDB taxonomy): Bacteria > Actinomycetota > Acidimicrobiia > Acidimicrobiales > RAAP-2 > RAAP-2. The sequence continues at coordinate 3,192 of JAGWHY010000037.1, read as the reverse complement.
CCCGGGAGGTACTGCAAGGGCAACACGCCCATACCGACCAAGTTCGAACGGTGAATGCGCTCAAAACTCTCGACGAGGACGGCCTTCACGCCGAGCAACTTGGTTCCCTTCGCCGCCCAGTCGCGGCTCGAGCCGGTGCCGTACTCCTTGCCGCCGAGGATGACCAGGGGGGTGCCCTCGGCGGCGTAGGCCATGGCGGCGTCGAAGATGGACATCTCGGTGCCCTCGGGCAACTTGACCGTGACGCCGCCCTCGGTGCCCGGCGCCAACTGATTACGCAGGCGGATGTTGGCGAACGTGCCGCGCACCATCACCTCATGGTTCCCGCGACGGGTGCCGTAGCTGTTGAAGTCCTGGGCCGCGACGCCCCCGTCCACCAAGTAGCGACCGGCGGGGACGTTGGCGCGGATGTTGCCCGCGGGCGAGATGTGGTCGGTCGTGACCGAGTCGCCGAGCTTCGCTAAGACGCGCGCGCCCACGACGTCCTCGACGCGACCGGGGGTCATCGTGAGACCCTCGAAGTACGGCGGGAGCTTCACGTAGGTCGACGCGGCGTCCCAGGCGTAGGTCACGGCGTTGGTCGTGGGCACCTGTTGCCAGCGCTCGTCACCGCTGAAGGCGGTCGCGTAGCGCTCCTTGAACATTTCGGGGGTGACCGAGGCGCGCACGGCGTCGGCGACGTCGGCGTCGCTCGGCCACAGGTCGCGCAAGAACACGTCGACGCCGTCGGCGTCGTGGCCAAGTGGTTCGCTCGTGAGGTCAATGTCGATCGTGCCCGCCAGCGCGTAGGCCACGACGAGCGGGGGGCTCGCCAAGAAGTTCTGCTTCACGTCGGGGTGAATACGTCCCTCAAAATTGCGGTTCCCCGACAACACCGAGACCACCGAGAGGTCGTGTTCGTTGACCGCGGCCGAGACGCCCTCGAGCAGGGGGCCGGTGTTGCCGATACAGGTCGTGCAGCCGTAGCCGGCCAGGTAGAAACCCAACTGGTCGAGCGGCTCGACGAGGTGCGCGCGCTCGAGGTAATCCATCACGACCCGACTCCCGGGCGCGAGCGACGTCTTCACCCAGGGCTTCGCGCGCAGGCCGCGCTCGACGGCGCGCTTCGCGAGGAGTCCGGCCGCGACGAGGACGAAGGGGTTCGAGGTGTTGGTGCACGACGTGATCGCGGCCACCGTCACGTCGCCGTCGCGCAGGTGCTCGGCCGCGTCGACGCCTCGCACCTCTTTGGGTTCGCGTCCGAGCGCGTCGCGAAAGGCGCCGCGCGCGCCGCTCAAGGAGACGCGGTCCTGGGGGCGCTTCGGGCCCGCGAGGCTCGGCTCGACCGAGGCGAGATCGAGTTCGACGTACTCCGAGTACATCGGCTCGACGGCGTTCTCGTCGTGCCAGACGCCCTGGGCCTTCGCGTAGGCCTCGACCACCGCGAGGTGCTGCGCGTCGCGTCCGGTGAAGGCGAGGTAGTCGAGGGTGACTTGGTCAATAGGAAAGATCGTGCAGGTCGCGCCGTACTCCGGTGACATATTGCCAATGGTGGCGCGGGTTTCGAGCGTGAGTGAGCGAACGCCGGGACCGTAGGCCTCGACGAACTTACCCACGACGCCGTGGCGGCGTAGCAGTTCGGTGATCGTCAACACCACGTCGGTCGCGGTGACGCCTTCGCGCGTCGCGCCGACCAGACGTAGTCCGACGACCGCCGGGATGAGCATCGAGGTCGGTTGACCGAGCATGCCGGCCTCGGCCTCAATGCCCCCGACGCCCCAGCCGAGAACGCCCAGGCCGTTCACCATGGTGGTGTGTGAGTCGGTACCGACGACGGTGTCGAAGTAGGCGACGTCGTCGCGCGCAAAGACCACGCGCGCGAGGTGTTCCAAATTGACTTGGTGACAGATGCCCATGCCCGGGGGCACGACGCGAAACTGCTCGAAGGAGCTTTGGGCCCACTTCAAGAAGGTGTAGCGCTCCACGTTGCGTTGGTACTCGATCGCGACGTTGTCGTCGTAGCTCGACGCCGTGCCGGTCTTTTCCAAGATGACCGAGTGGTCGATGACGAGTTCGACCGGAACGAGTGGATTGATCTTGGCGGGATCGCCGCCGAGCGCGATAATCGCGTCGCGCATGGAGGCGAGGTCGACCACCGCCGGCACGCCCGTGAGGTCTTGCATCAAGACGCGCTCGGGGGTGAAGGCGATTTCGTGGGCGTCGTCACCGGCCGCCTCACCGTGGTGTTGCGGCGTTTCGGCCCAACGCGCGAGGGCCCTTACGTCGTCCGCGGTGACCTTGACGCCGTCTTCGTGGCGCAGCAGATTCTCGAGCAGCACCTTGATGGAGTAGGGCAGGTGCGCCACGTCGTAGGAGCCCAGTCCCGGGGCGTTGAGCGAAAAGTACGTGAGGGAACGACCGTGGACGTCGAGGGTGCTGCGGGCGGCAAAGGAATCGAGTGAGGTCATAGGCCCATTCTTGCGCGTTTCGCGCCGACGGCGTCGAAGAGTCGTGACCCGCGAGGTGCGAGACTGGGGGCGTGAGTTCCACCTACGAGACGCTGCGTCGCGCCCTCGCGCGCGCCTTCGACGCCCTTTCGCCCGGGGCCGACCCCGTGCTGCGGCTCTCGGAGCACGGGGACTACCAAGCAAACGGCGTCATGGGCCTCGCGAAGACCCTCGGGCGACCCCCGCGCGAGGTGGCCGCCGAGGTCCTCACCCACCTCGATCTCGAGGGCCTGGCGAGCGTGGAGATTGCCGGCCCCGGCTTTTTAAATCTCACCGTCGCGCCCGCGCTGCTCGACGCGCAACTGCGCGCCCTGCTTAACGACCCTCGCCTCGGCGTGGCGCTCCCCGCGTCGCCGATCACCATCGTGATCGACTACTCGGCGCCCAACGTCGCCAAGGAGATGCACGTCGGTCACCTGCGTTCGACGGTGATCGGCGACGCGCTGGCGCGGATGAGTCGCTTCGCCGGTCATCACGTCATCGCGCGCAATCACGTGGGCGACTGGGGTACGCCCTTTGGCATGTTGATTGAGCACTTGATCGACGTAGGCGAAGACGAGGCGATCGCCGAACTCTCCATTGGCGACCTCGACGGTTTCTATAAGGCCGCGCGCGCGAAGTTCGACGCCGACGAGCGTTTTCAAGATCGCGCGCGCCGTCGCGTGGTGCTCCTGCAGGGCGGCGACGCGGAGACCCGGCGCCTCTG
>JAGWHY010000071.1 GCA_028873575.1 Acidobacteriota bacterium | reverse complement strand
GGAACGAAGCAGTACGAGAGGAAGAGGAAAACGTGGCGACCAAAGCGATCGTCGGCGAGAAGGTGGGCATGACCCAGGTCTGGGATGACCAAAATCGCGCCATCCCCGTGACCGTGGTGCGCGTCAGCCCCTCTCGCGTCGTCCAAATTAAGACCCCCGAAAAAGAGGGCTACTCGGCGCTCCAGGTGACCTGGGGGACCCGTCGGCTCTCGACGCTCACCAAGCCCGAGCTCGGACACTTCGAAAAGGCCGGCGTCGCGCCGGGCAAGTCACTGGTCGAGCTTCGCCTCGACGACGTGTCGGGCTACGCAGTCGGCCAAGAGATCATGGCCGACACCTTCGAAAAGGGCGAGATGATCGACGCGACCGCCGTCTCGAAGGGTAAGGGCTTTGCCGGTGGCATGAAGCGCCACAACTTCTCGGGTCAAGGCGCGGCGCACGGTAACCACAAGCACCACCGCGCGCCCGGTTCCATTGGCGCCTGCGCCACGCCCGGCCGTGTCTTTAAGGGCACCAAAATGGCCGGTCGCATGGGCGGCACCCAGGTGACCACGACCAACCTCGAGGTCGTCGGCGTCGACGCCGATCGTCAGCTCGTTCTCGTCAAGGGCGCCGTGCCCGGACCCCGCGGTGGCGTCGTCGTGCTGCGCACCTCGGTCAAGAACCCCATGAAGGCGGGAGGTAACCGATGAGTGACGTCTACACCCTCCGCGGTCCGGTGAAGAAGGACCGACCCGCGCCCAGCGCGCGTCGCGTCGAGCGCAAGAGCCTCTCGGGCCAGGTGCTCGGTAGCGTCGACCTCGAGCCGACGATCTTTGGTCTCGAGCCCAACGTCGCCGTGATGCACCAGGTCGTCGTAGCCCAGCTGGCCGCCAAGCGCGCCGGCACCCAGTCGACCAAGACCCGCAAAGAGGTCAGCGGTGGTGGCAAGAAGCCCTTCAACCAGAAGGGCACCGGCGGCGCTCGTCAGGGCACCGTGCGCGCCCCGCACTACCCCGGCGGTGGTATCGCGCTCGGACCCAAGCCGCGCAAGTACGACCAGAAGACGCCCAAGAAGATGATTCGCCTGGCGCTCTACTCGGCCCTGTCGGACCGCGCCGCGCTCGAGCGCGTCGCCCTGGTCGACAACTTCGCCGCCTGGGACGCTCCCAAGACCAAGGTGGCCGTCAGCACGCTCGAAACCCTGGGTCTCGAGGGCAAGGTTCTCGTGGTGCTCGGTCGCGACGACGCGGTCGCCACCCGTAGTTTCCGCAACCTCATGAACGTCAAGACCATTGACGCCGGTGAACTCAACGCCTACGACGTCCTCGACGCCGACTGGGTGCTCTTCACCGACGCCACGCTGCCCCAAGCCAAGGAGGCCAACTAATGCGCGACGCCATGAGTGTGCTGATTCGCCCCGTCGTCTCGGAGAAGACCTACGCCCTGATGGATCAGGGCACCTACGTCTTCATCGTCGACCCGCGCGCCACCAAGATCGACGTTCGTCACGCCGTCGAGCAGGCCTTCAACGTGAGCGTGACCAACGTCAACACCCTGAATCGCAAGGGCAAGACCACGCGCAACCGCCGCACCGGCGTCACCGGCGCGCGGCCCTCGACCAAGCGCGCCATCGTCACCTTGAAGCAGGGTGACACGATCAACCTCTTCGAGAACTAAGGAACGCCATGGCCCTTCGTCACCGCAAACCCACGAGCCCCGGTCGCCGCTTCCAGACCGTCTCGGACTTCGCCGAGCTGACTACCCGCACCCCGGAGAAGTCGCTGCTCGAGCCCAAGTCCAAGACCGGTGGTCGTAACAACTACGGCCGCAAGACCTCGCGTCACCGCGGCGGTGGTCACAAGCAGCAGTACCGCGTGATTGACTTCAAGCGCAACAAGGACGGCGTGCCCGCCAAGGTCGCCACCATTGAGTACGACCCGAACCGCTCGTGCCGCATTGCGCTGCTGCACTACGCCGACGGCGAGAAGCGCTACATCCTCGCGCCGGCCAACCTGAAGGTCGGCGACGTCGTCGAGTCCGGCCCCAAGGCCGACATCCGCACCGGCAACGCCCTGCCCATGCGCTTTATCCCGACGGGTTCGACCGTCCACAACGTTGAGGTGCGCCCCGGCGGTGGCGGCAAGATGGCCCGCAGCGCCGGCATGAGCGTGCAGCTCGTGGCGAAGGACGGCGGATTCGCCACCTTGCGTCTGCCCTCGACCGAAATGCGCCGCGTGCCGATTGACTGTCGCGCCACGCTCGGCACGGT
>JAGWHY010000009.1 GCA_028873575.1 Acidobacteriota bacterium | reverse complement strand
ACTGAGAACCTCTTCGTGGGGCGCTTTCGCTACGTGGACGAGCTCATACGACTCGTCGCGTCCATCACGACCGAGGGCCATCACGCGGTCGTTCGGGGGGTCGCGGGACTGGTGGGTACCTCGGTGCGCGCGACCGATATTCGCGCCGGAGCGGCTCTGGTACTGGCCGGGCTCGTGGCGGAGGGCGCCACCACGGTGTCGGGGCTCGAACACCTCGACCGCGGTTACGATCACTTCGCGACGCGCCTACGCGACCTCGGCGCGAACATCGAGCGCGTCGCGTGATTGACCGCGAACCCCGCGCACTCTTCGCCCAGGCGAAGGAAGGTTCGCGCACGGCGCTGGCGCGCCTGGTCACCTACGTGGAGTCCGGGGGAGCTCGTCAACGCGAGAGCGTCGCTCTCGCCTACGCCAGCGCGCCACCGTACGTGGTGGGGCTGACGGGTCCGCCGGGCGCGGGCAAGTCGACGCTGACTGACCGACTCATCACCACGTTGCTCGAGCGCGGTCGCGTCGGCGCGACGACGATCGACCAACTCGGCGTGCTCTGCGTCGATCCGAGTTCGCCCTTCACTGGGGGCGCCATCTTGGGCGACCGAATTCGCATGCAAGATCACGCGACGAACGCGGCCGTCTTCATTCGCTCGATGGCGACCCGGGGCCACTTAGGGGGCCTCTCGCTCGCCGTGCCCGACGCGTTGCGCGTCTTGGGCGCGGTGGGCTTTCCCGTCGCGCTCGTCGAGACGGTGGGCGTCGGTCAGATGGAGGTTGACATCGCGTCGGCCGCGGACACGACCGTGGTCGTGACGAACCCCGGTTGGGGTGACGCGATGCAGGCCAACAAGGCGGGGCTGCTCGAAGTCGCCGACCTCTTCGTGATTAATAAGGCCGATCGCGCGGGCGTGCGCGAGACGCGACGCGACCTCGAACAGATGCTCGACCTCGGCGGCGCTCGCGCGTGGCGACCCCTCATCGTCGAGACCGTCGCCCAGACCGGCCAGGGAACCGAAGCCCTCGTCGAAGCCGTCGAGGCCCATCAGGCGTATCTCGCGTCGGGCGAACTCGCACGCGCGCGTGAGCGCCGCGCGCGCGCCGAGCTCGATCAGGTCCTCGCCCTGACGTTACGGGCTCGGGTCACCACCCTTTCGGGAAGTGAGGCCTACGAGGCGCAGGTGCGCGCGCTGTTGGCGGGCACCACTGACCCGTACGGCGCGGCGGAGGCGTTACTCTCTCGATGATGATGGGCGCGTCTGTTCCGTACGATTTGGTGTTCTTGTTGCACGTGGTGGCGGGAATTACGACCGTCGTCGTACTGGTGTCCCTTCGCGCGGCGGCTCTTTCGCTCACGCGCGGCGACGACGCGGCCGTGCAGGCCACGCGTTTTCCACAGCGCCGCAATTGGGCGGCGCGAGTCCTGCACGTCCTACCCCTCACCGGTCTCTACCTCTCCCTAACCGGAGACAGTTCGGTCTCGCTCACCAAACCCTGGATCGCCGTGGGGATGCTCTGCTACCTGCTCGCCGCCGGGCACCTCGAAGCGAGGACGCTGCCCCAAGAGCGCATGATCGCCGAGATCATCCACAAGGACGGCGCCGCGAGTGCGGAGCGTGGCCGTCAGTTCACGCGCTCCATTGACGTGCTGCTCGGTCTCGTGGGCGTGGCCCTCGTCGCGATGCTGGTGCAGTTTTAAAGAAACGACGCGTGGCCGACCATGCCGGCCGCGACGGTCGCGTTGGTGACGTCGTCGATGAGAACGAAACTTCCCGTGACGCGATTGACGTGATAGTCGTCAACCACGAGGGGGTCGGCCGTGACTAAGCGCGCGAGTCCGATGTCGTTGGTGTCGAGCGCGGCGCACTCACGCACGCGCAGCGTCTCAATGTCCACCAGACCAGTCAGCGCCTCGACGCGCACGGGGGTGGACTTCGTGGTGTGCTTGAGGCGAAGTCGCTGACCCGTCTCGAGGGGCCGGTCACCGAACCAGCAGAGCGTCGCGGTGAAGTCGTTCGTCACCCGGGGTAGGGGCGCGGTCGCGATGAGGTCACCTCGGCCCGCGTCGGTCTCGGCGGCCAGACCGACGTCGGCGGCCAGTCCGACCGGCGCACTCGTCAGGGACTCGCCACCAAAATTCAGCGCGTTAATCGTGGTCTCGACACCCTGGGGGAGCAGGACCACGGTCGCGCCGATTTCGAGGGGCTCCCCGTTAATCATCCCGGCGTAGGTGCGACCCCCGCCGGGCTGACGCAAGACCCACTGAATCGGGAGGCGCGCGCCACTCGCCGCGGTCGTCCAGGTTTCGGCTTCGCTGGTCTCGAGGGCTTCGAGAACACTCGGTCCTTCGTACCAGGGTGTGTTGGACGAGGTCTCGACGACGTTGTCGCCGAGGAGCGCCGAGACGGGAATTGACGTTGCCGAGGCGAAGCCGAGTTCGCGCGCGAGCGTGTCGACCTCGTCGACGACGCCTCGGTAGGCGACCTCGGACCAGCCGACGGCGTCCATTTTGTTGACGGCCACGATCACGGCGCGCACGCCTAAGAGTGCGGCGATGCAGAGGTGACGGCGGGTCTGTTCCTTCAGTCCCGTCGCGACGTCGAGCACCACCAGGGCCAAGTCCGCGCTGGAGGCGCCGGTGGCCATATTGCGCGTGTAGGTGACGTGGCCGGGACAGTCCGCGATGATGAACTTTCGCGTCGGCGTGGTGGCGTAACGGTAGGCGACGTCGATGGTGATGCCCTGTTCACGTTCGGCGCGTAGCCCGTCGGTCACGAAGCTGAGGTCGAGGTCGCCCACGCCCCGCTTTTCGGAAGCGGCGACCACGGCGTCGAGTTGGTCGTCGAAGAGTTGACGCGTGTCGACGAGGAGTCGACCGATCAGCGTGGATTTACCGTCGTCGACCGAACCAACGGTCGCCAATCGCAAGAGATCCTTCGTCAGCAGATCCATTAGAAGTACCCTTCGCGCTTACGGTCCTCCATGGCGGTCTCGGAGAACTTGTCGTCGGCGCGGGTGGCGCCTCGTTCCGAGACGTTGGCGACGGCGACCTCGTCGATAATGGCCTCAAGCGTGGTGGCCCCGGAGAGAACCGCGCCCGTGCAGTTGGCGTCGCCGACGGTGCGAAAACGAACCGTCTTGGTCTCGACGTTTTCGCCGGGTCGCGGCTCAACGAACTCACCGACGGCGAGCCACATGCCGTCACGCGCGAGCACCTCGCGCTCGTGCGCGAAGTAGATAGAGGGGAGATCCATTTCCTCGCGCGCGATGTACTGCCACACGTCGAGTTCGGTCCAGTCAGAGAGGGGGAAGGCGCGCACGTGCTCGCCCGGGTTTACTTTTCCCTGGTAGAGCTGCCAGAGTTCCGGTCGCTGCGCGCGAGGGTCCCACTGTCCAAAGGCGTTGCGAAAACTCAACACGCGCTCTTTCGCGCGGGCCTTGTCTTCGTCCCGGCGCGCGCCGCCAAAGGCCGCGTCGAAACCGTGCGTCGTGATCGCGTCGAGCAGCGTCACGCTCTGGAGTCGGTTACGCGATCCCATCGGTCCCGGGTCCCGAACTCGACCTTGGTCGATGGACGCTTGCACCGAGGCGACGACTAACTTCGCGCCCACGCGCGCGACGGCGCGATCACGAAACGCGAGGACCTCGGGAAAGTTCTGCCCGGTGTCGACGTGCATCACCGCGAAGGGCAGACGCTGGGGGGCGAAGGCCTTGACCGCGAGGTGCAACAGCACGGCGGAGTCTTTGCCCCCGGAAAAGAGGAGCACGGGTCGTTCACACTCGGCGACGACCTCGCGCATGATGAACAGCGCGTGCGATTCCAGAACGTCAAGGTGATCGGTCGCGCGAGGGGTCTGAAGTGAGAGTTCCATAGAGGTTTTGCCAGTATATCCTATAAAATCACTAGATAATGTTATGCTTTAGTCACATGACGACCTTGACGCCCACGCCCGACCTCTTGCGCGAACTCGACGAGGTCAACGCGTCGTTCGAGCGCGCGACGCCCCTCGACATCTTGACGTGGACGTTCGCGCGATTCGACGACGACGTCGCGATGGCCTGTTCCTTCGAGGACCTCGCCTTGTTGCACATGGTGTGGAACCAGCGACCGGCGACGGAGATTATTTTTTTGGACACCGAAGGACACTTTCCCGAGACCTTGGACTTCGCGCGCCGCACCACCAACGCGTGGAACCTCCAACTCACGACGACGCGCCCCGGCGAGGACGCGACGGCGTGGCCGTGCGGGACGGCACGGTGTTGCGAGTTGCGCAAAGTGGAACCGCTCGCGCGCGCGCTGTCGGGTCGTCAGGCCTGGATTAGCAGCGTGAAGCGCGTCGACGCCGCGACGCGAGCCGAGATGAAAGTCCTGATGTGGGATGAGAAATTTGGCCTCGTCAAGGTGAACCCCTTAGCCACCTGGTCCGACGACGACGTCGCGTACTACCTGGCGAGTCACCAGCTTGAGGAGCACCCGTTGTGGCGCGAGGGCTACGCGTCGATCGGCTGCGCGGCGATGACCATGAAGCCACTCGACCCGACGGATCGACGCTCTGGTCGGTGGGTCGGACTCGACAAGGACGAGTGCGGTCTCCACGAGGCCTAACTATCCACCAAAAAAACCAGTGTGAACTGTAAGTTTGTCGCGATGTCACCGCGACGTTCGAGGGAGAGAGTCGGATGCTACTAATCATCCTCGCGCTCTTCTGGGTCGCTCTTCTCGCGCCGGTCGTGATTCGCCGGCTTCGTGACGGGGCCACGGATCGATCAATCGAGTCGTTCCACAATGAACACGAGGTCTTGAGTCGTCAACCTCACGTGGTCGAGCCGGCCCATCGCCTGGACCGCCCCGATTCACCAACTGTTCACGTCGAGCGCCGTCCTCACCTCACGGTCGTGCACGCCGACGACACCTACGGCAGTTTGGAGTCACGCGCGTCGTGGGACGAGTGGAGTCAGGACTACGACTACGACGACGAGCCGCGACCGGCCCCGCAACGGACCAACCACTACGCGAGCGCCTACTCGTCGATGGCGCGTGGCGCGCGACTCGACTACGACGCGTCGCCAATTCGCGGACGTCGTCGTTCCATGAAGGCGCAGCGCAAGATGATCGTGTCACGGCTGACGCTGAGCGCGGTGGTGTTGACGCTTATCGGTTTCGTCAGTGGCGTCTCCGCGCTTATCTATCTTTCGCTGCTCGCGTGGCTCTCGCTCGTCGGGTTCGGGGCGCTGGCCTACTACGCCGTTCGTGAAGGCTTGATTGAGGCGGCGTCACTCTCGCCGCGCCTGGCCGCGCGCGGTCCCCTGGCCACGGTGCAGCCCCTCTACGAGGCCTCTCGTTACGAGGAGTACGACGAATTCGAAGACGACTCGGAGTTCTACCAGCCCGAGCAATCCCAACAGTGGCAACGCTCGGCACCACCCCGTCGCGCCTTAGGCTAAAATAGGAACTCCTTCGGGGGTGTAGCTCAATTGGTAGAGCGCTACGTTCGCAATGTAGAGGCAGTGGGTTCGAATCCCATCACCTCCACTCCGGAACAGAATGAGAACCGGGTCTGACCAGACAGGCCGCTGGTACGATTTGAATTATGAAGTTCACGGTCGCCGTCACCCACGAAGAACCTTGGTATGTCGCCAGGTGCCTTGACGTCGACGTGGTAAGCCAAGGTGAGACTGTTGATGAGGCTGTCGCGAATCTCGAAGAAGCGTTGGGCTTGTACTTCGAAGGGGAGGATCTCCCCGACTCAATAGAGCCACCAATCATCACCACGGTATTGATTCCTGCGTGAGCTCCGCGCTACCCGTTGTTTCCGGTCAAGAGACCGTCACTGCGCTCAAGAAGATTGGCTTTGCAGAGATCGGGCAGAGAGGCAGTCATGTGAAGCTCCGCAATCAAGGGGGCAGAACGGTGATTGTCCCGATTCATCGGGAACTCGCCCGGGGGACGCTTGCGGCGATTCTTCGACAGTCTGACGTTACTGTGAGCGAATTCATCGACTTGCTGTAGACAGCTTCTGCGTTTCAAGGAAGCTTGACTTTCGTGCAAGCACAGAAACCGAGCGATTCTTATTGTGTGACGCAAGGACCACTCGTTGACCTGCGTCCCATTTAGTGGACCACCAGGTGCAACATCATGAATTATCGCGTCGGACGTTATTCATGCATTAGCGACCAAGCCCGCGATCCTTATTCTCATCGCGACTCATGTCGCGCGCGCCGTTCGGCGAGTTCGAGGCGTGCCTGAATTTCAAGGACGGCTACTTCAAGTGAGGGAAGATCCTCGGTGATGGTTGCTTCGACCACCGCTCGAGAGGTGTCGAAGTAGTGGTGCGTTAACCAATCACGCATTCCTGCGGCGTCGGACCACTTGAAATCGGGCCTTAGTGCGACGAGTTTGGGATCCAACAATTTCACTGCTTCACCGATCTCGATGAGCCTTAGGCGAACTGCGTCAAAAATCAGCCCGTCGGAGAGGTCGCCCCGAGCGAGATGGCTATTAATCGCAGTAATCGCGTCCATAATGTCGGCGAGGCGTTCGTCGTCGTGCCGTGAACTCATATTTGGATGGACTCGCGCTCGACCTCTTCACGAACTCGGGGCCGGAGGCTGTCTGATGGAGCGATGTCAACGGGCGTGCCGAGAATCTTCGTGAGTTCCCTGCGAAGTGCCTCCAGTGCGAATAATCCGGTTCCCTTTTCCAGGTCGACCACTAAATCAACGTCACTATTGGGTTGGTCTTCACCTCGAGCGGTGCTACCAAAGACGCGGACGTTACTTGCACCGTGGAGCGCCGCACAGGCAAGTATCGAACGTCGGCGCTGGCGGAGTCGGCGACCGAGTGGGGTGTCAGGCAGACCGCGCGGGTAATCGCTCGAACGTTCGAGATTGAGAGTCAAGCGGTGTCCCGTCGCGAGGATGAGACGTTCGAGCGTAGAGACCGAGGGCTCCCTGCGGCCCGACTCATAGGCACTAATCACGCTTTGCGCAACGTGCGCACGACGTGCAACCTCGGTTTGCGATAGACGGGCGCTGATACGTGCTTCTCGGAGGATCTTGCCGGTTGGACTATATTCGCCACTCTTCATACGAAAATAATAGTACTGATTGTCTATGGGCAGCGACATAAGATTGTAGAATTATGGTTCTTATTGTGTGACTCAAGGTCCACTCCGTGGGACTCGCCGTCCGATGGTCCAGGACTTGGTCGCCAAGTGGTCGTTGACTGCCGAAAAGTGGTTACTCGGATCGAATTGCGCGGATTCGTTGCTGAGGAACGCGCGACGTTCGCGGTGCTTTCGGTTCCAACGGGTAATTGACGTCGGCGTATTCTTGCCGTCATGACGACGCGTCGAGGCGTCGCCTCTCTGGAGGATCTTCGCATGACTCAGGCGGTGCGTGTTCACAATTTCGTGGTGTCGAGAGACGGCTTCGGCACCGGCGAAGGTCAGAGCCTCGAGCGTCCATTCGGCCACGCGAATCCCGCAGAACTTTTTGCCTGGGCCGGCGCCACCGCCCATTGGGTCAACCGGACCGATCCCGGCGGGACGTACGGACTCGACGACTTTTGCACGCGTGATTTTGCGCACGGCATCGGAGCCGAAATCATGGGTCGTAACAAATTTGGTCCACAACGTGGTCCGTGGGAAAATCTTGATTGGCAAGGTTGGTGGGGCGATGAACCTCCGTTTCGTACGCCCGTGTTCGTCCTCACGCACTACGAGCGCCCGCCCCTCACGATGGGCGAGACCACGTTCTACTTCCTTGACGCGACGCCGCACGAAGCACTGGCGCGAGCCTTCGACGCGGCCAACGGCAAGGACGTTCGCGTGGGGGGCGGCGTCGCGACGGTCCGCGCGTTTCTCGAAGCTGACCTCATTGATCAACTGCACGTGGTCGTCGCGCCCGTCGAGTTGGGCCGTGGCGAGCGCCTCTGGAATAGCCCGCACGATCTACAAGAGCGTTTCCACCTCGAAGAGATACCGAGTCCGAGTGGGGTGACGCACCTCTTCCTTTGGCGCCGTTGAGGCTCGCCTTCATCGTGATCACGGGCGGCGACGTTAAAGGCGTGTCGTAGTGCGCTCGCGTTCGTTGGCGCGATGGTGCGTCAGCCGGTCGACGCACGAGGTGTGCGTTACGCCAAGACGCGACGGATGCCTTTTAGCGCTTACGTCGCGAAGGCGTCGGCCGGGAGATCGCGTTCTCCGTTCTCGAGCGCCGTACGAATCCGAGCGGCGACCACCTCGGGCGTAAGCCCCAGGGGCATCTTGGGCGCTTGGCCCCACAGTGCGCGTTCGACGAGACCGGTTTCGGTGTGCGGCGCTCGAACGTCGAGCACGGTTATTTTCTTCGATCGCCACTCGCGCGCGGCCACCGCCATCGCGGCGTGCGCGGCACTCTTCGAGGCGCAGTACGCGCTCATATTCAATACCGCGACGTCGGCCGCGACGCCCGTGAGCGACGCCACGAAACCACCCTCGCTCAGCACCTCCGCGCCCGCGGCGAGGACGTTGACGGTACCCAACGCGTTGACGCGAAAGAGCTCGAGCACCACGTCGGCGGGCACGTCGGTCACCGCACCAAAGGCAACTACGCCAACCGCGTTGACGACGCCGTCAGCGCGTCCACCCAACTCGGCGAAGGCGGCGCGTAAAGCGTCACGATCGCGAACGTCGGCGCGGGCGCACGGCAAGTCGCGAAGATCGCTCGGCAGAGTGCTCGACGCGCGTGTTACGAGGCTCACCGCCGCGCCCGCCGCGCGAAACTCTCGCGCGAGCGCGGCCCCGAGGACGCCCGAGCCGCCGACGACCAAGATTTTTTTTGCCTCAAAAAAGGTGGACACTCGATCACCTTACGGGCGGGGTTCTCGAGCCTGGTCGTCATCTTTGTTCCTGATACCGGGGAGATAGACGTATCCGTGAGACCCTTAGGCTGACGGCGTGAAACCTTCGAGGCCATCATCGTTTGAGCTGGTCTTCGACGGTGACTGTGGACTCTGTCGAGCCAGTGTCTGGTGGCTGCAGAAACGCGACGCGAAGGGACTTATTCGGGCCACGGCATCGGTTGACGTGACGTGGGCCGATCGGACGGAACTTCCCTTAGCCGACACGGCGGTACTTCGAAACGAGATCGGTGACACGTTCTTGCGTTCGTCGGCCGTCGGCGCGGCGCTCGCCGTGTTGCCGAGAGGCTGGGGCGCCGTCGGACGAATCATTCTCTGGGGTAATCGCGTCAGGGCGATCCGCGCGCTGAACGACGCGGCGTATCGTCTCATCGCGCAGCGTCGGTTCGCGATATCTCGCCGTTTGGTGCAACTACGTCTGCTCGACGACGGATGCGCCGTACTTCCATCCGAGGCGCGCTGACGGTACGCCGATGAGATCTCGGGTGACCCTCATGCGCCAGACGTGGCGTGATCTCATCTGGTGCCACTGGCCCGTCGCGCCGAGCGACGTGGCGGCCGTACTTCCCCCTGGACTTGAACCAGACCTCTTCGACGGGTCGGCCTGGGTCGGTCTCGTCCCCTTCTCGATGACGGACCTGCGCCTCGCGGGTCCCTTCGGCTCACTCTCCAAAGTTTTCGGCGTTCGTAATTTTGGTGAGGTCAACGTGCGCACCTACGTCAGGGGACCCAAAGGACGAACGGGGGTGTGGTTCTGCACGCTCGACGCGGACTCGTGGCTCGCCGTGGCGACGGCCAAGATCACGTTCGGCTTGCCGTATCGGCGAGCGACCACGCACTTTCAACGGGTTGACGCACAGTGGCGATGGCGCAGTGAGCGCTCCCACGACCGCGCGTGCGCCGAACTCGAGGTGGACGTCGTCGACGACGTGGCGCGTCCGGCGCGCGAGGGGCTCGAGCAGTTTCTGTTCGAGCGCTACGCGCTGTACACGACGAAGTTCGGTCGCTTGTGGCGCGGGGAACTCCGTCACGAGCCGTGGCGCGTGCGCGACGCCAGGCTTCGGCGCGTTCGACTGGACACGATCGAGGCAGCCGGCTTTCGTTCGCTCGGCGACGCGCACGTGAGGGTGGGCGAGCCGGTGTCGGTCAGCGTCTTTCGATTACGCCAGGTCGGTCGGACGCCACGGACGCTCTTCGGCGCGCGGGTACCAACGCCCCACCAGTAGCCGACTGGTGATTCCCAGACGCAAGATGAGCGTTCGATGAGAATTTCTTTAGTTACGTGGACAAAACCACGCGCGGCGACCAAGGTGGGTAAAGGATTTCATTCCGACTGAGGAGAGCGACATGATTCGCAAATTGGGAGTAGTGGCGTCTTGGACGGCGACGTTGCTGGTGACCTCAACGCTCAGCATCGCGACGGCAGCTGTTCTGTCACCCAAGCCACACGTCGCGGCGTCGACGAGCGCGCACGACGCGTCGGGTCTCAACGTGGCGCCACACGACGCCACCACGACGACCTCGCCGGTGGACCCGACGACCACGACCACCACCACTGCGCCAACGGCCCCGCCGCTGGGCCTCGCTCCGGCACCCTCGTTAAGCACGACGACGTCGGGTGACGACGAGAGCACCACCTCGAGCGGTGACGATAATTCCGCTATCGCGGGCGACGACCAGGGCACCACCTCGAGCGGTGACGATAGTTCCGCAATCTCGAGTAGCGATCAAGGCAACGAGGATCAGACGAGCAGCGCGACGTCGCCGAGCGACGGCGTGAACGGATCAACGACGTCTTCGACCTCGGGCGACGATTAAGCCTCACCGAAGCCGATAGCCGGCACCTCGAACGGCCTTGAACAGTGGTTCGAGCCCGGGCCGATTGAGTTTTCGTCGCAGATAGCCGACGTACACGTCGACCACGTTGCTACCGGGGTCGAAGTCGTAGCTCCACACTTCAGCGAGGATCCGGCTGCGTGAGAGGACGTGCGTCGGATGGCGCATAAAGAGTTCGAGGAGCGCCCATTCGCGTGGCGCGAGTTCGACCGCGACGCCGTCGCGCTGGGCGATTTTCGTGAAGAGGTCGAGGCGGAGATCACCGACGACGAGTTCCGTCGACGTCGGCTGGTTCGACGAGCGCACGGCTGATCGAATGCGCGCCAAGAGTTCTTCAAAGGCGAACGGCTTGGTGACGTAGTCGTTGGCGCCAAGGTCGAGTCCGCGCACTTTATTGCCAGTTCCGGTTCGCGCGGTGAGAATGATGATCGGTATCGTGACGCCGCGATTGCGTACTCGCTGAAGAAGTTCCTCACCGGACATGCCCGGGAGACCGAGGTCCAGTAGGACGAGATCGAACGGCTCCGTGGCGTGCAAGAGATGGCGCTCCGCGTCCGGCGCGTTACCCGCGACCAACGCGACGTAACCTTCGGCCCGGAGCCCCTTCACGACGAACGAGGCGATGCCCGCGTCGTCTTCGACAATGAGAATCCTCACGCCGAGTCCTCGTCGTTCGTCACGGATAATGACATCGGCAAGACCATAGCGACGCGGGCGCCGCCCAGGGCGGAGTCCTCAATAACGACGTAGCCGCCGTGGGCTTCGCTGACGGCTTTAACGATCGCGAGTCCGAGCCCCGATCCTCCCGCCGCGCGGGACCCCGGTCGCGCAAAACGTTCGAGGGCCTGATTTCGTAAGGCGGCGGGGATACCTGGTCCGGAGTCTTCAACGACGAGTTCAATCTGCTCGCCCGACACGTCCACTGACGCGCCGAGGGCAATCGTGTCGCCGGGGCGCGTCGCGTTCACCGAATTTGCCACGAGGTTTAGTAGGGCACCACGAATCTTGGCCTCATCAATGTCTAAGACGACGTCGGGAAGAGCGCCCAGGGTAAATACCCGCTCGCCAAGTACTCGAGAGGCGGCGAAACAGTCGCCGAAGAGCGTCCGTAAGTCAACTGGTTGGGTCTCGAGAAACTCGGGGTCCATCGCGTGGCCCAACATCAAAAGTCGTTCCACCATGACGCTCATGTGCGCGATCTCTTCGACGACGAGACCCAAGGTTTCGCTGACGGCGTCGGGATCGGTCGTGGCGGTGCGGGCGAGGACTTCGAGGTGACCCCGCGCGACGGTGAGGGGCGTGCGTAACTGGTGCGAGACGTCGGCGAGTAATCGACTCTGCGCCTGAACCACGGCGTCGATACGGTCGAGCATCTCGTCGAAGGTTCGCGCGAGATCGCCGACTTCGTCGTCGCGACCTTGATCGCCGAGGCGCTGATCGAGACTTGAGCGGCCGAGTTCGTCGGCGGTCGACGTGACGCGACCAATGGTTCGAAGTAGTTGACGCAGGAGGATGTAGGTGCCGGCGATACCGGCGAGCAGCGCAATGGTGGCCTCGGCGAGGGAGAGTTCCAGTACGCGTGAACGCTCCGCGGCGAAGGGCGTGAGGTCCGCGGTCGCGATTACGGTTCCGGCGTACGTGGCGCCCTCGTAGAGTGGCGCGGCGGCCAACTCAACGGGGTGGTGTCCGATCGTGACCGCACGAGCGAACGATCGCGTCGGTGGGGTTGATTCGAAAGCGCGAATCAGGGAGCTGGCGTAGAGCGCCGACGTACCGGCCGTTTGCACGCGCGCGCCGTTCGGAAAGAGAATGAGAACCGCCCCACCCGAGGCCAACGCGTGCGTGTGGAGATAGTGAACGGCAAACGCCTCGAGCGTTTGGTGCGCGGGACGCAACGTCGCGGCCTTCGAGAACGCGCGAAGTTCGTTGTTGAGACTTTGCGCGGCGACGGATTCGTAGCTCGTCGCGAAAAAACCCTCGAGTGTCACCACGACGATGCCGAGAACGATCACGAGAAGTAAGCCCTGGAGCGCCGCGAGTCGAGTGGCGCTACGTATCGGTCGACGAACCGCGCGTGACGTCGAGGCTCGCGACGATTCGAGAGCGCGCCTCAGTTGTCGCCCGACGAAGTTGACGACGACGGCGAGGTGTTGGGTGAGGAACTGCCGTCTGGCGTTGACTGATTATTGCCGTCCGTATTGGAATCTTGACTGTCAGTAACTGGCTGTGACGTGTTGACGGTGATGACGCGCGAAAGAGTTGTGGCGGTCGAGGCGGGGTGACGTTGCGGGGGTAGCGTCGTGGTCGTCGTCGGCAGCGCGGACGACGAGGCGGCGACGCCGACGGAGTTCGCCGTAGCCGCGCGCGAGCTACCGGGCGCACTCACGACCGGCGGCGCGACGCCCACGCCAACCTGGAGGGCCGTCGGCAACCCCAAGGCCGAATTCGAGGTGCTCAGGAGTGACGCGATGACCGCCGACGCCGCGAGGGCGCTCGCCGCGAGACCAATCAGCCACGTCGGCCGTCTAGGGGTGCGTCGCGTCATATTTCGCTACTTCCACGGGTGGCTCTCGCGAGGTTGCACGAGACTGATTCTACCACTGGTTCTTTCGAAGGGCGAGGGTGCGGACGTCGAAGCGCCCCGTGGTCGGCGTCGACTGCTGTTTTCTCGTCACGCATACCCTTGCCAGGTGAACGACGTTCCAAGCGTGGGGCGTCGTCGCGCGACCATTTGCGCTGGGTCGGCGTAAGGTACAACCGCTTCGGCGAAAATGGTTGTCTCGCGGGTAAAGGAACGTCACTCATCACTTCACTCGATCTCGATGACGCGCGGCGTCGTTACGAGCACGCGCTCGCGCCCGAAGACGTCGCGCGTCTTCCCTTCTACGCGGCACTTCTTCGACGCCTGAGTCAAGACGCCACGGCGCTCGAGCTACTGGCCTCGGTTCGCGTCCAGCAGCGCAATCCAATGTTGATTCTCGCAATTTTGCAGTGGCTTGCGCTGGGTGGGCATCCCGTACTCGGTCCGCTGTACGACGACGTTCGCCGGGGCGCGCTGGCGTCAGTAGACGAGGCCGTTGAAGTCGTAGTGGTGGTGTTACGTGAAGACGTGACCCTCGTCAGCCGCGAACTCGGTCGCTCCACGCAGACCAACGAGCCCGGACGTAGCGCCGTGTTGCGCGCCGTACTTGCCGACGTCGCCCGAGATCACCCGCGCGTCAACCTCGTCGAAGTCGGCTGCTCGGCCGGAATCAACCTTCATCTGGATCGCTTCACCGTCAGTGAACGAGAGTCCAGCGATCCCTTCGTCGTGACGTGTCATGACGTCAACGGCCCACTGGAGCGCGCGCTACCGTCGCTCGGGCGTCGCGTCGGTGTCGATCCACATCCCTTGCGTTTAACCAACCGCGATGATCAACGGTGGTTGAAGGCGTGTCTTTGGCCCGAGGAGCAGAATCGCCATCGTCGCCTCGACGCGATCATTGACGCGTGGCCCACCTGGGAGCCACTCGACGTGTTGCGGGGTACCGCCCAGGAACGACTTCTTGAGGCACTCGAAATGACGGACGACGCCTTCACGGTCGTCGTGAACACGTGGGTGTTGTTCTACCTGAGTGACGACGAGAGGGAGTGGTATTTCGAAACGGTCCACGCGGCCGCGCGCCGCGGTGGGGTCGCGAGTATCTCCATCGAGTCGCCATTGGTCGTCGTGCCCGGCGTCGCGTCAGCGCAACGAGCGCACCCGTCGGGCGCCTCGCGGATCGTGGTCGCGCGCGAGTTCGCGCTACCCGAGGAGTGGGGATGGTGTCACCCTCACGGTCGCTGGCTCGAAAAAACCTGCCCCTGAGACCGCTCGCGCACGACCCGGTTCTCCCACGAACCGTGAAATTGTCCTCGGGGGCGCCCACGAACGACCGGATCTGTGCAAAAGATGCGAGAAAGTGGTGCAAAGGTCACTGCGTCTCGAATTTCTTGGTGGATAACCTTCGAGATGCTGGGCAAAAGTCTGTGATTTTCGAGAAATCTCTTGGCGACGCCATCAATCTCTGGCACAGTACAACTCGTAGTTCACGCAGTACCTGCCGACGATCCTGCGAGCCGAAAGGTGAGAGGGACGAGGGGGAGAGGGGCCTCGCGAGAGGAACAGAACCTCCTGGCGGGCAACGGAGTTCGGTCCGGTGTCCGTACGGAAGATGGCGTGAAGTACCTGCCGTTAGCTGGTGGTCTGTCCGACACGGACCAGCAGTTAGTGTGCCTCGGAAACCCCGAGGGGCGGGTGGGCCTCGGCCCACTGGTCACTCGGGGTTTTCGGCCGTCTCGGCCCAAAACTACATAATGAAGTAGCGCCGCATTCGTTCGGGCCACTCGTGGGTCGCGCCGATCGACTCCAAGACACCACCGGCGCGCTCGATGACGCTCGACGAACCCACGTTGTCGTCAAAACACGTCATCGTCGCGCGCTCGACGCCTTCGGCGCGTGCCACCACGAGCGCCTGGCGCAAGATCTCACTGGCGTACCCTCGGCGCCGATGGGCCGCGATGACGGCGTAGCCAATGTGCCCACCCCACGCGGCCAAGAACTCGTTCAGTGAGAAACGAATCGAGGCGCGTCCCACTAATTCGTCGCCCACCACGGCGGCGACGAAGGTACCGCGCACCCGGTCTGGGGCGAGGTCTCGACCGAGCTGCTCGTCGCGCAGGCGCGCGAGGTACGACGGCCACGCCTGCTCGGGTGACCACTGCAAAAGAAAGTGCGAGTCCTCGGGAAGAATTTCCGCGTGCGCCGCGCGCGCGGATCCTTCGTCGTCAAGAGCGAGCGGACGCAGCCACAGCGACGAGGTCGGGGGAGCCACGACGTAGCGGCGCATGTCGGGCGGCGCGCCCTCGGTGAAGCTGAACACGCCGTCGAAGCGCGCGCCACTGGCCTCGATCGCGGCCCTGGACGCGAAGTTGGTGTCGTGGCAGGTCACGACGGCGTCGCGTACACCTTCGGCGCGCAAGACGATGAGGGCCTGGCGCAACATCTCACTCGCGAGTCCCTGACGTCGATAGGGGGCGAGAACGCCCACGCCGACGTGTCCACCCACGGGCGTCACGTACTCCTCGGTGGCGAGTCGCACGCTGACTTGACCCACGTAGTTCCCGTCGAGCTCCGCGCAGAGCAACATCGAGGGCACCTCTCCCTCGTTGAGTCCATGACCGAAGCGAGCTTGCCGAAAGTGTGCGAGGTAGTCGGTCCACCCGGCGAACTCGTCGAAGCGATAGAGGAGTTCAAAATCATCGGCGCGTAGGTCGTCGCGCGCGCGACGAACGATTCGCTCGTCGCTCAAGCGATACGGACGAAGACGAAGTGGCACCACCGCAACTTAGGACCACGCGTGAGGCCAACGCGGTATCGGCGCGCCGTGGCCTTGACCGGGCGCGAGGTACGTGAGAGCCTGACGCGGTGACCCTAGCGACGCGACGAGGTGAACTGAGCGATCTCCACGAACTCCTGCGACTGCGTGCGGTGATGTTTCGCGACATGGGTCACGACGTCACCGGTACCGAGTGGCTCGACGAGGCGAGAGCGGCTCTCGAGCGCGGTCTGCGCTCGGGGGCAATCGTCGCGGCCGTGGTCGACCACGAGGGTTCTCTGGTCGCGGGGGGCCTCTTGCAGATTTTCGACCGTTTGGCCACGCCGCACTTTCCTCGCGGCACGTTTGGCTACCTCGGGTCCATCGTGGTCGACGAGCCGCATCGCCGCCGGGGCTTGGGAACCCAGATCGTCGGAGCCCTGGTGGAGGAGGCCCGACATCTCGGCCTCGAGCGTGTCGAACTGCACGCCACGAAAAACGGTGAGGGCCTCTACCGCAGCTTCGGTTTTCGCGAGCGCGGCGGTGGCCTCGAGATGCGACTCGAACTCGGGCGCTAAAAGAGCGACTGCGCTTCGAGGGGCTCGATCAACGCTGGTCCGTCGTTCTTCACTGATCCCACGGCGTTCGCGACGCCGTGGTGACGAAGTGTCGCGAGTGCCGCGGGGCGCAGCAACGCTCGGCGCTCGTCCGCGCTGACCTCGAGGACGTTTAACCAGGTCGCCACCGCGTCGCGTTCGAGGATCACGGGCATCCGGTCATGAATGCCGTCCATGTCCGGACTCGGCGTCGTGGTGATGACGGTGCAGGTCGCCACGAATGGTGCGTCGTCGAGGTGAGGGTCCCGCCAGTGTTCGTGGAGTCCCGCCAAGAGCAGCGGCGCGCCGTCAATGCGGGTAAAGAAGTTCGGTTGTCGATTCTTTCCGGGGCGGTGATCCCACTCGTAGAAGCCGTCAACGGGAATTACGCACGGACGTTTCGCGAAAGCACCACGAAAGGAGGGCTTTTCGGCCACCGTTTCACCGCGGGCGTTGAAGAGTCGATTGGCGAGGGCGGGATCCTTCGCCCAACTCGGCAGTAGCCCCCAGCGGTAGGTGTCGAGGACGCGACCGTCCTCGGCCTCAGTGACCGCGAAAAGTCGACGTTGGGGGCCGACGTTCCAACTGGGGCGCCCGTCGGGGTCGACGCCCGCCGCGAGCGTGGCGTCGAGCAACTTCGCGAGTCGAACCGGTGGTGTAAAGAGCGCGACACGACCGCACACGAGAGCTCCTTTCGAGAATGAGGTTACGTCAAGGCGTTGCCGAGGACTCCCGCCGAGAGGGTCGTGGTGGACCGAAGCGGCGCGACGTTCGCTGAACTCGTGGGGGCGCAATTGGGTGAGTAGTCGCGCGTCTCCGAACCCGGTGCGCCGGACCCCTTGCCTACTTCCCTCGTCAGAAGGGCCAATAGCGCGTGTGACGAGCGCTCGCTACTCTTACGAACGTATGTTCGCTTTTTCATCCTCTCGTCCTCCCGTGCCCGAGAAGCTCGCGGCGTCGCTGCGTCCGATCACCCTTGCGAAGGCGCGCACGCTGCCCTTGGGCGAACCGTGGTGCGCTCTCGTACCCGGCGGCGCTCTGCGACGAGGGTCGAGCGTCGTCGTCCAGGCGCCGGCCGGTCTCGGGGGGCTCAGTGTGGGCTTAAGCCTCTTGAGTGAGGCGAGCGCGCGTGGCCACTGGTCGGCCGTGGTGGGCGTCGACGACCCCGGAGTCGTCGCGATGGCCGAACTCGGGGTGGATCTACGTCGCGTGCTCTTCGTACCGCGTCCGCGGGGCGCCTGGGCCGAGGCGACGGCCGACCTGCTCGACGGCGTGGACCTCGTGGTGGTGCGCGCCCCGGGGCGAGCCTCGGGGAGTGTCGCGCGGCGACTAAGCGATCGCGTGCGCGAGCGGGGCACGGTCCTCATCGCCCTGAGTGAACCGAGCGCCCCGTGGCCAATCGCGCCTGATCTTCTCTTCAGCGTGACTCAGGCCGAGTGGACGGTCTCGTCACGGTTGGACGCGCGCTATCTCACGGTGCACGTGAGCGGCCGCGGCGAGGCCGCGCGTGGCGAACGTCACGTGGTGGTACTGCCGAATCGGCGCGGGCGCGCCGAGGCGAGTTAGGTGGAACGACTTCTCGCCCTGTGGATCGAGTCGCTCTCGGTCGAGCGACCCGACGGCTCGACGCTGCGCGTCACGCAGTCACTACTCGACGCGTTGACGTTGCTGTGTCCCTTTACCGAGGCGGTTCGCCTCGGGCTCTTCGCGTTTCCTCTGCGCGCGCCGAGTCGATTCTTCGGTGGTGACGACGTCGTGCTGACGATGGCTCGGCGTTGTGTTCAACAGGTCGCCGACGTCGAGGTGCTGCTCGGCGTGGGTGAGGGGCTCTTCACCGCGGAGCTCGCGGCGCGCCACGAGGTGGTGCTGGCGGCGGGTGAGAGCACTCAGTTTCGTCGCGCGCAGCCCCTCGAGGTGCTCGGTCGACGCGATCTCACGACGACCGGTCATCGATTGGGTCTGCACACCGTGGGAGCCTTCGCGGACCTCGACACGGCGCGGGTAGGGGAGCGTTTCGACCGCGACGCCCTGATTCGCCAGCGCGTCGCGCGCGGTGAGCTCAGTGAACTCGAGGACCAGCGCGATCCTCGATTGGGACGTCGCCTCGCGCAGTTGCGCGGAGAGGACGACGACTTTGACGAGCAGCTCGGGTTCTTTGGTCAGCGCGGGGCCGGCGACCTGCGCGCGGACGCGGCCGCGTTACGGGTGCGCCAGCGTCTCGGTGCCGAGGCGGTCGTGGTGGCCTCGCTGCGTGGAGGACGTACCCCCGACGAACGCGGCGCGCTCGTACCCTGGGGCGCGCCCGCACCCCCCCGTCTCGAGGTCGCGCCGTGGCCGGGGCGACTCGCCGCACCCTCCCCGGCGACGAGCCTCGCCCAGCCCCTCGAGGTGCAGCTCCGTGACGCGCTCGGCGCCCCGGTCGTCTTAAACACGCGCGGACTCTTGAGCGCGCCGCCCGCCACGCTCGCGTTTTCGACCACGCTGCGACGTGAGGTCACGTGGTTCGCGGGCCCATGGCCGCTGGTGGAACGGTGGTGGGCGCTGCATCGGCGCCGGGCCCACGTGCAGGTGGTGCTCAGTTCGGGTGAAGCGTTCTTGCTCTCGTGCGAAGAGCGTCGTTGGTGGCTAGTGGGGATTTACGACTGATGGCGATCTACGGCGAACTCCACGCCCACTCGGGCTTCAGCTTTCTCGACGGCGCGAGTGACCCCGAAGAGCTGGTCGGTGAGGCCGTGCGACTGGGTCTTTCGGGGCTCGCCCTCACGGATCATCACGGGCTCTACGGCGTGGTTCGCTTCGCCGAGGCGGCGCGCGCGCTGGGTCTGTCGACCGTCTTTGGCGCCGAGGTGACGCTCGACGCGCGCGACGATCGCGTGGGCGTGGCCGATCCTTCGGGGACCCATCTGGTGGTGCTCGCGCGCTCCGCCCACGGGTACCGCGAACTCTCGCGGACCCTGGCGTTGGCGCACCTCGCGCGCGGGGAGAAGGGGGTGCCGCGTCTAAGCCTCGAAGAGTTGAGCGCGTCGGCGAAGGAGTGGTTGGTCTTAACCGGGTGTCGCAAGGGCGCCTTAACCCGCGCGCTGGTGGCGGAGGGCCCGCGCGCGGCGGCCCGCGTGCTCGACACACTCGTCGCGCGCTTCGGACGCGAGAACGTGGCGGTGGAGATCTGGGATCACGGCGCGCCCGACGACGTCGCGCGCAACGACGCGCTCGCGGAGTTGGGCGTGCGGGCGGGACTGTCGGTCGTGGCCACGAACAACGTGCACTACGCCACGCCGCGCGACGTGGCGCGCGCGCAACTCCTGTCGGCCATTCGCGCGCGACGATCCCTCGACGAACTTGAGGGGTGGCTGAACGCGTCACCTCTCGCGCACTTGCGCGGCGACGCCGAGCAGCGTCGCCGCTTCGCGCGCTGGCCCGGGGTAGTGGACCGGGCCGGTGAGATAGTGAGCGAACTCGCCTTTGATCTGCGTCTGGTCGCGCCGAACCTGCCGCTGTTTCGCACCCCACCCGGAATGGACGAGCAGGCCTATCTTGAGCACCTCGTCGCCGAAGGGGCTACGAAGCGTTACGGCACTCGTGACGCGGAGCGCGTTGCGGGCGCGTGGTGCCAGATCGATCACGAACTGCGCGTCATTGGTCAACTCGGTTTCGCCGGTTACTTTCTCACCGTCTGGGACATCACCGAGTTCTGCCGCGCGAAGAATATCTACTGCCAGGGACGCGGTTCGGCGGCTAACTCGGCGGTCTGCTACTCCCTGGGGATCACCAACGCGGACGCGGTGTCGCTCAATCTCTTCTTTGAGCGCTTTCTCTCGCCGGCGCGTGACGGTCCCCCCGACATTGACGTCGACATCGAGTCGGGTCGTCGTGAAGAGGTGATTCAGTACGTCTACGAGCGCTACGGGCGCCACCACGCAGCCCAGGTTGCGGCGGTCATCACGTACCGCCCCCGCTCGGCGCTGCGCGACGTGGCGCGCGCGCTGGGCTACTCCGAAGAAGAGGCCAACACCTTTCGTGACGCCGTCGATCGTCACACCATGAGCGCGAACGTTAACGAGGTACCCGAACTCGTCACGACCATGGCGAAGGAACTCCTGGAGCGACCCCGCCACCTCGGTATTCACTCGGCGGGCATGGTGCTGTGTGATCGACCGGTTCTCGAGGTCTGCCCAGTGGAGTGGGGGCGCACGCCCGGGCGTAGCGTCTTGCAGTGGGATAAGGACGACTGCGCGGCGATTGGTCTCGTGAAGTTTGATCTGTTGGGTCTGGGCATGCTCGAAGCGCTGCACCGCGCGGTCGACCAGGTTCGTGACTTTTACGGGGTCGAGATCGACCTCGCGCAACTTCCCCAAGAGCCCGAGGTTTACGACCTGCTCTGTGAGGCCGACACCGTCGGGGTCTTTCAGGTCGAATCGCGCGCGCAGATGGCCACGCTGCCGCGGGTGCGCCCGCGCTGCTTCTACGACCTAGTGATTGAGGTCGCTTTGATTCGCCCCGGTCCGATCCAGGGTCACGCCGTCAATCCCTACATTCGTCGTCGACGCGGTGAAGAGCCGGTCACCTACCTGCACCCTCGTCTCGAGCCCATCTTGCGTCGCACCTTGGGGGTGCCACTCTTCCAAGAACAGTTGATGGAGATGGCCGTCGCCGTGGCGGGCTTTTCGCCGGCCGAGGCCGACGAACTACGTCAGGCCATGGCCGCCAAGCGCTCGGCGTTGCGGATGTTGAAGCTCAAGAGTCGCTTCTACCTCGGCATGGCGAAGAACGGCATCAGTGGCGCCACGGCCGACCAACTCTTCGACGCGCTCTCGGCTTTCGCGAACTTCGGGTTTCCCGAGTCGCACTCGGTCTCCTTCGCGCACCTGGTCTACTGCTCGGCGTGGATTAAGTACCACTACCCGGCGGCCTTCTTGGTCTCACTGCTCAACGCGCAGCCCATGGGATTTTGGTCACCCCAGAGTTTGGTCGCCGACGCGCAACGTCACGGCGTGGTCGTCGCGCGCCCCGACGTGAACCATTCGGGTGCGCGGGCGGCGCTCGAGATGACCGGTGACGGTGAGGTGGTTCGCCTCGGACTCACCAGCGTGCGGGGTCTCACGAGTGAGCTCGCGACGCGCGTCGCCGCCGGCGCGCCGTGGCGTGACTCGAGCGATCTGGTTCGTCGCGCCGGACTCCAGCAGCACCATCTCGAGGCGCTCGCGAGCGCCGGTGCGCTCGACGCGTTTGGCGCGTCGCGTCGCGCGCTCACCTGGGCGGCCGGGGCGGCCGCGCAGTCGACGCCGGATCGACTCGCCGGCGTGGTGACGGGTCTCGAGGCGCCGCGCCTGCCGGCGACGCGCGCGATTGAACGCGTGGCCGACGACCTGTGGGCCATGGGGCTCACTCCCGAGGCGACCGCGATGGCGCTCGCGCGCGCGTGGTTAGACGAGCGGGGCGTGACGCGCGCGGGGGGACTCACGAGCGTGGAGAGTCACCGCGTCACGGTGGCCGGCGTGGTGACGCACCGTCAACACCCCGAGACCGCCAACGGCGCGGTCTTCGTGAACCTCGAGGACGAGTCGGGGCACGTCAACGTGATCTTTTCCAAGGGGGCGTGGGCGCGATGGTCGAACGTCGCGCGTCACGCGCCGGCCCTGGTGATTCGCGGGGTGCTCGAACGTGGTCACGGCTCGACCGCGCTGGTCGCTGAACACGTGGAAGCGCTGGCGCTCGGCGCGACGGTGCCCTCGCGGGACTGGCGCTAGATGGGTTGGAAGGCGCACTCCGGGCGCAGGCCACTTTCGATCTCGATACGCACGAGCTCTTGGGCCAGGGGGAGGTCGCTGGCGTGCGTGACGCCGATGCAGCGTGAGTCGGTCGCGAGTACGTCAAAGCGCGCGTGATCGCTCGTGAGTAACTCGCCCACCAGCACCGAAAGCTGCACCTCTTTTTCTTGTTCGAAATCGTGGCGCGCGACGCACGCGTGCATCGCGGGAAAGATCGAGGGCTGAAAGCCCCACAGATTCATCGAGACCGTGACGTGCGGGTCGAGCCGCGCGGGCTCGAGTCCGTCTTCGGCGACGTAACCGTCACCCTCGCGCCGCACGTTCTTTCGTTCAACAATCTTGGCGAGTTTGCCATCCTCGACCACGCACACGCCGCGCGACACCGGCAACTCACCCACCAAGGCGCGGTCGAGTTCAAAACCCACCAGGCAGTGGTTAGGGTCGGTGGCCAGGTGCTCGCCCAGCATTTTGAACGCGCGCCGGCCGTAGAGATCGTCGGCGTTGGAGACGCCAAAGGGCTTGGTGAGGTCGAGCGCGCTCTCGGCGGCCAGCACGGCCTCCACGGTGCCACGCAGTTCAGTCTGAACCGCGAAGTTCACGCGATGGTACCGGGGCCAGTTCTTCTCAACGTGCGCCTGAATTTCGGGACCGGTCTCGGGGTTCACGACGATCACGATGTCCTCAAAACCCGAGGCGTACGCGTCACAGGCGAGGAGGTCAATGACGCCCTCACCGTTGAGCCCGATGGGCGCGAGTTGTTTCAACCCGCCGTAGCGTCGGGCGCGGCCGGCGGCGAGGATGACGAGCGACGGACCGTTCACCGCGACCAGCGCACCACCGCCGAGGCCCAGGTCATCCCGGCACCAAATCCGGTGAGGAGCGCGTAGTCGCCTTTCTGCACGCGATCATTCTGTCGCGCGTCCGCGAACGCGAGGGGGATCGAGGCGCTCGACGTGTTGCCGTAGCGATCGAGCACGACCACGGCGCGCTCCATCTCCACGTTGAGTCGTTGACAGGCCGCCTGGATAATCCGGATGTTGGCCTGGTGGGGGATGATCAAACTGAGATCGTCGGACGTAATGCCCGCCATGTCGAGGGCCTTTTGGGCCGAGTCGACGACCACGCGTACCGCGCGGCGAAAGACCTCTTTGCCGTCCATCTGAAAGTAGCCCTCGTGTTCGCACGTCAAGAGGTCGGCGTCGGCCCCTTCCGCGCCGAGCACGAAGGCGAGCAGGTCGTTCTCCGTGGGGTCGTACTCGAGGACGGTCGCGCCCGCGCCGTCGGCCAGCAAGACCGCCATGTTGCGGTCGGTCCAGTCGACCCAGCGTGAGAGGTTCTCCGCGCCAATAACCAGCACGCGCTTGTTGCCCGTCTCGAGCAGACCGTACGCGGTACGCACCGCGTACATGAATCCACTGCAGGCGGCGTTGAGATCCATCGCGGGACACTGGAGCCCGAGCTCGTGGGCGATGAGCGTCGCGGTCGAGGGGGTAATGCGATCGGGCGTCGTGGTCGCGAGGATCAGGAAGTCGATGTCCTCGGGCCCGACGCCGGCGTCGTTGAGGGCGTCACGCGCGGCGAGTACGCCCAGGCTCTTCGCGGTCCCGCCGATGCGCCGTTCGCGAATGCCGGTGCGTTCGGTAATCCACGCGTCTGAGGTGTCGAGCGTGAGTGAGAGTTCGTCGTTCGTGACGACGCGCTCGGGCACCGCGGTACCCCAGCCAATGAATCGAGCACCCATCTACCAACCTCCGTCGCGGTGTTGGGTGAAGTTTAGGCCCTACGCCGAAGGTGTCGAGGGTGCCGCGAGAACCTGCAGCGTGCAACGCGCGACGCAGATGAGTCGCTCGTCGCCGTCGGTGAGTTCGATCGACCAAACGTGCACGTTCCGCCCTTTACGCACGGGTAACGCGGTCGCGGTGAGGGTACCGTCACTAAGCGGTCGCAGGTGCGAGCAGTTGAGTTCGGTGCCCACCACGATTTCGTGGGGTCCTACGCTGAGCGCGCCACCGAGCGACGCCGCGCCCTCGGCCATGAGCGCCGAGACCCCGCCGTGCAAGATTCCGTACGGCTGGTGCACTTTGGGTCCGACCTCGACGCGCAGCACGACTTTGTCGGGCGTGGCGACCACGGTTTCGATGCCCAACACGTCGTTCACGCTCGGGCGATTGGTGAGTTGGTTCATCGATTCGTCCACGAGGGAAGTCTAGAGAGGCCGGTAGCCTTCTTCGCATGAGCCGACGCGTCGACCTACGAAGTGACACCGTGACCCAACCCACGCCCGCCATGCGCGAGGCGATGGCGCGCGCGCAGGTGGGCGACGACGGATCGGGTGAGGACCCCACGATCAACGAGCTCGAGCGTACCTTCGCGGCGTTCGTGGGCAAGGAGGCGGCGGTCTTCGTTCCCTCGGGCGTCATGGGTAATCAGATCGCGGTGCGCGTGTTGACCGCGCCCGGCGACGTGATCATCGCCGGGCGCCACCAGCACGTGGTGAGCTTCGAAATGGGGGCGTCGGCGCGTAACTCGTCCGTGCAGTTCGCGACGCTCGACGACACGTCGGGCGCCATGCGGCTCAACGAGATTCTCGACGTCATTGACGCGGAGATCGATCACCAGCCGCACGTGGGTCTCGTGAGCGTCGAGAACACCCACATGCCGTCGGGCGGGACGCCCCTTGATCTCGACGATCTCGTCGCGTTGCGTCACGCGGTGGGTGAGTTGCCGATTCACCTCGACGGCGCGCGTCTCTTCAACGCCGTCGTCGCGACGGGCACCAGCGCGGCGGCGTACTGCGCGCCGGCGACCACCGTCATGTCGTGTCTCTCGAAGGGGCTCTGCGCGCCCGTGGGCTCACTTCTCGCGGGATCGGCGTCGATGATGGCGCGCGCACGGGTCGAACGTAAGCGTCTGGGTGGGGCGATGCGTCAGGCCGGGTTCTTAGCCGCGGCCGGCCTGGTGGCCCTCGAGACGATGATCGACCGCTTGGCGGATGACCACGCGCGCGCGCGACGCTTGGCGGAGGGTTTCGCCACCGCGTTTCCTGAATCGAACTACGACGCCACCAGTTGTCGCACCAATATCGTCGCCTTCGACCATCCGCGCGCGCGCGACCTGGTGGCGCAACTGGGTGAGCGTGGCGTGGTCGGCGGCACGATCGCGCCACGTCGCGCCCGCTTCGTCACCCACGCGCAAGTCACGGACGACGACGTCGATTTCGTACTTGAGGTACTGCAGCGCTTTCGTCTGGGCTAGCGGTGTCGTCGCGTCGTTCACGCGGACGTCACGAAATCGACCTGGTCCGGCTCGTGAATGACGGAGTAGCCTGGGGTGGCTTTCGGGCCTGCTATGACCGAAATTTTTCACCTCTCTACGTTCCTGCGTCGTCCCATCTTCGATGCCGACGGTGACCGGATTGGACGCGTCCAGGACTTGGTCGCGCGACTCGGCGACGACCCGCATCCCCCCATCGTCGGCGCGGTCATTCGCATCGAGGGTCGCGACCTCTTCGTGCCCATTCGCAAGATTGGGGGCATCGACAAGGGCAAGATGACCTTCGAAGGGCGACGGGTCGACTTGCGAAAGTTCGAGCGCCGACCGGGTGAGCTCCTGCTCGCCGAGGACCTTTTGGCGCGACACCTCATCAACCTGGTGCGCGGCCGTCTGATTATCGCCAACGAAATCGAAATCGCCTGCGTGGATAAGACCTGGGAGGTCGTGGGCGTTGACCCGAGTCGGCGTCGCTTCCTGCGCAGGGTGCTCGGCGCGCAGATGGGCCAGCACGTCAAGGTCGACACCATGGTGGACTTCGCCTCCATCGAGCCCTTCGTGAGTCACGTCCCGTCGGCGCGACTGCGTATTCCGTATCGAAAACTCTCGCGTTTGCACCCCGCCCAAATCGCCGACCTCGTCGAAGAGGCCAGTCACGACGAGGGCAGTGAGATTATCGAGGCGGTCGGACTGGACCGCGAGCTCGAGGCCGACGTCTTCGAAGAACTCGACACGTCACACCAGCTGGAGTTTCTCGAAGCTCGTAACGACGACGAGGCGGCCCGGCTGTTGTCACGGATGGAGCCGGACAACGCGGCCGACCTACTCACCGAGATTGACCAGGAACGCCGTCGACCAATCCTCGATCGTCTGGCACCCGAGCAGCAGGTCAAAGTGCGCCATCTTCTGTCGTACAACGCCGACACCGCCGGGGGACTCATGAGTCCGGACTTCTTGTCGATTCCCGCGACGGCGACCGTGGCCGACGCGCTCGAGGCGATTCGAACCTCGAGTGTCCCGGCGGAGTCACTGCAGATGGTCTTTCTCACGAACGAGAGCGGCCAGCCCATTGGATCGGCGGCGATCGCGCCCTTGGTGCGCGCACGTTCCAGCGAGCCGGCGCTTTCGATCGCGCGTACCCAACTTGCCCACGTGCACGCGCACTGGGACGTGCCGCGCGTCGCGCGCAAGATGAGCGACTTCAACTTGACGGTGCTGCCGGTACTCGACGACGAGCACGGCACGATGGTGGGCGTCGTCACGGTCGATGACCTTCTCGAGGAGCTCCTGCCTCAGGGCTGGCGCGCTGAGTTTGGCGTAGGCGCGGTGGAAGAGTGACGCGCCCGCTCCTCCTCGGTCCCGTTCTAAGGGGGTCTGTCTGAAACCCCCTAGTACCAGCTACGTGACGCCACGCGCGTCGACGCGACCCCGTACGCACCGGGAGGACACCACCTCCTAGCCGCGACGAGGTCGTACCAACCTACGACCACGACACGACCTAAGGAGGTGAAATGAGCAACAAGGCAACCCGCGACGGCCAGATTTCGGGCGCCTTCGGGACCATCGCGGGCCACGACGAAGGGGCCCGCCGGGGTCTACGCGCGCGGTTGTTGACGCTCCTCGCGATTATTGGTCCAGGTCTCATCGTCATGATTGGCGACAACGACGCGGGCGGCGTGTCGACGTACGCGCAGGCGGGTCAAAACTTTGGCTACACGCTGCTGTGGACCCTGCCCCTCCTGATTCCCGTGTTGGTGGTGAACCAAGAGATGGTCGCCCGGCTCGGGGTGGTCACTGGCATCGGCCACGGGCGGCTGATTCGTGAGCGCATCGGTCGACGCTGGGGCAACTTCGCGATCTCGTCAATCCTCGTCTTGAACTTTCTCATCATCATCACCGAATTCATCGGCGTGTCGTTGTCCATGCGCTACTTCGGCGTCAGTCCCTATCTTTCGGTACCGGTCGCGGTCATTGCCCTGTTCGCGGTAACCGCGACGGGTTCGTTTCGCCGTTGGGAGCGCTTCATGATGCTCTTCGTAGC
Source organism: Acidobacteriota bacterium (assembly GCA_028873575.1). Classification (GTDB taxonomy): domain Bacteria; phylum Actinomycetota; class Acidimicrobiia; order Acidimicrobiales; family RAAP-2; genus RAAP-2. The sequence goes on along the minus strand of JAGWHY010000009.1, from coordinate 24,950 downwards.
CGTCAATCTCTTCGTGATACCCCTCGTGTTACGTGCGCACGTGTCGACGAGCGCGGTCGCGCACGGTCTCATTCACCCTGGCGTACGCGGCGGCACGACGTCAGCGGGGGTGCTCTTAATTATTTCGATTGTGGGAACAACCATCGCGCCATGGCAGCTCTTCTTTCAAGAGAGCAATATTGTGGACAAGCGCATCACACCCCGTTGGCTGAACTACGAACGCGTGGACACCGTCATTGGATCGGTCATCGTGGTGGTCGTCGCGACCTTTTTAGTCGCCATCACGGCGGCGGGTCTCGCGGGCCACGGCGGTACCAACGCCTTCACGTCGTCGCTCGACGTCGCCCGAGGACTACGTCGCTACGTCGGTCACGGGACAGGAGACTTCTTCGCCATCTTGCTGCTCAACGCGTCGGTTATCGGCGCGGCGGTGGTGACGCTGGCGAGTAGCTACGCCGTCGGCGATCTATCCAGCCGATTTAACAAGGGACTCAACGTACCGTTTCGTGAGGCCAAGGGTTTCTACGGCGTCTTCGCCGGGTTGTTGAGCGTGGCGGGGATCGTGACGCTGCTGCCGGGGGCGCCACTGGGTCTTATTACCTTGGCGGTGCAGGCGCTGTCCGGGATCATGTTGCCCACGACGAGCGTCTTCGTCTTATTGCTCGCAAACGATCGGGCGGCGCTCGGCCCCTGGGTGAACGCGAAGTGGCTCAATGTGGTCGCGGTCGTCATCGTGACGGTGCTGGTGGTCTTGTCCGTCGTCTTAATGGTGTCGACGCTCTTTCCCAGCATTAACGTCGTGCGACTCGCCGGCGGGTTAGCCGCGGGCGCGGGCGCGGCGCTCGTGGTGGGGCTACCGATGGGACTGCGCCGCGCCGCGCCGCGCGCTACCTACGACGTCGATCGTTTGGATTGGCGCATGCCGCGCGCGGCCCTGCTCGAAACGCCGACCTCGTCGCGCGCGCGCCGAGTCCTGCTCATCGCGAACGGCGTGTACCTGGCGAGTGCCGGTTTGTTGTTGATCGTGCGCGTTATCCAACTCGCGACCTCGTAGTCTGCCAACGTGACGCCAACTAATTCTCTCGTCTTCGTGCACGCGCACCCCGACGACGAGTCACTCTTTGGTGCCGGGGCCGCCCGTCACTACGCCGACGCGGGCGCGCGGGTGACGCTGGTGACGTGCACGCTCGGTCAACTCGGTCTCGATCAGGAGGCTCGACCCGGGGAGGCGCCGGACCACGACGATCTCACGACGGCCGCGACCCGCGCGGGTGAACTCGTGCGGGCCGCGCGCTTGCTCGGCTTTTCTCGCACGATCAACCTGGGGTACCTCGATTCCGGCATGGCGGGTTGGCCCCAGAACGAGGACCCCCGCGCGTTCGTCAACGCCGACGTGTCGTCGTGCGCGCGCGTGCTCGCCGCGGTGTTCGACGAGGTCGGGGCTCGCGTCGTGGTGACCTACGACGAAAACGGGTTTTACGGCCACCCCGATCACGTGGCTGCCAACGTGGTCACGCGTCGCGCGGTCGAACTGTCGGCGAGTGTCGAGCGCCTCTACTACCCCGTCGTGCCCCGCGAGGTCTTGGCTGATTTCGTGGAGGGCGCGCGCGCACTCGGCGTCTATTTGCCGGCCTGGGTGGTCGAGGCGGGGACCCACGTCCCTCGATCACTCGTGAACGCGACACTCGACGTGCGCGCTCTCGCTGCCGTGAAGCAGCGCGCGATGGCGACCCACGCCTCCCAGGTCGACAACGGCGATCTGGTTGAGATGCGCGCGGATCTCTTTAGTCTGCTCTTTGGTACGGAGTACTTTCAGCGCGCCTGGTCTCGATCGCCGGTCGGCGAGGGCGCGGACGAGACCGATCTCTTTGGAGGATTGACATGGGACTGACGTTTCTCGCGGTGCACGCGCACCCCGACGACGAGGCGAGCTCGACCGGCGGACTCTTTCGCCGACTCGCCGACGAAGGCGTGCGTACGGTCCTGGTGACCTGCACTAACGGGGAGTGTGGTGACGCACTCGACGGCGCCAAGCCCGACGCCGATCACCACGACGGTGACCAGGTCGCGAAGATTCGCGCCGTCGAACTCGATCGCGCGGTCGAGGTGCTCGGCATTTCACGCCTCGTGCGACTGGGGTACCGCGACTCGGGAATGATGGGCTGGCCCCAGAACGACGACCCCGATTCCTTCTGGGCGACGCCGATTGAAGACGCCGCGACCAAACTGGCCGAGGTCTTGCGCGAAGAGCGACCGCAGGTCATCATGACCTACAACGCCTACGGTTTCTACGGTCACCCCGATCACATCCAGGCCCACCGCGTCACGTTGGCCGCGATCGCCCTGCTCGACTACGAGCCGACGCTCTACTTCAATGCCGTGCCGGACTCGGTCATGGCGACGTGGCGCGAGCGTTGGGCCGAGGAGGACCGCCTGAGGCGTGAGGCCGACCTGGCCGCGGGGCGCGAACCCGAACCTGAGTTCGAGCCGGCCAACGAAGACGGCGACGAGATCAACATGGGCACGCCCGACGATCAGATCGACGTCGCGGTCGACGTGCGCGCGGTGGCCGACGCGAAGTTCGACGCGTTGGCGGCGCACGCGAGCCAGATCGGCGATTCGTTCTGGATGAAAATGGGGCGCGAGCGCTTCCGCGAGGAGATGCGCTTTGAGTGGTTCGTCCGCGCGGCTAACCCGCTCGGGCTGAGCGGGTTAGCCGACGACGTCTTCGTGGGTTACCGCTAACGCGGACGTTAGTAGCGGTAGGTGTCGGGCTTGAAGGGGCCCTCAACCGCGACACCGAGGTACTCGGCCTGCTGCTTGGAGAGCGTCGTGAGCTTGACGCCCAAGGCGTCGAGGTGCAAGCGCGCGACCTTCTCGTCGAGGTGCTTCGGCAAGACGTAGACCTTTTTGTCGTAGGCACCGCGATTCGTGAATAGTTCAATCTGGGCCATTACCTGGTTCGTGAAGGAGTTGCTCATCACGAAACTGGGGTGACCCGTCGCGTTACCCAGGTTCAAGAGACGTCCTTCGGAGAGCACGATGATGCTGCGTCCGTTGGGCAACGTCCACTTATCGACCTGCGGCTTAATCGTCGTACGCGTCACGCCCGGCAGATTCGCCAGGCCCGCCATGTCGATCTCGTTGTCGAAGTGGCCGATGTTCCCCAGGATGGTCTGGTGCTTCATCATCTGCATGTGCTCCACGGTGACGATGTCGCGGTTCCCGGTCGCGGTGATGACCAGGTCGGCGATGGGCAGCGCCTCTTCAAGCGTGGTGACCTGAAAACCGTCCATCGCGGCTTGCAGCGCGCATATCGGGTCGATTTCGGTGACGATGACGCGCGCGCCCTGACCCCGAAGTGATTCGGCCGATCCCTTGCCGACGTCGCCGTAGCCGCACACGACCGCGACCTTGCCGCCAATCAGCGTGTCGGTGGCGCGGTTGATGCCGTCGATGAGCGAGTGACGACAGCCGTACTTGTTGTCGAACTTGGACTTCGTCACCGCGTCGTTGACGTTGATCGCGGGAAAGAGGAGCGAGCCGTCGCGTTCGCGCTCGTAGAGGCGGTGCACGCCGGTCGTGGTCTCCTCGGAGACGCCCACGATGCCCGCGGCCATGGGCGCGAAAATCTTCTCACCCGACTTCACGATACGGTCGAGCAACGACAAAATGACGCCGTACTCTTCGGAGTCGGTCGCCTCGGGCGCGGGTACCATGCCGAGGTTCTCGAACTCGAGACCCTTGTGGATGAACAACGTGGCGTCGCCGCCGTCGTCGAGAATCATGTTGGGTCCGCTGTGCCCGGGCCAACGCAACAGCTGCTCGGTGCACCACCAGTACTCTTCGAGCGTCTCACCCTTCCAGGCGAAGACCGGCACGCCGGTGGGGTGCTCAGGAGTACCGTTCGGACCCACGACGACGGCCGCCGCGGCGTGATCTTGGGTGGAGAAGATATTGCACGACACCCATCGCACGTCGGCGCCCAGGGCGACGAGGGTCTCGATCAAGACCGCGGTTTGAATCGTCATGTGCAGCGAGCCCGCGATGCGCGCGCCGCGAAGTGGTTGGCTCGCGGCGAACTCTTCGCGCATCGCCATCAGGCCGGGCATCTCGTGTTCGGCGAGATCGATTTCGGCGCGACCGAAGGCGGCGAGTGAAAGGTCGGCGACCTTGAAGTCAGTCAGGGCAGAGGTCATGAGGCTCCTTGTCAGGAATTGAATTGGTACAGGCGCCGACCTCTGTCGCGTACGCCTCGCCACATCGTAGTGGTTGGACTTACACGCCGACGCGGAACTCGACGACGTCGCCGTCACGCATCACGTACTCCTTGCCCTCGACGCGCGCCTTGCCGGCGGCGCGCACCGCGACCATCGACCCGGCCTCGACGAGGTCGTCGAAGCTCACGACCTCGGCTTTAATGAAGTGCTTTTGAAAGTCGGTGTGGATTTCGCCGGCCGCCTCGGGCGCGGTCGCGCCGCGACGAATGGTCCAGGCGCGCGCCTCCTTGGGACCGGCCGTCAGAAAGGTTTGGAGTCCGAGGGTCGTGAAACCGACGCGCGAGAGCTGCGCGAGACCCGATTCTTCTTGGCCGTACGACTGGAGGAGTTCGAGCGCTTCGGCGTCGTCGAGGTCGGAGAGCTCCGCCTCGACTTTGGCGCACAACACGACACTCGGCGCGGGAGCGATCGAGGCCTGGAGTTCGGCGACGCGCGAGTGGTCACCGAGCGTGTCTTCGTCGACGTTGAAGACGTAGATGAAGGGCTTGTCCGTCAAAAGATGCAGATCGCGAATTTGGTCGCGGTCGAGTTCCTTGCCGAGTTGCGAGATAACGCGCCCCTCGTTGAGCGCCGCGCGGGCGCGCTGCGCCTCGGCCAGTTTGACCGCGGCGTCACCGCCGCGCTTGGCGTCGCGCTCGAGGCGCGTGATCGCCTTCTCCAGTGTTTGCAGGTCCGCGAGCATGAGTTCAGTCTCAATAGTGGCCACGTCACTGGCGGGATCGACACGTCCGTCAACGTGAATGACGTCGTCGTCGTGAAAGACGCGAACGACCTCACAGATGGCGTCGCACTCGCGAATGGCGGCCAGGAATTGATTGCCGAGACCCTCACCCTCGGACGCGCCGCGGACGATGCCCGCGATGTCGACAAAGGTGACCGACGCCGGCAAGAGTCGTTCGGAGTGAAAGAGGTCGGCCAGCACTTGGAGCCGTTCGTCGGGGACGGCGACGACGCCGACGTTTGGTTCAATCGTGGCGAAGGGATAGTTCGCCGCGAGGACGTTGTTTTTCGTCAGCGCGTTAAAGAGTGTGGATTTGCCCACGTTGGGCAGTCCGACGATGCCAATCGCGAGTCCCATAAGGCAGTTAAGGCTAGTGCGCGAATCAAACCCATTTTTAAGCTCCGTTGGGTCGGTACTTAGTTCGCTCTTACGCACCGGGGAAAAAATGGACGACGTGACCTCCACTCCTCGTCCACTCAGAGGGACCACCTCGTGGGTACTCACGATTCTCGCGACCGTGGCGTTGAGCGTCGGTATCGTCGTGACCCATCACCACCCGAGCGTCTCGAGCGCGGCGACGACCGTGACGACGACCACCCCGACGTCGTCAACGTCGTCGGCCGCTTCTCCAACGCCGTCGCGCGGGTCGTCGACGGCTTCGACCATCACGTACCTGGGCGACGATTCGCCGTCGCGCGCGAGTGACGCCACGACCGAGTCCAGCTTCGGTGGGGACAACTAATCGGGCGAGTCTTCAGACTGGGTTGTGGTGCGTGAGCGCTAGCCCCTACCATCGTGGCCATGACCAACACTTCAGTGCACGAGGGCTTCGCGCCCTTTGGGGAATGGCAGACGTGGTACCGGGTGACGGGCGATCTCTCGTCGGGCGTGACGCCGTTAGTAGTGGTCCACGGCGGTCCGGGCTGTACGCACGACTACGTCGCGTCAATCGCCGGCGTGGCGGAATTTGGCCGCCCCGTTGTGCACTACGACCAGCTCGGTAACGGGCGTTCGACGCACCTGCGTGATCGCGGCGAGGACTTCTGGACGGTCCAGCTCTTTCTCGACGAGCTCGACAACCTGCTCGAGCACCTCGGCATCAAGGATCGATACCACTACCTCGGTCAGTCGTGGGGTGGCATGCTGGGCGCCGAGCACGCCATTCGACGTCCGAGCGGACTGCGCGGACTGATTATCTCGAACTCGCCGGCGTCCATGGAGCTGTGGGCGAGTGAAGCGAAGGTTTTGCGCGCGCAGCTGCCCCGCGAGGTGGAAGAGGCGCTCGACCGCCACGAAGCCGCGGGCACCGTGGATGACCCCGAGTACCTAGCCGCGACCCAGGTCTACTACGACGAGCACGTCTGTCGGGTTGTGCCAAATCCGCCGGACGTGGTGCGCACCTTCGAGTGCATGAGCGACGACAGCACGGTGTACTTGACCATGAACGGACCCAACGAGTTCTTCTGCGTGGGCACGCTGCGCAACTGGTCGGTGGTTGATCGCGTGAAGGACATCGTCGCACCAACCTTGTTGATCTCGGGTCGTTACGACGAAGCGACGCCGGCCACGGTCCAGCCCTTCTTCGATCACATTCCGAACGTGCGCTGGGAGATCTTCGAGGAATCCAGTCACATGCCCTTCGTGGAGGAGCCCGAGAAGTACCTGCGCGTCGTGGAGGACTTCCTGGCCGCGTTGGACTAGCGCGGTTGCCGCGGTTGCGGCAGTAGCGTGGGGTGTCGTTCGCCGGGTCGCCCAGCGGCTCGACGAACCAACGGCGAAGGAGTGTTCATGGACGCAGGTCTCTACCGGGAGATCAATCGCTTCGCCGTGCACACGGCGTGGGCGCATCCGTTCATGAAGCTTCTCGCGATTTACGCCATTGGGTTGTTCGCCGTGTTAGTGATCTACAGCTGGTGGTGCGCGCGCTACGCCAAAAACAACGTTCGCGCCGTGGCCGCCGCCGGTTGGGCGGCGATCGCGACGGTCGTCGCCGTCGGCATTAATCAACTGGTCATTCACGCCGTGAAGCGTCCGCGTCCCTACTGGACCTTGCGGCACGTCGAGGTCCTCGTCGCCAAGGGACACGACTACACGTTCCCCTCGGATCACGCGACGGCGGCGGGCGCCGCGGCGGCGGGACTGTGGATCATCGCGCGCTACGGCCCGCGCGCGACGCGCCGCGTCGCCCAGATCGGCACGGTGCTCGCCGTCGCGATTGCTTTCGCCCGCGTCTACGTCGGGGCGCACTACCCGGGTGACGTCGCGGCGGGACTCGTGCTGGGCGCGGGGATTACGACGCTGGGGTGGTTCCTGCTCGGCGGGACGTTGACCGAGATCACGCGTTTTCTTTCGCGACGGGCACTCTTTCGTCCGCTCATTAACGCGGGGCGCTTTCGTCGCTAGCTCGTGACCTGGCGCCTCACGCGCCGTAGCATGCTTGGCGTGAGCAATCCCACCGATCAGACCAATAATCCCTATCGCTTAACGCCAAACGTCGTTCCCCAGCGTTACCGCGTTCGACTTCGCCCCGACCTGGTGGGCGCGAGCTTTACGGGATCCGTCGAGATCGATCTCGAGATCATCGAACCCACGCACGCCATTGTCGTGAACGCGATTGAACTGGACGTCGAGCGGGCGACGCTGCGCGTGGGAGAGCGGGCAATGACCTCACGCGCGCCCGAACTCGACGCGCAGTTCGAAACGGCGACGTTCACTTTCGACGAGGAGTTGGCGCCGGGTGCCGCTACGTTGTCCGTCGCTTTTCACGGCGTCTTGAACGACCAACTCCGGGGCTTTTACCGCTCAACCTTTACCGACGGCCAAGGTCAAGAACACGTCATCGCGACCACCCAGTTCGCCACCACGGACGCGCGCCGCGCCTTTCCCTGCTGGGACGATCCCGCGGTCAAGGCGACCTATCAAGTGACGCTCGAAGTGCCCGAGGAGCTCGCGGCCTTCGCCAACACGCACGAGATCTCCTCGACCCCGCTCGGCGACGGCTACCGCGAGGTCGTCTTCGCGGAGTCGATGAAGATGTCGACCTACCTCGTCGCGTTTGTCGTCGGCGCCTTTGAGGCCACGAAAGTTGTCGACGTGGCGGGCACGCAGCTTCGCGTCATCTACCCGGTCGGGAAGGGTCAATTGACGGCGTGGCCGATCGAGGCGGCCGCGCACGCCCTCGATTTCTTCAGTGACTATTTCGCCATTCCCTACCCCGGCGACAAGGTCGACCTAATCGCGATCCCCGACTTTGCGGCGGGGGCGATGGAGAACCTCGGTCTGATTACGTTCCGAGAGACTGATCTGTTGATTGACCCCGCCAGCGCGTCCATCGTTGAGCTGGAGCGCGTAGCGCTCGTGGTCAATCACGAGTTGGCCCACATGTGGTTCGGCGACCTCGTCACCATGGAGTGGTGGGAAGGTATCTGGCTCAACGAGGCCTTCGCGACGTTCATGGAGTCGCTGTGTACGGACCACTTCCGTCCCGAGTGGCAGAAGTGGGTTCGCTTCCACCCTCAACGTGAGGCGGCCTTCGCGGTGGACGCGCAACACTCCACTCGCCCCATTGAGTACCAAGTCATCTCGCCCGACGAGTGCCGGGGCATGTTCGACGTGCTGACCTACATCAAAGGTTGCGCGGTACTGCGCATGCTGGAGCAGTACCTCGGCGAAACCACGTTTCGTGACGGCATCCGCGCGTACCTGAAGCGTCACGCCTACGCCAACGCGGTTACCAAGGATCTGTGGCGCGCCCTCGAAGAGGTGTCGGGTAAACCCGTCGGCGACGTGATGGACACGTGGATTCTCCAAGGTGGCTTTCCGCTCCTGCGCGTCGAAGGCGACGTCGTCTCCCAAGAGCCCTTCATGTTTGCGCCCGCGCGCGAGGCGTCAGCGATTGGGAACGCCTGGAAGGTGCCGATGCAGGTTCGCAACCTCGACGGCACCACGACGACGCAACTGCTGGACGCGCCGAGTGCGCCGATCACGCTCAACGGCCCGACCATCGTGAACGGTGGGGGTTGGGGCTTCTTTCGCACCGCGTACGACACGGATCAGCTGGGACGACTCGCTGGTCGTTTGGGTGACCTTGACGCGCTCGAACGCGCGGTACTGCTCGCGGACACCTGGGCGTCCATCCAGGTCGGCCGCGCTCGATTCTCGGACCTGTTCACGCTGGCGCGAGGACTGGGCGACTTCGACGAACCTTCGGCGTGGGCTCTTGTCGGCCGCGCCGTGGGCCTCGCCGAGCGAATATTGGACGAGAGCGGACGCGCCGTCTTGGCCGACGTCGTCGAGTCGTTGTACGGTCCCGTGTTCGCGCGTCTCGGGTGGACGCCGCGCGACGGTGAATCCGCGCAGGCGAGCGAGTTGCGCGCGGACGTCGTGAGCGTGCTCGGACACCAGGGACGAGACGTCGACGTCATCGCCGAGGCCCTGCGACGCTTTGACGCGAACGAGGTCAGCGGAGACCTCGCGAACGCCGTCGTCGCCGTCACCCTGGCGCAGGGGCGCGAAGGGGATGACCTGGTCTGCGCCGAGCGCCGTCGCGGGGCTAATTCACCCCAAGAAGAGCAGCGCTACCTTTTCGCGTTAGCTAATTCGGGGCGCGACGAGGTCGTGCTGGCCTCACTCGACGACGCCTTTACCGTGGTACGCACGCAGGACGCGCCCTACCTCATCGGGGCCCTCATGCGCAGCCGCGACAGTGGTCACGAGGTCTGGCGCCGCGCGTCGGCGCGTCAGGGCGAGGCGATCGCGCGTTTCCCCTCAATCGCCTACGACGCCATGTACGCGGGCGCCGTCAGTTTCGTCGACGCCGCGTTCGCGCGTGAGGTGCGCGCGTTCCACAAAGCCAACCCCCTCCCGGTGGGTCAACAGCAGGTTGAACAGATTCTCGACCTCATGGACGTCAACGTCGCCATCGCGCAACGAAATCGCGCGACGTTGAGTGGCGAACTCGTTCACTTCCTCGAGCGCTGACCGGCGGGCGAACTACTCTTCGAGCAGCGAGAGCCACGTCGCCTCGGCGCGTTCGAGGGCGACTTGGACGTCGGCCAACTCACGTCCGAGAGCGACTTGGGCGACGTGGTCAGGGGCCGCGAGCAACTTGTCGTGGAGTGACGCGCGTCGCCGTTCGAGGCGCGTCATCTCCTTTTCCGCCTCGCGTAGTTGACGACCCGCCGGCACTTTGCGATCGTCGCCGCGTGCGTCGTCGCCGCGCGGCGCGGGGTCGTCGTTGGCCCGGGCGATCCAGGCGTCGATGCCTCCGGGGACGTCGCGCACCGTGCCGTCGCGGCGCACCTGGATCAGACGATCGGTGGTGCGGCTAAGGAACGTCCGGTCGTGCGAGACGACGATCAGAGTGCCGGGCCACTGACGCAAGAAGTCCTCGAGGAGTCGAATCGTCTCGAGGTCGAGGTCGTTGGTGGGTTCGTCGAGAAATAACACGTTCGGTCGCGACGCGAGGACGAGCAGTAGTTGGAGGCGACGCCGCTCGCCGCCCGAGAGGTCACGCGCCTTGGTGAGGGGCAGGGCGCCCGTGAACCAAAAGCGACGCATCAGCGCGAGGTCGCTCGGTGAACCGGGGGCGCCGCGCGGTCCGGCGACGAGCTCTTGGACCGTGAGGTCGAGGTTGAGGTCGCCGTCGTGTTGCTCGAAGTACGACGAGACCACGGTCGGTCCGTACTTCACCGTCCCCGAGGTCGGCACCAGTCGACGCTCCAAGAGGTTTAAGAGCGTTGACTTACCCGCGCCGTTGGGCCCGACGACGCCGACACGGTCGCCCGGACCGAGGTCGAGGTCGACGGCGCGCACCACGTCGCGCGCGCCGTCGAAGGAGAACGAGACGCGGTGGGCCTTCACGACGGTGTTCCCGAGTCGGGGCGTGTCGAAGTTCAACTCCAGCGCGTCGTCTCGAACACCCCCGGTGGGCGCGGCCGCCAAGAGCCGCTCCGCCGCGTCGATACGCGCCTGGGGCTTCGTGGAGCGAGCCTTTACGCCACGGCGTAGCCACGCCAACTCGGTGCGTGCCAGGTTTCTTCGCGTCTGCTCGGCGCTCGCGGCGCGCTCCTCGCGTTCGGCTTGAGCTTCGAGGAGTTGCGCGTAGCCGCCGGCGTGGACGTAGGTCACACCACGATCGATTTCGATCATGCGCGTGGTGACTTGATCGAGCAAATACCGGTCGTGGCTGACCAGTACCACGGCGCCGCGAAAGCGTTGGACGTGCTCTTCGAGCCAACGAATCGCTTCGAGGTCGAGGTGGTTGGTCGGCTCGTCCAAAATCAAAAGGTCGTAGGGGTGCGTGAAGAGCTCGGCGAGGGCGACACGTTTGGCTTGGCCACCCGAAAGTTGAGTGGCCGGGACGTTGACGACCTCGGCCATGTCGAGACGCTCGAGCGTGGCGTCAATCTCCCAACCGGACCCGAGAATTTCGCGCACCGTGCCCTCACCCAGGACGGGAATCTGTTCGAGGTAACCGACGCGTACTTCGCGGCCACGGCGAAGTTGGCCGGCGTCCGGGGCCAGACGTCCCGCCAGAACTTTGAGCAGCGTCGACTTGCCGGCGCCGTTGACGCCCACGACGCCCACGCGGTCGCCCGACGAGATGGTGAGATTTAGATTCGTGAGGATGTCGTGGTCAGCGCCGTCTACGCGAACGTTTTGCAGGTCGACCAGGATTGCCACGAGACCTGAAGGTTAGCGAGGCGCGCCCCCCGGCCCGGCGAACCGCGATCGCCGACGACCAATCACGTCGCGCCCGAGCGCGACGGACAAGGCGAGGGTCCCGAGAGCGAGCACGAGGGGCGCGAGGAAGGAGCCGAGGGACACGTGCGCGTCCTTCAGGGCCGACGCCAGCACGACCGTGCTGGGTTGGCGCGGATCGGCGACGCCCCTCAGTATCGTGCCCGGCGGAGAGAAAGTAGTTTTCGAGCCGACGCGTTCGGTGAAAGACTGGTGACCCACGACGTAGGAGCCGCGACACGAGTAGCCCGCGGACGTGCTGCCACTGCCACCGATGTTGCCGGTGCACGTGACCACTTTGACCGCGACGGCAACGCCCTCGGATTGGAGGCGGTGGAGCCGCGCGCGGTCGTTCGTGGCGGACAGAAGACTGACGACGGCGATGACGGCGAGGACGACGATGCCGAACGCGCCCGCCACGAGCCACGGCGCGCGACCCACGCTGGTCGTGGTCGCCCCACGCAACGGCGCGACGCGACCATGACCGTGATTGGTCAGTGCGGGCGAGGGTTTGTCGTCGGCGTTCGTGGTCACCCTCTTAGTTTGGCTGACGCGTCCAGTCCCGACAGACGCGACGGGCGATCTCACGGAGGCAGTGCGTCACGTCGCGGCGCGCGGCGCTCTCGCCAAAGAGGGCGGTGAGGTTCCACGTCGCGACGTCGGTGAGCTGGCGCGCTACTTCGGGCGTCACGTCGCCCGCGACGAGTACGAGAGGCGTCGACAACTCCCGAGTCAGGGCGACGAGTGAACCGGTGACCTTGCCCGACAGGGAGGTCACGTCGAGTCGGCCTTCACCCGAGAGCACCAGATCGGCGCGGGCGATCCGTTCGGCGAGCTGTTGGTGCCGCGCGACCAGCGCAAAGCCCGAGGTGACGCGCGCGCCGGCCGCCCACAGTCCGCCCGCCAGTCCACCACCCGCTCCGGCGTCGAGCGAAGTGAGGACGTCGCGTCCAGTGACGTTTCGAAATTCCGCCGCGTCGTTGCGGAGCCGGGCGAGCAGGGTCGTCACGGCGTCGTCGTCGGCTCCCTTTTGCCGGGCGAAGACCATCGCGGCGTCGAGAAAGGGTACGGCGACGTCGACCGCGACGACGACGTCAACACCCTCGGCGAAAGGGACGCGTCCCGCGAGTGCCCGCAGCGCCCCACGCCCGCCGTCGGTGCTGGCGAGGCCACCCACGCCCACGATGATGGTCGTCGCGCCGTCGTCGAGCGCGGTTCCAATCAGTTCGCCCACGCCGTACGAGTCGGCACGAATGGCGTCCGCGGGACTCGCGGACTTCACGAGCTGCGCGCCACTCGCGAGCGCGCTTTCGATAATGGCGGAGGCTCCGTCTCGTCGCCATCCCACTCGTCGACGTTGGCCGAGCGGATCGACAATTTCCGTGTGACGGTTCGCGCCGCCAAAGACGTCGAGGAAACCTTCCCCGCCGTCGGCGACGAGACACTCATCCACGCTCCACTGGGCCTCGCGCGCGCCGGCCGCCAGCGCCGCCCCCGCGATCTGAGCCGTCGCGGTGCCGCGGAATTTATCCGGGACGACCAGGACGCGTCGCGCACACGACGGGTCGAGCGACATGAGCTCAAGGTACCACTGAGCGCTGCGGATTGGGCCGTAAGGCTGACGAGTAGTTACCAGTACGCGTTCGCCGGTGTGGGGCTCGGCGACGTGACGTCGGCGAGTGAGCCAATCCATTCCACCTGCACACCACTCGGCGTCACCACGCGCGCGATCGAGGGGCGTATGGATCGATAGAGCGCGAGCGCGACGGATCCGGCGAGGGCCAGTGCGTTGTTGGACTGTTGACCGAGCACGACGATGTAGGTGGTGACGACGGTCGTGTTGAGACGCAGATTGACCGCCATCGCGTCACAGCCACCGGCCGCTTCGGTGTAGCCCGACTTCACGCCCGCGACCCCGTCGTAACCGAGGTCCGGCGTAAACGTGCCGACCACACCCTGCACCGGTAACCACACCTTGGTCAAGGTGGCGATGCTTCGAATAAGTGGTTCGTTCGTCATGACGGCGACGGTGATGATGAGCTGATCGCTCGCCGTCGAGACGTCACCCGAGGAGATCCCGGTCTCGTCGACGTAGTGCGTGTGAATCATGCCCATCGCGAGCGCTTCGCGATTCATGAGCGCGACGAAATTGGTCGTTGGTAAGTCCGTGAGCTGGGCGAGCAGCTGCGCGTAGTCACCCGCCGAATGAACAATGACACCGCGCAGCAACGTTCGTTCACATATCCGTTGACCGAGCGCGATCGCGACAACGGACTGTTGCTGGGCGACGTCGTGGCGATAAAGGGCGACGTCGCGGGCGCTCACGGTTTCACAGGCCCCCAAGCCGGAATTGGTGAGCGGAAACTGGTGCAGCACAATCCAAACCGTCATGAGCTTGGTCAAACTGGCGATGGGGACGACGGGTTGACGGGGTGACGACGCGGCGACGCTGAGTTGGGGGATGGCGAGGGCGGCGCTGCCCATGGTGGGCCAAACGGGCGACGTCACGCGCCGGGTGACGGGCAACGTGGTGGTGGTTGATCCGGTGGGGAGGGTCGTCGTCGTTGATCCGCTCGGGGTCGTCGTGGTGGAACCGCTCGCGACGGACGTCGTCGTACTCGACGTCGCCACGGTAGAGGACGTCGTCGGGCTCGTCGCGCTCGCCAATTCGGCGCTGAATTGGGGTCCGGTGGCGAGGCCGAAGACGACGACGCCGGCAACGAGGCCCGACCAGCCCCGGGTACGACGGGAGGGCTTCACAATCTCAATGTACTGGGGATGGTCGTCGTGAAAGGGTCGGGGAGTTGGGTGGCCGCCACGAACGTGAACCCCGCGATTTTCTTCGTGGCGTTGGAAACTAACCTGAAGACGTGAGGTCGATAAAAAAATGGAGTCACTTGACCGCGGCGGGCGCCGTGGCGACCCTGGGCTCACTTTCCTTTCTTGGCGTGACGCCAGCCTCGGGAACCCTTGCGGTTCCCGCCTTTTCCATTCGACTCGAGGATCAACTGCTCGCGGAACTGCACTATCTTCCCGTGTTGTTCCAGCCGAGCAGCGCGACGACCACGACGTCAACCACCACCACGACGTCAACCACGTCAACGACAACCACGACGGCGCCGGTGACGACGTCCAGCACTACCACCACGACGCCGCCGACCACGACGACCACGGTCGTGAAGCCAGTCCGTTCCGTCAGCCCAACGAAACTGGTGCCCGGTAGATTCCAGTGGCGATTCAACAGCTTGCCGAACGTCCTGCGTGCGCAGTGGCGCGTGGGCACCGACAACGTGGTCCTACGGGGCGCGTTGATGCGCTTTCAATCCGTCAATGGATTGGCCACCACTGGGAATATCGACGGCACGACCTGGAAGCTGCTGGTTCGCGCCGCACTTCAGCACCGCGTTGATCCTTCGACGTACAACTACGTTTACGTGAATAAGTCGCTGCCGGAGACCGCTTCGCTTTACGCGAACAACAATCTCGTGTACAAGACACTCGTGAATACGGGCGTCGCCGGAGCACCGACGGCTGATGGAACGTTCCCGGTGTACCTGCGCTACGCGACCACCACGATGTCGGGGGTCGACACGAGCGGCAAGCCGTATCACGACACGGGTATTCCGTGGGTGTCGTACTTCAACGGAGGTGACGCACTTCATGGCTTCATTCGCTCGTCGTACGGATACCCCCAAAGTCTTGGTTGCGTCGAAATGACGTTCAACAGTGCGGCGTCAATTTGGCCACGCACACCGATTGGCACACTCGTTAGCGTTCGCTGAAGCGTCCATTTAGTGGGTTTTCGCCCTGCCGAATTTCCGGCGTCGATCCATAGGTGTTGGATAGTGATCAGTTAACGGAGCTTTAGTGCTTTTGAAAATGGTGGTAGACGCCGTAACAAATGGCGACCACGATCAAGAGCAGCAAGACGGATCTGATAATTGCGGTTAAGACGCCGACAACAGCGAAAATTAGCCACAACACCACCAGGATTAACACCACCACGCCAAGCAATTTCACCATGGTCATTCGCCCCTCCCGGGTCCTCACTCGCGCATAACGTCGACGATAACGGGACAATGCCTACTGGGTTGCGATGACGCATAACCTTGGCACAATGAGAGAACAGCCATTGGGCAGACCACAGATCGTCGACTTAGCCACGTGGGAGGCAGCACGAGAGCGACTGCTGGTTCGCGAAAAAGCTCACACGCGCGAAGGTGACGCGATTGCCGCGGCGCGCCGCCGACTGCCTATGGTGGAGTTCGACGGCACGGTTCAGGTGACGGGCCCGAACGGGCAAGTCCCGTTCCTCGACCTCTTCCAGGGTCGCAGTGAACTCATGGTCTACAAGCACATGTGGTACGACGGTGCACCGCATCAGGGCCAATGTGAGGGCTGCACAATGACGGCTTGGCACGTGAAAGACGCGGCCTACCTCAACGCGCGTGGCGTCTCGCTCGCCTTCGTCACCTCGGGTCTGTGGGAAGAAGTTGCTCCCTACGTTGCGTTCATGGGTTACACCCAAGATTGGTATTCGGCGCGGGGTCTAGACGAGCCAGTCGGAGGAGAGATGGGCGTTACCTCGTGCTTCCTGCGTGACGGTGACCGCGTCTTTCTCACCTACTCGACGACGGGACGAGGCAATGAACCAACGATGGGGGCCCTGAGCCTGCTCGACATGATGCCCTACGGCCGTGGTGAGGCGTGGCAGGACAATCCGGAAGACAGGCGTCAGTTGACCGGCGAGACCGCGGAGGGCCAACCAACCGTTGACCACGCGGCTGGCTGGTTCTGGCGCTCGGACGCCGGCGGAGCCGCCGTTTGGGGCCCGACGAGTCGGCCGACTCCGCAGTGGACTTGTCCTGGCGCGACACCCGTGGAGACGCTAGGGCGTGAGGGAGACCACCACTGAGGCGCATGTTGCTCTTTCGGTGGATGTCGAGATCGCGCCTGCAGGAGTGACTCCACTACGGCGCGTGCGACTGAACGATCACTTTTGGCGAATGAATCTCGACAAGGAAATTGGTGCACCGGGACGTCGTCGTCAACGTGCACTCCACGGATTGCCGTCGCAACAACCAACCTGATGTTCTGCGCCAAACAGAACGCGGTGCCTCGCCACCGCACGACGTGGGGCGAAGATTGTGCTGAGATTGTGCTGGCTTTCGAGGTCGGCGCGAGCTCTCATTGCGCACCAGAGATGAAGCGACCAGTTTGAAGAATCTCAGTCAGCAATAAGTCCTTATTAAATCAACGAGTAAGTGAGTTCGCCTTGGAGGTGTCAGCGTTGGAATAGGGCGTCCGCGCTACTGACTAATTCTCGCGCCAGCTTGACCGCCTTCAGGGCATTCGATTTGGAAAAATCTCCGAACCCGTAGTGCGCCGCGTCCTTGAGATCCAACAGTCGTACGAAAAGTTTCTTGTGTTTCGGGCCGTCGGGCGAAGCCGTTGCCAGAAGCTCGGCGGCTTGCCGATGGTCATCGCCGCGAAAGCATTTCCTCAACCCCTTACCGCAGATCGCGTCAGCGGCGGCGATTCCGGCCAACACTGCGTTTCCCGCCGCGACACCAGCGAATTCCTCTCGATCATCAACGAAGATCAACTCGGCCGCTTCTAAGTACGCGCGTGCTGTGCGGAGTCTTCGATTGGCTTCGCGCGCGCTGCAGTCGATGGTTCGAATTTGAGAAGCCATCAGCTGGTCTTCACCTTCGGATACTTGTAAAGAGACGGTCCCAGTTCGTCGTAGAGACGAATTTCATCTTGACGAATGTTCTGGTACACGGTGCTCTTGGTGCGTCGATGCTCGGCCCAATCATGCGCTGAGAGGCTCACGACTTGAAGCGGATTGCCAGTCCAGCGTCGCACTAGGTCGTGCAACTGCTCAACGTTCGCTTCCCACTTCCGGATTTGAACGTCGGACATGGCCCTTGTCACAATGACTTCGGTCCAAAGTCCCAGCGCGGCCACGGCTGCTTTGCTCTTGCTCGCCGCGTTCACTTCGGCAGTAGTCGACGGTCGCACGAGCAATACATCGATGTCGCTTTCGGCGTCCCCGTCGTGGCGAGCTGCCGATCCAAAGACGCAGGCGTAGAGGGGGCGCACGTTCCATTTCTCGACTTCTCGAGCGATTCGCTGCCACAACACCGATCTCAATCCGGCTAATTCAAGTGCCGCCCCGGCCGCCACGTGCTCTCGGTTGAGGCTGTAGACACGAACTTTTCCGAGCTCAACGGCGGTTACGATTCCTTGGGCTACTAATCGGCCTAACGACTTTCGAATCCCAATCTCCGATCCCCGAACGGCATTGCTCGCTACTTCCGAGACCGTGAGTGGTTTGCCGGCGTGGGCAAGCGCCACGAGAACAGGGCCATCCAGCGACGAAGTGATAGCCATGGATGGATCAGCGAGATTCATTATCTTAAAGTATATAACACTATCTTTTTAGATAGCAATCTCTATTTTTCAATATCGCTCGACATCGTTACGAAACTCCTTGGGGCATCGCTTCGCCTTTCGTCCTCTTTCCCCAAGTGCCCTGCTCTGGAAACTAATGATCAGTAAACCGACAGCAGCGCCCTTCGTCTTCTTTCGGCTGAGCTAAACGAAAGCAAAGCGCCGATCGACATTGTTCGGGCCGAGGCAGCATTTGGAGCTACTGGGTATCGGGAACTTGCACACCTGTGCACGTCAGCCATGATGATTATGACGTCAACAAATCCGCTGAGTGGATTCAATCCAGCATGAGTTCCAGATAAACAGACCAGCTAAACAGAGTGGTCGAGCAAACTTGTTAAGTCGGTGGCTTGACGTGTGACTACGGAGAGTGACTGGCAACTGAATCGAAAGCAGCGACTTCTTCGCAAATGTTGTGCTGAGGTCGCGCCAGATTTGGATGAGAAATCTGAAAATTGTCAAGGCGTGAATACGCCGCGCTGTGAAAAATCCCCAGCGACAGTAATCGTGTCGTACGTTGTTTGGCAGAGCAGTGGCAACATTATTTGTGCAAGTGGCGACTCCATGAAAATGTGAGATTGAAAGCGAGATTGATTTGATCAATCCGACGAAGTGGTCATCGACTGGTGCGGTCGTCGTAGCTCTACTCGTCGCCATTGCGGTCACGTTCCCAGTCTCGACACCCTCGCTTGCGAGTCCAGGTACGTCACTGCCTGAGCTCGTATCGTCCGTACCCGGTAGTTCCTTGGCCTACGTTGTCTCCGCGGCGTCGCCCGCCTGTCAGGGTGGTTCCTGCGATTCGTTGGCCCAGGTCAACGTCACTGGCTCGGGGTATTCGAAACGCACGCTTCCTCCGATGCAAACTTTGTCCGGTTCGCTACTTGGGACTCTTAAGTCACTAGTCTTCGCGACACCTTCCAACGGGTATCTCACGGTCACTACGGGCTCGGGCGTCGCACTCTACGTCACGACCAACGGCGCGCGAACGTGGCGCCTTCGGCTCCGGATGGGTGCGTATCCGTACGAGTCGCTCTACGCCACCTCTCAACGTGTCTACGTGATCACGGGAACGTGCTCAGGCATGGGCGTGTGTCGCAATCAGCATCTTCTAAGCGCACCACCGAGTGGCACGCCGTGGACTTCGCGGACACTGCCATTTGCTTCAGTGATGTCCGGGATGGGACTCGCGGCGTACGGCAACAACGTGTGGATTGAACAGGCGCAGACGGCTGTCACGGTTTTCTTTCACTCGACGAATGGCGGTCGGACGTTCCGTCAGTGGAAGAACTCGTCCCTCTTTAACACGGGATCGTGTTTTATGACCGCGAGTTCCGTGCGACAGATCTGGGCGAGGTGCACAACTGGAATGAACGCCATTTACCTTTCAAGTTCTGATGGAGCTCGGCACTGGCGCGTTATTGACACTCACGGACTCGTATCGAACACTGGTGGCGGCTACTTCGACCCTGTGTCCACTCGTCTTGCCTTCATTGACCTTGGCGCAGACGCCCCTGCGCCTAAGGACGATCTCTTGCGTCTCGCGCCCTCGGGCATCTCGACACCCGTCGGTCGTTTGGGCTGCGCGATTGTGGACGGACTTGATTTCATCAGTGCACAGCGCGGACTTGCCGCGTGCCAAAGAAACGGATTGACGGCGAGCGCTGAATTGCTCGTCACCTCGAATCAGGGAAAAACCTGGCAGCGATATTACGGTCGACCACGCTGATTTCGTTTTTCAATGTTCGTCATGGTTTCAGAAAGGTCCCACCAGAGGAGCACTTACTTACAATGCTCTTCGCGTGCCTAGGAGTTTTGACTAGGGCGGGCCCTTCGCGTGTTTGAATGGTAGGGAACCGTGGAGAATCGTGACGTGGATTGACGTAAATGTGGTGCTGAGGTTGTGCTGGGAGCACGACTCCTCGATTTAGGGGGCTTGAAAACCCCGATATGCCCTCGTAGTTCAGGGGATAGAGCATCGGTTTCCTAATCCGAAGATTCATATGGCTCAGAGTGGGAAGCGCTGGGAAATAGCGCTTTTCATGAGCATTGATTGGCTCAAAACGCAACCATCTTGCAAAACATTGGAGCAAGAATGGAGCAAACGCTGGTGGTGTTCGATCTTGCCAACAGGCGATCGCTGGTGAGTTTTTCTAAGGTGTCCAACCCTAAACAATACGGAGTCTTATTTAGGCTTATAAGATAATCCTACGTAAGGAGACATCATGTCTAGGGCTATTCGTCGCCGCTGGCTAAGTACTCACGACGGTCCGTCGCGCAAGGATAACCGTGGGTGCGAGTACGAAGCGTACGTCCCCGACATGCTCGTCGGACGGAACTTCACGTTGGATGGTGAGGTCGCGGCCGATATCGCCGACGCCGAGGTAGCCATCGCACGACTGAACGTTGAAGCAGTAAGTCTCGTCGATACCGAGGCACTCGCTCGAATCCTCTTGCGAGCTGAGTCCGTCGCCTCTTCTCGAATCGAGGGCCTCGAAATTGGCGCCCGAAGGCTACTCCGAGCCGAAGTCGCGCAAGTGCTGGGTGATGAACCGTCTGACGTCACGGCCGTCGAGGTACTTAGAAACATTGACGCCATGGTCTACGGCGTTGGCGCCGTCGGGCCCGGAGACCCCGTCACCGTAGAGACACTTCTCGAAATCCATCGTCGACTTCTGCTCGGCACGAGGTTTGCAGAGTACGGAGGACGGTTTCGTGAACAGCAGAACTGGATAGGTGGAGGTGCGTACTCTCCGTGCTCGGCCGCCTTCGTCCCGCCACCAACTGAATACGTCGAAGATCTGATGTCAGATCTCGTTGCCTTTGCCAACGAAGATTCACTTCCGGCGGTCGCTCAAGCGGGCATTGCGCACGCACAGTTTGAGACGATTCATCCATTCGTGGACGGCAACGGCAGAACCGGTCGTGCGTTGGTGCACCTGATCCTGCGACGCCGAGGTTTGGCACCTCGCGTACTCCCACCCGTTTCACTTATCCTGGCGACCTGGGCGCAAGACTACGTCGACGGATTAACCGCCACTCGCTACCGTGGACCAGCTGCTTCGAAACAAGCGTCTGCCGGCATCAATACGTGGATTGGACGTTTCGCGACTGCGTGCAAGCGTGCCGTCGATGACGCGACGACTTTTGAGCAGCACGCGCGTTCCATCGAAGCGTCGTGGCGAGAAAGGTTGGGCCGAGTTCGAACTCGTTCCGCGGCCGATCTACTCCTCTCCGTACTCATCGGCGCACCCGTCGTGACCGTCAATAGCGCCGCAGAGATGGTGGGTCGCAGTTTCATCCAGACGAATGAAGCGATTCAGCGTCTCGTCGACGCGGGCATCCTCAAGCAGGTCACCGTTGGTCGACGGAATCGTGCCTTTGAAGCACCAGAGATCATCGCGGCTTTCACCGCGCTGGAGCGTCAGTTGGCCAGTCCCGAGGGCGACACTCAGACGAGCGAACCAGTGAGAAAAGTTCCACGCAGGAAATAGGCGGCTCTGACTAAGAGGGGGATTTCAAGGAGTGATCGCAATTCTGGTCATTAACTCTTGGAAATTGTGACCACCAAGGCGAGGGAGTCAGGTGGAGAGCCATGCCAGCGTGGATAACGAGCGAATACCAATGTCGAAAACCAACGGGCCGGTAGAATTGTTATGTCTCCAAGCGAATTCGTGTCTTCGGTGAAAAGTGGAGCATGAATGGAGCAAAAAGGTGACGCTCCCGTAGCTCAGTATGGATAGAGCAATGGTTTCCTAATCCGAAGATTCATGTGGCACCGAGTGGAAAGCGCTGGGAAATAGCGCTTTTCACGGGGATTTACTGGCTCGAAACGTATCCATCTTGCAAAACAATGGAGCAAGAATGGAGCAAATTTGAGTTGTGAATGACGTCCTGGTGGACTTCTTTTTCATTCGCGCACTATTAGCGCGGGCAGCGAACGTGTGCACTCAGTTCTTTAAAAGTTCAGCCGCTCGCAGATGTCGGCGAACAACGCGCACAACGTCCTCAAATTGAGGAGGATGTGCAAGATGGTCGGACATCTCTTGACTCCATCGGCCTTTGTATCGTTCAATCCGATCAGCGAACTTGTCGGCGAATGTCGAAGGAATCAAATCTTTCGCGGTTGCCTTCCGCTCGAATTAAGGGACCACTTCATCGAGGGGAACGTTCATATCGTCGATAAGTCGAAAGATGTCGTACAAATCTCGACATTGCACCCGTTGGATAATGCAACGCAACTTCTCTGCTGCAATCTCGCCAACGGGGTAGACGAAAAAGGGGAGAGCTTGAGGGAGGTCCGACCACACGTCGTCAAGAATGGTGCGCTGTTCGACCGTCGCGACAAACTCGGAGTCAGAGATGTCTAATTTGAGGTAACGCGGCTTTCCAGCGTGAAGTGGTCCAACGTAGGCGATGCGACCGTCGCTTTCGTTAAATTCGAGAACAGGAAATTCGGCGTGTTCGCGTGCGGCATTTAATACCGCGGTCATCGCGACAACTGCTGCGGCGACGCTGCCGTCAATGATGGTGAAGTCCAGATCCGCCGAGTAGCGGTAATTGGCGATGTGCACCAGTCGAAGGGCCGTACCGCCTTTGAAAATGAGCTGTCCACCATCCAGTGGTTTCGCTCGGTGCAGTTGGGCGACGATGTGAGCAAGGACGTAATCCCGTTCTGCGACGAGTGCGTTAACGCCGTCGCTGTCGGCTCGTCGCGTGATTGCGTATCGAGTCAGCATCGCTAGTTTCCAACGATTGCTTGTAACTCGTCGACGGTGGTATTCCATGACACCCGATATCGCGAGTCAGTCCACACGACGCGATCATCTCGCGGATCCAGTCGGATTACCGGTTGTCGCACGCTGACTTTTGGGTTAAGTCTCAGGGGCAACCGAAGGGTCATCGCAATGGAAGCTATGCGCCGCTCTGCCGCAAAACCGCGCGAACCAAATTCGCTGGCGAGTCGAGCCATACGTCGTGCATCGGCATCACGTGATCCCGAGCCAATAACTTCGGCAAGTCGTTCCACACCTCCGATGAGGTCGACACGCAAAGCGCATTCGAATAGTGCACGCTCGAGTGATGAACGCCACGAATTCTTGACCGCCTCAGCTTCGAGATGAATTGTTTCTGGCTTTTCGAGTACGACTCGAAGTGGTTTGCCACTAACGGTCGAGAACCTGACCGGTTTCGAGCACGCGACGTAGATAGTCCGGACTGGATGACTCAGTACGCCAAGTTCGCTGAGGGCACTCAGGTAAGCAATCCGGTGCTCATGGCTTTCGAACGCCGCCCCGACCGCAGTACTGAGGTCCTCCGTTACTAAAGATGTCCCCAGTGCGCCCAGTGGGCGGATCGCGTAATGGCCTCTCGCAAGTTTGTCGACGAGTCCTATTTTCCTGAGTCGCGCGAGGAAGTTCGCCGTCGCCTCAGTCGACACATTGAGGTGGGCCCTGGCATCGTCGAACGTGAACTCGTCTAGGCCCTCTGACAGTAGGTTGTCGATTAGTTCGAGTTGACGGTTCATCCGGCCCTCCTGATAGTTAATATAGCAGAAACTCACGTAAAACATGAGTTATAGGTATATAAGCCAATTGCCAATAACTCGCGGGGTGCGCCGAGCATTGGTCTTGCAAACTCTTCCATTTCTAGACCCTAAACACTTCCATTTCTCGGGCGAATTCCGAGAGCAAACGCATCACCTGTCATCAACGCATCGATCACCTGAACGCCAATACAATGAAGTGCAGTGGGGTACCTCGCGAACACCGATTGTGCGCGAATGCCAAAGTCGAAAACGAACGTACCAGTACAGTTGGCACTGCCTCCAAGCGACTGTCCGGGTTCTGCCAAAAGTGGAGCACGAATGGAGCAAAAAGGCGACGCTCCCGTAGCTCAGTATGGATAGAGCAATGGTTTCCTAAACCGTGAGCGCAGGTTCGAATCCTGCCGGGGGCGCTTGAGTTGGGCGTGGGGCGGGACGCGTCAGCGATAAGACGTTTCCACGTTGCGAATGACGACGAAAGCGATTTGGACGGCGAAGCGAGACTCGCGTTCTCGAACGCGCAACAGCCATACCTTTTGCGCCGCGAGAGTGCACCTTCAACAGATTCTTATCGACGTTTGTCGCGGCGTTCATTCATGAGCTCGACTCTTAAGCAGCATTCACTTCCTTCTTGACGCTCTCTTGAGAATCTCGCCCAATCTGTATGGACTACCAATCAAGGAGTCAATTATGTCTTTTCTCACCATCGTTCTTGAAGTTGGCCTCGCGACTATTGGCGTCGCCGTCGCCGTGGGAGCGCTCTTCGTAGGTATGAGCGTCGACGAGAAGCTTCGCGCCCACGACGAAGTGGTGCCCCAGATCTCGCCCGAGCCCGTTGCGCCAGAGCGAGAGCTCGTCGGGGTCTAGGTCTCCTCTCGCCCCCTCGAATACCTCCCCGTCGAGGGGGCGAGAGGTCTGCATCTGAAAAGATTGAGGTATGGCCATTACGTCTCTTCGCGTGGGGTTCTTCACCGCGCCTCTGGTACTTCACGTCGCCGAGCAATTGGGTCGCTTCGCCGACGCGCAGCTCGCGATCGACCAAACGGCGGTCGTGTCGTCGCCCGCTCAGTTCACCTCGCTAGAGGCGGGCGAGTTTGACGTCGTCTTCACGAGTCCCGACAACGTGCTCGCCTACCGATTTTTGCCGGACAACCCACTCGGTCGGCTTCTAGACGTCACGATCTTGGCGGGTGTCGACCGGGGGCTTGGT
>JAGWHY010000070.1 GCA_028873575.1 Acidobacteriota bacterium | reverse complement strand
CCGGCGATGGAGTTGGCGACCGAACCACCCGACATCTGCAGCGTGGGACCCATGGCTTGATAGAAGCGTTCGAGCTGGCCCTCGTCGATCAGGGACATCGCGGCCTTCACCAGTCCCAGCTCGGCGTAGGTCTCATTGGTGTCTTGCGTGATGATGTCGAGCATGGCGTTGCCGATGCCGGTCACGGCCAGGCGATTCGGACCGGGCTTCACGCGAAGTGAGACTGGCGTCGGGGTGGAAGTCACCCAGCGAGCGTAGAAGATTTGCGAATAAGGTGGCCAACCGTGACCACAACTTCCAATCCCTATCGCCTCGCGCGCTCGTTCGTCCCGAGCGCCTACCGACTCTTCCTCACGCCCGACCTATCGGCCTTCACGTTCACCGGACGGGTCGAAATTGACCTCGACGTGACCGAATCGCTGAGTGAACTCACCCTGCACGCCGTCGAACTCGAACTCGGGGCGACGACGCTCACCAGTGGCGGCGTCAGTCGCCTCGCGAGCGCCGTGTCCTACGACGAGACCTACGAAACGGCCACGTTGCGCTTCGACGAGGCGTTGCCGACCGGCCCCGCCGTTTTGGAGATCGCCTTCACCGGCACACTCAACGACCAGCTGCACGGGTTCTACCGGTCCACCTACGAAGACGCGGACGGCGTCACGCACGTCATCGCGACAACGCAGTTCGAGCACTCCGACGCGCGGCGCGCTTTTCCGTGCTTCGACGAACCCTCCTTCAAGGCGACCTATCAGGTCAATTTGACCGTGCCGAGTGACCTCGCGGCCTACTCGAACTCACCGGTCGCGAGGGACGTTGACCTCGGGAACGGTCAACGCACCGTGAGCTTCACCCCCACGATGAAGATGTCGACCTACCTCGTCGCCTTCGTGGTGGGCCCATTCGAAGAAACCGACGCCGTGGACGTCGACGGCGTGCCGCTGCGCGTGATTTTTCCGCGCGGCAAGGGGCACTTGAGCGCGCTCGCCCTTGAGGCGGGCGCGTTTGCGCTGCGGTGGTTTTCGACGTACTTCGAGATTCCTTACCCCGGCGACAAGCTCGACATGGTGGCCGTCCCCGACTTCGCCGCGGGCGCCATGGAGAACCTGGGTCTCGTGACGTACCGCGAGAACGCGTTACTGGTTGACCCCGCCACGGCCTCACTCACCGAGATCCAACGCGTAGCCGAGGTCGTACACCACGAAATCGCGCACATGTGGTTTGGCGACTTGGTCACCATGGAGTGGTGGGAAGGTATCTGGCTTAACGAAGCCTTCGCGACGTTTATGCAGCTGCTGTGCACGAACGCCATGCGTCCCGAATGGAAAATCTGGGTTGATCAAGCCGCCTTTCGCGACATGGCCCTGCACGTGGACGGCCTCGCCTCCACGCGCCCCATTGAGTACGACGTGATCTCGCCCTACGACACCCAAGGCATGTTCGACGTGTTGACCTACGAAAAGGGTGGTTCGGTCCTGCGCATGCTCGAGCAGTACCTCGGCGAAGAGACGTTTCGCCGAGGCATCAGTCACTACTTGACCAAGCACAGTTACGCCAACACCGTCACCACCGACCTGTGGGACGCCCTCGAGGAGATCTCCGGGCAGCCGGTGCGCGATCTCATGAACACCTGGATCCTCCAAGGCGGCCACCCACTCGTCACGTTCGAAAACGGGCTGCTCACGCAACAGCCCTTCGTCTTTGGCGATCCCGCGCACAAGGGTGCCATCGGCGACAGTTGGCTCGTGCCGATTATGACCCGTTCACTCAACGGCGGCGCGCCCTCGCGCCACCTGCTGCAACGTGAGCCAATCGCGGTGAGTGACGAGGCGCCGGTCGTGATTAACGCCGGGGGCTCGGGCGTCTTTCGCTCGCGTTACGGCCGCCAGGAACTCGCGGCCCTCGCCGCGCGCCTCGGGGAACTCGAAGAGCTCGAGCGCGGCACGCTGGTGGCCGATTCGTGGGCCGCGCTGTTCGCCGGTCAGATCACGTGGGCCGACTTTCTCGTCGTCGCGCGCGGACTAGGTGACGCCGACGAGCCCACCGCGTGGGGATTCGTCGCGACCGCCCTAGACACCGTCGCGCGTTCGGTGCGCGACGACCAACGCGCGACCCTCGCCGCGCAGGCCCGTGAACTCATGGGACCACAGTTCGCCCGACTGGGTTGGGACCGGCGTGCGACGGACACGGAGTTGACGCACACGATGCGTGGCGTTTTGATCGCCACGCTGGGCACGCTAGGTGGCGACACCGCGATCCAAGAGGAGTCGACGCGTCGCTTTGACGCCAATGACCTCGACGGCGACTTGGCGGCCTCCATCTTGCGCGTCGTCGCGTCACTTAATCGACCCGGTGACTACGAAGAGTTCCTCCGTCGCTACCGCGAGGCGCCGACCCCCCAAGACGAGATGCGCTACCTCGTCGCGCTCGGTGGCTTCAACGACGAAAAGGTCGCGCTCGACGCGGCGGAAAAGTGCTTTAGTGAGCTGCGCACGCAAAACGCGCCCATGATCTTGGGCGCCTTGACGCGCAACGAGGTCGCGGGACCGGCGGTGTGGCGCTACCTCGTGTCACGTTGGGATGAGGCGATCGAACGCTTCTCCTCGAGCCACCACGCACGTCTCGCGGGCGGTATCTCCACCTTCGTGCAGGACCCCGCCTTCGCGCAAGAGGTGATT
>JAGWHY010000036.1 GCA_028873575.1 Acidobacteriota bacterium | reverse complement strand
CAGGTCGTCTCGCCGGTCGCCACGTCGATACTCCAACCCGAAAAGCGCGCCAAGCGCGACGCGCTCTGGATAATGGTGACGGGATTGGGGACGTCCAAAACGTCATACGACCGCGTCGCGTCGCGCGCGACGCCAATCAACTTCTCACCACTCGCGTCGAGCGCCAACGTCAATTCGAGAAAGAGCACCGATCCCGTCGCCGCGTAACCGCGCACGGCCACGCGCTGCGCGGATCCCGTCAGCGCCGCCTCAAAATAGCGTTGAAATTCTTCGTGTTGACGCGCGTCGAGGAACGCCGTGCAGGGTCCGCCGACTAAGTCCGCGCGGTCGAACTTCGTCAATTCAAGCAGGCGCTGATTGCAGGCGAGGACGCGCCCCGCGTGGTCGGCGATGAAGACGCCGTCCACGTGGCGCTCGAAGGGTGTCCCCTCGAGTCCGGGCGTATAAGTCGTCGCGATCTTCACCATCGTCGTGCGCTCACGACGACGTATCGACTGCAAGGACACCGACCAACCACCAGACACCTCTTCCTCGCGTCGTCCGCGCCCTGGCGCAGCGGCTGATGCTTGCTCGACGTCACGACCGTCAGCTTCGCTCCGTGAACGCGACGTCGTTCCACTCTCTCACGCGCATGGTTGAAACACAATTCTCGCGAAAGTAGGGCGCCGAGAGATGAAGGCGCGGGGCCGCGGTGTCGACGACGCGTTTACTCGTCTCACCACCGCGTCCAAAGTTGCCCGGGGCCGCGAGCTGAGTTGATGATGACGCCGTGCGTCACCAGACTGGCCCGCAGGGCGTTCGCGATCTTCACCTGACCCGAGGCCAGTGGGTGCAGCGAGTACCCGAGATTCGTCAGATCAATCGCGCGAAGGTCACTCGGCCCCGCGGCGAGGCGACACGACAGTGGCGTCAGCGCACTGCTCACGTCGACGAGAAAGACGCTGGGCTCGTGATGGCGCGTCGCGAAAAGGCTGACGGCGCGACCGATCTCCTGGTTCAAGAGCACGTTGATCGCGCGTAGGGTCACGACGTCGCGCGACGAGTAACTAACGCCCACCGCCACCTGACAGGCGGGCGACGTCACGCGGGTGGGTGGAAAGATGACGGGGTAGTCGACGACCGCGAGGGCCGTCGCGCGACCGGTCGAAGGATCCACCGACCCCTGGGCCACGCGAACCTCGGACAGTACGCGCAGCATCGTCGCGACGAGTGGGCTGGCGTCGTGCGCGCGTAACGCACTCGCGAAAATCGGACGACTCCCTCGCGTGACGCCGAGGAATCGCTCCACGGAGGCAATCGTGGTGTCGCACAGTTGCTGCTGGATCTTGGCGAAACGGGCGAAGGCGCGCGCCTGCACGCAGGACGCGGCGAGTTTGGTGAAGCTGGCGTCATTACCGCCCGCGTTCAAGGTGACCAAGTCGGTACCGGCCGTCACGGCGCCGAGCTGCGCGGGGGCCCCGTCGACCGACGTCGCGAGATTGGCGAGTAACGCGCCCGCGCAGGTCACGTCGTGAAAAGTAGTGCCGGCAACGTCGAGGCCGAGCGACGTCGCGAGCACGTAGGGGTAGGACTGGGTGGAGCGGTCACACGTCGCGGGCGTGGTCGCGACGAAGGGGGCCAGGCCCTCCCCCGAGGCGTACGAATCACCGAGCGCCACGTAACTCAGCGGCGTAGCGCCGCTGGCGATTGGCGCGGCGACGAGCAGCGTGAGGAGAAGACATAGGCCCGTCACCCGACGTACGCCACGACGACACGTGGCGTGAATGCTGTAACCGAAGTACGTGATGCGTCCAGGTTACGGGCGCGTCGCGCGCGAAAGTACTCGCCCTAGGCGACGACGAGGTAGGCGAAACCGTCGTAACCCTTGGCACCGACCGTCTGCACGGCGGTGGCGCGCACGCGATCATCTTGCGCGACCGCGGCCAGAAAGCGACGCACGCCCTCAACGCGCGGGTCGTCCGCCGCGTCGAGGGCGACCGCGCCGTTACGCACCACGTTGTCCGCGACAATCACCGATCCCGAGTGCACTAGTTCCATGACCAAGGTGAAGTACTGCGCGTAACTCTCTTTATCGGCGTCGATGAAGACCAGGTCAAAGGGCGGTGACGAGTTTTCAATCAGTCGCGCGAGTGACGTCGCGCCCGGCCCAGGAATGATCTGCACCAGGTGGCCGACCCCGGCGCGGTCTAAATTGGCTCGGGCCACGGCGCAGTGGTGCGGATCGAACTCGAGGGTCACCAGCGTCCCGTCATGGGGCAAGGCGCTCGCCAACCACCACGTGCTGTAGCCACCGAGCGTCCCGATCTCGAGCACCCGGCGCGCCTGAATCGCGCGCGCGAAGAGCTCCAGGAGTCGCCCCTGGTTGGCGGCGACGTTGATCGCCGGGAGGCCCGCCGCGTCACTCGCGCGAAGAATCTCCTCGGCCTCGGGTTGGCGCAACGCCAAGAGGTCGTCGACGTAGTGATCCACGGCGACCCAGCGCGGATCGTCCACGCGTTAGATCAGTCCGAGGGCTCGGACTTCGTCGCGCTCGGCGAGTAGTTCGTCGGTCGTGATCTTCACGCGCGCGGCGGCGAAGTCGTTCATCGCGAAACCTTCCTTCACGCGCCAGGCGCCCGCGCCGTCGGCCTGAATCGGGAAGCCGAACGTCAGGCCCTCGGGCACGCCGTACTCGCCGTTACTCGTGACCGCGACCGAGACGCAGTCGTCGGCGGCGGTCGCGGTAGTCAGGCTCACCACGGTGTCAATCGCGGCGTTGGCGGCCGAGGCCGCGGAACTCGCCCCGCGCGCCTCGATGATCGCGGCCCCGCGCTTTTGCACGGTGGTGATGAACTCACCCTCTAACCACGCGGCGTCGCCCACGGCGTCGAGCGCCGACTTCCCACCCACGGTGGCGTTCGCGAAGTCGGGAAACTGGGTCGCGGAGTGATTACCCCAGATGGCGAGGTTCTTCACCTGCGCGACGCCCACCCCCGCGCGCTTGGCGATCTGGGTCTCGGCGCGGTTCTGGTCGAGACGGGTCATCGCGAACCACCGGTCGGCCGGAATCTCGGGCGCGTTGGCCCGCGCGATTAGGCAGTTGGTGTTACAGGGGTTACCCACGACGAGTACGCGCACGTCACTCGCGGCGTTCTCCGCAATGGCGCGACCCTGGGGCTTAAAGATGCCACCGTTCACGTTCAACAAGTCGCCGCGCTCCATGCCGGCCTTGCGCGGAATGGAACCCACCAACAGCGCCCACGACGTATTGGTGAAGGCGTGCCCCAAGTCGCTGGTCATCTCGATGTCGCTCAACAGCGGGAAGGCGCAGTCGTCGAGCTCCATCGCGACGCCCTCGAGCGCCTTCATCGCGGGTTCAATCTCGAGCAGTCGCAACACCACCGGCGTGTTCGCGCCGAGGAGTTGTCCCGAGGCGATACGGAACAGTAGTTGGTAACCGATTTGGCCGGCGGCGCCGGTCACGGTGACGTGGACGGGGGTGGTCATGGTGCTCCTTAACTCAAAAGGGACGTTACTTAGAGGCGATCGACGATCGCCGAGGCGAACTCGGAACACTTCACTTCGGTGGCGCCCTCCATCAAGCGCGCGAAGTCGTAGGTCACGATGCCCTCCGCGATGGTGGCCTCGAGGGCCTTCACAATGTCGTTGGCGGCGTCAATCCAGCCGAGGTGCTCGAACATCAACACGCCCGACAGGAGAACGGAGCCGGGATTGACCTTGTCTTGACCGGCGTACTTAGGCGCCGTGCCGTGCGTCGCTTCAAAGATGCCGTGACCGGTCACGTAATTAATGTTCGCGCCCGGCGCGATACCGATGCCCCCCACCTGCGCCGCTAACGCGTCGCTCATGTAGTCACCGTTCAAGTTCATCGTCGCGATCACGTCGTATTCGGCCGGTCGCGTGAGGACCTGCTGTAGCGCGATGTCGGCGATGACGTCCTGGACGAGAATCTTTGAACCAGGCTTGCCGTGGCAATCGGCCCACGAGACGGCGACGTCGTCGAACTCTTCCTTGACGAGTTCGTAGCCCCACTTCATGAAGGCGCCCTCGGTGTACTTCTGAATGTTGCCCTTGTGCACGAGCATGACCCCTTCACGTCCGCGTTCGACGGCGTAGTTGAGGGCCGCGCGTATTAATCGCTTCGATCCAAACTCCGAAATTGGCTTTAGTCCGAGGGCCGAGTGGTCGCGCACGTCCCAACCAAAATTCTCTCGCACGAAGTCAATTAGCAGGTCGGCTTCTTTGGTTCCGGCCGCGAGCTCGAGTCCCTTGTAGACGTCTTCGGAGTTCTCGCGAAAAATAACCATGTCGACGAGCTCGGGGTGTTTGACCGGCGAGGGAACACCCTGGAACCAGCGCACGGGTCGCACGCAGGCGTAGAGATCGAGAATCTGACGCAGCGCCACGTTCAGTGAACGAAAACCTCCCCCGATAGGCGTCGTCAACGGACCCTTGATGCCGATCAGGTACTCGCGAAAAGCGACCAGCGTCTCCTCCGGCAACCAGTTGCCCGTTTCGTTAAACGCCTTCTCACCGGCGAGGACTTCGTGCCACTGCACTCGCTTGCCATACTTCTTCGCGGCGGCGTCGAGGACTTTTTGCGCGGCGGGCCAAATGTCAATGCCGGTGCCGTCGCCCTCGATGAAGGGGATAATCGGGGAATCGGGAACTTGGAGAACGCCGTCAGCGCTCATCGTGATTTTCTCAGCCATGAGCCAATCCTACGACCGACGTGCCCCGACGACAAAAGGGCCGAAAGTCCCTACACGCCAAAGAGCGTGCGGTGAATTTCGCGCGTCGCCGTCGAGCGATTCAGGGTGTAAAAGTGCAGTCCGGGCACGCCGAGCGTGAGTAGTTCCGCGCAGAGTTCACTGGCCGCGCGCACGCCCTCGACGCGCACCGCGGCGGCGCCGCCGCGCGCGTGGGCCCGCGAAAGTCGCGCGGCGAGTTCGTCGGGCACCGCGGCGCCCATCGCCGCCATGCGCTCGACGCCACTCATCGTCGTCACCGGCATAATGCCCGGGATGACCGGCTTGGTGACGTCCAACGCGGCCAGTTCCTCGACCAGACGTACGTAGTCGCTCGCGCGAAAGAAGAACTGCGTCACCGCGAAGTCGGCTAACGAGAGTTTGGCGGCCAGGTGCGTGCGATCACTCGTCAGGTCCGGCGAGCGCGGGTGACCGAGCGGATGCGCCCCCACCCCGATCGCGAAGTCACCCACCTCACGGGCCAGTTCGACGAGCTCACTCGCGTAGGTGAAGTCCGAGTCAACCAACGAGGGATCGTCGGGGACGTCCCCACCGAGGGCCATCAGGTTCTCGACGCCGGCCTCGCGATAGCGCGTGAGAAGATCGCGCATCTCGGCGCGCGTGTGCCCGACGCAGATCACGTGCGCCATGGCGCTGAGTTCGCTCTCGCGCTGGACGCGCGTCACGAGGTCAAAGGTGCGCTGGCGCGACGCCGCCCCGCCACGGTAGGTGACCGAGACGAACGACGCTTTCAGAGGCTCGAGGTCGCTCAGCGTGGTCTCGAGTACCGCGCTCTCCTCGTCGGACTTCGGGGGGAAGAACTCGAAGGAGCGCGTCAGCCCCTCGCGTAGGAGATGATCGACGCGCACGGGCCCTAATTCACTCGGCCGTAGTCGTCTTCGATTCGCTCGATGTCGTCCTCACCGAAGTACGTGCCGTGTTGCACCTCAATGAACACGAGCGGCCCGTCCCCACGATTCTCGACGCGGTGGGCTTGACCGAGCGCCACGTCGATCGCCGAACCCGCGGGCACGACGTGCTCGACGCCGTCGAGGGTCACCGTGGCCACGCCGTTCACGACAAACCAGTGTTCCGAGCGCTTGGCGTGACGTTGGTAGCTCAAGCGTTGCCCGGGATTGACGACGAGGCGCTTGACCTTGTGGTCGAAGAGTTCGTCGTCCAGCACGGTGAAGCTGCCCCAGGGGCGCTTGTCGAACTCGCGCCCTAATTCGTCTTTGGTACTCATTTCACCTTCTCCGCGGCCAGTACGG
Organism: Acidobacteriota bacterium; assembly: GCA_028873575.1. Classification (GTDB taxonomy): domain Bacteria; phylum Actinomycetota; class Acidimicrobiia; order Acidimicrobiales; family RAAP-2; genus RAAP-2. Next base: position 9,179 of record JAGWHY010000036.1, on the reverse strand, counting down.
CGTTGCGCAACAGCATCGCACGAGTCATCGGACCCACGCCACCGATGCGCGGGGTGATCCACCCCGCCACCTCGGCGACGTCCTCGGCCACGTCACTAAAGAGCTTGCGTCCGACGAAACTCGTGCCCGCGCCGACCACCGCGGCGCCCGGCTTGACCATGTCCTTCGTGACCAAACCGGCCACGCCGGCGGCGGCGACCAACACGTCGGCGCGGCGCGTGAGACTCGCCACGTCCTCGACGCCGGTGTGCACGACGGTGACCGCCGCGTTGCAGTGCTCGCGTCGTAGCGCCATAAGGAGCGCGAGGGGGCGGCCAATGGTCAGTCCGCGTCCCATGATGACGACGTGCTTACCTTCCACCGGCACGTGGTGCGCGGCCAAGAGTTCCACGATCCCCGCCGGCGTGCACGGCAGTGGCCCCGGCACGCCCATGACGAGACGACCGAGATTGGTCGGGTGCAGGCCGTCGACGTCCTTGTCGGGGTCAACGCGCAAGAGCACCTGTTCTTCGTTGATGCCCGCCGGTAAGGGCAACTGCACCAAAATTGAGTGCACGCGCGGATCGGCGTTGAAGCGATCGACGACGGCTTCAATTTCTTCTTGCGTCGCCGTCGCGGGGAGATGCTCGTGAAAACTCTCGACGCCGATTTCGGCGCACTCGGCGAGCTTCATCGCGACGTAGCGTTCACTGGACACGTCGTCACCCACCAACAGCGTGCCGAGTCCGGCGTGGCGACCGAGCGCGCGCAGACGCGCGACGCGATCAGCGAGTTCCATCTTCATTCGTTGGGCGAGGCGTTCCCCGTCGAGTAGTTCTGCCACGTCGCTCCTAGTGTCGAAAGTGTCGTTCGCCGGTCATCATGAGCACGATGCCCGCCGCGTTCGCGGCGTCCACGACCTCTTGATCGCGCACGGACCCGCCCGGTTGCACGATGGCGGTCACGCCGGCGCGCGCCAACTGCTCGAGTCCGTCGGCGAAAGGAAAGAAAGCGTCCGAGGCCGCGGCGGCGCCGCGACTGTAGTCCCCGGCCTTGGTGGTGGCGATCTCGGCCGCGACGACGCGACTCTGCTGGCCCGCGCCGATTCCGACCGCGACGCCGTCGCGCGCGACGACGATGGCGTTCGAGGTCGTGCGCGCGCACACGCGCCACGCCACGATGAGGTCCTGGAGTTGGGCGGGCGTCGGGGCGGCGTGACTCACGAGACGCCACGCGCTCGGCGGGGTCACTAACTCGTCGGCGTCTTGCACCAGGGCCGTGTGGGCGAAGGTGCGAATCGAGCGCGTCAGCGCTTCGGGGACGGGCGCGCTCAAGAGCCGGGTGGCCTTGCGCCGCTTGATCAACGTCGCCAGGGCCTCGTCACTGAACGAGCGCGCGATGATCACGTCGGCCTGGGGACCTTTCGCGATGGCCTCGGCGAGCGGCGCGTCCAGGTCGCCGCCAATCGCCACGATGCCGCCGAAGGCACTCTGGGGGTCGGCGGCGAGGGACTTCTCGAAGGCCTCGAGCAACGTCGCCCCGAGCGCGGCGCCCGACGCGTTGGCGTGCTTGATAATGGCGACGGCCGCCTGACCCGGGGCGTCGGTGGCGAGTTCGTGCACCAAGCGCCACGCGGCGTCGGCGTCGAAGAGGTTCAGGTACGACAGGGCACTGCCCGCGTGCTGGGTGACCTCGTCCCACCAGGGCGTAGTCCCGGCCACGCGGTAACGCGCGCCCACTTGGTGAGGATTCTCGCCGTAACGCGTCACCTCGGCGCGCTCCAGGGTCAGGTGCAGCGTCGTCGGGAGGACGTCGTCGAGGTGGCTCGGCGCGTCGCCGAGGACACCGCCTTGATCGAACCACGCGACGATCTGCGCGTCGTAGGCCGCGACGTGGGCGAAGGCGGCGCGCGCGAGTGCGTGACGGGTGGCGTTGGTGAGCGTGCCGTTCGCGCGCAGTTCGTCGAGGACGCCCTCGTACTGCGCGGGATTGGTCAGGACTCCCACGTGCGCGTGATTCTTCGCCGCGGCGCGCACCATGGCCGGACCGCCAATGTCGATCAGTTCCACCGATGGGTTACTCGCGAAGGGGTACAGATTGCTTACCACGAGGTCGATGGGCACAATGTCGTGCTCGGCCAACGTGGCGACGTGCGTGGCGTTGGCGCGGTCGGCGAGAATCGCGCCGTGGATCCGCGGGTGCAACGTCTTCACGCGACCGTCCAGCATCTCCGGTGAACCCGTGACCTCCGCGACGTCGCGGTGCTCGAGTCCCGCCTCGCGCAGCGCGACGGCGGTGTTGCCCGAGGCAATCAGTTCGACGCCTAAGTCTCGTAGTCCCCGGGCCAGTTCGACGACGCCGGTCTTGTCCCACACGCTGAGTAGTGCGCGCATCTACCTCTCCTCAATGGTGCCCACGACGTCGACCGGTTCGTGGCCCTGCGCCATGGACGCCATCACCCTAGTAATCACCAGTGGGTACAGGTCACGCTCAACGCGCTTGATGCGTTCGTGCAGCATTTCGAGGTCGTCGTCGGGCAAAATCGCGACGCGGCGTTGAGCGAGGATGGGCCCGTCGTCGAGCGCCTCGGTCGCGAGGTGCACGGTGCAGCCCGTCTCGCGTACCCCCGAGGCGAGCGCCTGCTCCACGGCGTGCCAGCCCTTAAAGTCCGGTAACAGACTCGGGTGCGTGTTGAGTACGCGCCCCGGATAGGCCCGGTGCAGCGTGGCGCTGAGCACGGTGCCAAAGCCGGCCATCGCGAGGAGATCTATTTCACGCGCCACGAGTTCGCGGGTGAGCGTTTCGGTGTAGGCCTCGCGGTTAAAGTCCGCGCGAAAGCCGCCGAACTCGTGGCGACCCACGAGTAACGCGTCGACGCCCGCCGACGCCGCGACCTCGAGCGCGCGACAGGGCCGGTCGGCTACCACCAGATCGACGCGTAGACCGCGCTCGAGCATCGATTCAAAGATGGTGCCCGATCCCGAGACCAGCACCGCCAAACGGACGTCGCCCAAGACGGTTACAGCGCCTGCACGATGTCGACCATCTTCTGGCCGGCCTCGGTGGGGTTCGCGCAGACGAAGACGCCGGCGTCGCGCAACGCGTCCATCTTCGCGCTGGCCGTGCCCTTGGAGCCCGAGATAATGGCGCCGGCGTGACCCATTTTGCGTCCGGGCGGCGCGGTGATTCCCGCGACGTAGGCAACGACGGGCTTGGTCATGTTGGCCTTGATCCACTCGGCGGCGCGCTCTTCTTCGCTGCCCCCAATCTCGCCGATCATCATGACGGCCTTGGTCTCGGGGTCGGCCTCAAAGGCGGCCAAGCAGTCCACGAAGTTCGTCCCCGGCACGGGGTCGCCCCCGATACCGACGCAGGTCGTCTGACCGATCCCCTGTTGGGAGAGCTCGTGGAGCGCCTGGTAGGTCAACGTGCCCGAACGCGACACGATGCCGACCGGCCCACCGGCGAGGGCGATGTCGCCCGAGGTAATACCGATGTTGCACTTACCGGGGCTAATGATGCCCGGACAGTTCGGACCCAGCAGTCGCACACCCGGGAACTCTTCCACCAGGCGGTTGTAGGTCACGGCCTCGTCGTGGGCCGGAATGCCCTCGGTGATGCAGACGATAAAGGTGATGCCACCCTCGGCCGCTTCGAGAATCGCGGCGGCGGCGAACTTGGGCGGCACGACAACGAACGAGGCCGTGGCGCCCGTCGCGTCGACGGCCTCTTTGACGCTGTTAAAGACGGGCACGCCGTCGACGTCGCTACCGCCCTTGCCGGGGGTGACGCCGCCGACGACCTGGGTGCCGTAGTCGCGGTTGCGCAGTCCGTGAAAACGGCCCTGGCCACCGGTGAGGCCCTGAACGATGACCTTGGTGTTTTCGTCAACAAAGATGCTCATCGCTCTCCTTAGGCCTGCGCCAACGTGACCGCGCGGCGCGCGGCGTCCAACATGGTCGGTTCCATAATCAGCGTGTCGTTCAGGTGCGGCGCGAGTATCGCGCGACCTTCCACGGCGTTGGTGCCGTCGAGGCGTAGCACGATCGGTGAGGTAATCGTGACGCGCTTAAGAGCCTCGAGGACGCCGTTGGCGACCTCGTCGACGCGAGTGATGCCACCAAAGATGTTGACAAAGATGCTCTTCACCTTGGGGTCGGCGTTAATGACCTCGAGCGCGGCCGCCATGACGTTGGCGTCGGCCCCACCGCCGATGTCGAGAAAATTCGCGGCCGTGCCGCCCACTTGGTTCACCACGTCGAGGGTCGACATCGCGAGACCGGCGCCGTTGGCGATGATGCCGACGGTGCCGTCGAGGCCGATGTAGTTGAGACCCTTCTCCTTCGCCATCTTTTCGCGTGGGTCCTCGGTCTCGGTGGCCCGGTAGGCCGCCCACTCGGGGTGACGAAAGGACGCGTTCTCGTCCAAGGTCACCTTGGCGTCGAGCGCGTGGACCTTACCTTCGGGCGTCAAAATCAACGGATTGACCTCGGCCAAGTCGCAGTCGCCCTCGGAGTAACAGCGGTACAACTTCACGAGTAACTCGGCGGCCTGTTCGCGCGCGACCTCGTCGAGTTGCGCCTCGTCGACCCAGCGACGCGCGGTCGCGAGGTCGAGGCCGCGTACCGGGTCAATCGACAAAAACGCGATCGCGTCCGGGTTTTCCTCGGCGACGACTTCAATCTCGACACCGCCCTGCGCGCTCAACATGCCGAGGTGCGTCTTGTTCGGACGGTCCAACGTAAAGGAGGCGTAGTACTCCTTTTCAATGTCGCTCGCGTGCTCGATCCAGAGGCGCTTGACGACGTGACCCTTGATGTCGAGGCCGAGAATGTTCCCGGCGTGCAGACGTACCTCGTCGTCGTTGCTCGCGAGCTTGACGCCGCCGGCCTTGCCGCGACCGCCCACTTTGACCTGGGCCTTCACCACGACCGGGTAGCCGACCTCGCGCGCGACCGCCAGGGCCTCTTGCACGGTGTCGGCCACGTCGCCGGGCGAGACGGCGATGCCGAATCGCGCGAAGTATTGCTTACCTTGATATTCGAAGAGGTCCATACGGTCTTTCTCCTAGCGAAGTTGCGCGCGCTCGCGCTCGTCGAGGGCGTTCTCCAGCCACGAGCCGATGTCGGCCAGTGACGCGCCGGGCGTGAAGACGCCCGCGACGCCCATGTCCTTAAGCGTCGCCACGTCGTCGTCGGGAATAATGCCGCCGACCATAAGTAACACGTCGTCACGGTCGTGCTGCTTTAGAAGCTCCAGCACCCGGGGCACCAGCACCGGGTGCGCGCCCGACAGTAGCGAGAGGCCCAGCGCGTCGGCGTCTTCTTGGATAACGGCCTGGACGATCTGTTCCGGGCTCTGGTGCAGTCCGGTGTAGACGACCTCGAAGCCCGCGTCGCGCAGGGCGCGCGCGATGACCTTGGCGCCACGGTCGTGACCGTCGAGTCCGGGCTTGGCAACCACGACGCGGTACGTACGATCCATCAAGGGGCAAGTCTAGGTCGCGCGTGATTCACCGACTTTCGGGGCCGCGTCGAACGAGAAGCCTCGCTACTCACACGCCGCGGCCTAATCTTCGCGACGTGCCACTTCCCCCCGGTCCCCTCCACGTGATCCACCAAGCCCTGCGCGCGGGCCGGCTTTCCGCCACGACCCTTGTCGGCGCGTCACTCGAGCGACTCGAGGCCACGAGCGACCTCAACGTGATGGCCGACCGGTGCTTTGATCAAGCGCTCGCGCAAGCTGCTCGCCTCGACGAAAGTGGCGAGGTTGCGGGACCATTGTGGGCCATACCGACCCTAGTTAAAGACCTCGAGGACTGGGCCGGCCTTCCCACACGCAAGGGCTCACTCGCTCTACGCGACGCGCCGAACGCCCGCGAGACGAGCCCCGTGCCGCGGCGTCTGGCCGACGCGGGGGCCATCGTGGTGGGAAAATCGACTCTGCCCGAGTTCGCTATTGAGGGCTACACCGCCAATCGACTCACTGGCGTGACGCGCAACCCCTGGAACCTCGACTACTCACCGGGCGGTTCGAGCGGCGGTTCAGCCGCGGCGCTCGCCGCCGGACTCGTGGGGATCGCGACCGCGACCGACGGCGGGGGCTCGATTCGCATTCCCGCGTCACTGTGCGGACTCGTAGGCCTCAAGCCCTCGAACGGCGCCTTCGGCGCCTGGCCGGCGCCGGATTGGCTCGACTACTCGACCGACGGTCCCTTCGCGACGACGAGCGACGACCTCGCGCTGCTCTTTGAGGTCACTCGTGGTCCCGTCGCCGGAGATCCGAAGGCGCTGCTCGCGACACCCCGCGACCAGTGGCCGCACTTCGAGGACGTCTCGATGCCCCTCTTCGCGGCCGAGCGCACTTCACCTTTTGGACCTCTGCCCGACGCGGTGGCGGCGCAGTTTCGCGACGCCGTCGAGGCGTTCGCGACGCGCCTCGGCGCACCCGTGACCTGGCTCGAGCCCACGTCGTTCTTCGCCAGCGGCGACCCCGACCTCGACTGGTTCACCGTCACCACAGCGGAGCACGTCGCCGCTCTCGAACGTGAGTGGGTTGAAACACACTTCGACGAGTTTCACGTCTCCACCCAAGAGTTCTTCGCGGCCGGTCTCGCGGTGTCGATCGACGACTACTTAAACGCGCGCCGCCGTCGCTACGAGTACGTGCGCGTCCTCGATCAACGGTTGAGCAACGGTGGACTTCTTCTAACGCCGACCGTCGCCGCCGAAGGGTGGCTCGCCGACGGTCGCATGCCCGGCACCGGCGCCGTGCACGGCCTCGCGCCCGAGGTCTACTCCACGGCGCTCCAGAACATCACTGGCCACCCCGCACTCACCTTGCCCTTTGGTCACCTGCCCTCGGGTCTTCCCTTCGGTCTGCAGGTCACGGCCGAGCGAGGCCACGACTACCGATTGCTAGAACTCGCGCGCGTGATGGAAGAGACCTACCCCTGGGCCCGCGTCGCGCCGGGCTACGCGCCCTTGGACGCGATCCTCGACGGTCGCTAGCGGTCTCGCGGACCACGTCACTGGGCCGAACTCTGGCAACATCTAGGTATGTACACCCCGAAGGCCTTTGGCGTCGACGACGAAGCCGCCTGGGAACTCGTGCGCGACGCCGGAGCCGGTTTTTTCGTGCGCGCCGCGAACGAGGGACTACGCAGTGCCTTTGCGCCCGTCGTCGTGTCGGGCGACGCGACGACACTGCGCGCGCACGTCGCGCGCGCGAACGACTTTTGGCGCGACCTCGACGAGGCGCGGGTCGAGGTCGTGATTCTCTTTCTCGCGGCGAGTGCCTACGTCTCGCCGAGTCTCTACCCCAGCCGCGAAGTCTCTCCCGACGTCGTACCGACGTGGAACTACGCGGCCGTCGAGGTGCGCGGGACGTTGCGGGTGCGCGACGACGACGACTGGAAACGTGAACAGGTCGTCGCCGTAACGAACCACTTCGAATCCGGCCGCGACGTCCCCTGGCGCGTCGAAGACGTGGATCGAGATTTTCTGGCGCGCCAACTTCGCGCGATTGTCGGCCTCGAGGTCGCGGTGCACGCAATCGAGGGTAAAGAAAAACTTTCTCAGAATCGTCCCGAGGTTGATCGCCTCAACGTGCGCGAAAACTTCGCCAGCGGTTCGCCGCGCGAGCGCGACGTGGCACGTCGTATGCGTTCTTAGCGACGCGACCGCAATCCCAGCGCGGATTCGCAAAGTGAACTACGTTCACTGCATCGTCGTACGACGGTCACACGTTCGGGGAGGAACGATGAGCGAAGGATTTACCACGGACTCACTGGGCGCCAAGGTGCCCCACGTGAGTGGCGAGCACGAGCGACTTCGACAAGGCGTCCTTGGTCTGCTCGATATTTCGGCCGCCACCATGGCCAACATCGGTCCGGCCATGAGCTTCTACTTCGGTTTTGGCTATTTGGCCTACACCGCGGGTCTGGCGTCGCCGCTCACCATCGTCGCGGCCGGTATCGCGATTCTGTTCTTGGGTAACACGCTCTCGGAGTTCACGCGCGTCCTGCCCTCGACGGGAGGCTTCATCTCCTTCATCGGCAAGACCTTCGGACCGCGCACCGGAGTGATGACCGCGATTCTGACCGGCGTGGGGTACATCACGGCCATGGCGTCGGTGATCGCGATCGTCGGGGGCTTCTTTCAGATCATCTTGCAGAACTACAACATTTCGGGTCTCGAGAGCGTGCCGTGGATCATCTGGGTGTTGATCTTCGTCGCCTTCGCCGCCTTCATGATGGCGCGCGGCATCGCGATCTCAACGAAGTTGGCCGGCTTCTTCTTCGCCTTCGAGTTCGCGATCATGGTGCTCGTGAGTATCTTGTCGCTCATTAAGTTCCACGCGCACATCAACTTCCAACCCTTTGAGCCCAAGAACATCACCGGCGGATTCTCGGGGCTGTCGGCCGGTTTCCCGCTCGCGATTTACCTCTTCATTGGGTGGGAGAACTCCGCGGCGTTGGCGGAAGAGACGGACAATCCGCGCAAGAACATCCCGCGCGCGGTGTTCACCTCCATCATCATCATGCTGGTCTCCTACACCTTCTTCGCCTTCTCGACGGTGGTCGGCTTCAAGGGCAACGTCAAGGCGCTTACCGGCGCCGCGATTCCCTTTATCTCGGTCGCGAAAGAAGTGTTCGCGGTGGCGCTGTTCTTTGCGCTGCTAGCTGGCATGACCTCAACACTCGGCGCCTTGATTGCCGGGACCAACTCCCAGGCGCGCCTGATCTTTAACGCCGGTCGCGAGGGACTTCTCCCCAGCGTCATTGGCCGCGTGCACCCGACGCGCCGTACCCCGGTAGTGGCGATGTTCACCTTCCTCGGTATCGGACTCGCGATCATCGGCGTTTGGGGAATCGGACACCTCATGGGCGGACACGCGACCTCGGGCTCGATGAGTGCGTTAACCATGTTCGTCGAATCCTCGACCTTTGGCACGATTCTGTTGCTCTTGGTCTACGGACTGAGCAACCTGGCGCTGCCCTTCTACTACCGTCGTCACCACCCCGACCTCTTCAATCCCTTCCGCCACGTGGTGCTGCCGCTACTCGGACTGCTCGCGATCTTGGTACCGCTGTACTACCTCGCCAAGCCCGGTCAGCCCACGCCCTTTAACTGGTACCCCTACATGGCCCTCGCCACGTTGGTCCTCGCCTTCCTCTACGCCTCGGTGTTGGTGCGCCG
>JAGWHY010000008.1 GCA_028873575.1 Acidobacteriota bacterium | reverse complement strand
TCGAAGCACGGAAAAGCGCGCCGCGCGTCGGAGTGCTCGAACTGCGTTGTCGCGATGACGTGCGTGACGCCGTCCGCGTCTTCGTAGGTGGACCGGTAGAACCCGTGCAGCTGGTCATTGAGCGTGCCGGTGAAGGCGATCTCCAAAACGGCGGGGCCGGTCGGCAACGCCTCGTCGAAACGCAACGTGGCCGTTTCGTAGGTCTCGTCGTAGGAGACGGCGCTCGCGAGGCGACTGACGCCCCCACTCGTGAGCGTCGTCGCCCCGAGTTCGAGTTCGACGGCGTGCAGGGTGAGTTCGCTCAGCGACTCGGTCACGTCGAGGTCGATTTCAACCCGTCCGGTGAACGTGAAGGCCGAAAGGTCGGGTGTGAGGAAGAGGCGGTAGGCGCTCGGGACGAACGAGCGCGCGAGGCGATAGGGATTAGAAGTTGTGGTCACGGTTGGCCACCTTATTCGCAAATCTTCTACGCTCGCTGGGTGACTTCCACTCCGACGCCGGTCTCACTTCGCGTGAAGCCCGGTCCGAATCGCCTGGCCGTGACCGGCATCGGTAACGCCATGCTCGACATCATCACGCAAGACACCAACGAGACCTACGCCGAGCTAGGGCTGGTCAAGGCCGCGATGTCCCTGATCGACGAGGACCAACTCGATCGTTTCTATCAAGCCATGGGCCCGACGCTGCAGATGTCGGGTGGTTCGGTCGCCAACTCCATCGCCGGGGTCGCGGCCCTCGGGGGAACGTGTGGCTACATCGGTAAGGTCGCCGCCGACGAGTTTGGCGAGCGCTTTCGTCACGACCTGCGTTCCATGGGCGTCGAGCTCGACGTGGCGACGGCCCAACCCGACGAGGGCGCGACGGGTCGCTGTCACGTCTTTATTACGCCCGACGCCCAACGCACCATGGCGACGTACCTCGGCGCGTCGAATCAGCTGCGCGTGAGCGACATCCGTGAAGATCTCATCGCGCGTTCTGAGATCACCTACGTCGAGGGCTACCTCTTTGACTTGCCACCGGCGAAGGAGGCGATCCGTAAAGTCGTCAACTACGCCCACGACCACGATTCGATGGTCGCGCTCTCTCTGTCGGACTCGTTTTGCGTCGATCGACACCGTCGCGATTTCTTAGACCTGGTGACCGGTGACGTCGACGTTTTGTTGGCTAACGAGGCCGAGATACTCTCCCTCTTCCAACTCTCCCGTCTGGACCAGGTTTTTGGCGCCCTTGACGAACTCGGCATCTTGGCGGTCGTGACGCGAGGTCCCCAGGGCGCGGACGTCGCCACGCTGAGCGGGGTCGTGAGCGTGCCCGCCTCGGAGGTCGACCACGTCGTTGACCAAAACGGGGCCGGCGACATGTTCGCCGCCGGTTTTCTCTACTCGCTGGCCCTCGGCGCTGACCCGGTGGAGGCCGCGGAGTTGGGTTCACTGTGCGCGGGCGAAGTGATCACGCACTTGGGCGCTCGCCCCGAGTCCGACCTCGAAGAGCTGGCCATTGAGGCCGGATTGCTCTAGTCCCTAGAGGCCCTGGGCGTCCAGCTCGGCGTCGAGCGCGCGCGTGCGCTGCGTCTCGTAGCGAGTCCAAATCACCGCGATCGGTACGCACGCGAGCAGCATCAACGCGTCGCCGCCGATCCACATGATCGCCCCACCAAGGTGCACGTCGTTCAAGATTGACGTCGCGGTGGCGCCGCGGGGCGCGAGGTGGCGGTACGCGGGGAAAGGGTTCTTTGACGTCATCGCGAGCGCGAGTCCGGTGAACGTGTCGACCGGCACCGCGACCATAACGAAGACCAGTCGTAGGCCGGGGTGCAGCGCGACGCCGCGCTCGCGACCAAAGGCCACCCGAAAGAAGAGGTAACCCACGACTAAAAAACCGAGGTGCTCGACGTCGTGAATCGCTTCGTGCGTCAACATCAGGTTGAAGAGGCTGGTGAGGTGCGTCAAGGGGATAAACACGGCGTACAGCCCAAAGGCGACGACGGGGTGCGTCAGGGCGCGCGCGACGCGTCCGTCGAGGACGGCTCGCCCTCGCTCGTTGAGTACCTGGTAGGTCAGCTCGAGGGGCGCGCTGAGGGCGAACAGCGGGGCGGCCACCATGATGAGCAAGAGGTGTTGAATCATGTGGTCGGCGAAGTAGGTCCGATCGAAGACGGCCACGACGCTCTCGACGGCGAGAAACGTGACGAGGAGACCCCCCAGAAAACAAAACGTTCGCGACCGTGGCCAGTCGCGACCACGTTGGGCATAGAGGTAGGCCGCCGCGAACGCGACCAGCAGCACCGTCGGCACCCAGGCGAATCGCCACTGATTGAGGTGGTGGAGCGAAAACGTGGGATTCAACGTGCCCGGCACCGGTCCATCCTACGGGGGCAACGTCGCGGCAAAAATTGGTCATTAGGATGACCGTCGTGAAGTCCAAGTATTTCTCGCCTCGAGCGATCGGATTGCACGGCGCCCTTCTCTTGTGGATTACGTCGTGCGCGGTGGCGGCCTGGTGGCAGGTCGGTCGCGCGATTCAAGGCAACTCGCTCAGCTTTCTCTACGCCATCGAGTGGCCGGCCTTCGCGGTGCTCGGCGTCTTGGGTTGGTACGCCCTCTTAAACCTGGAAAAGGTTCCCGAGGAAGAGATCGAGGCGCGCCGTCAGTACGAAGAGCGCATGCGCGAAGAGGCCCGCCTGGCCCGGGCGGCCGCGCACGAAGAGGACCCGACGTTGCGCGCCTACAACGACCACCTCGCCACGCTCGCCACCAAACCCAAGAAGCGCCTCTGGGGCCACTAGTGGAAACCACGTTTCGGCGCTACCGATTGCTGTCCTACGTCACCGGCACGACGTTGCTGATCTTGATGGCCACGTTGGTGCTGCACAGCGTGGATTTGGGCCTGTGGCGACACTTGAGCCTGTTCGTGCGCGTCATTGGTATCGGTCACGGCGTCGTGCTCTACCCGATCTACATGATTATGTGCTTTAACGTCGTGTTGAAGTTTCGCCTTAACTTGGCGCTATTGGGACTGATGTTCTTCGCGGGCTTCGTGCCCGGTCTCGCCTTCTACCTGGAGTACCGGCTCCGTCGGCGCTTTTATCCCGAGGGTCTGCCGCGCGCGTGACGCCTTGGCTCGTGCGCCGCGTCATCGCGTTCGCTCATCAAGGGGGTTCGTTTGAGGGTCCGTCGTCGACGCTCTACGCCATTGACCAAGCCTTGCGCGCGGGCGCGAACGCCATCGAGCTTGACGTCCACGCCACCAAAGATCGCCACCTCGTGGTCTGTCACGACGAGACGGTGGATCGCACCACGAATCACGTGGGCGCCATCGCGGATCTCACCCTGGCGGAACTGCGGGAGATGGATAACGCCTATTGGTGGATTGAGGGCGACACGGTCTCGCCGGGGCGCTCCGACGCGTCGTACATCCTGCGCGGTCGAGCCCCCTCGGATCGATCATTGGGCGTGGTCACGCTCGACGAGGTGGCAAAGGCCTTTCCGGGCGTCTTACTCAATCTTGACGTGAAGCAGACCGATCCCGAGGTTGAGCCCTACGAAGGCCTCTTAGTTGACGAGCTCACGCGTCTCCAGCGACGCGACTCGGTGATCGTCGCCTCGTTTCACGACGCGGCCATCCAGCGCGTCCGCGCCCTCGCCCCCGACGTGGCGACGTCGGCCGCGACCAACGAAACGGCCGAGTTCTTCTTTTCGCTCAGCGACGAAAAACCTCGCGTCGCGCCAGTGGTCGCCTTCCAGGTGCCGAGTTACTTCGGGGACGTTGAGGTGGTGACGGCTCAGTTCGTGGAGGTCGCGCACGCGCACGGCGTCGCGGTCCACGTGTGGACGATTAACGAGGCGGCCGAGATGCGTCGCCTGCTCGACCTCGGCGTGGACGGGCTGATCAGCGATCGACCACGGGTACTGGCTGAAGTGCTCGCGTCACGCGACGTGAGCTGGAACGGCGTACTGGGCTAGAACGCCCTAGCCGCGCCCGCAGTTCGGCTTCTTGCCGTGGTTGGCCTTCTTTTTGGCGCGTAGTTTGCGCTTCACGGTCCGCTTTGACATAGGTGACAATGTTAGTAGGTTCAGCGTGGGTTGAGCCAAAGGGGGACGCGTGGAGCAGTCGGGTGAGGGTCAACTCGTCGTCGTCGCGACCCCCATCGGCAATCTGGGTGACCTTTCACCCCGGGCGCTGCAGGTCCTCACGAACGCCGACGTCGTCTACTGCGAGGACACGCGCCGCTCGCGCACCCTCTTCAGCGCCCACGGGTTGAGCCCAAAATCACCCCTCCAGTCCCTGCACGAGCACAATGAGGCCGAACGCTGCGCGCAAGTCATCGAGCGCGTGCGCGCGGGACAACTCGTGGCGTTGGTCAGTGACGCCGGGACGCCCGGCATCTCTGATCCCGGCGAGCGCGTCGTGGCGGCCGTCGCCCAAGCGGGCCTCACGGTCACCGGTGTCCCTGGGCCGAGCGCCGTCGTGGCGGCCCTTTCGATCAGTGGATTGGCGAGTGAGCGCTTCGTGATGGAGGGGTTCCTTCCCCGCAAGGGCTCAGAACGCCAGCGCCGCGTCGAGAGTTGGGACCTCGAGGCACGAACCGTCGTCTTCTACGAATCGCCCCAGCGCCTGGGGGCCACGTTGGCGGAATTGGCGGCGCGCTGGCCGACGCGCGCGGCCGTGGTCGCGCGCGAGTTGACCAAGCTCCACGAAGAGACCGCGCGAGGGACCTTGAGCGAACTGGCGGCGCGCTACGGCCACCATGAGCCCCAAGGCGAAATCGTGGTCGTGTTGGCCGGGGTCGTCGTGTCGCGCGCCGTCGACGACGACGAAATCCAGCGCGCCCTCGCGCGCGCCTTTGAAGAAGGTGCCAGCACGCGCGACGCCGTGGACGAGGTGGCCGCGGCGCTCGGCGTCGCGCGCCGTCACGTCTACCAACTCGCCCTCGAGCGGACCGACGACGAGGACTAGTTCGGTAGCCTCTGTAGATGGGTCGCTTCTACGTCACCACCCCGATCTACTACGTCAACGACGCCCCCCACGTGGGCAGCGCGTACTGCACGGTGAACGCCGACGCCCTCGCGCGTTGGCACCGACTGGCCGGTGACGAGGTGAAGTTCCTGACCGGCACCGACGAGCACGGTCAAAAGATTGCCGACACCGCCGCTAGTCACGGAGTGACCCCCCAAGCCTGGGTTGACCAGATCGCGCCACGGTTTCTCGAGGCGTGGCGGGACCTCAACATTAGTAACGACGACTTCATCCGCACCACCGAGCCGCGACACTTCCGCACAGTGCAGGCCTTTCTCACCACGATCTACGAGAACGGCTTTATCTATAAGGACGTCTACGAGGGCCTCTACTGCGTGAGTTGCGAGGACTACTACACCCTCGAAGCGAGCGACGAAGGCAAGTGTCCGATTCACGGTCGACCTCTCACCGAGATGCAAGAGGAGAACTGGTTCTTTCGCTTGAGCGCCTTTCAAGATCGCCTCCTCGCGTTCTACGAGGAACACCCGAACTTCGTCACGCCTGAGACGCGTCGCAACGAAGCACTGTCGTTTATCAAGGGTGGGCTGAAAGACATCTCCATTACGCGCACGTCGATCTCGTGGGGAATCCCCGTCCCTTGGGATGAGCGCCACGTCTTTTACGTGTGGTACGACGCGCTGATTAATTACCTCACCGCGATTGGCTACGGACGCGAGGACGACGAGGTCGAGAAGTGGTGGCCGAACTCTCATCACTTGGTCGGCAAGGAGATCATTCGCTTTCACTGCGTGTGGTGGCCGGCAATGTGCCTGGCCGCGGGGCTCGAGCCCGTCAGCCACGTCCAGGTCACCGGTTGGCTCCTGGTCGGAGGTAAGAAACTGGGTAAGACCATGGACGCCGACGCGCCGGTGAAGCTGACCGACATCGTGCCGTCGACCTTGAGCGCCGAGTTCGGCGTGGACCCCTTGCGCTACTACCTCTTGCGCGAGACCATCCTCGGTAACGACGGGGAGTTCTCGATCGAAAGCATTACGGCGCGCTACAACACCGACCTCGCGAACAACCTCGGCAATCTCGTCGCCCGCGTCGTCGCGGTGGTCACCGCGAAGTGCGCGGGCCTCGGGCCGGCCCCGAGCGGGAGCTCGACGTTGCGCGCGAGCGCCGAGCGGGCGCTCGGTGAGGCGCGCCTCGCGTGGGAGCGCTTCGCCCCCAGTCTCGCGCTCGAGGCGACCTGGGAACTCATCGGCGCGACGAACGCGTACCTCGAAGAGCACGCCCCGTGGAAGATGGACGCGGGCGACGCCGTGTCGAGCGTCTTAGGCGACGCGCTCGAGGCGATTCGATTGGTCGCGATTCTCATCACGCCCGCCATGCCGAGCGTCGCGGAGGAGATCTGGCGTCGGATCGGACTCGTGGGGTCGCCGGCCGAGGGCCCCTTCGACGAGGTGGCGCGCTGGGGTCGCTACCCCGGAGGTCAACACGTGGTTAAGGCCGACCCCCTCTTTCCGCGAATTGTCGAGGTCCCGTGAGTTACTGGACGGACGCGCACTGTCACCTGCAGGATCGCTTCTTCGAGGGCGCGCCCGACGCCGAGGCGGCACTGGCGGCGACCTTGACGCGCACGTACGAGGCCGGGGTGCGACGCGCGGTCGTTATCGGCACCGACCGTGAAAGCTCCACCCAGGCGCTCGCGCTCGTCACCCGCGACGCGCCGGTGGATCTCTACGCCACCGTGGGGTTGCACCCGCACGACGCCGCGAGCGACCTCGCGCCGGTGGCGGCGCTGGCGCGCGCGAAGCCGCCTCGACTGGTCGGCATTGGTGAGTGTGGCCTGGACTACTACTACGAACACTCCTCGAGGGCCGATCAAATGGTCTCCTTCGCCGCGCAGATCGGCCTCGCCCACGAACTCGACCTCGCCCTGGTGATTCACGCCCGCGACGCCTTCGACGACCTGTTCGCCGTGCTCGACGCGGAGGGCGCCCCGTCGCGCACCGTCATCCACTGCTTTACCGGTACGCCCGCCGAGGCCGAAGGCTGTCTCGAGCGAGGGCTCGATCTCTCGATCTCGGGCGTGGTGACGTTTAAGAACGCCGAGACGCTGCGCGAGGCGGTCAAACTCATTCCGCTCGAGCGCCTGCACGTTGAGACCGACAGCCCCTTCCTCGCGCCCGTGCCGCACCGCGGTCGGCCGAACGAGCCGGCCCTGGTCTCCATCGTCGGCGAGTTCGTCGCCGAGCTTCGTGGTGAGGACGTGGACCTCGTGCGCCAAGAAACCTGGAAGAACACCGCGCGATTGTTCAATTTGCCCCTTGAGTGGTGAGATTTCCCAATTATTTGGCGTTTTTCGGCCCGGTGTTGTGCGAGGCGAACTTTTTCCCTAGCGTGAGGGGGCGGAGCCGACGGTGCTCCGCGGTCCTGGCGGAGGACAATTCTGAGGACATCATCACGTCGAGCGCGTCAGCGCTCGCGCGCGCTTCGCGCCACGGGAGCCGTACTCGCTCTCGTGGGAGCGTCAATCACGCCTGCTCTGAGCGGCGCCGCGTCCGCGCACGCCCCGGTGCGTGTTCCTCGACTCATTGGTCATAATCGCGCGCAGGTCTTCGCGCAGATGCGTCGAGCCGGTCTCTATTTCGTGACGTGGGGTCCCGGATCGGCCACCGGCCACTGGGTCGAAGCGACCGGACAGTCGCCGCGTCCCGGCACTCTCGTGGCGTATCACAGCGAGGTCCGGGTGCACGTCACAAATCTCACCCCGCGCGGGCCCCGGGTCGTGCCGCGTCTGGTGGGCCACACACGCGCCCAGGTCTACGCCCTCATGCGCCACACCGCGCTGTACTTCTCCACGATTGGGCCGGGCGCCTCGAACGGCTCGTGGTCGGTCGCGGTTTCTCAGTCACCCGCGCCGGGCACGGTCGTGGCCTGGCACAGTCACGTCGTGGTGCACGTCATCGCGCGCGCCACGCCTCATCCGGTGGCCTTCGTCGCGCCGCGGGCGGTGGACGAAGCGGCCGCCATCGCGGCCGGCCACTACAAGTACGGGGTCGCGACCTGGTACTCCTACTTCCCGGGGCGTTGCGCGACGTGGTTTCTCCCGATGGGCACTGTCGTCACGGTGCGCGACCTCGCGACCGGCCACACCATTAGTTGCACGGTGACCGACCACGAAGACTCGGGTTCGAATCACATCATCGACCTCTCCGAAACGCAGTTCGCGCAGCTCGCGCCGCTGCCCCAAGGCGTCATCAACGTCCGAGTCACCTGGTGACGCACTCGCGCGCGCAAATCACTGATCTGCTCACGCGCCACGGTCTGAAGCCCTCGCGCGCGCTCGGGCAGAACTTCGTCGTCGACGCCAACACGGTACGGCGCGTCGCGCGCCTGGCCGAGGTTGGTCCCGGCGACTTCGTGCTCGAGATCGGTGCCGGTCTTGGCTCGTTAACCCTGGCACTGGTCGAAACCGGGGCCACGGTTGAGGCGCTCGAGGTCGATCGCTACCTCCTCGCCGCCTTGGACGAGGTCGTCGCGCCCCTCGGCGTGGTGGTACACCACGTGGACGCGCTGCGGGCCGACTACGACACGATATTGACCGGACGCGACACCGTCATCGTCGCGAATCTTCCCTACAACGTCGCGACACCCCTGATCATGCACCTGCTCGAACACGTGCCGCTCGTGAAGCGGCTCCTCGTGATGGTGCAGTACGAGGTCGGGGAGCGTTTAGCCGCGCGCGCGGGTGACGAGGCCTACGGCGCGGCGTCGGTGCGGGTCCAGTATTTCGCCGAGGCGCGCGTGGTGGGCAAGGTCCCCCCGACCGTGTTCGTACCCAAACCGCACGTCGACTCCGCGCTCGTCGCCATTACTCGGCGCGACCGCGTGCTGATTGATCCGTCGGTCGTGAGCGACGAGGCACTCTTTGAGGTCGTGCGCACGGCCTTCGCGCAGCGACGCAAGATGTTGCGCCGTTCGCTGGCCGAGTGGGCGAGTGAGGGTGTCTTCGAGCGCGCGGGCGTCGACGCCACGCGACGACCCGAAGAGTTGACCATTGAGGAGTTCGCGAGTTTGGCGGCGGCGCGGTGATTACCCTGCGCGCGCCGGCCAAATTGACGTGGTACCTCGAGGTGACCGGTCGTCGTGACGACGGGCGCCACGAACTGCGCAGTGAAATGTGCACCATCGACTTCGCCGACGAGCTCACCCTCGAAGAGGACGCGGACTATCTGCGTCTCGAAGGTTCGCCCACGGGCGTGGCCGACGATCACACCAATTTGGTCGTCCGAGCCCTTCGCCTCGTGGGGCGACGCGCCGGCGTGACGTTGCGCAAGGTGATCCCCGCGCGTGGGGGGCTCGGCGGCGGGAGCGCCGACGCCGCGGCCATTTTGCGCTGGGCGGGCGGGGTTCCCGCGGAGGTGGCCCTACAGCTCGGTGGGGACGTGCCCTTCTGTCAGGTCGGGGGAACGGCGCTCGTGGAGGGCGTGGGCGAACGAGTGACGCCGCAGCCCTTCGTCGCGCGCGAGCTCACGCTGGTCTTGACGGGGCTCGAGGTCGACACGGGAAGCTGCTACCGGGCCTACGATCAACTCCGGCGCGAGGGCTCCCCGCTCGGCGGGCGAAACGAGCTCGCCGCCGCCGCGCGCCTGGTGGAACCTCGTCTGGGCGCGGTGATGGACTGGCTCGCGGCGAGTGTTGGCCAAGAACCGGTGCTCGCGGGTTCGGGCTCCACCCTCTTTTTCGAAGGTCACGTGGGCGACGAGGCGACGTGGCGCGTCCAGGGTCCCTACGGACCGTTGCAATTTCGCCACGCGATGACGACGCCCGCGTAGGGCGACGACGCTATTTGCCGGCGGCGCGACGCTGGAAGCGAGTCCGCTTCAGCATCTTCTTGTGCTTCTTCTTGCGCATGCGCTTACGGCGCTTTTTAATCAGAGATCCCATGGCTCGAAGAACACTACTAGGTTTTGCCCGTACCCTTTTTTAAGGAGATTCACTGACCTGGCGGCTCGATCACGTGCAACTGGCGATTCCCCCCGGGAGCGAAGAGCGCTGCGACGAGTTCTACGTCGACGTACTCGGCTTTGCGCGCGAGGAAAAGCCGGCCGCGCTCGCGACGCGCGGTGGCCGGTGGTACCGCCAGGGTGACGTGTCGCTCCACCTGGGCGTCGCCCTCGACTTTCAGCCCGCGACCAAGGCGCACCCCGCCTTTCGCGTCGGGGCGTACGCGACGCTCGTGGAACGCGTCGAGGCGGCCGGGTACCACGTACGCGTTGATCAAGCGATCGAGGGCATGGTGCACTGTTACGTTGACGATCCCGTAGGGAATCGCTTGGAACTTATCGACGCGTCGGACCCGGATCGTCGCTGAGGCGCTCCACGCGTAGCGCTTGGCGGGGGCAGCCCCGCACGGCGTAGCGCGCGCTCTCGAGCGTCGCTAAGTCCGACAACGGCGTGATCGCCGTTTTAATGATGGGATAGCCCCATTCGTCGACGTTCACCAACTCCGGGGCCAGTTCGTGACAGTGCCCGTAACCGTCGCAGAGAATCGGATTGACCTTTAACACGAAGCCTCCGCTTCGGCGTCGCACTACTCCCATATCAACTCCTCTTCTCGCTCGAGGGTCGGCACGGTGGCGTAGTGCGTTGGGCTCTTCGCGCCCGCGCAGGCGTTTCCGGCCACGTGTTGGGCGAGGTCGTCGCGGAAGACCTCGATCGCCGAGCGCACGAAGCGAACGACGCCGTCGGGGTGGTGACACGCGCCGCGACCCTCGATCACGCCCGCGCGCTCGATCAATCGCCGAAGTGCCGCGTCGGCGTCACGCGTGGCGTGGGCGAGGTGCGCGAGATCTTCGGCGAGCGCCGGGAGGCCGAAGGCGCACGGACCGCACTGACGCGCGCTCTCGTTCGCCATCCAACGCACCACCCGGTGTGTTTCAACGACCCCGCAGCCCTGACGGGGCAAGACGACGATGACGCCGGCGCCGACCGAGGCGCCCAGCGGTTTCAGCGCGGTGTTGTCGTAGGGCGTGTCGAGGTAGTCGCCTGACAGCCAGGCGCCGCCGTAGCCGCCGAGCAAGAGGGCGCGCGGTGACGTGTCGGCGCCGGCCGCGGCGAGAATCTGACGCAGCGGCGTGCCGAGTACGACCTCGACGACGGTGGGGCGCGCCACGGCGCCCGTCAGGGACACCAGCTGGGTCCCGGGCGTCGCGTCGTCGCCTAGTCCACGAAACCACTGCGCCCCGTAACGGCCAATGAGCCCAACGTTCGCGCAAGTTTCGGCGTTGTCGAGCAGGACCGGGTCGTGGCCAATGCGTAACACGTGAGGTCGGCGCGGTCGGTACTGGGGGAGCGACTCGTTGTCGTCGAGCCAGTGCACCAGCGCCGACTCCTCACCCGCCACGTAGCGCCACGGGGGCGTGTGCAACTCGAGTTCGGGCCCACGCTTGGAACGACGTTCACGTTCGTGCAGGGCGCGCTTGACGTGATTGACGACGATCGGATTGTCGCGGGCGACCGCGATCGCGACGCGCTGGGCGCCGACGATGGACGCGAGAATCTCCGCGCCGTCGAGTACGAGGTGGGGATTGGTCGACAACAACGTCTGGTCTTTGTGCGACGCCGGCTCACCCTCCATGGCGTTCACCACCACGTATTTGCGGTGTCCACGTTGTTCGCGGATGAGACGCGCCTTGACGGCCGTGGGAAAGGCGGCGCCGCCACGTCCAGTGAGGCCCGAATTGGTGAGTTCGTCGAGCAACGACCCGGTGCGAAACGTGGAGTGGTACGTCGCCTCGTGCTGCTCGAGCGTGAAGGGCTTGCCGGGCGTGCCGTGCAGGAGACGGGGCATCTGCGCGGCGTCGATCATCGACGTCCTCCGGGCTTAGGCGTTTTGAACGGCGAGCGAGGAAAGGGACTCGACGCGGTACTCGGGGAATCGCGGGGGGCCGGCGCGCTTGGACGCGCGCCGCCGCGAGCACTCGGCACCGGTCGAGGGGCGTCCGGGGGCGCCAGGCGCCGACTGGGCCGCGCCGGGCGCTCGGGCAACGGCGCGGCGACGAGTGGGGAGAGCGCCGTACGCCCGGCCGCGCGCGTGGGACGTCCCACGTAGCGCCAGATCGCGGCCAGCGCGACGACCAGCGCGCAGGCCGCGACGAGGGCCAAACCCGCGCCGTGGTGGCCGTCGGTGCCGGTCAAGAAGCCGTGCGCCAGGGCGCTGGCGAAGGCCAGCCAACTGAACCAGTGGATGAAGCGCCAACTGGCGTTCTTAATGCGTACTTTGAGCAGGCTCGACACCCACACCGCCAAAATCAGGTCGAAGGCAATCGCGCCAATCGCCACCGCGAGACGTTTGTAGGACGAGGTGAAGGGCACGATGATTGAAATCCATCCCGTCGCGACGAAACTGTCGACCACGGTCGTGATCACGTGCAGGGCCAAGAAGACCACGGCGACCATTGACACCGACCGGTGTAACTCATTGAGTTCAAAGCGACCCACGATCGAACCGCCGACGCGGTTCGCGACGAAGGTCCCGAGCGTGACGACGAGGGTGAAGAGCACGAGCGCGACCATGCCGGTGGCGCGCGTCGTGTACCACAGGTAGGGCGAGGTGAGTGCCGTCATCATCGTGCCTCCTGCGGCCAACCGCCGACAAACTCCACGGTACCGTCGTGTCGCACGAGGCGACCGGACCACCCCGATTGCGCTATGTGATACGCGGCGTCTTCTCCCCACAGCAGCGCGGCCGTCGCGAACGCGTTGGCGCTCACGCACGAGGCGGCGGTGACGCTCGCGGTCGCGTAGGGGCCCTTGGCGAAGGAGCCCGTGCGCGGATCGATCACGTGGTTGACGCGCTCGCCGTTGACGAGCCACGTGCGCGTGGTGAGTGAGGACGTGGCGACGCCGCCGTGGCGCAGGGTGATCGTCGGCGCGTTCGCGCTGACCTCGAGCGAGTCGCTCACGCCAATGGCCCACGGGCCGTCGGGACCCTCGCCCCGAACCGCCACGTCGCCCCCGATTTCGACCACGGCGCCGCCCCACGCCGCGAGTTCAGTGGCCACTTGGTCAACGACGAGCGCCTTCGCGCTCGCGCCGAAGTCGAGTTGGGTTCCCGGCTCGAGCAGGACGCTGTGGTCGTTGAGGTCGAGGTGAATCGCGCTGGCGCCACGAGGCACCACCGGCGCGGCGCCCTGGAGTTCGAGGTCGCGAATCTCGTCGTAGTCGCGGTCGTAGCCCATCGCGAGCAGTGCGGGCAAGACCGTGGGATCGCAAAGCCCGTCGGTCATCTCGCTCGCCTCGAGGGCGGCGCGCAGCGCGAGCTCGAATGTTGGCGAGATGGCGACGCGTTGTCCCGCGTTTTCGTTCACGCGGGTGATTTCGGAGTCGGAACGAAATCGATTACAGGCGGCGTCAACGTCGTCAATCCACCGCCACAGGCGCGTCATGGCCGGTTGGAGCGCGTTCGGGTCTTGGGTCTCTAACGTCCCCGACATGCCCCAGATGGAAAAGTGCACGTCGCGACCTAGTTGCAGGTCACGGTGCCCGAAGGCGTGCTGTAACAGACGGTGGTCGTCGTGACTGGGGCGGTGGTGGGCGGGGTGTAGACGGTGGTCGGGGTGGTCGGCGCCGGGGTGGATTTCGTCGTGCCGGGACTCGAGGTAGGCGCCGTGGTCGTTGGGGTCGTGGTCGTTGGGGTCGTGGCCGGTGTCGCGGGGGTGGCGCCGCTCGTGCTCGACCGCACCGTGACGGGCACTGTGGTGTAGGGCTTCGCGCCGCTGGCGATGTAAGTCACGAGCAGACCCGAGACCACGCCGGAGCCCAGCAGGAGTCCTTGGGTCAGGCGTCGAATTCGCGCGAAGCGGCGATCACGTTGTTGGGGGGTGCGGGGAGATGGGGTCACGGGATTCCTTTAGGTCCCCCAGTTTCGCAGCGCATTGTTAAAACGAAGCACCGCGACTCTAAGAAATTGGCAAAATTTGCGTTTAGTCTCGTTCAACCTCGGGCAGGGTGATCGTGAAGCGGGCGCCACCCAGCTGCGGATCACGATCGACGCGCACCGTCCCGTCAAGCTCATCGACGACTTGGGCCACGATCGAGAGGCCGAGCCCCGAACCCGGCAGGGCGCGCGCGCTTGGCGCACGCCAGAAACGGTCAAAGATGTGCGGCTGGTCGTCCTCAGCGATGCCGGGACCCGAATCGGCGACGACGACGACGCCGTCACGCGTCGTCACGTTGATCCGTCCGTGGCGCGGCGTGAACTTCACCGCGTTGGTGAGGAGGTTCGACACGGCGCGCACCAATCGGTCACGACGTCCCAGAATGAACGAGGACTGGGCGTCCACGTCAATCGTGATCTCACGCAGGCGAGCGTAGGTGCGCGCCGTTTCGACGCACTCCTCGACGCAGTCGTCGAGTCGTAGCTCTTCGACGGGCCCCTCGGAACGTTCGCCGCGGGCGAGTTCACCGAGGTCGGTCACCAGCGTGGCTAACTCGTCAACTTGCGTGATCATGTCGTCGGTAATCTGGCGGACTTCGTCTTCTCCGAGGCGCGACGAGCGAGCGAGCACCTGCGCGTTGGTGCGTAGTGAGGTGAGGGGCGTGCGTAGCTCGTGGCTCGCGTCGAGGACGAGTTGACGCTGCAGTGTCTGGCTGTTCTCCACCGAGCGCAGTAGGCGGTTAAAGACGCGGCGCAGCCGACCGAGTTCGTCGGCGTCGCCCTCTTTCAGACGGTACTGCAGATCGTTGGTCTCCGCGACTGACTCAATCTCATTGGTGACCTCTTCGAGCGGGTGCAGGGCCTGGCGCGCGAGAAATATGCCGAGCGCTAGAGCGAGCAGCAAACCGCCGGCCGCGACGAAGAGCAAGGTCGTGACCAGGCGGTGAAGTTCACGAACTTGACCGGTGATGTCCACGATGAACAGCTGCGCCGCGGTGGTCGAAATTTGGGCCACGCCGGTCGGCGTACTCACGACCGAGTTGGCCGGGAGAGCGATGATGAGTTCGCGGTAGCTCTGACCGCCGAAGGTGATGGTTCGCAGTACCTGTTGGGGGCCCGCCCCCTTGGCGACCTGCAGAGTGGTCTGGTCGATGGGCACGCGCGAGTTCGGCAGCGTCGTGCCGTTGGGCAGCACGATTTCGAAGTAGGAGCCCGTGACCTGGGCGTTCTCGTCGGCGTTGTGATCTTTACTCGACGTGCCGGGGGCGAGCTGGCTAATCGACGCGTTTTGGAGGAGCGACTCGTCGACGGCGTGCAGCAGCGAGTTACGCGTGGTGACGAACGAGGCGAGACAGGCGAGAATGACCGCGATGGCCGCCGCGGCGACGGTGGCGGTGATGACGCGTGAGCGAAAGGTCACGACGCGCGAAGGGCGTACCCAACCCCGCGAACCGTTTGAATGAGTCGCGGTTCGTTCGCCTCTTCGAGCTTGCGACGCAGGTAGCCGATGTAGACGGCGAGCGAGTTGGTCCCTGAGTCGAAGTTGTAGCCCCACACCAAGTCGAGGATCTGATCACGAGTGAGCACCTGGCGAGGGTGGTGGAGGAAGAGTTCCAGAAGATCGAACTCGATCTTGGTGAGCTCCACGCGGCGGCTGCCGCGAAAGACTTCGCGCGTCTGGGGATTCAAGGTGAGGTCGTCAAAGCGCAGTACCGCGCCGTCGGTGTCGGCCGGCGCGTGACGGCGAAGCAGTGCGCGCAGTCGCGCCAGCAGCTCCGCGAGGTCGAAGGGCTTGACGAGGTAGTCGTCGGCCCCCACGTCGAGACCCTCCACACGGTCGTTGACGGCGTCGCGCGCGGTCAACATCAAGATCGGCGTGGTGTCGCCCGAGCGTCGGATACGCCGACAGATTTCGAGACCGTCGATGTCGGGCAGTTGCAGGTCGAGCACGATCGCGTCGGGCGCGCGCAACTGAATGGCCCGAAGCGCGCTCGCGCCGTCTTCGAACAACTCGACCTCGTAGTTCTCCATGCGCAGGGCACGACCCAGTGACGTTCGAATGGCGCCGTCGTCATCGACGATGGCGACGTAGTGGTTGTTCGTTGGTGTCGTCACGGGGAACTTTCTCTGGCGGGTCTCTCAGGCTCTAGTGTTGCTGGTTGGCGTTAAGCGTCGTCAGACATTCTCTAAGAATTGGCGAAGATTGTCGAATTGACGATGGCGGGTAGTTCAATTGGCAGAACGGCGGACTTTGAATCCGTAGGTTGGAGGTTCGAGCCCTCCCCCGCCAGCCAGCAGGGCCTCTAGTTCACGACGAGCCGCGCGAGCAGTGCGGCCAGTTCAAGTGGTTGGTCGCCTTGGATGGAGTGGCCACTGTTGGCGACGTGCACGACGCGTGCGCCGGGGGCGACCGACAACAATTTGGCCTCGTCGGCGTCGTCGACGACTGACCCCGGTCCCATCGCGCGCAGCAACGTCACCGGCATCGTTAATTCGCCGAGGCGCGCCCAGAGGTCCCCCGCGTCGGGGGCGCTCAACGTGGCGTGGGGGTGTTGTTGGTGACGCCAGACCCACGATCCGTCGGCGCGCTGAACGGCGTTGTGCAAGATGCCTCGACGCAACGAAGACTCGGAACGCGTGGGATTGTGCGTGATGGTGCGCGCGAGGAGCGCGTCGAAATTGTCGAACGTCGCGGGACCGTTCACGAAGTCCGTGACGTGGCGCGCCTTGTCGGCGTTGACGCCCGGCGTGATGTCGATGAGGGTCAGCGACGCCACGAGGTCGGGACGCTCGGCCGCGACGAGGATGGCGCACAGTCCACCGAGTGACATGCCCACGAGGGGCACGGGATGGTCGAGGAGTTGTTCGAGGGCGTGTATGAGGTCCGTCGCGTGACTCGCGACCGCGCCGTGGGGAAAGGGCGACGGATCGGAGTGCCCGTGGCCGGGCAGATCGAGGGCCAGGAGCGGTCGCTGCAGGGCGAGGGCCACCGTGTCAAACGTATGGGCGTTCTGCGCGCCGCCGTGGACTAACACGAGTTGCGCCGGCGCGTCGCCCCAGCGCAGACCACTCAGTTGGCGAAGGCCGTCAACCGCGACGAAGAATCGCTCCACGTGCGGCACCGCGACGTCGAGGTTCCACTCGGCCAGGTTCTCGTGGAAGAGCGCGAACTCGTCGTAGTCACTTTGTGCCATAGCGCGCATCGTAGAAGATGGCTGCTAGAGATAAAAGGGTGATTCGACCAACCTGCGTCGTCGTGCTGGCCGCGGGCGAGGGCAAGCGCATGCGCTCCTCGCGACCCAAGCCGTTGCACCACCTTTGCGGGCGCCCCATGGTGCGCTACGTCCTCGACGCCGCGACCCACGACGAAGTGCGCGCGACCGTCGTCGTCGTGGGCCACGGCGCTACTTGGGTCGAAAAGAGTCTCAGTGAGCGCGTGCGACGCGACCAGCAGTTGACCTTCGTGGAGCAGCGCGAGCAACTCGGTACCGGTCACGCGGTTTCGGTCGCGCTGCCCACGCTGGACGACGCCATCGGTGACAGCGACGGTGACGTTTTAATCTTGCCCGGCGACGCGCCACTCCTGCGGCGCGAGACGGTGGCGTCGCTACTCGAGTATCACCGTCAAGAGGGCGCCGCGTTGACGGTCCTGAGCGCCGTCGTCGACGATCCCCACGGCTACGGCCGCTTACTGCGCGCCAAGGATGGATCGCTGGCGCGGGTGGTCGAGGAGCGTGACGCGACGAGCGACGAGCGCGCCGTGCGCGAAATCAATACGTCGATCATGGTCGTGCGCCAGAGCCTGCTCGGACCGGCCCTGCGCCGGGTGGGGCGCCAAAACGCGCAAAACGAGTACTACCTCACCGACCTCGTGGCGGTGCTGCACGAGGCGGGTCATCGCACGACGGCCATGGCGCTCGACGACCCGAGTGAGGCGCAGGGGGTCAACGACCGCGTGCAACTCGCGGCCGCGGAGCGAGTGCTGCGTCGGCGCATCAACGACGCCTGGATGGCGGAGGGCGTGACGATGTGGGATCCGCTCGCGACGTACGTCGACGCCGACGTGACCTTGGCCGACGAGGTCTCCCTCTTACCCGGCACCGTTTTAAAGGGTCGCTGCGTGATTGAACGCGGCGCGCGCGTCGGCCCGAACGCGTTCTTAAGCGACGTACGCGTGGGCGAGGGCGCGCAGGTCGCGACGGTCGAGGCCACGAACGCCGTTATCGAGCGCGACGCGGTCGTCTCGTCGTTCGTGGTGCTGGAACCTGGCGCGCGCGTGGGCGTCGGTGAGTTCGTGGAGCCCTTCACCCGGCGCGCCCTTTAGGGCCCGTCACCAGACCCTGTACGCTGTCGCCGTGGAGTCACTCGCTAAGCGCCGCCTCGTCATCGTGACGGGGCGATGCCACCCCACGCTCGCGGCCAGCATCGCCGAGAAACTGGGCGTGACGCTCACCGAGGCCAACGTGCGCGAGTTCGCCAACGGCGAGATTCACTGTCGCTTCGACACCTCAATTCGTGGCGCGCACGTCTTCATCGTCCAGACCCACGCCACGCCCGTCAACGACGCGGTCATGGAGCAACTGATCATGATCGACGCCGCCAAACGCGCGTCGGCGAAGTCCATCACCGCGGTGATTCCGAACTTTGGCTACGCGCGACAGGATCGCAAGTCCGCCGGTCGCGAACCGATCACCGCGAAGCTCATCGCCGACATGCTCCAGACCGCGGGCGCTAACCGCGTGCTCTCCGTCGACTTTCACTCGGGCCAGATCCAGGGCTTCTTCGACATCCCGGTGGACCACCTGGTGGCCGCGCCGGTGCTGGAGGACTACCTCAAGAGCAACGCCAACCCGCACGAGCTGGTCGTCGTCGCCCCCGACGCCGGGCGCGTCAAGGTGGCGGAGCGTTACGCCCAGCACCTGGGCTGTGACCTCGCGCTCGTGCACAAGACGCGCCCGCACCACACGGCCAACGTCGCCGAGGCGCGCCACATCGTCGGTGACGTCGCTGGTCGACACTGCGTCTTGATCGACGACATGATCGACACGGCCGGCACCATCGTGGCGGCCTGCGACCTGTTAAAGGCCCACGGCGCTGAGGAGATCTGGGTGATGGCAACCCACGCGGTCTTTTCGCCCCCGGCCGTCGAGCGACTCTTTAACGCTCCGGTGTCGCGGGTGATCGTCACCGACACGTTGCCGCTCGGCCCGGAGAAGCGCTTCGAAAACCTCGAGATTCTCTCAATCGCCCCGATCGTCGCGAACGCCATCTCGGCCATCTTCGAGGACTCCTCAGTCTCGGACATCTTCGGGGGCGAGAACCTCCTCTAGGGGCGCGAAGCCCGCCCGGTGACTTGAACTAGACTGGAGACCCTGTGCGTTGCCCACGGGTCGCCAGCGTTTCTCTAGAGGAGTCGTCATGTCTCAAGTCACTTTGCACGCGTCTACGGATCGCCCTCAGGGCTCGTCCAACGCTCGGCGCCTGCGCAGCGCCGGTTCGATTCCCGGCGTGATCTACGGCGAGGGCGTTACCCCGCTGCCGGTCGCGGTCAACGCTAAAGAGTTCCGTAGCGCGGTCTCGGGCGATCAGGGGCTGAACTCACTCATCACCCTCGACGCCGACGGCACCAGCTACCTCGTCATGGCTCGCGAGATTCAGCGCCACCCCGTGCGTGGCACGGTGGCGCACGTGGACTTTCAGGTGGTCGACCCCAACAAGCCGGTCGTCGCGGAAGTGCCGTTGCACGTCATTGGTGACGCGGTTGAAGTGCGTCACGCCGACTGGGAAGTCGACCAGCAGATGTTCAGCCTGGAAATCCGTACGCGTCCCGACCGTATCCCGAACTTCATCAACGTCGACATCTCGGAGCTGAAGGCCGGTCACACGATTCGCGTGAGCGACCTCGTGCTGCCCGACGGCGTCGTCGCGGCGGCTGAGCCGTCGGTCGCGGTGGTGGCGACGCACGCCGGTCGTGCCGCCAAGGCCACCGCGGGCCCCGACGCCGCCACCGCCTAACTTTCGTGGCGCTGCGACGCGCCCTGGAGGAACGGCGGGGAACGCCGAGCACCTGGCTCGTGGTGGGGCTGGCCAATCCTGGTACGCAGTACGAGGGATCACGTCACAACGTCGGCGGCGACGCGGTGCGTCTCGTGGCCGAACGACGCCACGCCACCTTGCGTCTCGAAAAGCGTCAGCGCGCGTTGAGTGCGACCGTGGCGACCCGTCACGGTCCGGCGACGCTGGCCGTGCCCACGACGTTCATGAACGAGTCGGGCGCGGCACTGCCGGGCCTGCTGCGACGTTGCTCGCTCGAGGATCTGACGCACCTCGTCATCGTGCACGACGAACTCGACCTCGAACCGGGGCGGCGCCAACTACGCCTGGGCGGCGGGCTCGCCGGACATAACGGACTGCGGTCCATCGCCGCGACCCTGTCGACGCAAGAGTTCGCGCGACTGCGCGTCGGCATCGGTAAGCCCCCCACCAAGGAACAGGGCGCCGATTACGTGCTCGGACGCTTGAGCGGCGCGCGCCGCGCCGCACTGCGCGCCGACGTGGAGGCCGCGGCCGACGCGATTGAAACACTCCTGGACGAAGGTTTCGACGAGGCGAGGCGGCGGGTGAACGCGTGAGCGAGGCCGACGCGCTCGGGCGCGTTCTGTCCTTCGTGGCGCCGAGTCTGCGCGCCAACGTGGCCGCGGACGGTTTCGTGGCGAGCAACTTCGCCACGCCCGTCACCGTCGCGGCGCTGGCCCTCGAGCGTCCGCTCAGTGTCGTGGTCGTCGCGACCTCGGCCGACGCGGAACTCACGCACGAGGCGCTGGCCGCGTGGCTCGGCGCGTCCGCGGTGGCGCTGTGGCCGGGTTGGGACACCCACCCCCTCGAGCGCGTGAGCCCCGACGTGGAGGTGATGAGCCAACGAGCACTGGTGCGCTGGCGTCTCGGTCGCGACGACGCGCCTCGCGTCGTGGTCGCCTCGGCGCGCGCCGTGGCGCAGTTGCTGGCGCCGGACTGGCGCGAGCCCTTCGTGGTGGCGCGCGGGGACGAGCGTGAGCGCGACCAGCTCTTAGAAGAACTCGTCGCGCGGGGCTATCGTCGCGAGCACTTGGTTGAGCACCGTGGCGAGTTCGCGGTGCGCGGCGGCATCGTCGACCTGTGGCCAGCCCAGCTCGACGAGCCCGTGCGCCTCGACTTCTTTGGTGACGAGATTGAGCGACTGACCGTCTTTGACGTCGCCAGTCAGCGCTCGACGCGCGACCTCGATGAGGTCGTCGTGGCGCCAGTGCGCGAGTGGGTCCCCTCGGCGGCGACGCGCGAACGAGCTCGGCGTTTGAGCGAGAGTGAGTCGTGGGGCGCGGCGAGTTTTGATCGACTCGCTCACGGTGAACTCTTTGACGGCATGGAGGGGTGGATGAGCCTCTTCGTCGAGGAGCGCCGAACACTGCTCGACGAACTTGACGCGAGCGTCATCGTGGTGGAACCCTCGCGCGTGCGCGCGCGGCTCGATGATCTCCTCGACGAGGAGCGCGAACTCGCCGACGCCGTCGCCGCCACCTGGCAAGCCAGCGCGGCGGTACCGTTGCTGCACCGCACCTACGACGAAGTCTTCACCGACGTTGACGTCGCGCTCGAGAGTGCGGGCGGTGGATCGCTCGCGCTCTCGTCGCCCCCACCCGTGCAGGGTGACGCGTCGCGCATCGCCGCCGTGGTGCGTTCGTGGTCGCGAGCTCGGCGCGGCGTCGTGTTGAGTGCCAACGCCGCGTCCGTCGAACGCGTCGCGGCCCAGCTGCGCGCCGAGGGTCTGGAGGTGACGACCGATCCCTCGCGCGTGCTCGACGTGCGCCTTAGCGTGGTCGAGAGTTCATTGCCGCTGGGATTTGCCCTCGACGACCCCGAGCTTGTGGTCTGGAGCGAGGCGGACCTCAGTGGACGCCGACACGTGCCGCGCGCGGTGCGCGCACGCTCGCGCAACGTCGACGGCTTTTTCGACGACCTCGCGGTGGGCAGCTACGTCGTGCACCGCCAGCACGGGGTCGCGCGCTTTTCGGGCACGACCACGCGCGCTATCAACGGGGTGACGCGCGACTACCTCATCTTGGAGTTCAAGGACGGTCGCAGTTACTGGCCCACCGAGCAGATCGACGCGCTCACGCCCTACGCCGGGGGCGACGCGCCGGCCCTGTCGCGCATGGGCGGTGCCGAGTGGCAGCGCACCCGCGCGAAGGCCCGCGCGGCCGCCTTTTTGGTCGCCCAGGAGTTAGTCGATCTCTACCGCCTGCGTAGCGTCGCG
Source organism: Acidobacteriota bacterium (assembly GCA_028873575.1). Lineage (GTDB taxonomy): Bacteria > Actinomycetota > Acidimicrobiia > Acidimicrobiales > RAAP-2 > RAAP-2. The sequence goes on along the minus strand of JAGWHY010000008.1, from coordinate 36,318 downwards.
ACGGGCTACGCCTTTAGCCCCGACAACGACTGGCAACGCGAGATGGAAGAGCAGTTCCCCTTTACGCTCACCGCCGACCAGGCGCAGGCCATCGCCGACGTGAAGAGCGACATGGAGTCGCCGCGTCCGATGGACCGCCTGGTCTGCGCGGACGTGGGCTTTGGCAAGACCGAGATCGCGCTGCGCGCCGTCTTTAAAGCCGTCCAGGACCACAAGCAGGCCGCCGTGTTAGTGCCGACGACGTTGCTCGCGAGTCAACACACCACCACGTTGAGCGAGCGTTTCGCGAGTTTTCCGGTCAAGGTGGCGATGCTCAGTCGCTTCGTCGACGACGCCGAAACCGCCGCCACGATGAAGGGTCTGGCCGAGGGAACGATTGACGTGGTGGTGGGGACGCACCGGTTGCTCTCGGAGTCCGTGGTCTTTAAGGACTTGGGACTGCTGGTCGTGGACGAAGAGCAGCGCTTCGGCGTGAACCACAAAGAGGCCATCAAGGCTCGCTCGGTCGGCGTGGACGTGTTGACGTTGAGCGCCAGTCCCATTCCGCGAACCCTCGAGATGGCCTTCGCCGGAATTCGCGACCTCTCCATGGTGACCACGCCGCCGGCCGATCGCCGACCGATTCTCACGCACGTGGGGGAGTATCGCGAAGCCGCGGTCGTCGAGGCGATTCGTCGTGAACTCTTGCGCGAGGGCCAGGTCTTCTTCGTGCATAACCGCGTGTCCGACATTGACCAAGTTGCGCGCCGCGTGACCCAGTTGGTGCCCGACGCGCGCGTGGCGATCGCCCACGGTCAGATGGATGAGGGCACGCTCGAACGCGTGATGATCGATTTCTGGGAGCGACGCTTCGACGTCTTGGTCTGCACGACGATCGTTGAGTCCGGCATTGACCTGCCGTCGGTGAACACGTTGATCGTCGACCGGGCCGAGCGCCTAGGTTTGGGTCAGATGCATCAGTTGCGTGGTCGCGTCGGACGCAGTGGTCAGCGCGCCTACGCCTACCTCTTTCACAACGCCGACAAAGTCCTCTCCGAGACGGCCTACGAACGGTTGCGCACGATCGGCGACAACACCGCGTTAGGGAGCGGATTCAAGATCGCGATGCGTGACCTCGAGATCCGCGGGGCGGGCAATCTGCTCGGTCACGATCAGTCGGGTCCGGTCGCCGCGGTCGGCTACGACCTCTACGTGCAACTCGTCGCCGAAGCCGTCACCGAAGCCAAGGGGCAACTACCCGAGGAGTTGGTGGCGGTCACGCTCGACGTACCGGGCGAGGCGCACCTGCCGACGACCTACGTCGAGGCCGACGACGCGCGTCTCGAGGCCTATCGCCGCCTGTCGGGCGTGCGTACGATGGACGAGTTGGCGGACCTCGCCGACGAGTGGGTCGACCGCTACGGCGAACTCCCGGCGCCGGCGCAAGGCCTGCTCGATCTGGCGGCGCTGCGCGTGACGTGCCTCGAGCTCGGCGTGACGTCCGTCGTGGTGCAGCCCGCGCGGGTGGGCGTGCGCTCGTCGCCCGTCGTTAAGATCGCGCCCCTGACCTTGAGCCTCAGTCAACAGACGCGTCTTCGACGGCTGCACGGATCGCGCGCTTACGACGAAGACACGCGGGAACTCCGACTCGAGCGCGGCGCAAAAGAGGTCAGTCCGAGGGCGCTCCAAGAGTTGTTGCTCGACCTCAGCGCGAACGCGACGACGTCAAATCTCTCGGTAGGCTGAACCAGTGCGCCGACTCGTCGTTCTTCTGGTCGTGGCGTTGGTGGGCGTCACGCTCTACGGCGCGAGCGGGCGCGCCGGTGGACTGCGCGTCAACGGCGCGACGATCTCTGGTGCCACGATGCGCGCCGAACTCAACGCGATCGCCCAAAGTCCGACGCTGCAGTGTTACCTAAGTGCCCTGAGCGGCGTGCCCGAAACGCCGGGGGCGGGTGGCGCCACGCTGAGCGCCGCGGGCGTCGCCGCGTGGAGCGACGCGCGCGTGCAGGGCCTCACGATCGCGAACTACGTGACCACCACGCTGCACCACACTCCCAGTGCCGCGGAAATGCGAGCGGCGCGTCTGTCGTTCGAAGGCGAGTTGACCCAACAGGTCAGCGCGCACTCACTCACCTGTCCCGGCACCGCGGCGCAGGCGCTAGACGCCATGACGCCCGAGATGCGCCACGGCGAGCTGGTGGACTGGGCCGCGTCGCTCTACCTCGAGGCTAAGTTGAACTCGACGGTGCCCCTGACGACGCCGGCTCTGGAGAGTTACTTCCTCGCGCACCAGTCGAACTACGACACGCTGTGCGTTTCCATCGCGGTGGTCTCGCCGGCCTCGGTCGGCGCCTTCGAGGCGGCGGCGAAGGGTGGTGCGTCCATCGCCACGCTCGCGCACTCGTTCTCCCTCGACGCAACCTCGGCGAAGCACGGCGGCGCCTACGGCTGCTACTCGCCACTCACCAGCTCCTACGCGGCGATTCGCGGTGACGTCGCCGGCGAGGCGCTGAACCACTTCGCCGCGACGCCCCAGTACGTGAATCTCTCGGGGACGACGTACGCGTTGTTCGTGGCGGTGACGAAACGCACGCCCACGCCCTTCAACGAGGCGGAGCCGCTGGTGTTAGTCGACGCCCGTAGCCAGAACGCGTCGAGCGCCAACACCGTGGAGAAGTCGCTCGAGTACCAGGCCGCCGTCTACGTCGACCCGGCCCTGGGGCGTTGGGGACTCGACACCACTGGTCCGCGCGTTTTCGCGCCCGCGCTACCGTCGACTAGTTCGGTCTTGAGTCCGGCGTCGCTGCAGAGCACTCCGGCGACCTATCACTAGCGTGCGCGCGTCGGCGCGGCCCGAGGTCGTCGTGCTCGGGCTCGGCCCGAGTGACGTGGCGTTGATGACGACGCGCGCCACGACCTTGCTCGACGACGCGCCAGTCGCGCGACTGCGCACGCGCGTGCACCCCGCGGCCGCGCGCTGGCCGCAGGTCCCCTCGTACGACGAGTGGTACGAGACGAGCGACTCCTTCGCGTCGCTCTACGCGCGCGTCGTCGACGATCTCGTCTCCCTGGCCACGCAACACGGGCGCGTCGTGTACGCCGTGCCGGGTTCACCGATCGTGGCGGAGCGCACGGTCGAACTCTTGCTCGCGCGTGACGACGTGCGCGTCGTACTCGAACCCGCGGTGTCGGTCATTGACTTGGCTTGCGCCGCGATGAAGCGAGACCCCATGGCGGTGGGGCTTCGCGTGATCGACGCGCTCGACGAGACTAGTGCGCTCACCGGCCCGGGCCCGGTCCTCATCCTGCAGGCCTACGCGGGCGAAGTCCTCGCGTTGTTGAGTGATCGGCTCGATCCCGAAACGACGGTCACGGTCTTGCACCACCTGGGCCTCGACGATCAAGTCATCACGGAGATCCCGGCGCGCCGACTGGCGACCTTTGGCGCGGCCGACCACTTGACCTCGCTGTGGGTGGAGGAGGTCGCCGACGCGGCCAGCGCCACGCGCGACCTCGTCGCGCTGGCGCGACGGCTGCGCGACGAATGTCCCTGGGACCAAGAACAGACGCACGGGTCGCTAACCCGCCACCTCCTCGAGGAGGCCTACGAAGCGATTGACGCACTCGAGGCATTGGTGCGCGCCGACGCGGGTGAGGGCGACCTTGACGCGGCGATCGCTCACGTGGAAGAGGAGCTCGGCGACGTCTGGTTCCAGGTGATTTTCCACGCGGAACTCGGTGACGAAGAGGGTCGTTTCGACTTGCGCTCGATCGCCGAGACCCTGCGGGCGAAACTGATCTACCGCCACCCGCACGTCTTCGGTGACGCCACGGCCGCCACGGCCGACGAGGTCGCGGCGCGTTGGGAGATTCTCAAGCGCGACGAAAAGGGTCGCGCCAGCGTCACCGACGGCGTGGCCTGGCAGCTACCCGCCCTGACGCTCTACACCAAACTGCTGCGTAAGGCCGTCCAAGTGGGCCTCGACGTTGACGGCGCCGAGCGTGCTCGTGAGCGCGCTCGCGTGGCGCTCGAGGCGCTCGCCGTCGCCGACCACCGGGTTAGTGACGCGAGCTCAACCACGAACGTGGACATCGCGTGGGAAGACTTGTTGGACGCGATCGTCACGCTCGCGTACGTCGTCGGGGTGGACGCCGAGGGCGTGTTGCGTCGACGCGCCGCGCGCTTGCGCGACGACGTGCGCGCGCACGAAAACCAACTCGAGTCGCGCAAAGTCGACGAGTAACGTTGTTCTCCTACGTGAAGGAGTCGCCATGAGCGCTATCGAACTCGTCGTCGGACGTCAGGTCTTGGACTCACGCGGTAATCCCACCGTCGAGGCGGAGGTGCACCTCGAGTCGGGCGCCAGTGGCCGCGCCGCGGCGCCCTCGGGGGCCTCGACCGGTCGCCACGAAGCGGTCGAGCTTCGCGACGGGGGCGCGTCTTGGGGTGGCAAGGGCGTCGCGACCGCGGTGAACTTCGTCAACGGTGAGATCAACGACGCGCTCGAGGGCTACGACGCCCACGACCAGCGCGAGGTGGACTTCGCGATGATTGACCTCGACGGCACCGCCAACAAGGGACGCCTGGGCGCCAACGCGATCTTGGCGGTGTCGCTCGCGACCGCGAAGGCCGCGGCGGCGGAGAGCGACCTCGCGCTCTACCAGTACTTAGGCGGCGTGAACGCCCACGTGCTGCCCGTGCCCATGATGAACGTCGTCAACGGGGGCGCGCACGCGAAGAACTCGATTGACTTCCAAGAGTTCATGGTCATGCCGGTGGGCGCGGCCAGCTTCTCCGAAGCCCTGCGCTGGGGCGTCGAGACCTACCACGCCTTACGGGACGTCTTCGCCTCGAGGGGCCTCTCGACGGCCGTCGGTGACGAGGGCGGTTTCGCGCCCGATCTGCCCGACAACGAAACGGCCGTGAAGGTCTTAGTCGAGGCCATCGAGGCGACCGGTCGGCGCCCCGGCGTCGACGTGGCCATCGCCCTCGACCCCGCGACGAGTGAGCTCTACCGCGACGGCGCGTACCACCTTCCGGGGGAGGGGCGCGTTCTCTCCAGCGCGGAGTTGGTGGACTACTGGGCCGATCTCTGCGATCGTTATCCGATCGTGTCGATTGAAGACGGCATGGCCGAAGACGACTGGGACGGCTGGGCGCTGCTCACGCGCCGGCTGGGTGAGCGCGTGCAACTCGTCGGTGACGATCTCTTCGTCACCAACTCGACCCTCCTGCAAAAGGGGCTCGACTTAGGCGTCGCGAACTCGATGCTGGTCAAGCTCAACCAGATCGGTACGCTCACCGAGACCTTCGACGCGGTGCGCTTGGCCACGACGCATCGTTACAGCGTCGTCGTCTCGCACCGCAGTGGCGAGACCGAAGACACCACGATCGCCGACGTCGCGGTCGCGCTGAACGCCGGACAAATTAAAACCGGCGCCCCGGCGCGTTCCGACCGAGTCGCCAAGTACAATCAACTACTGAGAATCGAAGAGCGCCTGGGAGAGCAGGCGCGCTTCTTAGGAAGTTCGTCGTTGTCGGGGGCGTCAGGTGGCCACAGCTCGTAAGTCGTCGCACTCGTCGCCTCAGCGTTGGGTCTTTCCCCTCGCGCTGGCGACCGCCGCGGCGATGCTGGTGACGTGGTTCCCGCTCTCGGGTCTGTTGCACCAACAAAGCGAGATCTCGTCGACCCTCAGTCAAATCGCGAACGTTCGTCAGCAAGAACAAGCCCTCACCACGCAGGCGCGCACGCTCGACTCCACGGCCGCCGCGACCCAACTCGCGCGTGAGCAGTATCAGCTCGTCAACCCCGGCCAGAGTTTGATTCAAGTGCTCCCGGGCAACACGACGGGCAACGTCACCGCCCAGTCCGTCGACCCGGGCTTTCAGCCACTGGTCTCGCCGAGTTCGGCGCCCGCGCTCGGCACCGTCGGGGTACCCAGGACCCACGCCGGGAACAGCTTCTTCGCGCGCCTGCTGCGCACCTTTGAGTTTTGGCGTTGACCTTTCGCGACGCGACGCCCGAACAGCGTGACGAGGTGGCGCGACTGCTGGGTCGAACCCCGGCCGGGCGCTTCGCCGTTGTCGTGCGGCGAACCAACGGTGACGCGGTCGTGATTGAGAACGAGCCTCACCTCCGTGACGGCACCCCGATGCCGACGCTGTACTGGCTCGTTGATCCGCAACTCCACGACGACGTGAGTCGACTCGAGAGCGAGGCCGGCGTGCATCGCTACGAGGAGATGGTGGACGCTGAGCGCCTCGCCGACGCGCACGCGCGCTACGCCGAGCGTCGGGCGTCACGCGTCGTGCGTCACGACCTGGTCCAGCCCTCCGGTGGGGTGGGCGGAACCCGAGTGGGCGTGAAGTGTCTCCACGCGCACCTGGCGAATTTCCTGGTGCACGGGGACGATCCCGTGGGCGAACTCGTGAGCCACGTCGTCGACGTCACCGGCGTGGTCGTGGTCGATCCCCGTGGCTAGCACCGTCGCCGCGCTCGACTGCGGCTCAAACTCCACGCGACTGTTCATCGTGGACGGCGCGCGCGGGGCGCGCGCGCGCCAGACGCGTATCACGCGACTCAGCGCCGGGGTCGATGAACACGCGACGCTGCGCGAGGACGCGATGGAACGCACCTTCGCGGTACTGCGCGAGTACCGACGCGCCATGGACGACGAAAGAGTCGATCGGGGACTGCTGGTCGCGACCTCGGCGGTGCGCGACGCGCGAAACGGTCAGGACTTCCTCGCGCGCGCGGGCGAGATCGTGGGGGTCGAGGCGCGAATCTTGAGCGGCAACGAAGAGGCTACGTTCTCCTACGACGGCGCGACCGCCGATTTGCCGCCAAGTCCTCGGCCGCCCTTGATCGTCGACATTGGTGGGGGCTCTACCGAGTTGGCGGTCGTGGTCGACGACGATCTGCGGTCCTTTTCGATGCAACTGGGTTGCGTGCGCGTGGCCGAGCGCGCGCTCGGGGTCGACGTCGTGACCCCCGAGCGCCGCGCCGCGGCCGAGGCCATGATCGAACGTGAGCTCGACCGGGCCTTCGCGAGCGAACCGCGCTTACGTGAGGTCGTGGGCGCCGCGCGCCTGGTGGGGCTGGCCGGGACGGTCGCCACGCTGGTGGCGCTCGAACGCGCGCAGTCGACCTACGACCGCGCGGCCCTGCACCACCAGACACTCACGCGCGATCAAGTCGAGTACTGGCGCGAACGTCTCGGCGCCGAGACGCCCGCGGTTCGCCTGACGCACCCGGGCATGACGGAGGGCCGCGAGGACGTCCTGACGGCCGGGCTCTTCGTTCTCAGCGCGGTCATGGCGCGCTTCGAGGTTGACGAGGTCTTAAGCAGTGAGAGTGACATTCTTGACGGCATGGCCGCCTCGATGCTCGCGCAAAGTTCACCCGGGTCAGCATCTGTCACGATGGAGTTATGAGGAGTCGTTCATGAGTGCGCGCGCGGTCTACTCACCCGTGACCTTGCACGGGCGTCGCGTGATACTGCGCACGCTGGGCGAGCACGACTACGAGGGTTGGCACGAGGTGCGCGTGCGCTGTCGCGACTGGCTCGTGAAGTGGGAACCTCGCTCGGCGCACTCCTCGCACCTGCCCGAGGACCAGCGCAGTTTCGTGAGTCGCTGCGCGCTGCGCGAGCGCGAGCGCCAACTCGGCACGGGCTACGGATTTGGCATCTTCGTGGACCAGCGATTCGTCGGCGAGATCACGCTCTCGTCCATCCAGCGCGGTCCCCTGCAGTCGGCCTTCATCGGCTACTGGATCGACGAGGCCGTCGCCGGTCGTGGCCTCATGCCCGAGTCGGTCATTACTTTGTTGCAGTACGCCTTTGAATCGCTGCGGCTGCATCGCATCGAGATCAACATCATCCCGCGCAACGCCGCGTCGCGTCGCGTCGTGGAAAAGCTCGGGATCCGCTTTGAGGGCATCGCGGAGCGCTACCTCGAGATTGACGGGGCCTGGGAAGATCACGCGCGCTACGCCATTACCGCCGAGGAGTGGGCCGACCGCGCGCCCGAACTCGTGACGAACTGGCTCCTACCGCTCGACAACTAACCCCCATTCGTGGCGGCGGCCCCGGCGGCGCTCGTAGGTCGATCACTAGTCCGTCAATGGAGCCTCACGCTTTACGCGGCGCACCGGAGGTGGCGAGACGCGCGTCGGTAGAGGGTCGGTGGTCGGGGACGACACGGTTGACCTCCGCCGTTCAAAAGTGCTCGACAAGGTCACGCGCGTTTGCGCCGCGTCTCGTCGTTGGCGGTGGGCCACCCAGGGTTAACTCTGACGGGGTCGGCGACCCGACGTACCCCGAGGCGACGTCACGCAGGGGCGCCGTGGGCCAAGTGATTTGGTCGTGGCGCGACGCTCGCGGCGCCGGGCTAGAGCGCTTCGTAGGCGCGCCCGCGAAGCTCGTCGATTTTCGCGGTCCGCAGGGTCGCGCCCAGCGTCTGGGCGACGTCGAGCGCCCCGAGCGCGCCCTGGCGCGAGAAGACGATCAGCGCGTCGTGTTCCCCCCGGGCCAGGACGGGTCCGTGCAGGCGCGCGCTCGCCACCGCGCGGCGAACCACGTCGAGGTCGACGTCGGCCGCGAGGGTCACGACGGGGTTCTCGTAGCGCGTGCCGCGCAGTTGTCGCAGGTCGCGCAGCATCCGTCGTGAGTCACGTCCCACGTGCACCGACGAGCCTTCGACGTCGTCCCACGTCACGAGTTGGGGTTCGACGCGCAGCCCGACGCGATCGGCGAGGTAGAGAATCTCGAGATCGAAGGCAAAGCCCTCCACGAGGGAGGTGAGCGCGAGGAGGCGCGCGCTGGCGAGTCGAAAGCCCTTAAAGCCGCACTGGGTGTCGCGCAGGGTCGTGCCGGTGTAGTGGCGGGCGAGTCGATTGAAGAGGGCGCCCGCGTACGTGCGTAGACGTTGCTCGTAGCGAATGTGACCATTAATCGCGCGCGTGCCCGGCGCCAGATCGACGCGCGCGAGTGCCGTCACGAGTTCGCCCGCGTGGTGCGGGTGGATGGCCATATCCGCGTCGGCGGTGATGACCGCGTCGCCGGTCGCGAGCGAAAGACCGAGGCGAAGAGCCGCGCCCTTGCCGAGATTGGTGTCGTGTCGCACGACGCGAAGACCCGCGAGGTGGCCGTAGACCAGGTGCGCCTGGCGAAGCGTGTCGTCGCTCGAGCCGTCGTCGACGATGATGATCTCGACGTCGTCGGCGCCCCACTGATCGAGCGTGGGCGCGAGACGCGTGAAGCCTTCGGCGAGACGTGGTCCCTCGTTGTAGGCGGGAATGACGAAGGTGAGGGCGGGCACGCGACGGCTAAGGGCGCGCGGCGCCGATAAGGCCCGAGGTAAAGAGTGGCGCCAAGGACACGTTGGTCCCCGTGTGGGCGGCGGCGATGGTGGTGTTCACGCCCCACGGTCCGCTCCCGACGTACATGACCTCGTGATCGACCGCGTGGTCGCCGTCCAAGTTGTAATAGAACAAGAGGTCGCCGGGCTGCAGTTGGGTGAGTGGTACGTGATGCATCGCCGGCCACTGGGTCTCGGTGGTGCGGGGAATCGCGATACCCGCCTTGGCCCAGGCCCACTGCGTGAGACCCGAGCAGTCAAAGCCCACGCCCGGTGTCTCGCCGCCCCACACGTAGGGCACGCCAATCTGGCTTTTCGCGTAGGCGACGGCCGCCAAGCCCTGCTTGGAACCGGCAATCTCGGCGATCGCGGGCACGGTGATGGCCGATTGAATGGCCGAGATGACCTGGTTCGCCGCGCTCTGACCCCCGACGGCCGACGCCGCGTTGATGGCCTGGGTCTCGCCCGCTTGGTTGTGCGCCTTCGCGGCGGCGACGCCGGCCGCGATCTCGTAGTTGATGATCTCGCCCTTGAGGCGCGAGGTGACTTTTTCCAACGTGGCGCGGGTCTGATTCGAACGCTGGATGTTCTCGGCGAGGAGGTACTGCATAGCGGCGGTCTGGTGCTGCTTTTGCAGTCGCTGGGCGGCGAGTTGGGCGACGGTGTGCTCGAGTGACTTCTTCTGGGCAACGTAGGTGTTACGTAGTTTGTTTAAATCGCCCACGACCTGTTGTTCGTAGACGTTGCGCGCGTCGGAGCTGGTGACCTTTTGATTAAAGAGTGACAGAATCTGCGCGTCGGCGGCGCCCAGGACGTAGGCGCGCACCACCGCGACGACCAACTTTTGTGACGTGCTGGCAATCGACGTCCGCTTCGCCGCCTCTTGGGTCTGGAGCCGGCCAATGTTGTTTTCAATAGTGGCCAGATTCGCCTTGTCGGCGTCGTACTGGTTGGCCGCGATCTCGCTGGCCTTCTCCTGCTGGGAGAGTTCGACCGAGAGGGTGGCGATCTGGCCCTGGGTCTGCTGGATCGACTGAGCCCCGGCGACCAGGGGGGTTGCCAGGGCCGCCACGAGGGTCGCGGCGAGAACTACGAGGGGGGTCGTTCGAGTCGTGCCCCGACGACGCACGCGAAACATGCAACCAGGCTAGTTGGGCTACGTAAGAAAATCGGGTCGTTGGACGAAACACGTTGGTGCGTTAGCGTTACGGGGTCGCGACGACCGTGGGGGCGTAGCCCAATTGGCAGAGGCAGGGCGCTTAAACCGCCTCCAGTGAGGGTTCGAGTCCCTTCGCCCCTACGCGTCGAGAGTGTTCGGCATTATTTAGTAGCGTTGTCCCGTGGCTAAAAGCGCTTCGGGTAAATGGGTGAGTCGCGTCGGTGCGTCCGGCGGTGGCAAGTCGTATCAACGGCGACGTCCGTCCAACTTCTTGGGCGCGGTGACGTTGATCGTGGCGCTCGGACTCTTGACCACGATTTACTCGCGCTACGAGTACCAGCACCCCGCGACGACGACCACCGCGCCGCAGGTGGCGCCAGCGATTGGCACTACCTGGTACGCGGCGCTGTCGCTGCAGGCCTGTGGTGAACGCCTCCCCTTCTTAAACCCTGACCCCAACTTCAAGGGCGGCTTCAAGGTGCAGGCGACCGACGTCGTCCAGGTGAGTCCCACGTCGGCCGCCGACGCGGGCAACCGCGCCACACTGAAGCAGTTCGCCGCGGAGTTCCCGGGTCTGGTGTTGACCTCGAGTGAGTTGGCGGTGCCGACGGCGACGGGCGTGGCGAACCCCAAGACGACCTACGCCAATGGTCAGGCCTGTCCCGCGGGCTCGAAGTACGCCGGAAAGAAGGGCGCGGTCGTTTATGCGTACTGGCGCTCCTTCGGCCAAAAGACGCCGACACTCACGACCGATCCCGCGTCGATCAAGTTCTCGCAGTACCTTCGCGTGTCCGTGGGCTTTGAGCCCAAGGGCGTGACGCCCCTGGCGCCGCTGCAGTCGACGGTGAACAACATGGTCGCCGCCGCGCAGGTCACCACCTCCACGACGACGGCCCCGGTCGCGACGACGACCGTTCCCGCGACGACGAGTACGACCGCGCCCCCGTCCGGTTCAACGACGACCACCACGACGACAAAGGGCTGACCTTGCAGTCGATCATCTTGGTCGGCGGTAAGGGAACGCGGCTTCGTCCGCTCACGTACGAAACGCCCAAGCAGATGCTGCCGCTGGTGGGTGCGCCGATGATCGAGTCCGTGATGGCGACTCTCGCGGTCCACGGCGTCACGGACGCGGTACTGTCGCTCGGCTATCTGCCGGACCGGTTCACCGCGGCCTACCCGAGCAACGTCATCGCCGGCGTTCGCGTGACGTACGCGGTCGAGCCCGAGCCCCTCGACACCGCCGGCGCGATTCGCTTCGCCGCGCAGTTCGCGCGAATCGACGAGACCTTCGTCGTCGTGAACGGCGACGTCCTGAGTGACCTCGACCTGACCGCACTCGTCGCGTTTCACCGACGCCGCGGGGCCGAGGCGACGATCGCGCTCACGCCGGTCGACGATCCCTCGGGTTTTGGGGTTGTCGCGACCGACGAACGCGGACGGGTGAGTGCGTTTATTGAGAAGCCGCCCGCGGGCGAGGCGCCGAGCAATCTCATTAACGCCGGCGTGTACGTCTTTGAGTCTTCGGTCCTGACCCTCATTGATCCCTCGCGACCAGTAAGCGTGGAACGCGAGATCTTTCCCGCCCTGGTGGCGCGCGGCACGCTCTACGCGAACGCCGTCGACGCGTACTGGCTCGACACAGGAACACCCCAGACCTACCTGCGCGCGAACGTCGACGCCTTACAGGGGCGTCGTCTCCTGCGCGACTTTCCCGGCGTGGTTGACGGATCGTGGTGTCACCCCAGCGCGACGATCGACCCGACGGCCAAAGTGACCAACAGTGTCGTCGACGCCAATTGCGTCGTCGCTGCGCACGCGGTGCTCGAAGACACCGTGCTCTTGCCTCGGGCCATTGTGCAGAGTGAGTGCGTGATTCGCGGTTCCATTATCGGCCCCGAGGCCGTGATCGGGACCGGCTCGGTGCTCGGCCCCACCTGCGTCGTTGGCGCGCACGAGTACGTGGCGCCCGCGTCGCAGCTCAGTGGCGACGTGCGCCTCGGTGGCGTGTAGCGCGTTGAGCGCGTCGAATTTTCCCCAGTACGCGGGTAAGCACGCGTTGACGTCGTTGTTGCGTCCCGAGGCCGTCATCGCGCGATTCCTCGACGACGCGTCACTCACGCGCCCGCCCGCCATCATTCTGGGTTACGCCGGCGCGTTGGTGGGACTCCTGCGGGAGCGGGGTTTCACTCGTCGCGAGGGCTACCCGAGCCCGTGGCGCGCGATGTGGCTGCGCGACGGCGACGACCGCCTCGGCGTGGTCGAGGGTTTCGGTTTCGGCGCGCCCGGCGCCGCCATCGTCCTCGAAGAACTCATCGCCTTCGGGGCGACGCGCTTTATCAATCTGGGTTACGCCGGCGCGTTGGCGAGCGAAGTGTCTTTTGGTGACTTGGTCTTGTGCACGAGGGCGCTGCGCGACGAAGGTGTTTCGCACCACTACGTCGCGCCGGCCCGCTACGCCCACCCGTCACCAGCGTTAAGTGCGTCGCTCGCCGACACGCTGACCGCTCACGGTCGCGCGTTCGTGCGCGGGTCGAACTGGACGGTGGACGCGCTATACCGCGAGACGCGTGAAGAGGCCGAGGGCTACCGCGACGAGGGCGTCGTGAGTGTGGACATGGAGGCGGCGGCGCTGTTCGCGATCGCCGAGACCTACGGTGTCGACGTCGCGTCACTCTTCGCGATCAGCGACCATCTCTTGGCCGGTGATAGTTGGAAGATGACCCACGACTGGTCGCGGGTTCGTCAGGGCTTAGCTCACGGACTCGACGCCGCGATTGAGACGTTGACGCGTTAGCGAAAGAGGTCACCCTGCGGCGCGCGCACGACACTCTGCGCGATTGAACCTTCGCCCAAGAACGACGCGTCGAGGCCCCGCAGCAACGCGAAGGGCGTGCCGGCCGCCTTGTGCAGCACGAGGTGGGCGGCGCCGGCCACCTCGTCGGCGACGGCGATCTCGGTCGCCTCGAGGAGACGGCCGTTCGCGTCGGTCGTCCCGCGCAGATCGAGGATCGGCCGCAACCCGGCCACGCCAATGGCCACGTCGGTCACGCCGTTGCGCCACGCGCGACCAAAGGTGTCGGTAATCACGACCGCGAGCGAGACGCCCAGTCGGTGTCGCAGAGAGGCGCGCAGTCCTCGCGCGGAGCGGTCGGGATCGTCGGGCAAGAGAACGGCTGTGCCTTCGTGCGTGTTCGAGAGGTCGACTCCGGCGTTGGCGTTGACGAAGCCGTGTCGCGTCTCGGTGATGAGGAGCGTTCCGCGGCGGCGCAAGACTCGAACGGCCTCACCCTCGATCAATCGGCGCTTGTCGTCGTCGGTGCCGCCAAAGGCCACCACGCGCCCCTCGGACTTCGAGACGACCTTGGAGGTGACGACGAGGACGTCGCCGTCGCGCGCCGTGAGTTCGGCGCGCGCGAGGGCCGCGGCGACGAGTTCAGCGAGATCGTCCCCGGCGCGCACCTCGCCGTCGTGGGCGAGGGCGCGCAGCACGACCTCACTCACGCCAACACCGCCTGGGCGAGTCGACGCGCGTCGGCCTCGTGGGACATGATTGTCGTGGTGACGACGACGCGGTGCCCGCGCGCGCGCAACGTTTCGGCGTGTTCTTCGTCACGTTCGTCGATGATCCACGTGCCCACGAGGTCGCCGTAGAAGTCGGCGACGCCCAGACACGACACGGCGAAGCCGAGTTCACCGAGGAGCCGGTCCGCCGGCCCCTTCAGCGCGGCGCCCGCGATGATGGGCGAGACCGCGACCACGTCGTCGCGTCGCGCGCGAAGGAGCGCTCGCGCGTCGCCAATCTGCAGGATCGGGTCAATCGAGATGAGGGGATTGGACGGCGCGATGACGACGCTCGCGCTCGCGCTCAACGCCTCGTGTGCCTCGGGCGTGAGGCGGGCCTCGCGCGCGCCCTCGACGCGGACCGATCGCACGACGACGTCGTGATGATGACGAACGAAATACTCCTGGAAGCTCAGGGTGCCAATCGCCGTGTCGAAGACGGTCGCGACGGGGTCGTTGGTTACGGGCAACAGGGTTACGGCCACCCCGAAGCGTTCCGAGAGCTCGCGCGTGACGTCGGTCTTGGTGGCACCTTCGCGCAGTCGCTGCGTGCGATAGAGATGCGTGGCGAGGTCGCGGTCCCCGAGTGAGAACCACGACGCCCCACCGAGCGCCGCGAGTTCACTCATCACGCGCCACGTTTCACCGGCGAGTCCCCAGCCCGTGACGTCGTTATTGAGCCCGGCCAGGGTGTAGTTAATCGTGTCGAGGTCGGGACAGATCATCAAGCCGTGCAGTTCGAGGTCGTCACCGACGTTGACGACGGCACGTAGTTGCGTGGGTTCCACGACGAGACTTAGGGCTCGCAGTAGTCGTGCGGCGCCGACGCCGCCACTCAGGACACAGATCACTCTCGAAACACTAGGGGGCCTCACTATCATCGAGTGCTGTGAGCGTGGCCCTTCTCGAGCAGTGGCCCGGCGCGGCGAGTTGCGTCGTTTTGAAACTACGTGACGGCGCGGCGGTGCGCGTGCACGAAGAGGGCGACCTCGAGGTCGTTCGCCCCTGGGCTTCGGTGACGAAGATGGCCGTCGCTCTGGCGGTGGGGGTCGAGGTGGACTGGGATCTGCACGCGTACGAGGAGGTCGTCGGGCCCGGGGGCGCGACGTTGGCGCACCTCTTGTCGCACTCGAGTGGACTGGGCTTTGAAGAAGGCGATCCGGTTCGCTCCCTCGGCGAGCGGCGCGTCTACTCCAACGCGGGCATCGACCGAGCGGTCAGCGCCATCGTCGGCGAGGCTGGCGCGGCGCAGTGGCTCAAAAGTCGGGTCTTTGACGGTCTGGGTATGAACTCGAGTGTCTTGCGTGGCCGTCCGAGCGCGGACGGGTTCGGCTCCACGGCCGATCTCGCGCAGCTCGCGCTGGCGTGGCTGCGCGGTGACGGGGTGTCGAACGCGACCCGGAGTCGCATCATTACGCCGTACCTCCCGGAGTTAGCGGGCCTCGTGCCGGGCTTTGGCCGCTTCAGCCCCTGCCCGTGGGGC
The DNA here is from genome assembly GCA_028873575.1 of Acidobacteriota bacterium. Taxonomy (GTDB): domain Bacteria; phylum Actinomycetota; class Acidimicrobiia; order Acidimicrobiales; family RAAP-2; genus RAAP-2. The sequence goes on along the minus strand of JAGWHY010000008.1, from coordinate 20,769 downwards.
CTCGGCCCCGAAGTGCGTGGAACGAAGGAGCACTGGATGGGTGACTGGCCCGAGGCGAGTTTCGGTCACTTCGGAAAGAGCGGGGCGCTGCTGCTCGTCAACCTCGACGAGGAGATCGCCGTCGTCGCGACCAGCGACGTCGCCTTTGGCCCGTGGGCCACGGAACTGTGGCCGACCTGGACGAGTCGCGCGCGCGCGCTCGCGCTGTCGTGAGCGACGAGGTCCTTCGCGTCGCCCTTGATCTGGACGGTTCACTCGAGTCGCTGGGCAACTCCATGACCGAACTCGCGACCGCGCTCGAGGACACCGGTCGCTGTCGCCTCGTACGTTTTCACTCCGCGAGTCGGCCCGATCCGGAGAGCGCCCGACTGATGCTGCGACCCCTGTGGGCGCCGTGGTGGCGCTACGGGCTCGGCCCCGCCGTCGATCGACTCCTAGCGCCCGTTGACGTGGTGCACGTGGCCGGTCTCGCGACGCCGCCGACGAAGGCGGTACCGCTCGTGGTCTCGGTCGATGACCTGCGCCCCCTGCGCGGCGAGACTAAGCGCTACGTGCGCATTAGCCAACTTCGTCGCGCGGTGGGTTCGGGCGCGGTACTCGTCGCGTCCACGCGTCGCGCGAGCCGCGAAGTACAAGAAGTCCTAGGCGTGGATTCGAGTCGCGTGGCGGTCGTGCCACCCGCCGTGCCCACCATCGCTGAGGTGGTTGACGGCGGTGACGTGGTGGTCAACGTGACCGGCCTTGTTGAACCGTTGATCCGTCTGTTGCCGGATTTAGATCGCTTCGCCCGGGCCCGCGCGGCGCGCGTCGTCGTGATCGCGAGCGCGAGTCTCATACAGCGGGTGAAGAGTCTGGGGCTCAACGTGACGACGCGGACGCGCCGCGAGGCGCGCGAGGCGCTGCGTGACGCGCGCGTGGTGCTGCACCTCTCGGACGGCGCACGCTTCCCGTCCTTCGCGATCGCGGCGCTCTCGGCTGGTGTGCCGACACTGGCGCGCGCCACGTCGATCAATCGTGAGTTGTTAAGCGGGGCCGCGGTCTTAGTGGACGACGACGGCGAGGTCCTCGCCGCGCTGGAGGACCTGTGGGGCAATGAACCACGACGTGCCCTCTTGACGGCCGCCGGCCGCGACCGAGCCGGTGACTTCGCGCCGGCAGTCGCTGCAAACGCCTACGTCGCGCTGTATCGAGACGTGGCGCGAGACTTTCGTTAAGAGATTCGCACGCGCGCGTGCAGCGTGAGGTCCGCGCTGGACGAGCCGACCTCGAGTCGGTAGAGGCCGGGCACGACCCGGGCCACGCCACCGGGATAGATCGTGAGTTCCGCACGCGGTATCACGAAAGTGACACGGCGACGGGCGTGCGGCGCGAGCGCCACGCGTACGAACGCCTTGAGCTGTTCGGGTGGTTCGCCCGTCGAACGGGGGTAGTGCAGATAGACCTCAACGACGTCGACGCCGCTTCGTGCCCCGGTGTTGGTCAGCGTGACCTGGCCCACGAGTCGCGAGTGCTGGGACTGTACGTGAAGTCGCGTGGACGCGAAGGTGGTGTAACTCAGACCAAAACCGAAGGGAAAGAGCGGGCGCACGTCGTGACTCTGATACCACCGATAGCCCAAGTCCCGGACCGATCCAAAACGCACCACCTCGTTGACGCCGGGGTAGGTCGACGGCGTTGAGGTGTTGGAACGCGCCATCGATCGAGGGAAGGTCAGTGGGAGTCGACCACTCGGATTGACCGCCCCACGTAACACGGCCGCGATGGCTGGTCCGTCGGACTGGCCCGGATACCAGGCCTCGAGCACCGCCGCCACGCGAGGAAGCCAGGGCATGGCAACGGCCCCACCGGTGTTGAGCACCACGACGGTTCGTGGATTGGCCCTCGCGACCGCGGCGATGAGGGCGTTTTGATCACCGGGGAGCTGGAGGTTCGGACGATCCGCACCCTCGGCGCTGTAGGAACTCGCGAAGACGATCGCCACACGCGCGCGCCGCGCCGCGCGCACCGCGGCGTTGATACGAGCACTGGCGTCGAGGACGCCGAGGCGAGGCGCCTGGTGATCGCGGATATTGAACCAACGGACGGTGACCGTGTAGCGGCGGTGGCGTCGCAGTTCGACGCTCGACGAGATGACGTCGCGCGCGTGAAGTCCCGGTGACGCCAGAACGGCGTGGCCGTTGAGGTAGACCCACGTGTCACCGTACTGCTGCACCGCGAGTTCGTACACCCCGGCGCGACTCGTCTCGAGGTGCAGCGTCTCGCGATTCCAGCCGGGTCCACGCAAGGGACGCGTCGCCGTGGCCACCACGGGCGTGACGTGAGGGCTGAATTGAATCGCGAGGTCGGCCTTACCGGGTTCCACCCCAACGTCCAAGGGGCGCCCGTTCAAGAAGGGCCGACCTCGCAGAAAACTTGCGTCGCCGAGGAGGTCGAGGTCTGAGGCGTTGGTCGAACCCCGGGCGTAGGTGACGTTGGCCGCGCCAAAGGTCGCCCGCAGGGCCGCCAACGGAGTTGTGAATGGTGGTGAGAGGACGGCGGAGCTGCCTCCGCCGGCGACGATCGGCGCGACGTTGGCGTCAAGCCCAATCACGGCCAGGGGAGTATCGCGTGCACTGAGGGGAAGAAGACGCGAGTTGTTTTTTAGCAGCACGATTGCGCTCTCGGCGACGCGTCGAGCCAGGGTCACGTCGGCAAAGGTCGCGACACTGCGATAGGGCGCGAAGACGCGCGGTGGCGCAACGAGACGAAATCGGAACATCGTGGTGAGCACCGCGACGACGGCTCGATTGAGCTGGCGCAGGGAGACGGCGCGACGTCGCACGAGGTGCACGAGGCCGGTCGCTGACGTCGGCTTCAGTAGGTCCACGCCCGCGCGTAGGCTCGCCGCCACGTTCAGCGCGGCGTGCAGATCGGAGCGGATGAAGCCGGCAAATCCCCAGCGGCGCAGTTCTCGCACGAGTGTCGCGTCCGCGCAGGTGTTCACGCCGTTGATCGCGCCGTAGGCGCACATCACCGACGCGGGGTGGCTCTGGATGACGGCTTGACGGAAGGGCGCGAGATAGAGCTCGTCGAGCGTACGCGCGCCGACGCGCTGATTAAGGTGCAAGCGCGCGATCTCTTGGGTGTAGGCGCCAAAGTGCTTTACGTCCGACATCGTGCCTTGCGACTGAATGCCACGAATCTCCGAGGCGCCGAGAGATCCCGCGAGGTAGGGATCCTCACCGAACGTCTCGAACGTGCGTCCGCTTAGCGCGACGCGCGTCAGATTTAAGTTCGGCGCTTGAATCGCGTCGAGGCCCTTGGCTCTCGTTTCCGCGCCGAGTGCGCGGCCGTAGAGTGTCGCGAGGCGCGTGCTGAACGTCGCGGCGAGGGCGATTTCCGCGGGCCACTGCGTCACGCCGGGAAGTCCGTTCGCGAGACCCACCGGTCCGTCCGACAAGGTGAGAGGGGGGAGGCAGAGGCGGGCGTCACCTCCGTTGGTATTGCCCAGGGGCGCTCGCGTGTTCAACACGACGAAGCGAGCTTTTTCGAGCAACGTCATTTTCGCCAGCACTTCGTGGGCGAGTTGGTCGGGCGTGAGGTGGGCCAGCTGTGCCGCGCTCGTCCAGGGGCACTTGGTCGCGGCGAAGTGGCGCTGAGGTTTCGCGTGACGGTGGCGAGAAGCGACGGCGGACCCCGCGTTGGCGACCGACCCGCCGAGTGCCACCGCGGTCGTGGCCACTACCGTCACCAAAACGCGCCCGATACGTTGAGACGACACGATCATCCTCTTTCAGTCCAGTGTTCGTCCGCTACGTACGGGGGGAAATTTAGGACAGTTCGCCATACGCGACGTCAAGGCCATCTAAAGAGGTCGTAAGAATTCGTGGCGCCGACGCCGTCGACTCTAAGAATTTTGATCTCGTGCCGTACCATGACGGGCGGCCGCTGGCCACGTAAAGGGGGCAAGTTGAACGACACGAGCACGCTCGACGCCCGACACGCTTTGTGGACGTTGGTCTGGTTCGCGGTGATGTCCGTGGGAATTAACACGTGGTCGTCGTGGTCGCAGTGGTCGGGCTACGCGATTGTCGCGCCGCTCGTCACCTTGATTGGCGCCGTGGGCGTCGTCGCCGTTTGGGTCGTACCGCCCTCAAAACGAACGCAACTCGAGCACCTCGCCTTCGTGGTCGCGCTCGGCACGGTAATCGTGGCGTACGCCCCGGCGATGTTGGCGGAACGTTTCTTCAACACGGACGCCGCCGCCTTCAATCAACGGGCCGTGTGGCTGCTCGCGCACGGCCGCAATCCGTACCAGGCGGTCTTTCACGGCGCGAACTTGGCGCTCTCCTACGCGCCGAACTTTTGGACGTACCTACTGAACGGCGGCCACGTCGACCAATTCTCCTATCCCGCGGGCGCCTTTATTCTGCAGTGGCCATTACAGGTCCTCGGCGTTACCCACCTCGCCACGAATTGGCTGGACCTCGCGGCGTGGTTAGCGGCGTCAATATTGCTCTACCGACTTGCGCCGCCCTCCGTGAATTGGCTCGCGCCATTGTTGCTCTTAACCTCGGTCTTCACGTTCTCCTTCGCGCACGGGGGGACCGACGCGCTCTTCGTGCCGTTTCTCTTGGTGGCGGCCTATCGCTGGGATGATTTCGTGCGCGTACCCGCCGGGACGTGGAGCCGGTGGCTCTCACCCGTCGCGCTGGGCCTCGCGTGTTCAATCAAGCAGACGCCCTGGTTCGCGGTCCCCTTCTTTCTTCTCGGTATCGCGCAAGAAGCCCGACTGGCGAGTTATCCGGTGGCGCGCAGCGTGGCGCGCTACGTCGCGTGGGTCGCGCTTCCGTTCGTCGTCGTGAACTTACCGTTCGCCCTCTTGTCGCCCGGTGCGTGGTGGCGCGGTATGACGCTGCCGCTGCGGGAACCACTCATCCCCGACGGGCAGGGTCTCGTCACCTTGGTGACGCACGGCGTCGCGTCGACGTTGCACCTCGCCCCACTCCAAATCGGCGCGGCGTTGGCGGTCGTCACTCTCCTCGTCGTGACGTGGCGATGGTATCCGGTGATGAAGCACGCGTGGCTCTTCGCGCTGCCTCTGGTGCTGTACCTACCCAGCCGGAGTTTGTCCAGCTACCTCGTCGACTTCATCCCCGCCGCGTTCGTCGCAAGTCTTACGACTCGAGCAGTGGCCGTGCCACCCCCGGCGCGTCGTACCAGCGCGTGGCTGGCGTTGGGTACCTTTGGTCTTTCGTTGGCTTTCATCGTGAGCGCCTTCGTCGGCGCGCCGCTGAGCGTGCGCGTTGATCACGTGAACGTGACGCGCGTCGGACTACGTTTTACGCGAATCGAGTTGACGCTCGTGAATCACACGAGTGGCGCCGTACGCCCTCACGTCTTGGTGGTGGTGGGTTCCTCGCACCCCGTGGGGTTCTGGACCTTCGTGGGCCATCCCGGCGGCGTGCTACTGGCCCCGCACGCTCATGAACGTTTTTGGCTGCGGGCGCCCGCCGAGGCTTACGCGCCCGCGCGTCACGAGAACTGGTTGGTTGAGGTGACGAGCGCGTCGCCGGCGTTCATCGTCACCACGCCGGCGCGCCAGTGGCGACGAGGACCCGATCGATCGTTGAGCGACGCCCACGCGCTGGCTAGCCCGTCGTCGGCACTGGAGTCTGGCGCGCGCGTGAGAGGCTAGGCGCGTGCCCGTCGTCGCCATCTCCGTCGATCAACTCTGGCGACCTCAGCCCGGCGGCATCGCGACCTACGTGCGCGGACTCCTGCGGGGCCTTGAGCAACTCGAATCTTCGTGGCGCGCGATTGCGCTCGCGCCGCGAGGTGACGGTGACCACGAACTCAGTGTGCCCATACGTCGCGCACCACTTGGTGTTCGCCCCCTCACGCAGCTATGGTCACGATGGCCGCTCGGCGTTGGCGCGGGCGTCGACGCGACGCACGCGACGTCACTCGCCGGACCCTTTCGCGGCGCGTCGCGTAACGCCGTGGCGTTGCACGACCTGTTGTGGCGCGATGAACCAACGGCGTCCACGCCCGCGGGCATCAGATTCCACGAAGATCGCTTACGACGTGTGCTCGCGCGCGACGACCTTCGTCTGGTGATCACGTCGCCGCCGTTAGTTGAGCGTCTTCGCGCCGAGGGCGTCAATGAAGAGCGCCTCTATTCGGTCAAGATGGGCGTCGACGACGACGTGGAACCCGCCTCGTCGCGTGAGGTCCGCGCGCTGTTAGCTCAGTACGGCGTTACCGGTCCCTACGTGCTCTACGCCGGGACGCGCGAGCCGCGCAAGAATCTCGCGCGACTCGTCAGCGCCCACGCCGCGGCGCGCACGCGCGCGCCCGACTTGGGCCCGCTCGTCCTCGTCGGTCCCGCGGGCTGGGGCGACGAGTCCCTCGGCTCGTCAATCGTGCTCGGCACGCGGTCGCGTTCGATGATGAAAGGTCTGGTGCGCGACGCCGGCGTCTTCGCCTACGTGCCGCTGCGGGAAGGGTGGGGGTTACCGGCCGTTGAAGCGCTCGCCCTCGGGACGCGCGTCGTGGTGAGCGCCACGACGCCGAGTGCGTGGGGTAACGACGAGGTCGTGGCCGTCAATCCGTTGGAAGAAGAATCAATCACCCAGGGGCTCGTGCACACGCTGGAGCGGGGGGACGATGAAGGCGCGCGGGCAAAACGGCGCGAAAGTGTGGCCGGCTTGACGTGGCGCGCCTGCGCGCACGATCACCTGGCGGCCTGGTCGTGAAGGTCGCGCTCGACGTTTCGGCGGTCCCGCCGCGAATCGCCGGGGCCGGGCGCTACGTCGCGGAGGTCGCGGCCCGGCTCACGCCACTCGGGGTCGAGACGACGTTGGTGACGCGTCGCGACGACGTGGATCGTTGGCAGACGCGCGCGCCCCAGGCGACGTTGGCCCCGCTGGTACCGACCAATCGCGTGGGACGCCTCCTCTACGAGGCCACGCGGCTCGGTTCGTCGCCGGTCGCGCGCCAGGCGGATATTTGGCACGCGCCGCACTACACCATGCCGCGACGGGCGAGCACGCCGGTGGTGGTCACGATTCACGACCTGACGTTCTTCACGAACCCGGAGTGGCACGAGCGGGCCAAGGTGATTTTCTTTCAGCGCGCGATTCGCTACGCGGCCGCGCACGCGACGGAGTTGATCTGCGTGAGCGCGTACACCGCGCGCCAACTCCACGACGTGCTCGCGCCGTCGGTGCCGGTCAGCGTCGCGCCACTCGGCGTCGATCACGCGCGCTTTCACCCTCGTGATGAGCGTGACGAGGGTGACCTCACCCGCGCGGGGCTCGCCACCACGACACCGTTTCTCTTGTACGTCGGGACGCTGGAACCGCGTAAGGGCGTCGACGTGTTGCTGCGCGCCTTCGCGGAGCTCGCCCGAGATGACGCGGAACTCGAGCTGTGGATTGCGGGACAGGCGGGCTGGGCGGTCGGTCCGATAAGTGAACAACTGCGCACGCACCCCTACGCGAATCGGGTGCGCCGACTCGGCTTCGTCGACGAGGTCGTACTTCCGGCACTCCTTCGTCGCGCGCGGGTGGTCGTCTACCCCTCCCGCGGCGAGGGATTCGGACTCCCCGTGCTCGAGGCTATGGCCTGTGGCGCGTCGGTGGTGACTTCGCGCGACACCGTCATGGCCGAGGTGGCCGGTGACGCCGCGGTGCTGTGCCGCGCCGGCGACGCGAACGACTTGGCGAGCGCGCTGTCGGGCGTGCTGCACGAAGATCGCGACGTCACCACCGCGCGCCAGCGCGCGGCGGCTGCACGCGCGCAGGGCTTTACGTGGGAGGCGACGATGCAAACACACCTGGAGGTCTACGAACGGGCGCGTCGCGCGTGACGCGCGTACTCATCACCGGCGCGCAAGGGTTCGTGGGCCGGCACCTCCACGCGCATCTTCGCGCGCGTGGTGACCTGGTCGTGGGGGTGGACCGCGAGTGCGACGTCACGGACGAAGCGAGCGTGCGAGCCGTCTTGCGAGAAGTTGAGCCTGAGGTGATTTTTCACTTGGCGGCCCTGACCCACGTGGGCGAATCCTGGGATCAAGCGGCCGAATTTACGCGCGTCAACGTCGTCGGCACCCAGTGCCTCTTAAACGCGGCTCGCGCGGTCGTGCCCGAGGCCACGACCTTGATGGTCAGCACGTCGGAGGTCTACGGGCTCGTCAGTGAGGCCGATCTACCCCTGACCGAGACGTTTCGCGTCGCGCCCCTGAGCCCCTACGCCACGAGCAAGGTTGAGGCCGAGCACGTCGCCCGTGAGGCGTGGCGCCACCACGACCAGCGCGTCATCATCGCTCGGCCGTTCAATCACCTTGGCCCGGGTCAGTCACCGAACTTCTTCGTACCCGCGCTAGCGTCACGTCTATTGGCGGCCCGCCGTGACGGTCGCGACCACGTGGTAGTCGGCGACCTCGCGCCGCGTCGCGACGTGAGTGACGTGCGCGACGTCGTGCGCGCCTACGCCCTCCTCGCCGAGTACGGCGCGCCGGGCGAGGTGTACCACGTCGCGTCAGAGCGTGACGTCGCGATGCGTACGTTGGCTGAGATGCTGGTCGAACTGGTGGCGCCCGGCACGCGCCTCGAACGTGACGAATCACTGGTGCGCCCCGTCGAAATCCCGGTTTCTCGAGGGAGCGCCGCGAAAATCTTCGCGACGACCGGTTGGCGCGGGGAGATTGAACTCGCCCAGACGCTGCGCGACGTGGTTGCGGCTCTCGAAATACCTGATTAACTCGGTATTCTGGTGAACGAGCGGAGACGAGAGTCGCGAAAACTGGCCCGATTGAGGGTCCGGCGCCCACTAGCCTTGCTGGACTGATGGACACTCGTGCCCCGGCCGTCGTGGCCGTCGTCGTAACAACCGGCCCCGGTCCTGGACTCGAGGCCACCGTCGCCTCTCTCGTAACTCAGGACTACGGCGAGCTGAGCGTCCTCGTCGTGGCGAACGGCGAGAGTGACACGGTCGCGGCGCGCGTGGCCGCGGTCGCGCCCCAGGTCTTCGTGCGGATCCTCGAGGAAAATCGTGGTTTCGCCGTCGCCTGTAACGAGGCGGTGCGCATGGTCGACGGCGCGGCCTTCTTTCTGTTCTGTCACGACGACGTGCGACTCGAGGCCAATGCGGTCTCCTTGATGGTCGAGACGGCCTATCGCACGAACGCCGGCGTCGTGACGCCCAAAGTCGTCGCCTACGACGACCCCCTGATCTTGGTGCACGTGGGTCAAACGTGCGACCGCTTCGGCGTCGTGCGCGAACGCGTCGAGTTAGGCGAAATCGACCACGGCCAACAGGACCTCGAGCGTGACGTGTTCGTCGCGCCGGGCGGTGTCACGTTGGTGCGCACGGACCTCTTTACGACGTTGCGCGGCTTCGATCCGCTCATCCCGGTCCTCGGTGAAGACCTCGATCTCTGTTGGCGCGCGCAGCTCGCCGGCGCGCGGGTCGTCGTCGCGCCCTTAGCCAAGGTGGCGCACCGCGAAACGATCGCCGCCAACGAACGCGCCGTGACGGCCGTGGGGACGCGCCGCGCGAGCCGTCAAGATTTGCAGCGTCGCCACCAGTTGCTCGTCGTGGCGACCGGTTGGAATCGTCGAAACACCCTGTGGACACTGGTGCTGCTGGCGCTGCTCGACAGCGCGGAACTCGCCCTGGCGCTGGTGGGGCGTGACCTTGACCGGGCGGGGGCGATCCTCGGGTCGTGGCGCTGGGCCTTGAAACATCGCCGTCGCGTTCTCGAGCGCCGGCGTGAAATTCACGCACTGCGAGTACTCGACGACGGCGACCTGCGACGACTGCAAGTCGCGGGCGCGAGCCGACTTAAGCAGTTTTTTGTGACGTTGCTGCGCGAGGGTTACGACCGCGCTCGCGGGATTTTGCCCACCGAGGCGCGCGTGGCGGACGTGGTCGACGACGACGAAACGAGCGGCGTCGGTTTCGCCGCCGCGTTCTCCGAAGTCGAAGAGTTTGACGAGATACCGCGCAGCGAGACCCTCGCCTGGCGGCGACGACCTTCGCGTCTCTTAACGTCGTTCCGGGCCCAGGCGCTGTTCGTCGCGCTCGTGGCGCTCGGGTGGCTTATCGGCGCGCGCAATCTGGTCGCGATGCCGTTACCACTGGTCGGGAGGCTCGCGCCGCTCGATTCGTGGTGGTCGACGTGGCGTCACTTTTTCGCCTCGTGGTCACCGAACGGGGTGGGTACGGGGACGCCGGGCATGCCCGGTTACGGGGTACTCGCCTTCGCGGGCACGTTCGTCTTTGGTCGCATGGGCGTCCTGCCACGCCTCGCGTTGATCTTCGCGGTGCCCCTCGGCGCGTGGGCGATGGCCAGGTTGTTAAAGGGTCGCGTGTCGAATCGCGCGCGGGTGCTTGCGGCGGTGGCCTACGCCGCGTTGCCGGTGGGACTGAACGCCATTGCCCAAGGACGCGTCGACACGTTGGTGGTGGTCGCGGGGCTGCCCTTCGTCGTGCGTCGACTCTTTGAGCTACTCGACGTGCCCGGTTATCGCGCGCACCCCTACGATGACCCGCTGCCCTTCGGTCACCGCGGATGGCGCACCACGCTCGCCGGTCAACGCATGGTGTTGATCATGATCGTGGCCGTCATGAGCGCGATGGCGCCGGCCACGCTCCTCCTCGTCGGACTGGTGGTCGTCGGCGTGGCGCTCGCTCGCTGGTTCGAGCCCGACGAAGGAAGTCACCACTACGGCTCGCTGCGACTCTTTGGCGGGATCTGCTTTAACGTCGCGGTCTTCTTGCTCCCCATGACCATCGACGTGGTCTTCGCCGGACGGCGCGCGCCGTCCGTCTTCGGTCTCGCGCGCGGTCCGTGGTCGACGCCGACCTTCAGCGACCTCGCTCGCGGCGTGGACGGCTCCTTTGGCAGTTCGTGGTGGGGGTGGCTCCTCCCGATCAGCGCGGTGGCCGCACTGTTGTTGGCCCGCGGCCCGCGGCGCGCACTCGCGACCAAGGCCGCGACGATCGCCACGCTCACCCTGGTCCTCGCCACGCTGGTGGCGCACCACTGGCTCGGGAACTTTGCGCCGGACCTCGACGTGTTATTGGCGCTCTACGCCACGATGATCGCGCTGTTGGTGGGCGTCGGGGTGAGCGCCCTCGAGAGCGACCTTCGTGACGTGGGTTTTGGGTGGCGCCAACTCACCGCCGTGGCGGGTCTCGCCTCGTTACTCCTCGCGTCGTTTCCCTTCGCGGTCGCACTCGCCAGTGGGCGCTTCGACCTGCCCACCACGAGCGTGGCGTCGTCGCTCGCCACGCCCGGACCCAACGCGCCCGGTGGGTACCGCGTGTTGTGGTTGGGCGATCCCTCGATTCTGCCGCTGCCCGGCTGGAGCGTCGCGCCCGGTCTCGAGGCCGCGACGTCAATGAACGGTCTACCCGGCGGCGCGACGCTCTTTTCGCCACCCGATTCGGGTACCTCCGACGTCATTATTCAGGCGTTACAGACGGCGATCGCGGGCCGCACCGTTCGCCTGGGTTCGTTACTGGCCGCGGCGGGGATCTCGACCATCGTGGTCATGAACGCCGCCGCGCCGGAGCTGCCGGGCGTCCAGCAGGTGCCACTTCGCCCCGCGCCGCGCACCCTGGTGACGGCCCTGACGAACCAGAGCGATCTCGCCCTGGAGTTGCAGACCGCCTCGGTCGAGGTCTTCACCAACTCGCTCTTTCACGGAATCGTCGCGTCGACGCCGCCCGGTTCGACGACGTTGACGCCCCTCTTTAGCGCGGCGAGTTTCGCCGGCGCGGTGACCCCGGGCGTCTCGGTGGTCGCGGGCCTCGCCCCGGCCGGCGCCTTCGCCCTGGACGTCGACGGTCACGCCACGCCTCGCGCCACCTTCGGCTCGTGGACTCCCTACTACCAGGTGCCCAGTTCGCCGACGTCAACCTCGGGCGAGCTCGTGCTGCGTCAGTTCCCACTCAACGGACTCATCGCGCTGTTCACGTTGAGCATGTGGAGCGTGGTGTGGCTCGGCTTTGGCGTCGTGCACCGCTTGGAGTGGCTCTTTACCGGTCGTCGTCCGCGTCGTCGACGGGTGGTCGAATGAGACGCCGACCGATTCCGTTGGTGATCGTGCTCGCCGCGTTACTGGTGGGCAGCGCGCTGGTCTCGTCGATCGCGCGTCCCGTCAATCCGTTCTTCGAGGTCGCCGGGACCAACGCCGAGTCGACGGCGCTCTACTGCGCGGGGTTGACCGACGCGAAGGGCGCGGCCTTCGGTCACGTGGCCTTTGAAAACACCTCCGACGCGCGTCGCACCTTGGCGCTTCGCGTGTCGAGTGACGCGAAGACGTCGTGGACCGGCTCGATCGTGCTCGCCGCGCACACGCGCACGCTCCTGACGCCGAGCACGCTCGTGAAGGGTCAGAACTATGGAGTCGCCGCCGAGATCAGCGGCACGGGGGTCGTCGGTGAGGTCGTCACAACTGATCGTCGCGCGGAGTTGCCCTGCGTGGACGAGGGTCAACAGTCCTGGTACGCCACGGGCTTTGACACGCGCGTGGGATCGTCGGCGACGCTCAACATTTTGAACCCGACCGCCACGCCCGCGGTCTTTAGCGTCTCGATCTACTCGAGTGCGGGTTTCTCCGCGCCGGCGCCCTTTCAGGGATTGAGCGTTGCGCCCCACGGCGAGGTCACCGTGAACCTCGGTGACCAGATCGTGAACACGACCAACGTCGGCGTGCGGGTCAAGGTGCTGCGCGGCGCACTCGCCGTGACGGGGGTCGAAGACTCGAACGGCACCACCTCTTTGGTCGCGGGCAGTCCCGCGCCCACGCCCACCAGCTGGTTCTCCAGCGTGACGACCGTCAACGGCGCCACCGCGCAGGTGCGTCTCGCGAATCCGCACAACACGACCACGTCGGTCACGGTCAAGGTCTCGCTCGCGCACTTCGCCGTCACGCCCCAAACCGTCCAATTAGCCCCCTTCAGCACCGGGATCGTCACGATCACGCCGAATCCCGCGATCGCGCCCGACGCCTACGCGACGCTGAAGGTGTCAGCGAGTCAAGGCGTCGTGGCGGACCTGGCGGTCGGCGACGGCTCGTACCAACAGCTCAGCGCGCCGCCGACACCGGTGCGGACGTTCACCGTCGAAGACTTCAACGGCCGCGGCTTTGACGCGACGCGCGTCACCAACATCAGTGACCAGCCGGCCACGCTCTCGGTCGCGTGGGTGCGCCTCGCCACGACGTCGGGTGGTCCCATAAGTGGCGCCACGGTAAAGACCACGCTCGCGCCGGGCGCGACGATCTCGTTGTCGTCCCTCTTCACCGCGGCCCCCGCGTGGAACGTCGGGAAGATTGTCGTGTCGACCAGGCGCCCCGTCTTGGTGGCGGGGCTAACCCTGCCGACCCGGCCGGCCGGGTCGCTCGTCGTGGCGCCGTTAAACGGCCGGTAGGGTCGGCGGCTGCCAGGTCGGCGCGGGCGTCGAGGCCGCCGGCGCGACCGCTACGGGCTCACTCGGCATCGCGGGCGATTTGGACTTCGCACCTCCGGTGAGAGAGCTCACCGTTTTGGTGCCGGCCGGGTGCACCGGTTCCCCGTGGGCCTCGTCGATGAGTCGCGCGGCGAGTTCGCCGTCAATGGTCTCGTGCTCTAAGAGCGCGCGGGTCAGCGCCTCTAACCCACGCCGGTGCAAGGTGAGCACCTCAATCGCGCGCGACTCTTGCTCACGCAAAATGCGCTCCACCTCGTCGTCGATGATCTTGGAGGTCGAGTCCGAGTAGTCCCGCGTGTGCATAAGGTCTTCGCCCAAGAAGACCTGGTTGTTCGAGCCCCAGGCCATCGGCCCAATCTCTTTGCTCATTCCCCACTCGCGCACCATGCGACGGGCGAGATCGGTGTTGCGCTGGAGATCGTCGGCGGCGCCGGTCGACAGGTCGCCGTAGACGAGGAGCTCGGCGACGCGTCCGCCCATGCGCATGCACAGCGAGTCTTCGAGGTGCTGGCGACTCATGATGTGGCGGTCCTCTTCGGGCAGCGTCATCGTGACCCCGAGCGCCATACCGCGCGGAATAATCGTGATCTTGTGCAGGGGGTCAGACTTTTCGAGCACGTAGGCGAGCAGCGCGTGGCCACTTTCGTGGAAGGCGATGCGCTCACGTTCGTCGTCTTGGAGCACCATCGTGTCACGCTCTTGACCCATGATGACGCGGTCGCGGGCACTCTCGAAGTCCTCCATCGACACCGTCGTGGAGTGGCGGCGCACCGCGTGCAGGGCCGCCTCGTTGACCAGGTTCGCCAAGTCCGCGCCACTCATGCCGGGCGTGCCGCGCGCGACCATCGACAGGTCGACGCTCGCGTCGAGCGGTTTCGCCTTCGCGTGCACCTGCAAAATCGGAAGGCGCTCTTCGAGGTCCGGCAGGGGGACGACGATTTGGCGGTCGAAGCGACCGGGGCGCAGCAGCGCCGGATCGAGCACGTCGGGACGGTTGGTCGCGGCCATGACCACGACGCCCTCGGTCGGGTCGAAGCCGTCCATTTCGCTCAGCATCTGGTTCAAGGTCTGCTCGCGCTCGTCGTGGCCACCACCGAGTCCGGCGCCGCGCTTGCGGCCGATGGAGTCGATCTCGTCAATGAAGACGATCGCGGGGGCCTGCTTACGCGCGGTCGCGAAGAGGTCGCGCACGCGGCTTGCGCCGACACCTACGAACATCTCCATGAAGTCCGAGCCCGACACGGAGAAGAACGGCACGCCCGCCTCACCCGCGACGGCACGCGCCAGCATCGTCTTACCGGTGCCGGGCGGCCCGACGAGCAAGATGCCCTTGGGGATCGTGGCGCCGATGGCCTGGTAGCGCAGTGGACTCTTCAAGAACTCCACGACTTCACTGATCTCTTGCTTGACGCCGAAGTAGCCCGCGACGTCGGCGAAGGTGGTCTTGGGACGGTCCTCGCTGAACTGCTTGGCCTTCGAGCGGCCGACCGACATCATGCCGTTCATCTGACCGCGGGCTTGACGTCCCGCGAAGATCATGAAGCCACCAAAGATGGCGATCCAGATCACGTAGGGCAACAGGGTCGAGGCGAGGTTGGAGCCGCCGGCGAAGGTGACCGTGGCGTTGCCGTTTTGCAGCGTCGAGATCTCGGTGTTGATCGCCGGCGAGGGCCCGTTCGAGGTGTAGTTCGTGCCGTCTAAGAGTTGACCCGACACGGCGCCCGAGGAGGTGTTGATCGCCGCGGTCAAGACCTGGTGGGACTTGGCGTCTTTGATCAGGGTCGAGTAGGAGATCGTCTTGACGTTCTTCGACGAAAATAGCGACGGAATGACCAAGATGCCCAGCACGAAGGCGACGATCGCGACGGTGAGTACGCGACGACGCGACTCGGGCGTTAGGGGGCCGTTACCGGGGATGAATTTGCGAAAGCCACTGGGCTCGTTGGGGTTAGTGCTCACGTTTCTAATCTAGGGGTCGACGAACACGGCGATACCTCCGCCTGTGCAAAACTCCCGAGTTGTTAGCGTACGTCGGTGTGAGTAACGAACGGGAAAACGCCCACAGCCGACCCCGGCTCGTCGCGATACTGCTCGCGAGTTTTATCGGATTCTTAGCGGGTCAACTCGTGGCGTCGCTGCTCGAGAGCCTCGGCGCGACGCTGGCACACTTTCGTGGTGGTCTGGGCGCCCTCGTCGCGCTGACGGTACCGCCGTGGTGGGCGAACGTGTTAGGTCTGGTGGGACTGTGGATCGGCTTTAGCGGCGCGATCGCCTACGCCTACGGACCCGGTGGACTGCGCCCGTGGGTGAACCAGTGGCGTTTTCGCCCGTCGGACGTCGGCTACCTCGCGCTCGGGCCGCTACTGCAACTCGGCGTCGACCTCGCGTATCGGCCCTTTCACCTCCGCCACCTCGACCAACCGGTGAAGCACCTCTTTAACGGCTCGCGCGGCGCCACGTTCGTGCTCGTCGGGGTCCTCACGACCGTGGTCGCGCCCTTCTTCGAGGAGTGGTTTTTTCGCGGCGTCATTTACCGAGCCCTCGCCGAGGGGCTCGAGGTGCGTTCCTCGCGCCTCGCCGTGATCGTGGCGACGATTGGGAGCGCGGCGCTGTTCGCGGCCGCGCACGGCGAGCCCGCGCAGTTCGCGGGTCTTTTTGTCCTCGGGGTCGTGCTCGCGACGCTGGTGTGGCGTACGCGCCGTTTGACGCCGAGCGTCTTGACTCACGCGTCCTTTAACGCGGCGGCGTTCGTCGCGGTTGTGGCGCAACGAGCGGGGCACGGGTGAACTGGCGGCGGCGTCTCTCGAGTGAGGGCGCGCTCGACGCCCTTCTCCTGGCGGCGATCGCCTACGTGGTTCTGTGGTCCCTGCACCCGAGCTTGGTCTTTTCGTCGAGCCTCCTGACCGGTGGCGACACCGGTTCGCACGTGGAGCTGGCGCACTACCTGGTCACGCAACACACGGTGTTGAACTGGACGCCGTGGTACCCGGGCTGGTTCGCCGGGATGCCCGCCTACACCTACTACTTCGTACTGCCCGACCTGTTGGCCGCCTGGGCTAGTCACCTAATTGGTTTCGCCGTGGCCTTTAAATTGACGACGATTTTCGGATCACTGCTGACGCCCGTGACGGCCTACGCGATGGGTCGACTCTTTCGCGCGCCGCGTCCCGTGCCCTTGGCCCTCGCCTTTTCGACGCTTCCGTTTTTATTTGACGCCTCGTTCACCATCGACGGCGGCAACCTCTTTTCGACCATGGCGGGGGAGTACGCCTTTTCCTTGTCGCTCGCGTTGTCGATGCTGACGATTGGCCTTTTCGCGCGCGGGCTGCGCACCGGCCACGGCTACTGGAAGGCGGCGCTGGCGCTGAGTGCCACGCTGGCCGCGCACGTGCTGCCCTGGTTCTTCGCGATCGTCGCGGTGGTCGTCATGGTGGTCTTCGAACTCGCCCAACGTCGAGGACTCGGTGACCCGCGCACCGACGACGTCGTGGCGGGGGACTACGCGCGACCCCTGCGCTTCGCGCTCGGCGCGGGTCTGCTCTCGGGCGCGCTCTCGGCGTGGTGGCTGTTACCTTTCGTCACCGAGCAGTCGTTGACTAATTCGATGGGCTACGTCAACGACAACGTCTCGTCACTGCACGCGGTCTTTACGGTGCTGGGCTGGTTCACCAGCGCGGGCGGCGCGGCCGGCGACCGGTGGGTCATTGTGCTCGCGACCGTCGCCGCGTTCGCGGCCTTCGTCGTGCGCGATCGCCTCGGCATGGTGCTCGCGACGCTGGCCTCGTTTTCCCTCCTCGCCTTTGTCCTGGACCCCCAGAGCGTGATCTGGAATGAACGGCTGGTCCCGTTTTGGTTCCTGACTATCCACCTCCTCGCGGGTTGGCTCGTGGGCTACGTCGCCTGGCGCGTCGCGCAACGTCGTCCCTCGCGACGCGCCCTCGCGAACTATTTCGCGTACGCCGCGTTAGGTGAAACTGCCGCGTCCGATGACGCGAGTGTCGCCGCGCTCGACGACGCGGCGCTGGACGACGCTCGTAACGAGTTCGTCGTGACCACGGCCGCCACGCGTCGACGACGCGCGACGCTCGCGATCGCGATTCTCGGCCTGCTCTCGACGGTGCCCGGTCTCATCGTGCCCTTGGCGAGTCGCCTGCACCTGTCGACCACGGGGAATCAAGTGACCAGCTGGTCCGAGTGGAACTACTCGGGCTACCAGGCCAAGCCCGCCTGGCCCGAGTACCACGACCTGATGACCACGATGGGTCGGGTCGCGCGACGCTACGGCTGTGGACGCGCGATGTGGGAGTACAGCGCCGACCAGAACCGCTTCGGTACGCCAATGGCGCTCATGCTATTGCCCTACTGGACGAACGGGTGCGTGGACTCGATGGAGGGGCTCTACTTCGAGTCCTCGGCGACGACCCCGTACCACTTTCTCGACCAGTCCGAGTTGAGCGTGGCGCCGAGTGACCCCCAGGTCGGACTGAACTACCCGGGCCTGAACGTGGCCGCGGGCGTGCGTCACCTGCAGATGCTGGGCGTGCGCTACTACGTGGCCTTCTCGCCGTCGATTATTACCCAGGCCAACGCCGATCCCCAACTGACGCTGGTGGCGAGTACGCGGGCCTGGCCGGCGCCGGGGGTGCGGTGGCGGATCTACCTCATTCACCACAGCCCCCTCGTCGTCGGACTCACGCACCTGCCCAACGTGGTCGCGCACCTCGCGGCGCGCGTCGCGTGGCTCAACGCCAACGTCACCTGGTGGTTGAACCCCCGTCTCCAGGGCGTCTACGGCGCCGAAACGGGTCCCGCGAACTGGCCGCGCGCGAACGCGATCACGTCGATGCGGACCTCCGCGTCCCTGGCGCGCGTCACCGTACGCGACGTGCGGGTCGCCAGCCAAGATCTGTCGTTTGACGTCTCGCGGGTCGGCGTGCCGGTGCTCGTGAAGATCTCCTACTTTCCCCGCTGGCACGCGATCGGCGCGACGGGGCCCTACCGCGTGAGTCCGAACCTGATGGTCGTGGTCCCCACGTCGAGGCGCGTGCGCCTGGTCTACGGATCGACCCCCGCACTCACGGCGGGCAATCTGCTCAGTGACCTCGCGGTCGTGGGTGGTCTGAGCTACGCCGGAGCGGCCTGGTGGCGGCGTAAAAAGCACGCCTGAGTAGAGTGACGCCCGTGGACATGACCGCCATTTTCAAGGCCTACGACGTGCGCGGCACGTACCCGGACCAACTTAACGAGGACGTGGCGCGCGCGTTGGGCTCGGCCTTCGCGGACTTCGTGGGGGTCGGTCCGATCGTGGTGGCGAGGGACATGCGTCCCTCGGGCCTGTCGCTGGTCGGCGCCTTTGCCGACGGCGTGCGGGCGCGTGGCGTCGACGTCGTTGACCTGGGGCTCGCCTCCACGGACTTTCTCTACTTCGCGTCAGGTCGCCTCGACGCGCCCGGCGCGATGTTTACCGCGTCGCACAATCCCGCGCAGTACAACGGCGTGAAGTTAACGCGCGCCGGCGCGGTGCCCGTCGGCGTCGAGTCGGGGCTGGTCGAGATTCAGGCGAGCACGAACGCGTACCTCGCCCAGCCCGCCACGGGCGCGCCGGCCGGCTACGCCACGCGCGATCTCATCCGTGAGTGGGTGGCGCACGTGCACCACTTCGTGGAGGTTAAAGCGCTTCGCCCCTTAAAGGTCGTGGCCGACACCGCCAACGGCATGGGAGGTTTCATCGCGCCCAAGATTTTCGCCGGACTGCCCTTCGAACTCGAAATCATGTACGAAGAGCTCGACGGCACCTTTCCGAACCACCCGGCCGATCCACTCAATCCCGCCAACATCGTCGATCTGCAACGTCGGGTCCTCGAGGTGGGCGCCGACGTGGGACTGGCCTTTGACGGTGACGCCGACCGCGTCTTTTTGATCGACGAAAAGGCCCAACCCCTGAGTGGCTCGACGACGACCGCGATGGTCGCCCAGGCGATGCTCCGGCGTAACCCCGGCGCGAGCGTGCTCTACAACTTGATCTGCTCCAAGTCCGTGCCCGAGGTGATTCGCGAAAACGGCGGCGTGGCGATTCGCACCCGCGTCGGGCACAGTTACATCAAGCAGGTCATGGCCGAGTCGGGCGCCGTGTTCGGGGGCGAGCACTCCGGTCACTACTACTTTCGTGAGAACTACCGGGCCGACTCGGGCATTATTACGGCCCTCGTGGTACTGGAGCTGTTGAGTGCGTTCGACGGACCGCTGTCGGAACTCGTGGCGCCCTTTCAGCGTTACGCCGATTCGGGCGAGATCAACACGACGGTCCACGATCCCCTCGCGAGCGTCGAGCGCGTGGCGGCGACGTTGACGAGCCGCGGCGTCGCGATCGATCGACTCGACGGGCTCACCGCTGACTTTGGACCCTGGTGGTTCAACCTGCGCGCGTCCAACACGGAGCCACTCCTTCGACTGAACGTGGAAGCGGCGACGCGCGACGAACTCAAGGCGGGGGTGGACGAAGCGCTCGCCCTCATTAAGGAAAGCGACTGATGGCTCTCGACGACTTTCTCCTCAACCTGCTGGTCGACCCGGTCGATCACCAGGCGCTGCTCTACGTGGCGAACGCCGAACTTTTGGTCAACCCGCGACGCAAGGTGGCCTATCGCGTCGACGAGAACATCGCGGTGCTCTTGCCCGACGAGGCGGTCGAACTCAGTGACGACGACCTCGCGCGCTACCAGGCAGACCCCAACGCGCGCCTGACCGGACCACGCTAGAGGTCGTCGTTCGTTTCTTCGAGGTGCGTCGGCGAACGACGCGCCTGGTTAGTCGAGGCGCTCCACAATCATCGCCATGCCCTGGCCGCCGCCGACGCACATCGTCTCGAGGCCGAAGCGCTTGTCGGCGTCTTCGAGGGAGTTCAGCAACGTCGTCATGATGCGCGCGCCGGTCATGCCGAAGGGGTGACCGAGCGCGATGGCGCCACCACGGATGTTGAGCTTCTCGAGGGGAATGCCGAGGTGCTTGGCGCTCGGCAAGACCTGCGCGGCGAAGGCTTCGTTGATCTCCACGAGGTCGATGTCGTCAATCGTCATCCCGGCGCGCTTGAGCGCCTGACGACAGGCCTCAATCGGGCCGAGTCCCATGATCTCGGGATTGAGACCGCTGACGCCACTCGCGACGATGCGCGCGAGGGGCTTGAGGCCCAACTGCTTGGCCTTGGTGTCACTCATGACGATGACCGCGGCGGCGCCGTCGTTCAGCGGACAGGCGTTGCCCGCGGTCACGGTGCCGCCCTCTCGGAACACCGGCTGAAGCGCCGA
>JAGWHY010000007.1 GCA_028873575.1 Acidobacteriota bacterium | reverse complement strand
GTACGCCGGGTCACCCCGAAAATGGCGTGACGCCGACCGTGGAAGTGACGACGGGTCCCTTAGGTCAAGGCGTCGCCAACGGGGTGGGCATGGCACTCGCCGAACGAGTACTGCGAACCCAGTTCGGTGACGATTTGGTGAGTCACCGTACGTGGGTCATCGCGGGAGACGGCTGTTTGGAAGAGGGCGTTAGCCACGAGGCCGCCTCGTTAGCTGGATCGCTCGGGCTCGACCGCCTGACGATTTTTTACGACGACAACCACATCACCATTGACGGCCCGACGGAGCTCGCCCTTCGCGACGATACTGCCGCGCGGTTCCGGGCCTACGGCTGGCAGGTCATCGAAGTAGGAGAACGGGCGAACGACTTGAACGCCCTCGAGGTCGCGACGCGTGAAGCCATGGGCGACACGACGCGACCGTCGCTAATTATCGTGCGCTCGCACATTGGTTTTCCGGCCAAGGAAATGATGGACCGCCGCGAGGCGCACGGCAATCCCTTCAGCGCGCCGGTTATCACCGCGGCGAAGGCGACGCTGGGCGTGAAGGACGAGCCCTTTAGCTTCGACGACGCACTACCCGGCGCGCTGGTCACGTCCCTCGAGTTTCAGCGAGGCGAGCGCGCGGCCTGGGAGGGGCGCGTTCTGGCGGCCGGCGAACGTGGCGCTCGACTACTTGAGCAACTCGCCACCAACGGCGCGGCGCCAACTTTGGCCGAGGCGGAGCTCTTCCCCGCCGGCAGCGCGGTCGCGACCCGCAAGGCGCTCCAACGCGCCATGGACACTTTCGCGCCGCTGACGCCGGGTTTGACCGCCGGCTCAGCCGACTTGACTGACAACACCGGCGTGATTCTCAAGGGGGGCGACCCGAACGGTGTCGGCGCACCGGGCGGTCGGCAGATCCACTACGGGATTCGTGAATTCGCGATGAGCGCGGTTCTGGTTGGTCAAGCGCTCCACGGTGGGGTGCGACCGATTGGTTCTACCTTTTTCGTCTTTAGTGACTACGCCAAGCCTGCGCTTCGTCTCGCGGCACTCAGTCACGCGCCCGCTCTTTTTGTCTACACCCACGACTCAGTTGGTGTGGGAGAAGATGGCCCAACGCACCAACCCGTCGAGCACCTGATGGCCTTGCGCGCGGTGCCGCGACTGCACGTCGTGCGCCCTTCGGACGCCAACGAGACGGTGGAACTGGTGCGTGACTTGTTACGTGACCCGCAGATGGCGCCCACGGCGTTGGTGCTGTCACGTCAAGACGTCGACGTGTTCGATGAGTCCGAGCGTCTCGCGTCGCTGAACGGTGCCCCCCGCGGTGGTTACGTCGTACGCGAAGACCCCACTGCTCGTTTCAGCCTCGTCGCGAGCGGTTCTGAGGTGGCGTTGTGTCTGCGCGCGAGTGACGAGCTCGCCCGTCGAGGCGTCGCGACGAGAGTCGTCGCTCTGCCGTGCTGGCGGTGCTTCGATGAGCAGCCGACGGACTACCGCGAGGCCGTGCTTCGTCGTGACGTGCCGTCGGTGAGCATCGAGGCTGGCGCCACACTCGGCTGGTATCGCTACGTCGATCACGCCATTGGGATCGACACCTTTGGCATGAGCGCGCCCGGAAAATTCGTCTTCGAGTACCTGGGCATTGTGCCGGAGACCGTGGTCAACTACGTCGTCGAACGATTGGAAGAATCCGCGTGACCAAGCTCAATGACCTCTACGACGAATTCGGACAGAGTCCCTGGATTGACAACATCCGCCGTGACTGGCTCAACGACGGCACCCTCGCTGATCTGGTTCGGCAAGGCGTGCGCGGCGTCACGTCAAACCCCTCAATTTTCGCTAAAGCCTTCGCGACGTCGTCGGCCTACGACGAGCTGGTCGCGGCGTCAACGCAGCGTGACCCCGAAGCGCTCTTCGAGGAGTTGGCCGTCGCCGATGTGCGCGACGCCTGTGACGTGACCAAGTCCGTATTCGAAGAATCCCGTCGCGACTTCGCCGCGCGGCGACGCCGATACCTCGATGGCTTCGTGTCCCTTGAGGTGTCGCCGCGCCTCGCCCACGACACAGCGGGCACCATCGCGGCCGCGTCACGCCTCAACAACCTCGTGGGACGCCCCAACGTGATGATCAAGATTCCCGCGACCCTCGAGGGACTTCCGGCAATCACTGAGGCGCTGTCACGAGGAATCAACGTCAACGTAACGCTGATTTTCTCACTCGAGCGATACGAACAAGTACTGAACGCGTGGCTCGCGGGACTCGAAGCCGCGGCGCGCGAGGGCCATGATCTAGGTGCCATCGCGAGTGTCGCGTCCTTCTTCGTTTCGCGCGTCGACGCGGCGGTGGACGCACTCCTCGAGGATGGTGACCCGCGCCGCGGTCGCAGCGCCAACGCCCAAGTCGCGGCGGCCTACGAGTTGTACCGTGCGACGATTGCCGGAGCTCGCGCCCAAGAGTTACTTACCCAGGGGGCTCAGGTGCAGCGCCCGCTGTGGGCGTCGACGTCCACGAAGAATCCCGCCTACGACGAACTGCTCTACGTCGACACGATCGTGGCCGACGAGACGGTGAACACGATGCCCGACGCGACGCTCCAAGCCGCGCTGCATCGTGGGGCGTTTGGTAAGTCCGCGTTGCGTGACGCGAGTACCGCCCGCGCGCTGGCGGACGAGTTGGCGCTGTTGACGCCGCAAGTGTCCCTCGCCCAGGTGACCACCCAACTGGAGATTGACGGGGTGCGCGCCTTCGTCGACGCCTACGAGGAACTCCTGACGACCGTGGCGTCGAAGATGCGCACGTCGTAGCGCCACTCTCACGACGTCGATGACGAAGCGTTTCACTGCGTCGTGACGTGGCGTTGTCGCGTGGACAACGTTCTAGGATACCTCTATGACGTTGTCCTCATTGCCAGAGCTGTCCCGCGAGCTTTTGGAAGCAACGGCGCAAGATCTGGCGGGTGACGCCTTCGCGCGGGCGCGACGCGCGCACGGCTACCAAATCACGTATTCCCCCAAAGTCTTCATTCCTTTGACAAAACTCTGTCGAGATCGCTGCGGGTACTGCACGTTTGCTCAGGCTCCCGCGCGGGTCACGTCGCCCTATCTCGGACTCGAAGAGGTGATGGCGATCGCCGAGTCGGGGGCGAAAGCGGGCTGTGCCGAGGCGCTCTTCACCTTGGGTGAGCGACCGGAACTTCGCTACGACGAGGCGGCGCGTTGGCTGGCGGCGCGGGGCTATCGCAGCACCGTGGACTACGTGGCCAACGCCGCCC
The DNA here is from genome assembly GCA_028873575.1 of Acidobacteriota bacterium. GTDB lineage: Bacteria > Actinomycetota > Acidimicrobiia > Acidimicrobiales > RAAP-2 > RAAP-2. Next base: position 55,266 of record JAGWHY010000007.1, on the reverse strand, counting down.
AGATGGTCCTCGAGGGCACGGGTCTACTCCCCCACGTCAACGCGGGCGCGCTGTACCGCCACGAACTGGAACAACTTCGTGGCGTGAGTGCCTCCCAGGGGATGATGCTCGAAGCGTTGGCTGACCTCGAAGCGCACCGGCTCGCTCCGGACAAGACGCCCGCGCGTCGGTTAGCGACCCTTCATCTGGCCGGGGAGCTCCGCGTCCCCTTCACTACCGGGCTTTTGGTGGGTATTGGCGAGACGCGCGCGGAACGACTGGCGACGCTGGCCGCGATCGTTGACGCGCACGAGCAGTACGGCCACGTGCAAGAGGTCATTATTCAGAATTTTCTACCGAAGCCCCGCACGGCCATGGCCCATGAGCCGGCGGCGAGTGACGAGGAGTTCTACTGGACGATTGCCGCGGCGCGCCTAGTGCTGCCCGACGACATTCACCTGCAAGCACCGCCTAATCTCAGTGACCGTCCGGTTGAATTAGTTCGCTACGGCATTGACGATCTCGGTGGGATTTCCCCCGTCACGATTGACCACGTCAATCCCGAGCGGGCCTGGCCGGGTGTGGCGACGCTCGCGACGGTCCTCGACGACGTCGGCTTCACGTTGGTCCCCCGGCTCACGGCGTACCCCAAATTCGCCCAGCCCGAGAGCTCGTACCTCGACGACGCCGTGCGACCGTACGTGTTGGCCCAGTCCGACGCCACGTGGCTCGCGCGCCATGACGTGTGGGCCTCGGGCGGCGAAGAACCGCCCCCGCCCCCGCCTCGCTTGATCCGTCGCTCGAGCGACGTAGCCCAGGTCCTAGATCGCTACGAACCCGGTTACGCCCTGTCGCGCGAGGAGCTGCTCACCCTGTTTTCGGCACGCGACGGTGACTTCAACGCGGTCGTTGAGCGAGCCGATCAGGTACGACGTGACTTGGTTGGTGACGAGGTCTCGTTCGTCGTTAATCGCAACATCAACTACACGAACGTCTGCACGTTCAAGTGTCGGTTCTGCGCGTTCTCGAAAGGTCCGCTCTCGCTGAACTTGCGCGGTGATCCGTACCTATTGACTCTTGATGAGGTGTCGGAACGCGTGCGTGAGGCCGAAGAGCGCGGCGCGACGGAGGTCTGCCTGCAAGGAGGCATTCACCCTAACTTTGACGGTGAGTATTACGTGGACGTGATCGCCGCGGTGCGCGCGGGGTCACCGTCGATGCACATTCACGCCTTCAGCGCGCTCGAGGTCTTTGAGGGAGCCCGTCGCTCGGGTCAGGACCTGTCGACCTATCTCACGCGACTAAAGGACGCGGGTCTTAAGACACTGCCGGGCACGGCGGCGGAAATTCTGGACGACGAGATTCGCAAGATTCTCTGCCCAGACAAAATCAATTCTGATCAGTGGCTTGAAGTCCATCGCACGGCGCACGAGGTGGGCCTTCGCTCCAACATCACGATCATGTTTGGCGCTATCGAGACGCCGGAGAGTTGGGTGACGCACCTGACGCGAACGCGTGATCTTCAACTGGAGACCGGCGGATTCACCGAGTTCGTGCCCTTGCCGTTCGTGCATATGGCGACGCCGTTGTTCTTGCGTGGACGCGCGCGCCGTGGTCCGACCTTCCGTGAGGCGGTCTTGATGCACGCCGTGGCGCGCCTGCACTACGCCACGGTGATCGACAACATTCAAGTCAGCTGGGTAAAAATGGGCGTCGAGGGTTCTCGGCGAATTTTGAGCGCCGGGGCGAATGACCTCGGGGGCACCTTGATGGACGAGAACATCTCGCGCGCCGCCGGCGCGACCCACGGTCAAGCCATGGACGTCGACGCGCTGCGCGACATCGTCGAGCCCCTGGGGCGCCCGCTCGTGCAGCGAGGCACGTTGTACCAACGCGTGTCGTGAGTCGCCGTGACCGGAGCCCACGAGCGCGCGATTAATCAACTTCTCGATTCCTTTGAGGACCCGGACCGCCGTCAGGTGGTGCACGAAATGCTCGAACGCGTGGCTGACGTTGGGCCCTCCGCGGCGTCAACTGCTGACCTCGAGGTGGCCGCGACGGCGCTCAATGAGCTTCTCGAGGCGGCCGAGCTGTTTGGTCGCTTCGAGACGCGACGAAAGTTAGCCGTCTTTGGCTCCGCCCGGACCCCAGTGGACAGCCCCCTCTACCTCATGGCCCAAGAGTTCTCGGGCGCCATGGCCGCCCGGGGCTGGATGACGGTCTCGGGCGCCGGACCCGGAATTATGGAGGCGTCGTCCAAGGGAGCCGGGATTGACAACACGCTCGGGGTAAATATTGATCTTCCCTTCGAGCAGGGCTCCAACCCCTATATTGACGTCGAGAGCCGCCTCGTCGCCATGAAGTACTTTTTCACGCGCAAAGTGGCTATGACGCGTCCTGCCAACGCCTTCGTGATTTTTCCCGGTGGCCTGGGCACCATGGATGAGGTCTTCGAAGTCTTGACGCTCCTACACACGGGCAAGACGACGCCCGCCCCAGTGGTGTTAATGGACGTTCCGGGTGGGACGTTCTGGCAACGCTGGCGTGCCTTTCTCGACGACGAGGTCGTGGCCGGAAACTACGTCGACGAGGACGGCGTGAACCTAGCGCGCAGCTTCACCAACGTCGAAGACGGGGTGGCGGAGATCGAACGGTTCTACTCCAACTATCAAGGATTCGCTCTCGCGGACTACCGGGGTTCGCTTCGTCTCAAACGCCCCCCCAGCCCGTCACAGGTGGCTGAATTGCGTCGTCGATTCCCTGCCTTCAATGGAGGTGCGGGAATCCTCGTGAGCGCGGGCCAACAACTGGAGTTCGCTTTCGACGGACGACACTACGCGAGTCTGCGTCAACTGATCGACGTCGTGAATACCTTTTAGTCGTCGCCGCCGTGTCGCAAAAGGTGCTCGGCCTTTTGCAGGCTCCGGCGGACCTTGGCTAGTCGTCGTTCGAGTTCACGAGCAGCCTCGGCGTTCTCGCCGCGCAACTGGGAGCGCACGGCGTCAAAGACCGCGTCGGTGACGCGCGCCTCGAGTTGCGCGACGTCGTCGGCCAGTTGCTCGAGGTCACTCACGCCGTGACGCTGACCACGTCGAGCTGGTGATCGGCGAAGCGCTGACGAAGCACCTTCTTGTCGAACTTGCCAACGCTCGTTTTTGGAATGGCGTCGACGAAGGCCCAGCTGTCGGGAAGCCACCATTTCGCCACCCGCTGGGCTAGGAAGTCGCGAAGTTCTTCGGCGCTGGCCGTGGCGTCGGGACGTAGAACGACGCAGCACAGCGGTCGTTCTTGCCACTTCTCGTCAGGAATCGCGATCACCGCTGCCTCGAAGACGGCGGGATGGGCCATGACGGTTGATTCGAGCTCGACGGAGGAAATCCACTCACCACCGGACTTGATCACGTCCTTGGTGCGGTCGCTGATGACCATGAATCCCTCGCTGTCGAGCGATCCAATGTCGCCCGTGCGCAGCCAGCCGTCGTGGAACTTTTCGGGATCGTCCACGCCGTAGTACGCACCCGTGATCCAAGGACCTCGAATTTCGAACTCACCGACGCTCTTGCCGTCGTTGGGCATCACGGAGCCGTCTTCGGCGCACACGCGCATTTCCACGCCCGCGACGACGCGTCCCGCCTTAACGCGGTAATCAATCTCCTGGTCCTTGGGTGTGCCCGCGGGTGGAATCGAGACCGCCGCGAGCGGCGAGGTCTCGGTCATTCCCCATCCTTGAATGAGGTCAATGCCGAATCGATCGCGGAACGCCTCGATCATGTAGCGCGGCAGCGCCGATCCCCCGACGAGAATGCCGCGCAGACTGGAAAGATCGACCTCCTCGGTGCCGGCGTCAATCGCGCGCAGCACGTCATTCCAAATGGTGGGCACGCCAAGGGAAATGGAGGGGCGAAGCTCACGCACCATCTTCAGGATTGGCTCGCCCTGTAAGAACATCTGGGGCATGATCAGTTCCATACCCGCGAACATTGCCGTGAAGGCGGCCCCCCACGCGTTTACGTGAAACATGGGCACGATCAACAGACACCGATCACGCTCGCACAGTCCAATGGAGTTGGCCGTCATCGAGGCCATGGAGTGTAGCCAGGTCGAACGGTGCGAGTACACGACGCCCTTGGGGTTCCCCGTGGTGCCCGACGTGTAACACATAATCGCCGCGTCGCGTTCGTCAAGGACGGGCCACTCGAAACCAGGACGCTCGGCGCCGAGCAACGTCTCGTAGTCAAGCGTCTCGCCGAGGGCGGAGGTATCACCGGACCCGGCGACGATAATCGTTTCCACGGTGGTGAGTTGGTCACGCACCTTGGCCAGCAAAGGAATGAGGCTCGCGTCGACAATCAATACTTTGTCCTCGGCGTGATTGATGACGTAACTGAGTTGTTCTGGAAAGAGACGAATGTTGAGCGTGTGCAACACCGCGCCCATGGAGGGAATCGCGTAATACGCCTCCATGTGGCGCTGGTTGTTCCACATGAAGGTTCCCACTCGCTCACCGCGCTGCACGCCCAGACGTTGCAGGGCCGCCGCCAGGCGCTCGGCACGCTTAGAGACCTCAAAGTACGTGGCGACCTCGACGCCTTCGGGCGTGACCGTGAAGATTTTCTTGTCGGCGTACACAAACTCGCCGTGTCGCAGAATGCCGCTAATAAGTAGCGGCGAGTCTTGCATCGTGCTCTTCACGATTCCCCCTTCGTGGTGATGTTGCTGGGTTCGATGCTACCGGTGACTCACCAGGAAACTTCGTACGGGACCACGGGCGCGGGCAGTGTGGTGGCCCCGCCGCGCAGGTGCGTGTCGACCGCGGCGGCGCAGCTACGTCCCTCGGCGATGGCCCAGACGATCAAACTCTGGCCCCGCACCGCGTCCCCGCAGGCGAAGACGGGTGTCTCGCCGGGGTAGCTCGTGAGGCGCCACTGGTCGCTCACCGCGAGTGACGAGCGCGCGTTGACGTAGGGCGCGCCGTCGAGTTCCAACCCGGCGAGTTCGGGTCCGAGAAAGCCGGCGGCGATCAAGACCAAGTCAGCCGGCAGTTCGACGATCTGATCACTCGCGTGGTCACGCAGTTTGATCGCTCGCACGCGGTCGTCACCCAGGAACGCGAGCGTCTCGGTCGAGAACTGGCGATCGCCACCTTCTTCGTGCGCGGAGGTCGTTTTGAAGAGACGCGCCATCGTCGGCCACGGTTGATCGGCCGGGCGTTCGTCCGGTGGTCGGTCCATAATTTCAATTTGGTGCACGCTCAACGCGCCCTGGCGGTGCGCGGTGCCGAGACAGTCCGCGCCGGTGTCGCCGCCACCCAGAATGATGACGTGTTGACCCGCCGCGTTAATTGGTGACGTCTCGTGAGCGGTCACCGCACGGTTGGAGGCCTCGAGATAGGTCATCGCGGGGTGGACGCCAATCAGGTCCGCCCCCGGTACGGGGATGAGACGAGGACGCGTGGCGCCCAGCGCGAGCACGACCGCGTCGTGATTGCGCTGCAGGTCGCGCAGTGGCGTCCCACCCGCGCCCACCGTCACGTTGGTGTAGAACTTGATGCCCGACGCCCGCATGACCTCGAGGCGCCGATCGAGCACGCGCTTTTCCATCTTGAACTCAGGGATGCCGTAACGCAAGAGTCCGCCTATCTGGTCGCTGCGTTCGTAGACGGACACCGCGTGACCCACGCTACGAAGTTGCGCCGCGACGGCGAGACCGGCCGGACCCGAACCCACGACGGCGACGCGCCGACCGCTCTCGGGAGCACTCGAGGTACTCACCGCGAGGCCCAGGGCGAAGGCGTGCTCAGCTACCTCGTACTCGAGACGCTCAATCGTCACGGCCTGCGAGGAGATCGCCAGGACGCAGGCCGACTCACAAGGTGCCGGACAGAGACGTCCCGTGAATTCGGGAAAGTTGTTGGTTGCGAACAGCTGACTCGCCGCCCGCTCCCACTGCTGCTTGAATACGCCGTCGTTGAAGACTGGGATGCGATTACCCAGGGGGCAGCCTTGCATACAAAAGGGGATGCCACAGTCCATGCACCGCGCCCCTTGCTGGCTGAGCTCTTCGTCACTCTGGGGTTCGTAGACCTCGCGCCAGTCGCGCAGTCGTACGGGCACGGGGCGATAACGCGGTCCGGAGCGATCGAATTCGAGGAAGCCAGTGACCTTACCCATTGCGCTGCTCGTCACGGGCTCGTTGGTACTCCGAGGTTTCAATGCGGACAAAGTTCATGCGCTCCTCGCGCCAGTTCGTGGTCACGCGTTGGGCGACCGGTGAGCCGGTTTCGGCGAGGAAGCGCTCGAGGAGAGCGTGCAGGAGTTCGTCGTCACTCTGCTCGAGGGGATCGATTTCGTAGACACCCGCGCTGAGGTGGTCGTGCACGCGGTTTTCGGGGTCGTAGAGGTAGATCGTGCCGCCGCTCATGCCGGCGGCGAGGTTGCGCCCGACGTTGCCGAGGATCACGACGACGCCCCCAGTCATGTACTCGCCGGCGTGATCGCCCGCGCCCTCGACGACGATGGTCGCGCCGGAGTTGCGCACACCACAGCGTTCACCGACAACCCCGCGAATGAAGATCTCGCCGCTGGTCGCGCCGTAGCCAATGACGTTGCCCGCGATGATGTTCTCTTCACTGGCGAAGGTGGCCGACGTCGGAGGGCGCACGATGACGCGTCCACCCGACAGTCCCTTGCCCGCGTAGTCGTTGGTGTCGCCTTCGAGTCGCAACGTCAGTCCTCGAGGGATGAAGGCCCCCAAACTCTGTCCGGACGATCCGGTGAGTTCAACCACGACGTGGTCGTCGGGCAAGGTCCGTCGACCGAGCGCACGAGTAATTGCGGAACCCGTGAGTGTTCCCACCGCGCGATTGACGTTGTGAACCTCGAATTGGAAGGTCACGGGCGTGCCTTGAGTGGCGGCCGTAACGGCGTCGGAGAGGAAGCGCCAGTCCAGTGCTTGATCGAGGCCGTGGTCTTGCTTGATGCTGTGGCGACGTTGATCGGGTGGAGCGCTCACTAAGAGCGCAGAGAGGTCGAGGTCGCTCTCGCGCGCCTGATGCGCGCGCACGCGCAGCCGCGACGCGTCGCCAATGAGTTCGTCGATCGTGCGTACGCCCAAGGCCGCGAGATACTCACGAACTTCCTCGGCGATGAATTCGAAGAAATTCTCAACAAACTCTGGACGACCCGTGAAGCGCTCGCGCAACCGAGGGTTCTGCGTGGCGATCCCGACGGGACAGGTGTCGAGGTGACAGACGCGCATCATGATGCAACCCTCGACGACCAGCGGCGCGGACGCGAACCCGAACTCTTCGGCGCCGAGGAGGGCGGCGACGATGACGTCGCGACCGGTCTTTAACTGCCCGTCGACCTGGAGGACGACGCGGCTACGCAGTCCGTTGGAGGCCAACGTCTGATGGGCCTCGGCGAGTCCGAGTTCCCACGGGGTGCCGGCGTGCTTCAGAGACGTCAGTGGCGCGGCGCCCGTGCCGCCGTCGTGACCCGAAATCAAAATCACGTCGGCGTGGGCTTTGGCGACGCCCGCGGCAATCGTGCCAACGCCCTGTTCGCTGACCAACTTGACGTGAACGCGGGCTTGGTCGTTCGCGTTCTTGAGGTCGTAGATGAGCTGCGCCAGATCCTCAATCGAGTAGATGTCGTGGTGGGGTGGCGGTGAGATTAAACCGACCCCCGGCGTCGAGTGGCGGGTCTTCGCGATCCAGGGGTAGACCTTGGAGCCGGGAAGCTGACCACCCTCCCCCGGCTTCGCCCCCTGAGCCATCTTGATCTGCAGGTCGTCCGCGTTCACCAAATACTCGCTGGTGACCCCGAAGCGTCCCGACGCCACTTGCTTAATCGCGCTACGACGATTGAAGCGTGGGTCGGACGTGTCGAATCGTTCGGCGTCCTCGCCACCCTCGCCGGTGTTCGACTTGCCGCCGAGCCGGTTCATCGCGATCGCCAAAGTGGTGTGGGCCTCTTCGGAGATCGAGCCGTAGGACATCGCGCCGGTGGAGAACCGCTTAACGATAGAGGCCACACTCTCAACGTCGTCGAGCGCGAGCGGGGTCGACGATGGTGTTATTTCGAGTAACGCCCGAAGGGTGAGCGACGCGTCGGCCTGCTCGTCGACCATTCGGGTGTATTCCTTGAAGATGTCGTAGCGCTTCTCGCGTGTGGCGTGCTGCAGTTTTTGAACGGTACGTGGATTAAACAGGTGCAACTCACCATCGCGCCGCCACTGGTACTCCCCGCGGTTGGTCAACTGCACGCGATCGACCGAGGGTGGCCCGTAGGCCTCGTCGTGCCACCGTATGACGTCGTCGGCGACTCGCTCGAGCGTCGCGCCGCCCACCCGCGAGCGAAAACCCGGGAAATAGCGACTGAGCACGTCATCAGATAGGCCAACGGCCTCGAAGAGCTGCGAACCGACGTAGCTCGCCACCGTGCTCACGCCCATCTTCGACATGATCTTGACGAGCCCTTTGTTCAGTGACTTGCCGTACTGATAGCGGGCCTCGAAGGCGTCGAGTTCGCTCAACTCGCCCGCTTCAACCAAGGCGTCGATTGACTCGTAGGCGAGGTAGGGACACACGGCCGACGCGCCAAATCCCAACAAGAGCGCGGCGTGGTGCACCTCGCGTACGTCTCCGGCTTCGAGGATTAGCGCGGCGCTCGTGCGCAAGTGCTCCTGGACGAGGCGGTGATGCACCGCCGACGTCACTAAAAGACTCGGCACCGCGGCGTGAGCGGCGAGCGATCCACGGTCCGACAGGATGACGATGTTGGCGCCGGCACGCACTTCGGCGACGACGCGATCGCCAATCTCGTCAATGGCGGTGGCCATTCGATCCGCGGCCGAGCCCGGACCGTGGGCGGGAAAGAGCGCGTCTATCTGGACCGCGCGAAAGCCCGCGAGTCCGGTCTGCTCTTCAATCCAGCGCAGTTTGGCGAGTTCTTCCACGCTGAGGATTGGTGAGGGCAACACGACCTGACGACAGTGACCAGCCGTTTCACTCAATAGGTTTCCTTCACCGCCAATGGTCACGCGCGTTGAGGTGACCAGTTCTTCGCGAATGGCGTCGAGCGGCGGATTAGTCACCTGCGCGAAGAGTTGAGTGAAGTAGTCAAAGATAGAACGGGGAAGACGTGACAGAGCCGCCAGAGCGGTGTCAGACCCCATAGAGCCAATGGGTTCTTCACCCACCTGCGCCATGTGACGAATGATGAGACGGAGGTCTTCTTCGCTAAAGCCAAAACTCTTCTGGCGCCGGATCACCGTCGCGTGACTCGGCGTCAGAATTGAGGGCGTCTCGATTTCGTCGAGTGAAACCTGTTCTTGGTCGAGCCAGTCTCCGTAGGGTTGGCGGCTCGCGAGATCGTCCTTCAGTTCGTCATCGTCGACGACGCGACCACGTGAGAGATCCACCAAGAACATGCGACCGGGCTGGAGGCGACCCTTGCGTTCGATATTGGCGGGATCGATGGGGAGCACGCCGACTTCGCTCGCGAAAATGACGCGCTGGTCCTTGGTAACCCAGTACCGCGCCGGACGAAGGCCGTTGCGATCCAGCACCGCGCCGACGACGTTGCCGTCACAGAAAGTCACCGACGCCGGCCCGTCCCACGGCTCCATCAATCCGGCGTGATAGCGGTAAAAGTCACGTCGCGTGGTGCTCATGAAGGTTGAGCGCTCCCAAGCCTCAGGGATCATCATTAAGACGGCGTGCGGGAGCGATCGACCGCCTTGGACCAAGAGTTCGACGACCTCGTCAAAACTGGCGGAGTCGCTCATGTTTGGCGTCACGATTGGCGCCAGCTCGAGTGGGTCGATCGGCAGGTGAACGCTCGCCAACGTCGTTTCGCGAGCCACCATCCAATTGCGGTTGCCACGCACGGTGTTGATCTCACCGTTGTGCGCGATGTAGCGAAACGGTTGGGCGAGGTCCCAACGAGGAAGGACGTTGGTGGAGAAGCGGCTGTGCACGACCGCGATCGCCGAGCTCAGTCGCTCGTCACGCAGGTCGTCGTAGTACTGGCGAAGTTGGGGTGAGGACAACATCCCCTTGTAGATCAGGACCTTTGATGAACAAGAAGCGGCGTACGCGTTACCGGCGTGCTCGACGAGCTTGCGGGCGCAATAGAGCCGGGCTTCCAGCGCCGCCCCAGGCTCTTCGGTGACGATGATCTGTTGGTACATCAACGGTTCGGAAGCGCTTGAGGTGGGGCCGAGAATCGTTGAGTCGACGGGCACGTGGCGCCACGTGAGCGTGGAGAGACCGAGTTCACCAAAGACGGCCTCAATGGTGCGTTGCTGCGCTTCGAGTGGCTCTTCACGCGACAACATCCACTGGCCGACGCCGTAGGAACCGAGGTCGGGCAACGTGACGCCGAGAATCTCGCGCAGAAAGGCGTCCGGGATTTGAATCAGGATGCCCGCACCGTCACCGCTGTCGACGTCGGCACCGACGGCGCCACGGTGTTCGAGATTTTCGAGAATCGTCAGCGCGTCGCCAATCGTGCCGAAAGACGGCCGACCAGTGAGGTCGGCGATCATGCCAACGCCGCAGGCGTCGTGCTCGAAAGAAGGGTCGTAAAGAGATTTCGTCATGTCGTTGCCTTTGGGGCAACGCTGACCCGCCGTCCACTATATCGAAATCGTCACCGGAACCATCCGGACCTACGCTGGACGCGTGAGTGAACCCCGACACGTCGTGGTGGTCGGCGGCGGCATTATTGGACTTGCCACCGCGTATCGTTTCGCGCGCGCGGCGTGGCGCGTCACCTTGATCGACCCCGCCCCCGCGCGCGGCGCGACTTGGGCGGCGGCCGGCATGCTGGCGCCCAGTGCCGAGTTACTTCCGGGTGAGGAAGCAAACCTCGCGCGACAGCGCCGAGCAGTTGCCGAGTGGCGAACGTTGAGTGGCGAACTCGCGGCGTTAGTCGGCCGCGGGCCCACTATCAATATTGGCGGCACGCTGCTCGTTGGTTGGGACGCGAGCGACCGGGCGCTCGCGGCGCAGTTCGCGCAGGTTGCCCGAGCGGCCAACGTTGAGGTTGATTTCGTGCGACGAGAGGATCAACCCGATCTCTTTGCGGAGATAACGCCACGCGTCGTCGACGGCTATCTGCTCGAAGGCGACGGCTGGATTGATCCTGATGACGCCGTCGCCACGTTGCTGGAGGCTAACCAGCTGCTCGGCGTGGAGGTGATGACGGCGTGGGTACGCCGGGTGGAGAGTGGCGCCGAAGGCGTGGTGGCGACGGGCGACTCCTTCACCGTTCACGCCGATTATGGCGTCCTCGCGACCGGGGCGCAGCAGCTTCCCGAGGGCGTAACAGCTCGTCACGTCGTACGTCCCATTCGCGGCATTACGTCCCGGCTGAGGGGACTCGATCGGTCGCGTCAACCGACACTACGCGCCTACGTGCGAGGACGGACCTTCTACCTGGTGAGTCGTCCAGACGGCTACTGCGTGATCGGGGCGACGGCCGAGGAACGTCCCGAGGCGCGGGTGGAGTTTGGCGAGCTCGCCCGACTTATGCGTGACGCGTTGGAATTGGTGCCTGGTCTCGACGGAACTGAGTACGTCGAGACCCGCTACGGACTGCGTCCAGTGTCAGAGGACCTTGATCCCTTTATTGAACTTCTTGACGAGGGCCGTTGGGTCTGGGCGTCGGGTCAGTACCGACACGGCGTCACGATGGCGCCACTCGCGTCGTTGGAAATAGTTGCGCTCGTCTCGGAGTTGTCATGATTACGGTGAACGGTGAGGGTCACGAATTGCCGCCAATGAGCGTTGCGTCGTTGCTCGCGCAACTGCGGGTACCGTCGCGGGGCGTGGCGGTGGCGCTCAACGGTGAAATCGTCACGCGTTCGACCTGGGAGTCGGTGGTCGTGGAGGACGGTGACGTCGTTGAGATTCTCACGGCGGCGGCGGGTGGTTAGGGAGTATCGAAAGGACTGGTTATGGCCGTTGACGAAATACTGCAAGCGCTGGATGAGCGAATTCTTGACGCCCTCGCCGCGAAGGCGACCGGAGAGACCATCGCCTTTCTCTGCGAAGCGCGCGCGTGGTTGACGCACCCCGGACAGGACCACGGTTCGCGACGCTCAGCGACCTGAGGGCCGGCGGCTAAGATTTTCAATCCACGGGCTGTGGCTTAGTTTGGTCTAGAGCGCTCGGCTGGGGGCCGAGAGATCGGGAGTTCAAATCTCCCCAGCCCGACCATTAGATGAAGGTGGATCAACCTCATGCACGGGCCAGGCGTAACGACCTGGCCCAATGGGCGCCTCACCTTTGCTCTCGAGGAACTTTGAAAAACTCGAGAGCCAGTCGCGATACCACGCGCCCATCGTGTCGCTGAGTGAAGTCACCTCGAGGCGTTCGAGTTCCGGGTAGCGGCGCACTTGCTCTTCGAAGACGAGCAGCGACGCTCGGGCGTCTCCCACCGCGGCGTGCGCGTCGTCGAGGGCTACCCCGTAATGAGCGCAGAGATCGAGTAGTCGTCGTGAACCCTTGCGCCAACGATCGAAGTGCCGGTCGGCGATCAACACGTCCAGTACTGGTCCGGTCGGCGCCAACGGCGCCAATCCCTGCACGAGACGCAAGCTGTTGAGCATCGTCAAGTCGTAGGAAACGTTCATACCCACGATGACGCCGCCCTTCGCCCAAGTGTCAAGAATCACCCCACTGAGGAGCTGGGTCGCCTCGGCGAGTCGGGGCGCGTCCGCCACCATGTCGTCGGTGATGCCGTGAACCCGTGTGGCGCCGGGCGGAATAGCAATACCTGGGTTGACGTAGCCTCCACTTTCGAGGTAGCCCCCGGCGGCGGCGCGCTCAACGAAGCCGTAGGAAACCGGACGATCGGTGAAGGGGTCAACCCCGGTGGTTTCCAGGTCGAAGGCGACGAAACGAATCGAAGAGATGTCGGACACGGCTTGAAGGCTACCTAGGGACTCGCAGGTGGGTCGGTAGACTAAGGCCGTACGCGCCCTAACGCGCGACCCACTCAAGGCTGAGCCCTGAGTTCGGCGATGAAACCAGAGAGGGTGATTCCAGCCGTTGGTTGGAAGGCTATGGAGAAGAAGGACCCCTTCGTCTTACGCCACCTTGCCGAAGTTCAGCCGGAACTGTGGTGGCTCGACTCGGATCCGCTCGAACCGAGTTCACACCCCGCGCTCATTGGTGATCTGGGCGCCGACCTATGCGTGATCGGGGCTGGTTACACCGGACTGTGGACGGCACTCCTCGCGAAAGAACGAGATCCCTTGCGCGACGTGGTCATTGTCGAACAGTTCGAAACGGGCGCGGGAGCGTCGGGGCGCAACGGAGGATTTTGCAGCGCGTCGTTGACCCACGGCTTCAACAACGGCATGCGGCGCTTTCGTGGTGAGATGCGCACCATTGAGCGACTTGGTCGTGAGAACCTTGACGCGATTGAGGCCACGGTGCGGCGCTACGGCATCGAGTGCGACTGGGAGCGCGTGGGTGAATTGCGCGTCGCGGTCGCGCCCTGGCAGTTCGACGGCATGGTTGAAGAAGCACGACTTCGCAACGAAATGGGTGACCACGTCGAGGTGCTGACGCGCGAAGAAGTACAAGCCCGTGTCCACTCCCCCTCCTACGAAGGGGGAATCTTCGATCATGACGGTACGGCGTTAGTGGATCCAGCCCGCCTCGTATGGGGGCTCGAACGAGCTTGCCTTTCGCTCGGGGTCAAGATATACGAAAACTCCAAGGTCGAGTGGCTCGAAGACGTCGACGACGCGGTGCGCGTCCACACGCCCTACGGTGCCGTCACCGCCGCGCGCGTCGCGCTCGCGACGAACGTGTTCGCGCCCCTCGTGCGTAAGGCGCGCAAGTACGTCGTTCCCGTTTTCGACTACGTCCTCGTAACGGAGCCCTTGACCGACGAGCAGCTAGCCAGCATCGGTTGGCGGGGTCGTGAGGGCATCGCCGACGCGGGAAATCAGTTCCACTACTACCGACTGACGAGCGACAACTCCATTCTTTGGGGTGGCTACGACGCCGTCTACACGTTTCGGGGCAAAGCCAAGCGTGAGTACGAGTTCAACGCGCAGACCTACGCCACTTTGGCGAGTCACTTCTTAAAGACGTTCCCTCAGCTACAAGGCATCAAATTCACCCACGCCTGGGGTGGCGCGATCGACACGTGCACGCGCTTTTCGCCGTTTTGGGATCGCGCCTTCGGCGGAAAGGTGGCGTACGTTCTCGGTTTTACGGGACTGGGCGTGGCCTCTACGCGCTTTGGCGCCTCGGTAATGCTCGATCTACTCGACGACGTCGATAGTGAGGCGGCGCGACTGGCGATGGTGCGCCGTCGACCGCTGCCCTTTCCCCCCGAACCGTTTAAGTGGTTCTTTATTCGCGTGACCCAGTGGTCGATTCGTCGCGCTGACGAACGCAACGGTCGGCGTAACGCGTGGTTAAAGCTCTTGGACGCCTTCGGCTTGGGCTTCGACTCCTAATCGTTGTCGTTCTGGTGGACCTCCATGAGGCCCGAAATCATGTTGACTACGGTCGGGTCCATAAGGGTCGTCACGTCGCCGAGCGATCGGTGCTCCGCGACGTCACGCAGGAGTCGTCGCATGATTTTGCCCGAACGCGTTTTTGGAAGATCGGGGGTCAGAATTATCTGACGAGGCTTCGCGATCGGGCTGATTACCTTCGCCACGTGCGCGCGCAACTCTTCGATGACGCCGGACTGATCCTTTTCGGCGTCCTCGGCGGAGAGCTTAAGCGTGACGAAGGCGACAATGGCCTGTCCGGTCGTTTCGTCACTCGCCCCGACGACGGCGGCTTCGGCCACGGCGGGGTGACCTACCAGCGCGTGCTCAACTTCCGTGGTGGACAGACGGTGACCCGAGATATTCATCACGTCGTCAATTCGTCCCAGTAGCCAGAGGTCGCCATCCTCGTCGCGCTTCGCGCCGTCACCCGCGAAGTACGCACCCGGGAAGCGTGACCAGTAGGTCTCCTTAAAGCGCTCGGGGTCGCCCCAAATGCCGCGCGTCATCGACGGCCAGGGCTGGGTAATGACTAAGTAGCCACCCTCGCCGTTGCCGACCGACTTCCCCTCATTATCCACCACGTCGACACTGATTCCTGGCAGGGGACGCATCGCGGCGCCGGGCTTGGTCGCGGTGACGCCAGGCAGCGGCGAGATCATGATCGCCCCCGTTTCGGTCTGCCACCAGGTGTCAACAATCGGGCAGCGATTAGCACCGATGTACTCGCGGTACCACATCCACGCCTCGGGATTAATCGGTTCACCCACGGAGCCGAGGAGACGAAGGCTGCTCAAATCGTGAGCTTGCGGAAGTTCGTGGCCCCACTTCATCAGGGTTCGAATCGTCGTCGGCGCCGTGTAGAGAATAGTTACTTTGTTCTCTTCAATGATGCGCCACCACCGATCGCGCCCGCCCGAGTCCGGAAGGCCCTCGTACATCACTTGCGTCACTCCATTGATGAGCGGTCCGTAGACGATGTAACTGTGACCCGTGATCCAGCCGATATCGGCGGCCGTCCAGCAGACGTCGGTGTCGGCCTTCACGTCAAAGACAAGGTTGTAAGTCGTGGCGACCTGCGTCAGGTAGCCACCAGTGGTGTGAAAAATTCCCTTGGGCTTGGCCGTCGTTCCCGACGTGTACATGATGAACATCTTGTGTTCCGCCGGGAAGGACTCGCACGCGTGAGTGTCTGCCTGACGTTCCACCACGTCGTGCCACCAGTGGTCACGGCCCTCGACCCAATTAACGTCGCCGCCGGTGCGACGTACGACGAGGACGGCCTTGACGTTGGGGCACGATTCGAGGGCTTCGTCGACCGCGGGCTTTAAGGGACTTGGCGCACCGCGACGAAACGCGCCGTCGGCGGTGACCACGTACTGGCAGTCCGAGTCGAGAATGCGACTCGACAACGCGTCGGCCGAGAAGCCACCGAAGACGACGGAGTGCATGGCGCCCAACCGAACGATGGCGAGCATGGTCACGACGGCTTCGGGAATCATGGGCATGTAGACCGCGACGCGATCTCCCGAAGTCACGCCGAGCTCACTTAGTCCGTTGGCTGCTTGGGCGACGAGACGTTGCAACTGCGCGTAGGTAATCGTTCGTGACTCTCCCGGGGCGTCACCAATCCAGTGGTAGGCCACGCGATCACCACGTCCTGCTTCAACGTGACGATCAACGCAGTTGTAGGAGGCGTTCAGCGAGCCGTCAGCGAACCACTGCGCAAAGGGCAGGTCCCACTCGAGCGTCTTCGTGGGACTCTTCGTCCAGGTCAGCCGGTCGGCCTGGCGACGCCACCAGGCGACAGGGTCTTTGGTGGCCTCGTCGTAGATCGAGGCCTGGGCGTTTGCTTGCGCCGTAAAACTTGCGTCGGGAGCGAAGGCCCTCTCCTCATTGAGCCACGCTTCAAGTCGAGCTTCGGTCATTCGTATTCCCCCACTATTCGTTACTTCGTCGGCGACATTTTCTTCGTGTCGCGAGACGACACGTTTCTGACAGTACTGCGACCACTCTTTAAAATGCCAACAGCGCCCGAACCTTTCGGCCGGGCGCTGTTGGCGGTTGGGTCCGGTGGCGAGCCACCAGTGACCCCTACGTTAGCCGCGCGGACCGGTCGGCAAAACCATCCTGCCGTGGGTTTCGTTGATCACGCCCGCCGCCGAGGCGTACCAAGCCGCCACCGCGGTCGCGAGACCAACCCAACCACCGGCGTGCACCATGCTGGTGTGTCCGGCGCCCCAGTTGCCGATGGTGAGCAGTAGGAACGTGAGCGACAACAGTACGAAAACCGTCAAGACGGCCATGCTGACCCGCGACGCGGCGACGGTCATGTACAGGGTGAAAATTGTCCATCCCAGAAGGAAGATAGCGACGGTATCGGTACCGGCCCCCAGGTTGAACTTCACCAGTGCGTAAAACGCCAGCCAAAAGGCACCATAAGAGGTGAACGCCACGGCAGCGAACGTGTTCTTGCGAACGAACTCCCACATGCCCGCGAGGAGCTGAGCCAGTCCCCCGTAAAACATGGCCAGGGCCAGTGCCGCGGCCACGCCGCCGCCGTGCCAAATGTTGGCGTTCGCGCTACTCAGGCAGAACGTCGTCATGGCGAAACCGGCAAGACCTAAGGGCCCCGGATCCGCGACTCTCTGTTCGGTCATTTGTTTCCCCCCAATAAGTGGAATACTTCGAGCCACCGCGATGGTGTCTCATTGCAGATTTAACACCAATGAAACACTCAGTTGGTGGATATTCCGTGGCCGCAACTTGTGGTGAAGGTGGTTCGAGCACTTACTCATTGGTAAAGGGCCTGGCGCACCGGACCTCGCTTCTAACTGCGAAAGCGTATGAACTAGTTGTTCTTGGCGTCGAGCACCGTGCGAAAGGATTTCACGAAGTTCTCGACGTCTTCGGGTGTCGCGCCGTCGAGTAGCCGGCGAACGAGCGCTGAGCCAACGATAACGCCGTCGCAGTAGGGCGCCGCGTTCGCGGCCTGCTCGGGGGTTGACACGCCGATTCCTACGTACACCGGCACGTCGCTGACTGCTCGGACCGCCGCGGCGACGGCGGCACCGTTACCCTCCTCACTCGTCGTGCCGGTCACGGCCATTCGACCCTGGGCGTAGCAATAACCTTGCGTGCGCTGCGCGATTACGGTGACTCGTTCTTTCGGAGTCGAGGGAGCCACCAGGTAGATCGTCGCGACGTCGCGCGACGCGCAGGCACTCGCCCACTCGTCAGACTCCTCGGGTGGCAGATCGGGCACGATGGCCCCACGTACGTTGACCTGCGCGAGCATGGCGGCACTTCGTTCCAATCCGCCGTGAAGAAGCACGTTGTAGTACGTCATCGCCAAAAGCGGCACGCCGACGTCGAGCGTGGCGAGATCACGAACAACGCTCGCGAGGGTGGTACCCCGTTCGAGAGCGCGCTCCGCGGCCTGCTGAATAATCACGCCGTCAATCATTGGATCAGAAAACGGCAGACCGATCTCGATCGCGTCGGCACCTGCATTGGCTGCGGCCTCCACGTGGCGTAACCAGTCACCGGTCATTCCCGCCATAAAGTACGGGACGAAGGCTCGGCGACCTCCCTCGCGAAGCTTTCGCAGCGTGACCTCGAGACTGGTCACGACTGTCCTCGAAGGATTTCGCGAACCTGGGCGACGTCCTTGTCGCCGCGCCCCGAGAGGTTAAGCAGGACGCTGGTACCTGGGGCGAGCGAGTTGCCGGCTTCGCGGATAAGCCAGGCGACGGCGTGGGCCGTTTCGAGGGCGGGGACGATGCCTTCAAGTTCACTCAGAAGTTGCAACGCGGGAATAACGTCGTCGTCACCGATCGCCACGTAGTGCGCCCGGTGGGCGTCGGCAAGGAAAGCGTGCTCCGGTCCAATGCCTGGGTAGTCGAGGCCGGCCGAAATGGAGTGGGCCTCTTCAATTTGGCCAAACTCATCTTGAATCAGCATCGAACGCATGCCGTGTAACACACCAGGCGATCCCGTCGCGATGGCGGCGCCGCCGGCCGCTTCGACGCCCACCAAACGCGCGTCAGTATTGGCGAAACCGGCGAAGATGCCGGCGGCGTTCGATCCACCGCCCACGCACGCCACGACGACGTCAGGGGTACCGACGCCCATTTCTGAAAGTTGACGCGACGCTTCACGGCCAATAATGCTCTGGAACTCACGCACCATCCAGGGAAACGGGTGAGGTCCCATCACCGAGCCGAGGCAGTAGTGCGTGTCTTCGACGCAGGAGACCCATTCGCGCATCGCCTCATTGACCGCGTCCTTGAGCGTCCTTGATCCTGACGTCACGGGCACGACGGTGGCACCGAGAAGTTCCATGCGAAAGACGTTGAGCGCTTGACGCTGGGTGTCAAGTTCGCCCATGTAGACGGTGCACGACAGACCCAGTCGCGCCGCGGCGGTCGCCGTCGCGACGCCGTGTTGACCCGCGCCGGTCTCGGCGATCACGCGCGACTTACCCATACGCTTCGTGAGCAGCGTCTGACCTACCACGTTATTGATCTTGTGTGAACCGGTGTGGGCGAGATCCTCGCGTTTGGCAAAAATCCGCAGCCCGAGGTGTCGTGAGAGTCTCGAGAGTTCCGTCACGGGCGTGGGACGTCCACCAAAGGTGTGCAGGACTTCGTGAAACTCACTGACGAACGCGTCGTCGGCCCACGCCTCTCGAAAGGCTGTCTCGAGTTCCAAACACGCGGTCATCAATGCCTCGGGGACGAAGCGTCCGCCGAAATCCCCAAATCGACCCGACGCGTCGGGCTTGTCCATAAACACCTCGGGTGAGTTCACGACGGCTTCTCTTTCTGACTAAAGGCGCGACGAGCGTTGGCAACGAAGTTACCCACCCGGGCCGCGTCTTTGACCCCCGGCGCTGACTCGACACCACTGGCCGTGTCGACACCCCAGGGATGCCACTGTTGGATCAATGCGGCGACGTTCTCACTGGTCAACCCGCCCGCCGCGATCCACGGAACGTGGAAGTGTCGGGCGCGCAGCGCTCCCCAGTCGTGGGTTTCCCCTGATCCTGCGCGAGGACCGTCAATCAGTAGGACGTCGATAAGTCTGTCGTCGAAGGTCGCGAACTCGCCGCTCGTGATGTCGAGGGCCTTGATGATGAATAGTCCCCGTGCGCGAAGCTCAACGCGCAGTGACTCACTGAGTGGGTCGTGAAGTTGGACAGCCTCGACCTTGACGTGGTTTAGGACCTCCAGAATTTCCTCGTCGGCGCGATCACGAAAGACGCCCACGTGCCACAACGAAGTCCGTGTGCGCTCAATGATCTGAGCGGCAACCACGGGATTGACCTGACGCGCCGAGTTGGCGAAGATTAGACCTAGCGCGTCAGCGCCCGCGTCGGCAATCGCTCGCGCGTCGTCGACCTTCGTGACGCCACAGATTTTGATGAGCGACGAGTGAGCAAGAAGGTTCGTCACGACACTCACGCGATACTTGAAAAATCCTGCACCGCTGCCGCCAGATCGGCCGCGGTGACGAAGGCCTCACCAACCAAAATCGCGTCGAAACCGGCGTCAGCAGCGCGCTGAACGTCGTCGACGGTGCGCAGTGCGGATTCGCACACCGTGACGACGCCCGGGCGACGCACGAAATCAACCACGGTGGCCGCGTGACGGGGATCCACCTCAAAACTCGCGAGATTGCGCTGGTTGACGCCGACAAGGCTGGCGCCGACGTCGAGAGCACGTTGAGCCTCATTGTGATCGTGGACTTCGACGAGCGCGTCGAGCCCTACGCGTCGTGCGAGCGCTGACAAATCAAGGAGTTCTTGGTCGCTCAGCGCCGTGGCGATCAACAAAATCGCGCTGGCCCCGGCGTCGCGAGCGTCGAGCACGTCGTTTTCACATACCGTGAAGTCCTTGCGGAGAAGTGGCAGTTGGACGTGGTTCGCGACGGACGACAAGTCCTCGAGGGACCCCGCGAAAAACTCCGCGTCGGTTAACACTGAAATGGCGCTCGCGCCCGAGCGTTCGTACACGGTGGCCACCTCGACCACGTCAAGGTCGGCGTTGAGCCAACCCTTCGACGGCGAACGGCGCTTCAGTTCGGCGATGACGCGAATATTGCCTTTGGAGGCGCGCTGCACGGCTGAACGAAACGAGGCGCGTGGAGAACTACTCACCTCGAGGCGTTCTCGCCACACTCGCGCGTCGCGCTCGGCGCGACGGCGATGCCACGTCATGATGTCGTCGAGGTACGTCGTCGCCACCAACTAAGCGTACTCGCGGTCGAAAATTTCGCTCGCGACTATCGTGTCGCTATGTCGTCGCCAACCCCCAACGCCAACGGGACCGCGTTCGCGCGCGACGTCCTCAGTCCACTCGTGCGCGGAACAGATTTAGAACGAAGTGAAGCCCGTGACGCCTTGGCGGCCATCTTGACCGGACAGGTCGCCGACGTGCACGTGGCGAGTTTTTTGACGGCGCTCACGAGCAAGGGCGAGACCGCGGCGGAAATGACGGGTTTCGTTGACGCCATGATTGACGCCGCCAACACGTTCCGGGTCGACCCCCAAGCGATCGACATTGTGGGTACGGGGGGCGATCAGCTGCACACGGTCAATATCTCAACGATGGCGAGCTTTGTCGTGGCGGGATGTGGCGTAAAAGTGGCCAAACACGGCAACCGAGCCGCGTCGTCGTCGGTCGGCTCGGCCGACGTGCTCGAGGGACTAGGCGTACGACTCGATCTCAGCGTCGAAGCCGTGCAGCGCTGCGTCGAAGAAGCGGGCATTGGGTTTTGCTACGCCCCCACCTTCAACCCGGCGCTCGCGCACCTCGGTCCGATTCGACGCGCTTTGGGTTTTCGGACCATATTCAACGTTCTGGGACCCCTGGCGAATCCGGCTCTCGTCACGCGCACACTCGTGGGCGTGGCACAGGCACGTCTCATGGCACCGATGGCCGACGTCCTGCAAGCGCGGGGCACCGTCTACGCGATTCTCGTGCACGCTGAAGACGGGCTCGACGAGCTCTCACTCGGCTCTCTCTCGCGCGTCATCGTCGTCGAGGGCGACGATCGCCACGAGGAGACGCTCGACGCGGGCGCCGAACTCGGGCTCGTGCACGACGTGGCGAGCCTTCGCGGCGGCGACGTGACGCACAACGTGGAGGTCGTCCATCGCTTTCTCGACGGCACCCCCGGACCAGTCTTTGACGTCGTGTGCGCCAACGCGGGCCTCGCGCTACGCGCCGCGGGTGTCGCGTCAACGCTTCGCGAAGGTTTCGAACTGTCGGTCGACAGCGTTCGTAGCGGCCGGGCGCGTCACGCACTCGACGGATTGGTTTTGGTGTCTAACGCCTAAAGTTCGCGCAGCTCGCGCTGGTAGCGCCGCGCGTTTTCGACGTAGAGCGCCGCGCCGTGCGCGATCGAGGCGCGGTCACTGGCCCCCTCTTTGATGGTAGCCGGGACGCCCACGGCCAGGGCGTCGTCGGGGATTACGGTGCGATTGCGGACGACCGCGCCGGCGGCGACGGTAGCCCCAGTGTGGACGTGCGCGTGATGGAGGACGATCGACCCACTCCCCACGAGGGCGCCGTCGTGGATCGTGCAACCCTCGAGGTGCGCGAGATGCCCCACGACGCAGTCGCTCCCCACGACGGTGGGAAATTCGGCGACCGCGTGCACCACGGCGCCGTCTTGGATCGAGGTACGTTCGCCCACGATGATGGTCCCGTAGTCACCTCGCAACACCGCACTCGGCCACACCGACGACTCCGCGCCGACGCGCACGTCCCCGATCACAACGGCGTCGGGGTGAATGAAGGCAGTGGGATGAATGCTGGGAACGCGTTCACCGAGGGCGTAGACGGGCATGGGTTCTCCTAATGGCTCAGCCACGAAACTAACTGATAGATCCGCCAAATGACGTAGATGACGGTCGCGACGATGAAGAAGCGCCACATCCAAGGAATGGGCTCGCGTTCAGTAACGGCAACGGGATCGCCGCAGACCTCGCAGGCGTCGCCGTCGACCGGCCGGTCACACTGTTCGCACCAGGCCACTACTCGACACGCACCCGGACGCGAATTGGAGTGGAGCCGAGGTCGAAGCGCTCGCGAAGTGATCGCTCGACGTAACGCAGATACGTGGGATCAAGACGGCCCGAGATGAAGAGAGTGAAGGTGGGTGGCTCCGTCGCCCCCTGCACGGCGTAGCGAATTTTTCCGGCCGGCGCGGGGTGTTTGAGTTGGAGGTCACGAATGGCTCGATTCAAGACGCCCGTGGGCACGCGCTTGGCGTAGTCGTCGGCCATGTCGGTGAGGGCGGGCCAGAGCTTGTGCACGCCCTTGCCCGAGAGGGCCGTGGTCTTCAGGACCGGGGCGTCACCGAGGAAGGCCAATCGCTCCCCCACCGTCGCCAGTACGTGGTCGCGCTCCTCGGTCGGCACGAGCTCCCACTTGTTTAAGACCACGACCGCGGGGCAACCGGCGGCCGATATGCGTTCGGCGAGTCGTTGGTCTTGACCGGTGGCGCCAATCGTGGCGTCAATGACGAGCACCGCAATATCGGCGCGGTCGAGCGCGTCAAGGCTTCGCAGTACCGCGTAGGTCTCGAGACCGGCCTCGGTCTTGGCCCGGCGACGCATGCCCGCGGTGTCGATGAAGCGAATTTTGCCGTTAGGAGTATCGACGACCGTGTCAATGGCGTCGCGTGTCGTGCCGGGCAGGTCGTGCACGACTGAACGCTCTTCGCCGATGAGGCAGTTGAACAACGTGGACTTACCCACGTTCGGACGTCCCACGAGTGCCACGCGCAGGGAGTCGTCTTCGTCGAGGGGGGCTCCTTCGACGTCGGCACTAGCCGCTGGCGCGATCGCCAGTTCGTCCACGACACGATCAAGCAGGTCCCCCGCGCCACGACCGTGGAGGGCGCTGATCATGACCGGGTCGCCCGCGCCCAAACTTAAGAACTCCCAACTCTGCGCCTCGTGACGCTCGTCGTCGATTTTGTTGACGATCAGAATTATGGGGCGCTTGCTGCGCAGGGCCCAGCGAGCGGCGTGCACGTCTTCGTCCATCACGCCCGTAGATCCATCGACCACGAGCAAGACGAGATCGGCGCTACGAAGGGCGGCTTCAGCTTGGCCCGAGACTTTATCTTCGAGTTCGTCACCGGCTTGGAGCCAGCCGCCAGTGTCGACGACGTCGAAACTCACGCCGCGCCACTCGACCTCGACGGCCTTGCGGTCTCGGGTGACCCCGCGTTGTTCTTCCACGACGGCGACGCGCCGACCCGCCAGGCGATTGACCAGGGAAGACTTGCCCACGTTGGGTCGCCCGACGACGACCACTTGGGGATTACTCACGAAAAACTCATTTCTTGAAGTTGCGCTTGGCGCAAGACGCGACGTAGATCGAAGCCCGTGGTGGGGACGGTGACGATGGCGCGCGGTAGGTCGTCCAACGTTAATCCGTCGAGAAAGCGATTTTCGGAAAGACAGACGTCGGGCACGAGGCAAATCGTGTCGTCGTTCTCTTCGCGCAAAGCTTCGGCGAGGTCGGTGCCCGTCAACAGGCCCGCAACTTTGATATTGCCGCCGAAATACTTGTTGCGTACTGGCCGTACCCGCACGGTGGCGAAGCCGTGTTCGTCAAGGAGTTCACGCAGGAGCGGCGCGGCGTACTCGCCCGTAAAGATGGCGATCTGACTTCCATGGGTCATCGTTTCACTACCGCCACGCGGCGCGCGGTAGTCGAGGGCGGGAGCACCGTCAACTGACTGGAAGAAGCCCGTCCCTAACTTGGCCATCGGAATTTCCTCGGCGAAGCTCTCGCGAAAGGCCGCGACCATGCCGATGCCATTTTCAGCCTCGTCAATACTGTCGTAGTGCGAAACGTCAGGTGGGGTGAGCCCGGCGACGAGATAGAACTCGTCGGAGACGTAACAAAGACCACGCCCGAGCAGCTCGCGAGCCAAGGCGTTGTACTTCTCGACGAGCGCGACGACGGTGGCGGCTTCCTCAGGCCGATGAGGACGCATGGTGGCTTCGGCCGAAAAATCGCTCACGCCCACGGGCACGATAGCCAGGCTTTTGAGTTCGGGGTACAACGTGAGGGCGTCCAACAAGGTGGCTTCCAGTTCGTCGCCGTCGTTGACCCCGGGACAGACCACGACCTGACCGTGCACGTCAACCCCGGCGCGCAGAAGCTCCTCGAGCCATCGAAGGCTCGTCGCCCCTCGGGGATTGCGCAGCATCTCCGCGCGTAGTTCGGGATTCGTCGTGTGAATCGACACGTAGAGCGGCGAGAGTTTCTCTTCGAGCACGCGTTCGAGGTCGAACTCCGTGAAACGCGTCAAGGTCGTGTAGTTGCCGTAGAGAAACGAAAGTCGAAAGTCATCATCTTTCACGTACAGGGAACGTCGCATTCCCTTGGGAAGTTGATAGATAAAACAGAACGTGCAGTGGTTGTCGCAGGTGCGAATGCGGTCAAAGACCGCGGAATCAATGCTTATGCCGAGTGGTTCACCCTCGGACTTAGAAATAGATACTTTTCGTTGGAGCGTCTCGTTCGCGCGCTGCACGACCAGCGTGACCGACGACCCGTCAATCAGCTGCTGGTACTCGATAATGTCGGTGGGCGCGACGTCGTTGACACTAAGGAGCTCGTCACCGACCTCGAGGTCCACCCGAGAAGCCGGCGAATTGGGCGATATTGCGGCGACGCGGGCTCCAGACACCCGCCCAGCCTACGGGTCAGGACGAATCGCGCTTACTAAAGTGGATGAGTGGCCGTTACCCGGGTTGTCTTAGCCGCGCCACGCGGATTTTGCGCCGGCGTCGAGAAGGCCATTAAGGCGCTCGACTGGATGACGCGGGTCTTCGAACCTCCGGTGTTCTGCTACCACGAAATCGTGCATAACCAGTACGTCGTGAACCACTTCCGGTCTTTAGGGGTCATCTTCGTTGACGACGTGCGCGACGTCCCGCCGGGCGCCCCGGTCATGCTGAGCGCCCACGGCTCCGCGCCCGAGGTGATCGCCGAAGCGCGTCAACTCGGAGGCGCGGTTATCGACGCGGTCTGCCCCTTGGTCACCAAGGTGCATCACGAAATGAAGGTTCGAGCCAACAAGGGCTACACCGTGCTTTACGTTGGCCACGAAGGACACGAGGAGGCGATTGGCACGATGGCCGTTTCACCGGGCGCGTCGCACCTTATTGAGTCGCGTGACGACGTTGACGCGTTACGTGGCCACGAGGGCCCCTTCGCTCTCTTGAGTCAAACCACGTTGAGTTTCGACGAGTGGGAAGACTTGCGTGACTACGCGACGGAGACCTTTCCCGACATTTGGATGCCGAATCGCAGCGACCTGTGCTTCGCGACCACCAATCGTCAGGCCGCGCTTCGCGCCATCGCCGGCGAGGCCGACGCCGTGATCGTTATTGGCTCAGCCAACTCGTCGAACACGGTGGCCTTAACCAAAGTGGCCGAAGGAGCCGGGGCTCGTCGCGTCCTTCGGGTCAACGGGGCGCAAGAGCTCCCCGACGACCTCGAGGGCGTGGTCGCGGTCACGGCGGGCGCGTCGGCGCCCGAATCGATCGTGAATGAGGTTTTGGCCGCGCTCAACCCCGCTGAGGGCATCGACGTTCGCTCGGTGACCGTGGAGGATGAGTACTTCCCACCACCGCCGGAGTTACGTGAACTGCTGCGCGCACTCGCCTCCCTCGTAGATTTCACCCTGGTATGCCCGGTGTCGTCGTCCTTCGACGCGCAAGCCGATCGTGACTTCACCGCCGCGCAGGTGCTTTCCCCTCTCTCTCCCTAGGTTCATGGCCCCCAAAGGCTAGAATTGCGCGGTGACTTCGTTCCCGAGTATGGACGTATCCACGCGCGAGCAGTGGATGGTGATCGTGGACGAGACCATTTCTGCGCAACCACGCGTGGCACGCCAGCTTTTGGACATGATCCGCGGGCTGAGCGCCATCACGGACGGCTTCTCGGTTGATCAGATGCAACACGCCCTCCAGACCGCGACGCGCGCCGAACGCGACGGCGCGGATGAAGAAGTGATCGTCGCGTCGCTCCTTCACGACGTGGGCAAGCTCATCTCGGTGCCCAATCACCCGAAAATTGCGGCGGAGATTCTGCGGGCCTACGTGCGGCCCGAGGTCTACGCCATGGTCGCTTTTCACCAGGATTTTCAAGGGCGTTACTACTACGAACACCTGGGCATGGACCCGAACCTGCGCGACCAGCATCGCGACCAACCCTGGTACGAACTCGCCGAGCGTTTTGCTGACCACTACGACCAGAAGGCCTTCGATCCCGACTACTCGAGTGAAACCCTCGAACACTTTGAACCGATGGTGACGCGCGTCTTCGCGCGAGCCAAGTCCCTCTAAGGAGCCTGATGACGAAGGTCGATCTCGAAAAGCGCCGCCTGACCCGTCTGCGGGGCTACGCCATTGACCAGGCGCGCGCACGTTTCGACGCCGACTACCCCAATTTCCAGCCCGAAGAGATTGTGGTGTCCATCTGCGCTTACGAAGAAGAAGGGAATATTGGCGACGTTCTCGCGAAGATGCCCGAGAGCATTGACGGACGCCCCTACACCACCTTCGTGATGGTCGACGGTGGCGACGACAACACCGCCACCATCGCGCGCACCTTTGACAAGGTGCACGTGATGGAATTCCCCGTGAATTTGGGCCACGGGGTTGCCTTGCAGGTGACGTATCGCTACTGCATTGAAAAGAACGTGCGCTACGTGGTCACGTTAGACGCCGACGGTCAGAACGATCCCGGCGAAATTCCTCAGGTACTTGCCCCGCTACTGGCCGATGAGGCCGACTTCGTCGTGGCGAGTCGCGTTCTTGGCGTTGACAAGACCTCGGACGTCGTGCGAAAGAGCGGCGTGCGCTTCTTCTCCTTCGTCATGAATCGCATGACCGGTGCCAACTTGACCGACACCTCGACCGGTTATCGCGCGCTGCGCGTGACGATGCTCGCGGACGTGATTGACCGCCTCGAACAAGAGCAGTACCAAACCGCGGAACTGCTTATTACGTGCTTGAAGCGTGGATGGCGCGCGGGCGAGGTGCCGACAGTCTGGTACCCCAGGGCGTCGGGCACGACCAAAAAGGGCAAGAACTGGCTCTTTGGTTTTCGCTACGCCCGGGTTGTGTTTGGAACGTGGTGGCGCGAGCGCTAACTAGCGCGACATCGCCTCTTGGTACACGGCTTCGAGCGCGGCGCGAAGTTCTTCTGATTTAGCGCTTAACTGCGAACGACTGACGCGACCCGATGATTCCGGCGGGGCGAGGGGCGTCCCGATCACCACGTGAACCTTCGCGAAGCGAGGCAGCTTGGCGCCGTGCGGCATGGCCCTCTCCGTGCCGGCGATCCCGACCGGCACTACCCAGGCCTTAGTTCGCGCGGCAATGAACATCGCGCCGAAGTGGAGCGGCTCCACGTGCAGTCCGTCCTTACGAGTTCCCTCAGGGAACAGTACGAGCGCCTGTCCGCGCCGCAAAACCTCCTCGGCACGGCCCATGGACTCACGGTCGGCCGATCCTCGACGAACCGGGAAGGCGCCGAGGCGAATCAAGAGTGGGCCCAGGATCGGCACTTCAAAAAGACCGTGCTTGGCCATGAAGAAAACCTTGCGGGGCGAGATAAAGACCGAGACCGCGAAGTCAACGTTCGAGCGGTGAATCGGGGCGATGATGACGGGACCGTCCATGGGAATGCGCTCGCGCCCCTCAACGGTCGGGTGGAAGAGGATCTGCGACAGCACCGCCACGATCCCCCGACAGACCCGATAAATCAGCGTGCGCTGCGTGTTTAGGACGAGGTCTTCTGGTGCAGACATTCGACAATCTCCTCTACCACGTCGTTCACGTCGCGCGACGTGGTGTCTATTTCGATGGCGTCGTGCGCCACCCGCAAGGGTGACGCCGCGCGTGTACTGTCCGCGTCGTCTCGACGCGCGAGTGAGGCAGGTTCCTCGTCGCCTCCGCGACGCCGAACGCGTTCTTCGAGCGACGCCGAAAGGTAGACCTTGATCGTCGCACTCGGAAAGACGACCGTGGTGATGTCGCGGCCCTCGACCACCGTTCCGATCGGCTGGGCGTCGGCGAACTCGCGCTGACGAGCCACCATTGAGGCGCGCACCAGCGGATTGGCCGCGACGATGGACACGGCTTCATTGACGGGCTCGGTGCGAATTTCGTCCTCGACGTCGCGACCGTTAATCGTCACTCGCGGCAACGTACGGACGACCGAGCTCGCACTTAACGCGGCGAGCGCGGCGTCGTCTCGCACGTTCAGTTGGCGACGCAGAGCCTCGACCGTGATCGCGCGGTACATCGCGCCAGTATCGAGAAAGGACCAACCAAGTCGCTCGGCGAGCGCACGAGCGACGGTGGACTTTCCCGAACCAGCGGGCCCGTCAATCGCGATAATGAGGGCGCTCACGAGAGCAATGCTAGGTCTCGAAAGAACGTGGGGTAACTCGAGGCCACCGTCGCCGCACCGTCAATCGTGACGCCGTGACCCGCGCAACCAGCAATCGCCGCCGACATGACCATTCGATGATCTAACGCCGCGTCGAACGAGAAATCACGAAAACGTCGCGCGCTGCCGAGTCCTTCGACGTAGAGATCGTCGCCCTCGATCCACGCGCGAGCGCCAAGGGCGTTCACAAGGCGAGCCGATCCTTCGAGACGATCAGACTCTTTCACCCGAAGTTCGCTCATTTCGCGAAAAACACTCACGCCACTGGCGGCGGCGGCCGCCACACTCAAGATCGGGACTTCGTCGACCGACGGAATCTCGTGCGCGTGAATTTCCGTCGCGTGCAGCATTGACGTTTCGGCCCGCAATCCGATCGCGCCACCGTGTTCAACGAGATCAACGCGCGCACCCATTCGTTGAAGGACGAATACGAATCCCACGCGTTCCGGACTCGCGTCCAGCGAGAGCACGTCGAGCGAGGCGTCGTCGTGAATCGCGGCCAAAACGGCGAAAAAGGCGGCCTGCGAGGGGTCGCCAGGGACGCGCCAATGATGAGAGGTCGGTCGACTCGGCGTGAGTTCGACGACCCGGCCCGCGCCAACGGACTCGCTCGTGACGGTGACGCCGCACGCGCGAAGCATGTCCTCGGTCGCGCTGCGGGTGCGTATCGCTTCGCGCACGACGCAGGCACCATTCGCCGCGAGGCCGGCCAACAAAATCGCCGACTTAACCTGGGCGCTCGGCTCGGGCACCGCGTAGTCAATGCCCTGAAGTGGTGTTGAACCCCAGAGTCGTAGCGGCGCCGTTCGGCGCTCGCCTTGACCCTCGAGGCGAGCGCCCATTAACTCAAGTGGCATCGCGACCCGGTCCATGGGGCGTCGCGACAGTGACGCGTCGCCGACGAGGTGATGCTCACCAGGCACACCCGCGAGCACGCCACACAAGAGACGCATAGTCGTCCCCGAGTTTTGACAGTCCAACTTCCCCGCACTCACCCGGAGTCCGTCACGAGCACCCTCGACCACCACGTCGCCGTCTTCGTCGCGAAGTTCCGCGCCCAATTGACTCACGATGACCCGCGTGGCGGCGACGTCGTGACCACTCGAGAGCCCGCTAATGACGCTCACGCCGCTGGCGAGTGCACTCAACAGCAACGCCCGGTGTGAGATGCTCTTGTCCCCCGGGACGCGAACGGTCCCGCGCAGGTGTTCGACGGCTTCGACGCGTTGCCGGTCCATCATTCGACGCCCACACTAAAACCCATCTCGCGGAGGGCGCTGGCGAACAGTGCACCTTGAGTGTCGGCCACGGCTAGGAGCAGCGTGCCGCTCGAACCTTCGATACCGTGCGCGATTTCGATGTCGTAAATGTTGACCAACAGCTCCGAGGCAGCGGTCGTCACGCGAGACAGGACGCCGGGTTGGTCACTCACGCCGACGCGCAAGTAGGCCAGGTGCGACGCGTCGAGCGCGCGACCGGGGAGTTGGCGCCTGGCCCGTGAGGCGTCACGCAGGGCCTTCGTGAGGCTTTCCCGATCCCCGTTCTCGACGTCGCGACGTAGCGCGCCGACACGCTCTTCGAGTGCCGACAAGGCCTGGGCAACGGCGTCGCGGTTCTCGAAGAGAACGTCGGGCCAGATGCTCGGGTCGCCGGCGGCCACACGCGTCATGTCGCGAAAACCGCCCGCCGCAAGTTGGAGCAGGACGGCGTCCTCTTCCGCGACGCGTGCGGCTTCATTCATCAGGGCACCGGCGAGCAGATGCGGCACGTGGCTCGCGACGGCCACGAGACGGTCGTGATCGCTCGCCTCAACGGCCACCACGTTGGCGCCTAGCTCGCGAAGCACGCCGTGCAATTGCCCGTACGTGCGAGCGGTGGTGTGGGTAGTGGGCGTCAGTACCCAGGTACAACCTTGAAAGAGATTCGACCTAGCCCCCGCGAATCCACGCAGTTCAGAGCCGGCCATCGGATGACCTCCAATGAAGCGGGGGTCGCGTATTTGGGCGGTGATACTCCCCTTTACGCCCGCGACGTCCGTCACGACGAGTGACGTGCGTTGGTGGAGCTGCAATATCTCGTTAGCCACGTCGACGACGACGCCGGCGGGCGTCGCGATGATAACGAGTTCTACCTCGTCATCCATCGAGGACGTACGAACGAATCCCCTCTCGACGGCTTCCTCAACGATCACGGATTGGACATCCGTTCCGCTGACGGTCCAACCCGCGTCGCGTAGGGCGAGCGCGAGGCTGGAGCCGATGAGTCCGAGTCCCACCACGTGGGCCCGGCGACTAACCGGGGAGGTCATCTCGCAACGACTGCGCGTCACGGAGGTACACGTGGCGCATCTCGTCGCGCGCGCGCGTCGTGTACACGTGCATCATGACGCGTACCGTGCGTTCCTTGGCACCCGGCACGTCAATCTCGCTGGCGCAGAGCAATGGGACGTCACCAAATCCCACGCCACGCGCCGCCGTAGCGGGAAAGCCTGCCGTCAGATCTGGTGAGGTTGTGAACAGGACACTAATGACGTCGTCGTGACGGAGTCCGTTTCGCTCCATCATCGCCGCAAGGAGTTCTTGGGTTGCCACCGTGATCTCTTCAACGGTGTTGGAGGCGCAGGTTGAGGCACCCCGCAGCGCACGAACTAGTGGTGAAGTCATGGAGAAAGACTAGAGGCCAGCTCGTCGGTCATCCCAACCACCTCGTGGAGTTGGCGGACCTCGCGCTGGGACAGTTGTCGAGATGAACCCGGCGAAAGCGTCGGATCGTGCAGCGGGCCGATACGCGTGCGAACCAGACGCGTGACTTCATGCCCGACCGCCGAACACATCCGTCGAACCTGGCGGTTTCGACCCTCGTGAATGACGATCCGCAAAAGACCCTCGCTGACCCGCGAAACTTGCGCGGGACTGGTCACGCCGTCGTCCAGTTCGACGCCCTCACGCAACTTGCGAAGTGCCGACGGCGAGGGATCCCCTTCGACCCGCACGAGATACTCCTTCGCGACGCCCGAACTGGGGTGCGTAAGTAGGTGCGCGAGGCGACCGTCGTTGGTGAGGAGGAGTAAGCCTTCAGTGTTCATGTCCAACCGGCCAACGGGAAAGACTCGAACCGGCGACTCGATCAGGTCGAGCACCGTCGGGCGACCTTGAGGGTCCGAGGCGGTGGTCACCACGCCGTCGGGTTTGTTGAGTAAGAGGTAAATCTTGGCCTGCGTCGTGGCGGCCAATTTGCCGTCGACGCAGATGATTTGGGTGTCGGGATCAACGCGGTTCCCTAACTCCGCGACCACGCCGTCGACGGTGACGCGACCGGCGTCAATGAGTAGTTCGCAGGCGCGGCGCGACCCGTACCCGGCGCGCGCCAGCGTCTTTTGCAGCCGCTCACCTTCCACGTAACTATCCAACGTCGGCCATGTCGATTCGTGTCGACAGCTCGTCGGCGAGAGCGTGCGCTGTTTCGACCGGGTCCATGAACTGTTCGAGCGCCGGCAAATCCGCGACGGACGCGAGTCCGAGGCGATCAAGAAACAGCTCCGTCGTCCCGTAGAGGATTGGCTGGCCCGGTCCGCCGGCTCGCCCTTTCTCTTCCACGTAGCCACGTTGTTCAAGCAGTCGCACGACGCCGTCGACGTTAACCCCGCGCAGGGCGGTGATTTGAGCACGCGAGACGGGTTGGCGGTACGCGATGATCGCGAGGGTTTCGAGCGCGGCCGAACTCAACCGGTGCGATACGTCGCGATTCGCAAATTTGCTCACCCATTCGGCAACCTCAGGAGCACTCTGCATCGTCCATCCACTGGCGAGTTCAGTGAAGACGTAGCCGCGCGCGCCGTCGAGGCACTCTTGGCGCAGCGCCCGGAGAACCGAGGCCACCTCGGTGGCGTCGGCGTCGAGCACGTCGGCCAACTCTTCCGCGGAGATGGGCTCGAGGGCCACCGTCAACAGGGCCTCGACTCTTTGCTCCAGTGAACCTTCAGCCCTCATAGACGTCAATCCTTTCTAGTTCAAGATGTTCGGCACCGATCATCCAGGAAATTTCAACGTCGCCAAAGGTGCTTCCTTGACCCAGCGTCACGTGGCCTAATTTGCACAGTTCCAACAAGGCGAGGAAGTGGACGATGACCTCAATGCGCGTCTCGAGGTCCGCGACCAGGCGGCGAAACGAGAGCGTGCCCATCGAGGGCAGGCGCTGCGCTAGTGAGACCACTGTCTCAGCGACGGTGACCGCGTCGACCGTGACGTGATGAAGTCGCACGACCGGCATGGGCTTCTCTTCCACGCCGCGCAGGTACGCCGCGGCCAAGAGTGCCGGCGTCACGCCCACCAAGAGGTCGGGCGGACGCACGACAAAGCCGTCGTTGACGCCGCGCACGCGCGGGAATGAACGACTCGCGCGCTGAAAGAGCGAAACGAATTGGTCGGCAATGGAGGCGTAGGTACGCAGTTCAAGTAAGCGCGCGAGCATCACGTCGCGCTCTTCCCAGCCCAGAAACTCTTCGTCGGGTTCCGTGGCGTCACGACCCGGAAGCAACTGATGACTCTTCATCTCTAGTAAAATGGACGCGATCAGGAGAAACTCCGAGAGTTCCTCAACGTCGAGCAGTGTCGCTTCATTTCGAAGACGTTCCACAAAGGCGTCGACGATGGGACTGAGGGGTACGTCCACGAGGTCAATCTCGTGGGCCGAAACCATCTGAAGGAGGAGTTCGAGGGGCCCACTAAAGGACGGCGTCGTCACGACGAAGGTCACGCTGAAACTCTACTCCGAGAAGACGCGTCGAGCCTCCCCTACCATAGAGCGATGCGAATCCTCTCGGGCATGCAACCTTCGGGCGACGTTCACCTCGGCAACTATCTCGGCGCGCTGCGCCAATGGGTGCACGGACAGGGCCCAGAATCCTTCTACTGCGTCGTCGATCTTCACGCGCTTACACTCGAAATCGCGCCCGACGTGTTACACGAACAGACTCTCAACCTCTTCGCGACGTTAATCGCGATTGGGATCGACCCGGACGTCAGCACCGTCTTCGTCCAGAGCCACGTCCCGTACCACGCGCAATTAAATTGGCTGCTCGAGTGCGTCACGTCTTACGGTGAGCTCTCGCGCATGGTCGCGTTCAAGGAGAAGTCCGAGCGCCAAGAGGGTTATCGCGTCGGTCTCTTGACGTACCCAGTGTTAATGGTTGCCGACATCTTGCTCTACGGCGCGACGCACGTCCCGGTCGGCGACGACCAGCGGCAACACCTCGAAATAACCCGTGACGTCGCGGAACGATTCAACCATCGCTACGGCGAGACCTTCATCGTCCCCGTCGGGGTGCAGCCGAGAGTCGCCGCTCGCGTGATGGATCTGCAGGTGCCGACGCGAAAGATGTCTAAGTCAGTGTCAAGTCCACTCGGCACGATCTATCTCTACGATGAACCGGCCGACATTGAGCGAAAGATTATGAAGGCGGTCACCGACACGGATGGTGAGATGCGTTTTGACTGGGAGCACAAACCAGGACTCGCCAACCTTCTCGAGATTTACGCCAGTTTCTCCGAGGAGTCGCCGCAGGACGTCGCCGCCCGCTTTACGCGCTATGGCGACTTTAAAAAGGAACTCGCGGAACTTCTCGTCGCGTCGTTGAGTCCCGTTCGCGAGCGCTACCGCGAGGTGCGCGCCGACGAGGCGCGTCTTCGTTCTCAAATGGTGAGTGGCGCGCGCAAGGCCATCGCGGTGGCAGAGCCCGTGTACGAGCGGGCGGCTCGCGCCATGGGCCTACTTCAAATCTGATTAATCCACCACTGCTGGAGGTTTCCAAGCCAGTTCGTGCCCACGTGCAAGAATGCCGAATCAACGATGATGAAGATCATGAGAAACGGCAGCGCTCGCGCCCGCCATTGGTAGTAGCGCGGTAGTGAGTGCAGGGGTATAAAGCGCTCGATAATCGCCGACCCATCGAGGGGCGGGATGGGTAACAGGTTAAACGCGGCGAGCGTCAGATTCATGAGTCCAATGGCCAAACCCACGTTGAATTCACCTTGATTGTGCGTCACGTGGAAGGCGTGCTTGCAGATCAGAAATCCGACGAACGAAAGCACTACGTTGACCGCCGGACCAGCCAGCGAGACCCAAAGAGCTTGCTGGCGAGGATGACGTAGTCGCCCGACGTTGACGGGGACGGGTTTGGCGTAGCCGAACGCGGGCAGGCCGACGGCGATCAACAGCACCGGCAAGAGAATTGTGCCGAAGGGGTCGACGTGGCGAAGGGGGTTGAGCGTGAGACGCTTCTGTTCCTTGGCGGTTGGGTCGCCGAAGAGGTAAGCGACGTAGCCGTGACTGACTTCGTGCAACACGATAGAAGGAACGATGACAATAATGAAGAGCGTTTGAATCATGGATTCCTAACCGTGCGCCCGGGGATGAGCCTGCTGATACTCATTCTTGAGTGTCGTGACGCTTACGGCAGTGTAGAGCTGCGTGGTCGCGATTGACGCGTGACCTAATAGTTCCTGCACCACTCTAATGTCCGCTCCACGCGCCAACATGTGCGTGGCACAGCTGTGCCGAAATACGTGTGCGCTAACTCGATGCTTGTCAACACCAGCGAGGAGTGCGTAACGATGGACTATCAGATCGATCCCCTGGCGCGTGAGTGCTCCACCGCGAGCGTTGAGAAAGACCTGCTGTAGAGAATGACGCTTGGCGAGGACGACGCGGGCCTCGTCGACGTAGCGCCGCAACAGAACGCGCAACGTGGATCCCATAGGCACGAGTCGCTGCTTGTTCCCCTTGCCCGTGACCAAGATCAGCTCTTCATCAAAATCGAGGTCACTGAGCCGCAGCCCCACGACTTCACTCACCCGCGCCCCGGTGTCGTAGAGGAGTTCCAGCAGCACGGCGTCTCGGCGCTGCGCGGGCGTGTCGTCGGGTACCGCGTTCAAAATTGACAAAACTTCCGACTCGCTGAGAGGTTTGGGCAACGTGCGACCTCGTCGAGAACTCGCGAGGCGCTCCGCCGGATCATCACCGAGTAGACCTTCGTCCACGAGATAGCGCAACAAGCCTCGCAACGACGCGATCGCGCGCGCCACCGACGAAGGGGACTTCGTTTGGCGCAAGGCGGTCACGTAGCGCTCAAGATCTCCCGTGGTGAGTTCACGCGGGTCACCCCCCGGGTGCCACCACGCGGCGAACGCCCTTACGTCGCGCCGGTAGGCCTCAATGGTCGCGCGGCTCCTTCCCTTTTCAATGGTGAGCCACTGGAGGTACTCCTCGAGGCGCTCCTCAAGCGGGGTCAAAGAGGGTGCCGTAGACACGATTCATCATCATGGTTAGCGTCGAATCGACAATCTCCTCGCTGAAGACAAGTTCGCGAATCTGATCCTTCGTAAGCCAATGCACGCTCGAGGCACTTTCCTCAGGGCCAATGGGCGTACGTCCCGTGAAGGTCAGGTCGCGTGCTTCAAATATGGTCATAACCTGCGTCGTCCAGCCCGGCGAGACCGCGAAACGACCGAGGAGACGCCAGGTGCGGGCTTGACAGCCCATCTCTTCTTCGAGTTCACGCTGGGCCGCCGCGAGGGGAGCTTCGTCGTCGACGTCGCAGATCCCCGCCGGCACCTCCCAGCCGAAACGATCAAAGGTGGCGCGGTACTGACGTAATAAGCCGACCTGCTCTCGGTCATTGATGACGAGAATCGCGACCGCGCCTCGGTGCGTCGCGACGTCGCGTTCAAAAGTGGCATCGCCGTGGCGGATCAATCTTCGTTCAACGTTAAAAACGTACGACGTCAGTAAAACCTCGCTCGAAACGACCTGGAAGTCATCTTTCACAAGGTGACGTCGACCGTCGAGGGGTCAATGATGTGCGGTTCGCGACCTTCGGCGCGCGCCGCCGCCGCTTGAATCAAGCCGAGAAAGAGAGGGTGGGGACGGTCGGGTCGTGACTTGAACTCCGGGTGCGCTTGAGTACCCACAAAGAAGGGATGCCCCGGCAACTCGACGAACTCCACGAGACGACCGTCGGGTGAGTTACCTGAACAACGCAGACCCGCGGCCTCGAATTGCTCGCGGTATCGAGCGTTGAACTCGTAGCGATGACGGTGGCGTTCCGAGACCACCGTCGAGCCGTACAACTCGGCGACCTGCGAACCATCATCGAGCATCGCGGGCCACGCGCCTAGGCGCATGGTGCCCCCTAAGTCCGTGACGTCCATCTGTTCCGCCATCAACGCGATGACGGGAGCGGTCGACGCGTGCGTGAACTCCGTGGAGTGCGCGTCACTTAGACCCAGGCAGTGTCGCGCGAACTCAATGACCTGAATCTGCATCCCCAGGCAGATTCCTAAGTAGGGGATTTGATTTTCACGTGCAATGCGCGCGGTGGCGATCATGCCCTCGATGCCTCGCTCACCAAACCCGCCGGGGACGATGACGCCGTCGAGTTGGCCAATGCGATCCGCGTCGATTTCGCTAGGAACGCGTTCGGCCTCGAGCCACTCGATATCCACCTTGGCGCCAATCGCGAAGCCGGCGTGGCGTATGGACTCAGCGACGGAGAGGTACGCGTCAGGCATGGTGACGTACTTGCCCACGATCCCGACGCGCAGCCGCTTATTCGTGTTGTGTACTCGTCGCACGACGCTCTCCCAGGGGGACAGATCAATCGCGTGCTCGGACAAGTCAATATTGAGCGTGTTGCAGACAATCGTGTCGAGGCCCTCGTGATGCAAAGTAATCGGAATGTCGTAAATACTTGGCGCGTCGACCGCCGAAATGACGGCGGCGTGCGGCACGTCACACAGAAGAGAAATCTTTCGTTTCAAGGAATCCGAAATCGGCTGGTCACTCCGGCAGACGATTACGTCGGGTTGGATACCCCGTGAACGCAACTCAGTGACTGAGTGTTGCGTCGGCTTCGTCTTCTGTTCGCCAGACGGCGCCAAGTAGGGCACCAACGTCAAGTGCACGTAGCAGACGTTGTCACGACCTGCGTCACGACGGAACTGTCGGATGGCCTCAATAAAGGGCACAATTTCAATGTCGCCGACAGTGCCACCGATCTCGACGATAACCACGTCGGCGCCTAGGGTTCCCTGTCGGCGAATACGTTCTTTGATTTCGTCAGTGACGTGGGGGATGACTTGAACGGTCTTTCCGAGATAATCGCCTCGCCGCTCCTTCGCGATGACGTTGGAATAGATCGAGCCGGTCGTGGTGTTCGAAATCTTCGAAAGCGACTCGTCGATGAAGCGCTCGTAGTGTCCGAGGTCGAGATCAGTCTCACCACCGTCGTCGGTCACGAATACTTCTCCGTGTTCACCCGGATTCATGGTGCCCGGATCCACGTTGAGGTACGGGTCGAGTTTGCACATAGTGACTTTGAGTCCTCGGGACTTCAAAAGTCGACCGAGCGATGAGGCCGTGAGGCCCTTGCCGAGTGAACTCGACACCCCACCTGTCACGAAGACGTACTTAGTCATTCGTCAACCGAACTCGCCACGGAACTCCATACTAGTGAGCCTCGGAGACTTAACTCCGGATTCCCTGTTCACGCGCGAGGAGTCGCGCCGCCAGCGCCCGCGATTCAGAGTTGATCGTCCCGGCCAGCATTCGCGCGATTTCGGCCACGCGTTCCTCAGCGTCGACCCGGCGCACGGACGTCTTCGTCGCGCCATCCACAAACTCCTTTTGCACGACGAAATGGTGATCGGCGCAGGCCGCGACGGAGGCGAGGTGCGTAACGGCGAGTACCTGTTGGTATTGCGCCAGTTCGCCAAGGCACTCGCCAATCTGCTGCGCGACCTGACCGCCAACGCCGGCGTCTATCTCGTCGAAGACAGCCACGACGTTCGGACTCGCCGTTTCAAGCGAAATGGCGAGAAGAACACGGCTGAGCTCCCCCCCGCTGGCGAGCGCCGCCAGCGGACCTTCACCCTGTCCTGGATTGGGACTAAAAAGTATCTGGGCGTCGCTCCCATCGCCCCCCTCAACGACGAAGCGAAGCGATGCGTTCGCGAGCGCCACGCGTTCGAGATTGCTCCCGACGGCCCTTGAAAGTCCTGCGGCCGCCTCCTCACGAGCCCGTCGAACCGAAGCGGCCAATTCACCCACACGAACTTCCAGTTCAGCGATTTCACCATCGAGACGTTGGGCTCGCTCGTCGTGATCTAGAAGGGTTTGCCGTCGCTCGTGAAGTTGATCGCGAACGGCGAAAACCTGGTCAAAACTTCCACCGTACTTTCGCGCCAGCGCTTGAAGTAGCGCCACACGAGCGTCGAGGTCGTCAATACGTTGCTGATCAAAAATCTCTGGATCACTCAGCGAGGCCAGTTCCCGAGTGGCGTCGCGAGCTTGATCGAGCGCGCCGGCGAGCAAGGCGCGAGCGTCGTCGTACGCACTCTCGCGGGGCAGGCGGTTCACCGCGCGGGCCAACTTGGTCAACAGTGCTTCGTCGTGGTCACCGTCGAGCTCGGTCACCACGTCCAGCAACTGGCTCTGCCCATCGCGAAGTTCGCTCAGACGTTCGAGTTCGCGGAGCGTGTCGGGAAGCTCCGCGGGAGTAGTTAATTCCGCG
Source organism: Acidobacteriota bacterium (assembly GCA_028873575.1). Classification (GTDB taxonomy): domain Bacteria; phylum Actinomycetota; class Acidimicrobiia; order Acidimicrobiales; family RAAP-2; genus RAAP-2. The sequence continues at coordinate 15,699 of JAGWHY010000007.1, read as the reverse complement.
GACGCGAGTTCTCGAAGTTGGAACTCGACAAACTCACGCTCTCGGGCACGCTGACCCGCGTCACCGCCGGCTTCATCGCGGAACTGTCGCGCCTCACGCAACCTTCGACGGGTGTCGTCAAGTTCCGTGGCGTCGACGCCGCCCCAGGCGTCAACGAGCCGGAGGATGTCCGATCGTTGACGAAGAGCGAGCGAGTCGTGCTGGCCGTGAATAACGATGAGCTCTTGGGCGAGTGTGCGCAGACCCTCGGCACTGGTGGGCGCGGCGTTAATGGAACTACGAAGTCGTGCGTTCGGGCTAGATTCACGCGCCAGCACAATCTCCTCGCCGTGACGTTCGAACAGTGCGACGGCGCGGGTGTCTGGCGTGAGCGCGAGGCGCGACGACGGTGACTCAGATCCGAGTGCGAGTTCGAGTGCGCCCAGTAATAGCGTCTTCCCCGCACCCGTCTCTCCCGTGATGACACTGAACCCTGGCGCGAGTTCGAGGTGAGCGTCGCTAATTACCCCGAGCGCGCGAGCGTAGAGTTCGCGCAGCAGTACCTCAGGCATGGCCTTCGCGCAAACTCTGACGCAGTCGAGACGCCACGTCGAAACTCTGCGTCGCCACGACCCGCACCGGCGCCGCACTCTTTCGCACCGTGACGCCGTCGCCCGCGTTAAGAGCCGCAATCGTGTGACCGTCAGCTACCAACAGTGCAGGTTTGTCCACGACGATGAGCTGAATCGTGGCACTATGGTCAACCACGATTGATCGGTCTATCGTGAAGTGCGGCGCGATGGGCGTCAAGACCATAACGTGCAGAGCAGGTTCGACCACTGGTCCACCGGCAGAAAAGTTGTAGCCCGTGCTGCCCGTTGGCGTAGCCACCATAACCCCGTCCGCCGCGTAACTTAAGTACTCTTCGTCGTTCACGAATGTCTTGACGCGAACGATGTGGCCCGCTTGCGCGCGTTCGACGACGACCTCGTTGAGCGCGAAGACCTCGTGTTCGACACCCTTGACGGTGACCGCGAGGGCGAGTCGGTCTGAAACATGCGTGCTCGTCAGTGCGTCTTCGATGCTCGTGACGATTTGCGTGGAGGGGACGTTCAGCAGGAAGCCGAGGCGACCAAGGTTCACCGCCAAAATACGTGCCCCCGCCGCGTGCGCCAACCGGGCCGCTTTCAAAAACGTTCCGTCGCCGCCGAGGCTGACGACCAAAGTGTCGGCCCCAAAGCTGGGTTCTTCGGCGTCGTCGAGCAGGCAGATCTTTCCTTCGCGTCCACGCTGAGCTAAGTCACGAAGCACCTCGTGCGCGAGTTCAACCGCGTCGCGTCGATTGCTAAAGGCGCAGAAAATTAACGTTGTCATGATGGTCCTTGGCCAATCGTAGTGAGTAGCCGCGCTCCACCGATCCGTTGCCAGACCACGCGCACCTCGGTTACGTGTGGAACTGACGCGTGGCGAGGGTCGCGGGAACACGTCGCGGTCTCGAAGGTCGCTCGTTCTAGTGGAAACGCTTGGCGCTGGGAGAACTTCAGGGGCGCGTCGTGACCAAGACGTGCTCTGACGTGTCAAGCAACTCCACCCACGTTGATCCTGGCGTGAGACGAAGTCGGTGGCCCTGCGCGGTCACGTAGGTCGTGGCTTGGTGGAGGTGGTGACGGAACCAGGAGCCGCGCTCAAGGTGACCACCAGTAAACAACTCGACCGGTCCCGACCCTACGAGTTGCGCGTACGAATCGATAACGCCAGCGCCGCCGACGTAGTTGACGCTCATGACCAGGACGTTCTTAGGAGAAATCACGACGCCGTTGGTTGTGACGTCGAGGTGGCCGAAGAGGCTTCTATCCCAACTCCCGGTTTTGGCGTTCCAGGTGTAGGTCACCGCGTAACCGGCGGCGAAGCCGACCACGAAGGAGCGAACTTTGGGGCCCGACGGTAGCTGCCCAGGCGTCAAGTACGAAAAGAGACTCGACGTGGGTCGTGGCTTCGCGCGAGCTTTCTCGAGTAGAGGGGCGTTGACGAAAAGATTGTGCGGCGGTGAGCGTTTCGGGTCGCGGAACATTGCGGCGCCACTGTTGGTTTGATCGAAAAGTGTCACGGGAGCAGTCTCAATGCTGCGAATTGCGTACTCGGCACCACCCGAAAAGGCGAAGATCCCTCCAATTGGAAAAACCAACTCGCGGTCGGTACGTCGTACCGAGCGCACCGGCCCCACAACTGCCGGAATTCGCGAGTCGAAGATAGCCGCGAGACGGGTGATGCCGCCTTCGACGATCTCCTCATAGACGACGTCCGCGTACTGAACACCCGCCTGGGGCATCGCCTCGGGGGTGTTGTCAATCTTGACGGTGAGCGCCGCACGATCTCGGGTAACGTGCCGTGGATCCGGCAGCCCCGTAAGCGGCGCGAGGTACGTCGGCGCTTGCGTGGTGGTGGTGGTCGACGAAGAGGTCGTGTCCGCGCGAGCGTCTGCTCCAGTGAACGCGAGCGGGGCGACGCACGCCAAAATGGTGAAGAGGTGCCATCGCTTCATCTTGGCGAACTTAGTCCGTCGCGACAGGAAATCTACGTTCACTATCCACGGGTGATGCTAGGCAACGCGCGAGTTCGCGAGCTGCCGACAACTTTCGTTTAACGCGGTCAGTGACGTTGACGGCGGCACGAGATATCGTTTCTCGGAACACGGGGTAGATAATGCGTACGGCACTTTTCGTTGTGGGTCTCGCCGTGGTGCTCTTGACGGCCTCGGGGGTTCTGTTCGTCCTCGTACTCCCCCGTCGTCCCCGCGGACTCGAGCGCCTCTCACTCTTAGTCATCGCGATGGTCCGTCGCGTTTTCGTTCTGCTTTCACGACTCGTGAAAACCTATGAGGCGAAGGACACGCTCCTTTCGCCTACTGGGCCAGTCTGCCTCGTGGTTCAGTTAGCGAGCTGGGCCGGCGGCTTCATTTTGGGCTTCGCGCTCATGCTGAACGCCACCACCCACAGCTTCGTCCTCGCCCTCGAACAAGCCACGACGGCGCTGTTCACGGTGGGGTCTCTGCACGTGGGCGGCGCGACGAATCTCACGCTTGATATCGCCGCGGGATCGTTGTGGGTCATCGTAGTGACGTTACAGATCGCCTACTTGCCCAGTCTGTACGCGGCGTTTAATAAGCGTGAAGGTTTAGTCGCGATGCTCGAGAGTCGCTCCGCGGTGCCCGCGTGGGGCCCCGAAATCCTGGCGCGCCATCAAATCGTTGGCATCAGTGATACGTTGCCCGAGCTCTACGCGTCGTGGGAAGAGTGGTCGGCCGACCTGGCCGAGAGTCACACTACGTACCCGGTACTCCTCTTGTTTCGCTCCCCCGAAGCTTGGTACTCGTGGTTAATCGGACTACTCGCCGTCCTCGACGCGGCGGCCATGCACTTGGCGCTATCGCCGTCGCTCGCCTCATCACAGGCGCGACTCTGCTTGCGCATGGGTTTTACCGCACTGAATCGCATAGCGCTCACGTTGGGCTGGACGGTCGACCCCGATCCCAATCCGCTCGGTCCCTTGGCGCTGCGCTTCGAGGAGTTTGACGACGCCGTGGCCATGCTCGAAGAGACCGGATTTGCGACGGAGCGCAGCGCTCGCGACGCGTGGGCTGACTTCGTTGGTTGGCGCGTGAACTACGAGTCCGTGGCCTATCGACTCGCGGATCTCATCGAAGCGCCGCCCGCGCCGTGGTCCGGTCCCCGCCGTCACTTGGGACTACCGACGGAGGCGCCGCACCGTCCACCTCAGCGAACGCCGCGGGGTTTCTCCCACGGCGGACGCGACGATTGATTTACCTAAGTTACGGACGGGAATCGGTTCGTCGGTGACCGAAGCCCTCTAGGAGCTTCGGACCCAGTGCTCGTCCACTACCGTTTCGTTGAACTCACCTAGTAGGCGCGCCGCTCGAGTGGGGTCACGACACGCAGTCGCACCTCAATCTCGTCTTCGAGTTCGAGGTTTTCGGCTTTTCGCACAAGAACTTTCACCGGGACGACGTAGCGACCATCCTTGGGAAAGAGTGACGTAGTCCACGTCGTGGCGCCCACGGTCACTTCGACCGGAATCACGCCCCACCCGTAGGTCACGGATTTCGCGATTTGGGCGATCTGTGCGCTTTCGAGTTCCGGCACGGTGACGAAATAGAAAGGTGATGGTCCGCGCCAAAACCAGATTTGTCCCCGAAATTGCCACATCAGCACTCAGAGTAGCAATGGAGAGAAATCAGTAGGTACCCCACTCATCACGGTGTCATCACACTGGTACGGCTAGGTGTGTCCCACGTGCCACTGACGACAGGTCGGACACTGGTAAACGTTCATTGACTCGCCATCACGTCGTGCGAGCTGGCGCGCGTGCGCGAGGGCTTCACTGCGTGAGGCGTAGCCGACCTTGGCGCGACCGTCTCTCGTGGTGTGCGCGCGCGGGCCGCGGCGAAGGGACGTGGTTCGTTCTCGACCTCGCCCACCACGACGACTCGAAACAACGAGTACCACAACGATTACCGCAATCGCGGCGGCGAGGGGCCCCCAGGTCGTCACCGAGCCCGAGGCCTCACGTCGAGACGCGACGCAACCGGGCGACGGCCGTTACGTGGGTGATTCATTACCCGTTAAGCGCGTCGGGCGTGAACGCCGGACCGTGACCGGGGATAATCATCGTGGGCTCGAGCGCCAGAACCTGTCGTCGTGACTCTTCGAGAGCGCTTTGGCTGTCGGCGAGAGGATCTTCGATCGGACCCGCCTGTGACCACCACAGATGCGTACAAACCACGAGCCCTTCGTTCGTGCGAATAAGGGTCGAGAGATCTTGAGGCGTGTGTCCCGGAGTGTCCAGTAACGAGACTGAAGGAGCTCCCCGGATCACGTCGACCCGGTCTCCCCACACGTCATCTCGGTAGACCGCCCACACGTCGTGCACGTTCGCGTTGAGAAAGAGCGCGGCGTTTAACGTGTGATCAGGGTGGTGATGGCTGAAAATAACGTCAGTGACGTGGTCCTCCTGGACGCCGAGGGCGCGTAACGGGTCGAGAATCGATTGACGACTTGGCACCATACCCGGATCAATCACGATGACGGTGTCGTTCTCGCGTACGAGGGTCACGGTGCCCGCCACGCGCTCCCCAACGTATCCGGCGAAGAGTACGTCTACTTGTGCGGCCATGTCATCCCTTTTGCTCGACGTAGCAGAAGACTAGCGGCGAGACCTCATCGTGGCGGAGTGTTCTCGCGAACGCTCCGCCACGATCGTCATTCTCGTTCGCGGTCTCTGTCGTTTACGAGTAGGAGTAATACTCCGGCATGAAGTTGCCGAGGGGATTCGGCGTGAATCCAATTGAGCTCTTCAAGCTTTTCTTGACCTCGATGATCGACATGGGGTTGGGTTGATAGAGAACGGGCAACTGCTGGGCGGCGTAGTTGGCGTACTTGGTCAGTTTCGCGTTCCCGAATGTGGTTTCATTAATGAGCGCGTTCATTTTGGCGTCGCTGTAACCACCCGGATTGAAGCCACCTTTAGTGCTCAGCAAAGTCTCACCGGACGGGTAGTAATCTGGCGCGTAGATCCACCCTGCACCCCACGAGCAGATTTCGTAGTGTTGTTTCGCACTCGTGCAGTCTGCAATCACTTGATTAAAGGTGCCCGTAGTGTGTGAGAACTGAATGCCGATACTCGCCCAGTCCGCAATCTCGGTCGTGAAGGTGGTGTCCAACGACGGCGATCCACTGGCCCACGCGATGGAAAAGTTCAGCGTGTAGCCCTGTGAGATGCCCGCCCCGCATTGATTCGCGCCAGTGCCGGGGTTCTCGCACGTCTGAACACCGTTCTTGAGTTGCCAGCCGTGTGAGTTCAAGAGGGCCTTGGCTTTCTTGAGGCTGAACGGGTAGGGATTCGACACCGGACCGCTTATGGACGCGGGGGCGTTAGGCGGCAATGGACTTACGGTGGGGACACCGTAGCCTCTGTCGACGTTCTTGATGATGCCTACTTGATCCACCGCGAGCTGGAGAGCCTGACGGATGTACAACTGCGCGATTGCCGCGGCCTTGGGGTCCGCGGAGCTGAAATTGAAGGGGCCGTAGTTGAAACTCCACGGTGCGCCCGAGTACAGATTGTAGGTGCCGGCAATCGGTGACCAGTTGGCGCCGACCGTACCCGGTGACGGGGCGTCCGAGGTCAAAATCGACGGATCGAGGTAGCCAAGATCAAGCGTGTGGGCGGAGAGTTGAACTTGCTCCGCGGTCGCGGTAGTAAAGGCAACTTCCTTGACTTTCGCCACTTGTGGCTTGGGCGATCCCGAATAGTTCGGGTTCGGCACGAAGGTCACGTTGCCGAGATTGTCAATAGACGTCAGCTTCCAGGGACCATCAGTGCCGCTCTCCCAGAGTCGGTCCGTAAAGAGCGCCGTCGATGAGGACTGAGTATCGAGATAGGTCACGACACTCTTGCACGCCGCGTCCGTGGCCGAACTACCGTAGGTGCCCGTCGCGCACGTTGACGTATTGGTGGCTGACGAACGGTCCCAACTATTGGGAAACGGCGTGATTTCAGAGAGGTAGTTGTAGAGAAGCCAGTTGGGATTAACGGCGCTCGTGAACTGAATCGTGACCGTGTTACCGTGACCCTTAGCGGTTTGCACTTGATCGGGGATTCCAAAGCCCGGGTTGTAGCCGGCGTAGCCCGACGGATCAGCCTTGTACATATTGAGAAAGAACATGACGGACTGCGCGTTCACGGTCTGACCATCGGCGAACTTCCAACCCTTGAGTTGAATCGTCACCTGAGTATTGCCGTTGGAGAATTTCGGGAGCGACGCTAACGACAGTGAGGGCACGACGGCGACTGATCCCCCCAATCCGAACCAGTACAAGGGCCGATACATCTCTTCTTGAAATTGGTTGATGTTGTCCACAGAAAAGTACTGTCCGGACATGAAGGGAAAGATGTAGTTGGGATTCGCGCCAGGGCCCTCGGCGAAGGTCACCGTACCCGCGTTGACCGACTGCTTCGAGGGTCCGCCCGAGCTCACGACGACCAGACTTATGACCACGATCGCGGCCACACCTAGCAGGGCGAGAATACTCCAGGTCTTTCGGCTTGACTGCATATCGCTACCTTCCATTCCTGTGCTGCGGCGTGTGAACGCCGAATCTTCTTCTGCCCTCAACGCTACGGAGCAGAATTTTGAATTCACTCGAAATCGTCTTACAGACGGCTGTGTCTTTTACTCGCGCCGGTCGCTCTTACTGCGACGCCACGTGTCCGGAGGTCAAGCACCCCTTGGTTGGCTTCGACTTTGGCGTGACGATACGGTGTCGCGTGCAAGCACAATCACAGCTGATTGACAGACAGATCAAAAACATACGCGCCACGCTTATTGATTCGCATGAGGTGAAGTTGAACGGGTGCACTTCGTTAAAGGGTGAGGTGACCTCCTCGTAAGATTTCGCGCGAGTCCTGACGTGATGGAACGACGGCGCACGATTAGCGTCACTCACTGTGAGTACGCGTGACGCAACTTCCTCCGCTCGAAAAGTTACGTCGCGACAATCGACGAGGGTCAGACTCGCGTCACGGCAATTAGTCGTGAATCGCGTATGGCGACGTTGGCTGACAGCGATCGCCGTCGTGATATTGACACCGAGTGTGTGGAACTTGGCGCCCGCGCACAGCGCGCCGACCAGCGGCGCAACTTCTCCTTCTACCTATGCGGTGGGCCTCGCGCGTTGCGTCTTCGTCGACGGGTCACGCACGGTTCTCAATTTCGCGACTAATCCCGCGTCAACGTGGCGCGACGAGCGTCGTTTAGTCACCGAAATCCGCTACCCGGTTAATCGCCTCAATTACCCCGCGAAAGAAACCGCAGGAGCGGTGCCCGAAGCGAAACTCGGTGGATACCCCACCGTCATCTTCGCCCATGGCTACGACGTGACGCCCGACCTCTACGCCGCGTTGTTAGACGCTTGGGTGCGGGCGGGTTATGTGGTTGTCGCGCCGTGGTTCCCGGACGAAGTAGCGAGTGCGGTGGCCGAGCAGCACGGCGTTAATACTGAAGGTGACTTGGCGAATGAACCAGCGGATCTTGCCTTCGTGGCGAAATCCGCGATCAGCGCCGCCGCGGGAACTTCGACAGGATGCTCAATCCTGCGAGGTCTCGTCGACGCGTCGCGCCTCGCCTTCGCCGGACACTCTGATGGCGCGACGGCCGTCGGTATGTTGATGTATGACCACGGCCTCGATCCGCAAGGGGTGAACTACGCCAGCTTGCGTACGGGTCTGCATGTCGGAGCAGTCATGATCTTTTCGGGTAGTGAAGATACGCACCAGGCCTTCGCGACGCCCGCCGCTCACCCGGCGCTTTTGGTCGTCCATAGCCTCGGAGACACGTGCAATCCGCTTTCGAATGGTCGTCTCCTTTACGACCAGGTTCACCAAGGTGACAAGTGGTTTCTCGAACTCCAAAAAGCGCACCATCTGCCACCGTTCGACGGTACCGACGTGGCGGCCTTTCGGGTGGTGAGCACGACATCGATTTTGTTCCTGCAGTCTGCGCTGGGCCTGTCAATGGGTACCCAGAATTTGACAACATCCTTCAATCCAGAACCCGCCGTAGCTCAACTGTTCCACGCGAATCCGGGCCCACCGTTGCCTCCGACATTCAAGACGGTTCGAAGCTGTAGTCGCAATTAAGAAGACAAGCAGCGTCGCATAACCGTTGGGAAGAAACAGAAACCGGTTGGAGCGAGGGTCACGAATTGAGATATGGCGAACGGGAGATTCACCAGAGGCTGCAGTGCTTTAAGAGCTGCCAAATAATCGCCCATATGACGTTTGGTGTCGGAGACCCGACGCGACAGGAATGTCACTCTACACTGGCGGCTTTATTGGGCTAAGACCCTATTGCCTTCGAAGAGCCGACGTCCATGATTTGCGACTGGCGAATTGACGCTCGGAATTGACGGAGCGAAACAGCTTCGTTTCGCCGTACCGCGTATCTTGCCTCTTCGTCAAACCGTCAGCACCCGCTGACTGCCCTGCCTACGGGATTGGCAATGGCATCAAGCTGCCAATGTGAAGAGTACGCACCGAGACCTTGCGAGACGCTGACGTTGGCTCTTGATCCATTGCTCAACGTCTTAATCCAACGCAGGCTCGGAGGCATAGAGGGTCGCGACGTCACAACCGCCGACCAGCCCAACGTTGCGAGTCGGGGATTCATGTATGAGTAGAGCGCTGACAGACTCTTGGTCCATCTGAAGCCCGCCTGCACAACGACCTGCGACCACCCTCGAGTGCCGGCCCTGCCGTCACAACTGTCTTGAAAGGGCTCCATCTTGATGGCGTAGGAGGCCGTTAGTGACTGAGGTATCTGGCTGACCCATGGCAACGCACTCAATCCGTACCCTGGAAGTGAACTCACCGTCGGCACCAGTTGGTTCATCACCTTCCCCCCCGGGTCTCCCGAGGCGGCAGTACTTCGTAATCCGACTACCCAGAAGATGACGACAAATACCAGCACGCCAACACCGAGCACCAAGGCGATGAGACCTCGCCAACGTCTATTCACCTTCTAATCATTCCAGTATTTTCCAAGACTTCGCAATGATGCTGATATCTAGCGAAATGCTCTAGATGTCGATTCGAGGTGCGCCTCATCTTTCGCGGCACCCGCAAACTACATCCCCTTGATCGCCGCGCTGGGAACGTTAAAGTCGCCCACTAACGAGTCTGTTGGAAGATGTTGGTGTCGGAGATCCGACCTAACAGGTCTGGTGCCAATCAATGGCGACTCTCATCGAGAGCATCGAGCTGCCGGAGCAATTTGAAGGAGAGACTGATTGAGACCCATCGTTCGGAGAATGTAAGTACTGCCATCGTCAAAAGCCATTGCGCCGTATTCGACTCCGACCGGGCCACCACGAGCTCGTACAACCCCATTAACCGGGCTGGCACACTCTGTCGGGCCAACGCCGCCGGCATCAATAAGCCAAAGGATGCCACCTCCCACGTACGCGTTGGTATCAAATGTGAATCCTCCCAACGACGAACTCGGTGTCAATGCTCGACCTCTGAAGAGTCGCATCGTCGTTGACTTCGTCACCGTGCTTTGCACAGGAACCCACACTCCTTTACGCACGACGGCGAACGGTCCAGAACTGAAGTTCGAACTACTGCGAGTACCTAGGAGTCGTCCAGAGACCGACGAGAAGGCAGTTACGTTTAGATGGCGTCCGGAATTCGTCCCACCGAGTGCGTAGAGCCACGAGCCGTCGTACGACGCTGCTAATGCCGCTGGATAGAAACCGAGGTGGACCGAAGCCAAAATTGCACCATTCGTTGGATCCAGGCGATACAGACTTGTCTGTGTCGCCACCCAAAGATTGTCGCGAGCGATCGCCACAAGTTCGGTCGGTCCTGGGAGTTTGAATCGTCCGGTAATTTTCAAGTTCGTTGGGTTCACCCTGAGTAGAAGTCGCCCATCACCCGGAGTCAATGTTGTTCCGGCATTACCGAGCGGTGCTCCTGTCGCCCACCATAGCGAGCCGTCGCCATACGCGACACTCGTGACACTTGGGAGCTTCGCACGTGCGACAACTTTGAAGTTCGCGCGATTCACCCGTATCAAATCTGCCGGAGTAACTTTGCCGCAACTGAACGTCCCGGTAAGGAAAATCGACGACTTGTCCACCGCGTCGATACTCGGCTCAGGGCCGCAGGCGCCAAAGCTCAACTTCTTCACCACAGTAAAGAGCGCTTTCGTTCCGTGAGGCGCGCTTAAAGCGTGAGCACCCGACTCCGGACCCCTTGGGGTAAAAATAGCGACAAGTACAGATGCCAGTGCGACGAATGACATCAACAAACGTCTTATCCGGCGCATTAACCGGAACTATACGACCGAACTCCCGATTCAACAAAGAGCCTGGTGTCGGAGAGCCGGAGCCCACAAACCCAGACTGGCGGCTATCTAGCGATAGTTGAGTACCGCGACACCGGGCAGTCCTTCGAATGCCGAACGGTCGGCCGATACAACAATTCGTGCGGTCGACAGAGCAGTCGCGGCAATGATGAGGTCATGCGCTCCCCGTGGGCGACCCTGGCGGCGCACCTCGACAAGTAACGCCGCGTGAGATTGAGCGACGTCGATGGTGTAGTCGAGTACGGGAATTTCCACCAGGACTTCATCTAAGAGTGCTTCTCGTGAGGTACGAGTCTTCCCCTTGGCGAGTTCAACTCCCACGCGCATTTCGGCCACGGTAACCGCCGCAATCGCGACGTCATCGTCATCACTGATTACTTCGTCAAGGTCAATGGTTGCGCGCTGAGCGTCGATCAAAAACGTCGTGTCGAGAATTAATCGCCTCAGAAGCGATCCTTTGACATGCTCAGTGCTCGAGTCTCCCCCAAGCTTGTCGCCCAATTACGATCGGGACTATGCCTCTTTAATAGGTCCTTTACCCCGGAGCCGTGCCCGCTCACTACAGGCTCAAGATGCGCAATCGGCTTGCCACGGCGCACGATAGTGATGCGCTCCCCATGATGCTCGACGGCATCGAGTAATTCCGCGAAGTTTCTCGCCGCATTGGTGGCGCTAATTTCAGTCACGAAATCAGATTATCAGATAATTGGTGTCGGAGACACGACACCCCAGATCTGGTACCAGACACTGGCGTCTTCTTCATTTCGTCAATCAACGATGACTCGTTGAAGTCCAAACGTGGCTATTGGTACACGTCACGTCGATGACCAACCGTGACGACCACGATCAAAAGCACTCCGTCATCAATCGTGTAAATGATGCTATAATAGCCGACCCTGAGCCGGTAGCCAGGCCGTCCCCGAAGGGGCCGTGACGCCGGCGGACGTGGGTCTTGAGCGAGTAGCGCAATGGCGCCTTGAATACGCGGTTGCGTTGAGCGATCAATCTTTCGAATTTCTCGCAGGGCCGCGGGCCGAAACTCAATTCGATAATCGCTCACGACCAACCGAGATCAATCTTTACCTGATCCCAGGGAATGTTGGCCCCTTCTTCTTCCAGCGCGGCGTCGAATGCGGCAACGTCTTGTGACTCTTCAAACGCTTCGAGCATCTCGTCGTAATGCCCGGGACTCACTACTACCGCAGCTCGACGCCCATAGTGCTCGAGAACCACCGGCTCTGACTGGGACATCTCCACGACTTCTGACAGTTTTTCGCGTGCCTTGCTGACCGAGATTTTGCTCATGTCCGTATTGTACAAGATAAAGCACTTATTTGTACAACTTGGTGTCGGAGACCCGACGTGACAGGAATGCCACCCGGCATTGGCGGCTGCCAAACCCTCGAACCTCTGCTTGAAGAGCTTGGGAAACCTCGACGTGACACCGGTTGCTAGTTCTCGGAGCAAAAGACATCCTCGTGAGTCGACATGCCATTTGACAATATGACTTCACGTGGCGCGGAACATTTGTACTGACCATTTCCAAACTGAGGTGACGAGCCGGTGATTGAGTACGTTCCTGCCGGAAGAGGCAGAGTGAACTTCCCCGTCGCGGGGACGGTGACTTTATACGACTGACCTACTGCGTTCGTTGCCGTAACCTCACCCTCAGATGGTCGCGGTGTTCCTGGAGCAGGCCCACCCGAAATGAGCAGTTGTCCCTGCACGGACGCGTGGTACTCAGGAGATCTGACCAAATTGGCCGCGACCACAATCGATCCGCCAACGGCAAGAAGGATGAGCGTAGTCACGACGATGCGAGTTCGCATATTCATTTGTATCGCAGAAGACGGCTAAGAACATGTCGCCAAATCGGGATGAAGAGCAGGAACCAACGTCACGGAACCACAGTTGCTTTCGACAACGGTATTTCTTCAACGTGGTTGAATTTTGGATGACGCCGGTCATTGCTGGTGTCGGAGACCCGACGCTGCAGAATTCATACCAGTCACTGGCTGATAAAAAATTAGGGATCTCCGTCACGCTTTTCAACTGGATTGGTAGCGTCCGCGCCCATAGGAAAACTTTTCGATTCCGTATGCTGTTTTTAACATCATATACTGATAGCATTTTGGTATGGCATCTCAACGTACAACCTTTACTTTGGATGAAGATCTTGCTGAACGCGCCCGCAGGCTCGGGGTGAACATCTCGGCTGCGGCACGCCAGGGCGTCAGCGACGCTGTCCGTGCCGCTCTCGAACAATCAGACCGGGAGGCGTACACAAAATTTCCTGAGAGAGCTGAATCCGACTGGACGGATCTTGAAGCGTGGGGCCAGCCGTGAAGAGGGGCGAAGTCTGGTTGGCCGAGGTCGGTGGGAAGCGCCGACCCGTTCTGATAGTCACGCGATCCGAAGTGATCGACGTTCGAAGTCTGGCTACGGTTGCCGAAATCTCAACGTCAAAAAGGGGTCTTGCCGCAGAAGTTGATTTCGACCACGACGAAGCAGGAATCGACCAAGATTCGGTCATTAATTGTGACGGGCTTCACACGATTCTACAGAGTTCCCTCACTGGGCCACTTGGTCGAGTAGATGAGGAAGTCATGCACCGCGTCTGCTCGGCGATCAATTACGCAGTCGGCTGTTAACCACAACGGACTCATTCTGATTGGTGTCGGAGAGCTGACGTCAACAATCTCCGACTGGCGAGTTCAATCCTGGATGGGACTTTTATGAAGGATAGGGCTGCTGAAAGTTCGGTATAAGTTACTCGACGAAATTGTGAGAAGCACATAGGATTCGGCTGATGCAGCGGGATCACGAGTTGCGATTTGAGGTTGGGGTGAGAGGTGGTGACGTTGAATGAATGGGGCAGGATTCCCAGTGAGTGAGATGACTCCACGTGTCAGGCATTTCTTCAATGTGTGGTTCGTTGCACAGACCGGATACGGGTATCTGAAGTGTGGAAAAGCACCCGATATTCGACAAGAGGATTACATGCTGAACCTGGAAAACCGCTTAGCCGACTACAACCAAGCCCGCGTGTTGCGAGACGAAGCCCACCCCGACGCGCACTTGATGCTCATGTTGACCGTTAAAGGCGGTTGGTTGGCGCGATGGAGGGCTGAAATCAAAGGAGCCAAACTTTGGAAATATCAAAGCGAGCGGTTTGAGGCTGACTACCAAGACTTCATGCGTTTCTATCGAATGACACATGAGCTCAACGACTGACGAGTCTAAAATTTTGATGTTCGACGGGCGGATAGCCATCGGATGGCGATAGGTGCGTCCCCTGTATCACAGCACCCGCAAACTGCAACGGTCCAAACTTCATTGTCGATTCACCCAATACTCACCGATTCGGAGTGAATTCGGTTTTCACTGGTGTTAAAAGCCCTTTCTCGTTATCTGAAAATATGATTCGAGTTTCGGCTCCCGTGATGCCGGTTAAGTCTGAGTACCAAATAAGAAATTCGAGTGCTGGAGTGACTCCAGTGGACCAGCCACTGGTGCTACTAGGAACCACCATGTCAATAGGCAAATCGAAGACAACCTCAAAGGTGTCTCCGGGCGCAACTGCCGATTGCTGCGGCAATCCGTTGCCGTGAAAACCACCCTTCATCGAGCCCGTGACAGTTGGCAGTCCCGAATCAAGAGGAATCAAGGCGATTCCTGGACCGACGTTCCGAAGTGTGATGTAGATCCCGATTCGATTGCCCGACTCGCTCAGGGAATAAAAAGATGATCCAACTGGATTCGAATGGGCGAAAGAAACTCCGTCGGTTCCACGTCGATGCACTCGAGTGCCATGCGCATCTTCCGGTACGGCGGCGACAATGACGGGCTGTCTAGCTGCGATTTCATTTTGCTGCGAGATGTCAACTTGAAGTGCCGCAATTCGAACTTGTTCTTGCGCCAACACGATTTCATCGTCAGCCTTTGTCAGCATTGATTTGGTTGCTTTTGCCATGCGCCATGTGGCAACACCCAGAAATGCTGTCACGAAGTCCAGAATCGCTTGCAGGAAGTTTGAAGTATTCGAAAACAGAATCGCCACACCCGAAGTGTTACACAGAGCCGACTATCTACTCGTTAGTATGCGAGTATGGTCCCTGACTTCCGTTCAGACCCAATGGATTCGCCAGAAGGTCATGGTGTCGCGAAAAAAGCTTGGAAGGCGTATGTCAAGGCCGTAGATCGGCGCACTCCCCCATTTGTGAAATCGGCCATGATTAACGCGCTTGAACCGCTTGGCACCCAGATGGTCGAGGACATGATCGGTTTTTGGGTCATGTGGCACCTCTACGGCGGCTTCGACGGTTTGGTCGAGTTCGGCATGCACAAATCAACTATCTGGCGCAAGGTCGCGAGGTTCCGGAAGATGACCGGGCACCACCCCGACGTCTTCGTTATGCCCGGTATCTCCATCGATCCCAAGGCCTATTGGGAATCCTCAGATATCAAAGTTGGGCGTCCACCGATAAAGCCCTAGACAGAATTACATCGATGTTGTTATACTCGCAATTATGCAAGTATCGGAGATCGTGGAACTGTCGTCTGGTGTAGACGCCCTCTACCTCTCTGGTCGCGCTGTCCTTCCCCCCGATCTCCTCACTCGCCTGGAAGAAGCGCGAGCTGAAGCAACGGAGCTCAACTCCCATCCCCCCTTCCAATTCGGAGAATTGGAGACCACGATGGCTCCCCACTCGTGGGGAAAGTATCGCTACTGCCTACGCCACGCCACTGGGCAGATCGGACTTACCGCACGGACGGGG
>JAGWHY010000035.1 GCA_028873575.1 Acidobacteriota bacterium | reverse complement strand
TTCGGGCGAGATCAACACGACGGTTCACGATCCCCTCGCGAGCGTCGAGCACGTGGCGGCGACGTTGACGAGCCGCGGCGTCGCGATCGATCGACTCGACGGGCTCACCGCTGACTTTGGACACTGGTGGTTCAACCTGCGCGCGTCCAACACGGAGCCACTCCTTCGACTAAACGTGGAAGCGGCGACGCGCGACGAACTCAAGGCGGGGGTGGACGAAGCACTCGCCCTCATTAAGGAAAGTAACTAATGGCCCTCGACGACTTTCTCCTCAACCTGCTGGTCGACCCGGTCGATCACGAGGCGCTGCTCTACGTGGCGAGCGCCGAACTTTTAGTGAACCCGCGACGTAAGGTGGCCTATCGCGTCGACGAGAACATCGCGGTGCTCTTACCCGACGAGGCCGTCGAACTCAGTGACGACGACCTCGCGCGCTACCAAGCAGACCCCCACGCGCGCCTGACCGGACCACGCTAGAGGTCGTCGTTCCTTTCTTCGAGGTGCGTCGGCGAACGACGCGCCTGGTTAGTCGAGGCGCTCCACGATCATCGCCATGCCCTGGCCGCCGCCGACGCACATCGTCTCGAGGCCGAAGCGCTTGTCGGCGTCTTCGAGGGAGTTGAGCAGCGTCGTCATGATGCGCGCGCCCGTCATGCCGAAGGGGTGACCGAGCGCGATGGCGCCACCGCGGATGTTGAGCTTCTCGAGGGGAATGCCCAGGTGCTTGGCGCTCGGCAAGACCTGCGCGGCGAAGGCTTCGTTGATCTCCACGAGGTCGATGTCGTCAATCGTCATCCCGGCGCGCTTGAGCGCTTGGCGACAGGCCTCAATAGGGCCGAGTCCCATGATCTCGGGGTTGAGACCGCTGACGCCACTCGCGACGATGCGCGCGAGGGGCTTGAGACCCAACTGCTTGGCCTTGGTGTCACTCATGACGATGACCGCGGCGGCGCCGTCGTTCAGCGGACAGGCGTTGCCCGCGGTCACGGTGCCGCCCTCTCGGAACACCGGCTGAAGCGCCGAGAGCTTTTCGAGAGTCGTGCCGGCGCGCGGCCCGTCGTCTTTCGACACCACGGTGCCGTTGGGCAAGGTCACCGGGATGATCTCACGCTCGAAAAAGCCGTTGGCCTGGTGAGTAACGGCGAGCTCTTGGCTGCGCACGGCGAACTCGTCCATCTCCAGGCGCGAGACCTTCTCGTACTCGGCGACGTTCTCGGCCGTTTGGCCCATGGCAATGTAGATGTCGGGCAGGCCGGGCTGGGGGGCCCAGGGAACGGTCACCTTCTCCGAGCGGCTCTTCGTGCGCTCGAGCGCCTCGCTAAAGAGTGGGTTCATGGCCTTACCCGTGTCGCTCGCGCCGGCACCGAAGCGTGAGACGGTTTCGACACCGGCGGCGATGAAGACATCGCCCTCACCGGCGCGAATCGCGTGGGCGGCCATGCGAATGGTCTGCAGGCTCGACGAGCAGTAGCGATTGACGGTAACGCCGGGCACGTTGTCGAGCCCGGCCAGGACCGCGATCACGCGCGCGACGTTGAAGCCGGACTCACCGGCCGGCTGGCCGCAGCCGACCATGAGGTCCTCGACCAAGTTGGGGTCGAGGGAGGGGACCTTGTCGAGCACCTCGCGCACGACGTGGGCGGTGAGGTCGTCGGGGCGCACGTCGACGAGCGATCCCTTAAACGCGCGCCCAATGGGGCTGCGACCGGTGGCGACGATAACGGCGTCGGGCATGAGTTCCTCCTCGTGTTACCCCTAGGTAACTCAGGAGAGCATAGTGACGCGCCGGGGCGCGGCGCGATTTAGGCGCGCAGTGGTCCGGCGTTCGCGAAGCCCTGACGCTCACCCGTGCCGGCGCGCTTCGCCAGCTCCTCGGGCGCGAACAACATCCAGTAGGCGTTACGGGCGTGCTTGCGCGAACGGTCCTCAAAGACGGCCGCGAGTACCGCCGGATCGTCGGACTCGTCTTCGTGCACGAAGACCTCGAGGATCGGCGTCGAGGTCATGAGTTGCGCGCTCATGAGTCCCATCGACGCCTCGTGGGCGCACTGCTTATCGATGGGGGCCGAGCCGGGCATGCCCAGGGCGATCACGATCTGGCAGTGTTCCTTTTCGATGAGGTTCTTTGCCGCGACGGCGAGGTCCTTAAAGCCGGGCACGGTCAGGGAGCGCACGACGAAGGTTTCGTTGAAGCCCGGACACTCGGCGAGTTCACGGCGCGCGGCCGCGCCCATGTCGTAACGCGCGAACATCGTGTCCACGACGCCGATCTTGACGGGACGTGCCCCCTTGGTCTTTTTGCCCATGGCGACTCCTTTTCTCCAATGAGTCTAGGAGAAACGCGATTGGAGTGACCCGGGCGACGTGCCTAGAGTGGCCACAGCAGTGACAAAGGAGACGTAATGGCGTGGGACTTTTCGACGGAGCCGGAGTTCGAGGCCCAACTCGAGTGGATGCGCGGCTTCGTGCGCGAAGAGATCATGCCCGTCGAGACCTTGCGACTGACCCACCCGCAGCTGCGCGAGTTCATTAAGCCCCTCCAAGAGCAGGTGAAAGAGCGCGGGCTGTGGGCCGCGCACCTGCCGCCCGAACTGGGAGGGATGGGCTTTGGCCAGGTGCGACTCGGTCTGATGCACGAGATCCTTGGTCAGTCCCCCTACGGCCCGGTCGTCTTTGGCAACAACGCGCCGGACTCGGGCAACGCCGAACTGTTAGCCGCCGGCATGGAGATGACCGGTCGACACGACATTCGCGAGCGCTGGCTCGAGCCACTCCTCCAGGGCACGATGCGATCGGGCTTTTCGATGACCGAGCCCCACACCGCCGGGTCCGACCCACGCCTCTTGAAGACCTTGGCCGTCAAGGACGGCGACGAGTGGGTGATTAACGGTCGCAAGTGGTACACGACGAACGGTTCAGTCGCCGACATCTTGATCGTCATGGCGGTCACCAACCCCGACGTCCACCCGTACCAGGGCAGTTCAATGTTCGTCGTGCCGGTGTCGACCCCGGGGGTGACCATCGTGCGCGACGTGGGCGCGATGGATGATCCCGAAGTCACTTTTGGTCGCTTCGGCAATCACGCCGAGATCACGTACCAGGACGTGCGCGTGCCGGCCGATCACCTCATTGGTCCCGAGGGTTCGGGCTTCTTGCTCGCCCAGACGAGACTGGGACCGGGTCGTATCCATCACTGCATGCGTTGGCTCGGTCAGTCCCAGCGGGCCTTTGACATGATGTGTGAGCGCGCGCTCTCGCGCTACACGCACGGTTCGTACCTCGCCGAGAAGCAGACGATTCAAAACTGGATCGCCGACTCGCGCGCCGAAATGCACGCGGCGCGGCTCATGACCTTGCACGCGGCGTGGAAGATGGACCAGGTGGGCGCGTCGGCCTCGCGCGACGAAATCGCCATGATCAAGTTCTACGGCGCGAGCGTGCTGCACAACGTCATCGACCGCGCGATTCAGACCTACGGATCACTGGGTTACTCGGCCGACATGCCCCTCGAAGCCATGTACCGCGCCGCGCGCGCCGCGCGTATCTACGACGGACCCGACGAGGTGCACCGCCAAACGGTGGCGCGCCACGCGTTGAAGAACTACGAAGCCAGTGAGATTCCGAGCGACCACATTCCGACGCGCGCCGCGGCCGCGCGCGAGAAGTTCGCGGGCATGCTTGAGTTCCTCGAGGCCGAAAAGGTCTAACGGGGTGCTAGCCCTTCGACCGCCTCGGTGAGGTCGACGCCAATCGGGACGATCGCGAGCGTGGGCACGTCCACGCCCGCCTCGACGTAGCGCGCCACGTGCTCGCGACAGGCCTCGTAGGGGCCGTGAATGATGAGTTCGTCGACGAGGTCGTCACTAATGAGTTCGTTCGCGCGTTTGCGTTCACCCGCGGCCCAAGCGTCCCACATGGGTTGGAGCTGCTCTTCGCGACCGAGCCAACGGTGGAACTCGGCGTAGCCCTTCACCGTGAGGTACGACGAGATCATGCGACGACCAACGAAGCGCGCGGTGTCGGCGTCGGCGGTGGGCACGACGAACAGTCGCGCGGCGATGGTCTTACCTTCGCCGACCTCGGCCTTGCAGCGCGCGACGTCGCTCGCGGCGAGCCAGTTCAAGATGGCGCCGTCGCCCTCGCGGCCCGCGAGGCGCAACATGCCCGGGCGCAACGCGCCGAGCAAGATCGGCGGCCGGTGCACGACGGGGCGACTCAACTTAAAGCCGTGCACCTCGAAGGTCTCGAAGACCTCGTCGATCTTCTCGCCGTCAAGCGCGCGCTTTAAGAAGCGCAGCACGTCACGCGTGCGCTGGTAGGGCTGGTCGTAGGCAATGCCGTTCCAACGCTCGACGACCGGTTGGCTCGAGGCGCCGAGGCCCATCGTGAAACGCCCTCCCGAAACCTCGGCCAGGGCGGCCACGCTCATGGCGAGCAGCCCCGCGCCGCGCGTGTACACCGGCGTCACGGCGACGCCCGTGTTGAGGCGCGACTCCCACGCGGCCGCGAGAATCAACGGGGTGAACCCGTCGGCGCCGTCGACTTCAGCCGACCAGACGTCGCTGTAGCCCAAGTCGGCGAGACGCGAGAACCACTCGCGGTGTTCGCTCAAGGTAACGCCGTCGAAGGGAATCGTGATGCCGTAGCGCGAGGTCATGGCTTCAGTGTTTCAGATTCGCGGGGCCCCTAGTGGAGATAGTCGTGACCACGGCTCGTGGGTACCGTCACCCCTCGCCGCGCGAGGTCGTCTTCCCAGCGATCAATGAGGGTTTCGAGGATCGCCGCGCGCGCGTAGTGCTTGTGCTCCGCGGCAATCAAGTTCCAACGCGCGTGGGCGTGATCGGTCCAGTCGACCATATCGTCGAGAAAGTGCAGGTAGGCCGGGCGGTGTTCGCGGTTGCGCCAGTCGTCGTCGGTTAACTTCCATCGCTTCAGGGGACTGTCGCGGCGCTCGTTAAAGCGTCGCAGCTGTTCGGCGTCGGAGACGTGGAGCCAGAACTTCACGAGGGTGACGCCGTCGTTGCTCAAGAGTCGTTCGAACTCCACAATCTCCTCGGCCGAGCGCCTCGCGTCGTCGTCGCTGAGCGAGCCCTCCACGCGCTCGACGAGGAGTCGTCCGTACCACGAACGGTCGTAGACGGTCATGCCCCCGCGCGCCGGAATGGTTGGTTGGAAGCGCCAGAGAAAATGGTGCGCCCGTTCGAGCTCGGTCGGCGGTCCAATCGGCACGACGCGCACGTGACGCGGGTCCAAACTCGCGGTCAGACGTCGAATGGCGCCACCCTTACCGGCCGCGTCGAAGCCCTCGAAGAGTACGAGCAGACCGGGACCGGGCTCCTTCTTTTCTAACAGCCCCGCCGTGAAAAGCCGTAGGTGGGTAATTCGTCGTTGCGCGGCCGCCACGCGCGCGAGCGACTCATCGACCGGGAGTGACAACGAGAGATCGATATCGTCCACGCGGCTCACGTGACCCCTCCTTTTTGCTCACGCTAGTGCGCGCGTGACGCGCGACACGCGGTCGCGTTTCGTAGGATTGTGCACGATAATGAAAGCAGCACGGCGACTTGGACTGCTCACGGTGCTGGGCGCGTGCGTGCTGACGCTCGGGTTAGTACCCGCGAGTGACGCGCGAGCCCACTCGGCGCGTCCTCAAACGAGTTCGACCTCCAGGACGTCAACGTCACCGACCGCGTCGAGCGCGCCGGCGCCGATCTGTGAGGTGACGGCGAGCGTCAAGAGGTGCTTTGCGTGGCGGCGTCGCGACCCGTGGTCGAGCGGTGCGTCGATTTACACCAACGACTTTGTCGTCGGCGCCAGTCAGCCGGGGGTGCGCGCGTACGCGGCGTGGATCAACAGCGCGACGACCGACTTAGCGCTCTACCCCGGGTACGAGGGGCCGGGTCCCACCCCCTTACCCCGCGGACCCGAAGAGGTGCCCCCCACCGCACGCGGCCGACTACTCGCCACGTTTAACGCCGGTTTTTACGAAGCCGACGCCAAGGCCGGCTTTTACGTGAATCACACGCTGTACTTCCCGATGATTCGCGGACTCGCGACGGTGGTGCGTTACGCGAACGGTCGCGTCGACGTGGTGAGTTGGCAAGGTGGCGCTCGACCCGGCGCGAACGTGGTGATGGCGCGTCAGAACCTCTCGCTGCTCGTGAGTAACGCGCGCGCGAGCGCGCTGAGCGCCAACAACGCCGCGTGGGGCTTAACGCTGCACGGCGTCGCCGCGGTGTGGCGGACCGCGCTCGGGGTCGACGCGAAGGGCAACCTTATCTACGTGGCGGCGCCCGACCAGACCTCCGCCTCGCTGGCGCACTTGCTGGTCAGCTTGCACGTCGTGCGCGCCATGGAACTCGACATCAATCCCGAGTGGCCCATTTTCGTCACCTACGGCGCGCCCGGCGCGGTCGGCGCGACGCTCTTCGTGCCCAACCCCAACCAGATCGCCGGACGGTTCTTGTACCCGAGCACCAAGGACTTCTTCGCGGTGTACGCGAGTCGTCGCCCCGGTGAAACGCAGCCGTGGTAGCGCGTCACGCCAAAGATCGCGGGTCGTTTGGCGCACGTCGGGTCGTGTCGAGCGTGCTCGGCGCGGTACTGGTCGTCGCCCTGGCCGCGGTGGGGCTGGCCAACGTGGTGCACACGACGCCGACCACGACCCTCGGGCCCACGACGTCACTCGGGTCAACGACGACGCGCGCGCCAGTGACGACGACGACGACCCTCGGCACGCGCGTGTCGCTCGCCGCGGTGGGTGACACCGAGCTCGGCAACACCCCGCAACTACCCGCGGACGCCGCGACCTACTTCAATCCGGTGCGCGCCGCGCTGGCCGCGCCGATCGTCTTTGGCAATCTCGAGGGCACCTTCACGAACGCGACGACGTCGAAGTGCGCGAAGAGTTCCACGGACTGTTACGCCTTCAAGGTGCCGCCCAGTTACGCGCTGATCTATCGACGCGCGGGCTTTACGGTGCTCAACTCAGCCAACAACCACAGCGACGATTTCGGCGGGGCGGGACTTGCGGACACGTCGGCCGCGATGCGCGCCGCGGGTATCACCCAGGCCGGTCTGCCCGGTCAGATCGGGGTCGTGCGTGAGGGCGCGCTACGCGTGGCCTTCGTCGACTTCGCGCCGTATGGCCTCACCAATAACCTGCTCGACGGCGCCACCGCGACGGCGTTGATTGAACGCGCGTCGCGACTCGCCAACGTGGTCGTCGTCTACATGCACGCGGGCGCCGAAGGGGCGAACGCGGATCACGTGACGCGCCACGAAGAGTTCTACGTGGGCGAGGATCGCGGTAACCCCTACGCCTTCGCGCACCTCGCGGTGAACGCGGGGGCCGACCTCGTCATCGCGAGCGGCCCGCACGTACTGCGCGGACTGGAGTGGTACCGGGGACACCTAATCGACTACAGCCTCGGGGACTTCGCCAACTACGAGGACTTCTCCGCCAGTGGCACGTTGGCGCTGTCGGCGATTCTCCACGTCACTTTGAGCGCGACCGGCGCCTTCGTCGCGGGGCACTTTTCGTCAGTCGTCCTTGCGCCCTCGGGCGCGGCGAGCCTCGATTCGAGCGCCGCCGCCGCCTCGTTCGTCAACGCGCTCTCGCGCGCGGACTTTGGCGCGCACGCCGCCCTCATCGCGCCCGACGGCTCAATCGCGCGCTAGCAACCGCCCGCGGGGCCGGGTTGGCCTGGTCCCTTGACGAAGTCGTCGACCGTCCCGACGTCGCGCGGACGCGGGTTGGGTCCCAGGTGCACCACGTACCAGGCGCCGCGCCACGAGATCAGTGAGTCCACCGCGACCGAGACCAAGGTCTGATTACGGCGAAAGAGCAGTCGCACCCCACCCACGTGCCAGTAGCCGAAGCGATTCTCACAGGCGCCGGGCGTAATCCACGCCGCGTCGGCGGGGTTGGCGCGCGCGGTGACGTAGTGCGTGCGCGCGCCGGCGTAGAGAGCCTGGTGGTACGCGGCGAGGTCGAGTCGGTAGAACGCGACGAGGCGACCTTGGTAGTCGCTGGACGGGTACGCGATCACCCCAGTCTTGAGACGCACGTAGGCGGCTTCGGGAAAGAAGAGTGACTCGGCGGCGCTGAGATTGTCGGTCGCGATCGCGCGCGCGAGTCGCGCCATTTCGTGCGTGAATGACGGGCCGAAGCCGGGCCGGGCGGCGGTTTGGGGTAATTCGCCGGGGGGCGTCGCGCTCGCCGCCAGCGACGGCGCGAGGAGGACGACGCCCGCGAGCGTGGCCGCGACGCGTCGAGCCTGTCGCGAAAGTCGCACGCTTAGGCGCGGTGGCGGCCGGGGGCACGCCCGACGCGCCGCGTCAAGCGCGTCAACGGTCGACGCTCGTCGTAGAGCGACAGCGCGAGAAAGGCGAGGGCGAGGGCGAACACCGCGAAGGCCGCCAGCTCGTGGGGTGGTCGGAAGCTAAAGCGCACGCGGGCCGGGCCCGCGGGCACGTCGACGCGCTGGTAGACCCCGTTGATCGTCGTGATGGGGACGTGACGTCCGTTCACGCTGGCGGTCCAACCCTTCATCGAGAGTTCGGTGCGCGTCAGGCTCGACGGCTGGCGACAGTTCGTGACCGCGTTCGCGGGATCGGTGCTCGTGACGACACAGTCCTTGGTCGCGGTGCTGAAGAACGCCCGCGGACGGGGGAGTAGATAGATCGTCGCGAGGGAGTCGGCGAAGACTCGCGTGACGCCCTCGCGGGCGAGTTGGGGATTGAGAGGGACCGAGCTCGGCATAATGAGGTACTTCGCCGTCGCGCCCTCAAAGGCTCGTAGATGGGCCGCCACAATGGCCTGCATCGCGTTAATACCGATGATGCCGTTCTTCACGACGAACTGATTGCCGGGGGTCAGGCCCGGGTAGAGCGTGCGCTCAATGAAGTCCTTGTAAGCGCGCGGGAAGGGCAGATCGATGGCGCTGAGTGAGTTCAAGTGGTACTGCGTTCCCCAGTTGGGAAAGATCACCCCGAAGTCAACGAAGCGGTACTCGCCCTCGTGAGTTTGGAGATACGTGATGGGCGCTTGGTCGACGGTGATCTGTTTGGGCGCCTCGCCGGTTGGCACGACGTACATCACGAGCGCCTCACCGACCATCACCAGCGCGAGGGCGAGGGGGACCCACCGTCGGCTACCCAGTCGCGACAACACCGCGTAAATCAGGACGCCCGCGAAAGGTACGAAACCCAACAATAAGAACACGACGTGCGCCTTGTGACTCATCGTCACGCCCCTATTCAAGGGGCTCGCTTCGTGCACGCTCCAGAGGAGAATCAACAAGGAGATCGCGCTCGCGAGCGTGAGTCGACGCCGCGCGCTGGTCACGCTCGTCAGGTCCCACAGCCCGAGCCCGGCCAAGAGCACCATGGCCATTTCACAGCTCGGGGTGACGTAGCGCGGGAACGACGCGTTGGCGACCAGGGGGATGACGTTCCACAGCTGACGTGCGTGCAAGACGTTGAAAGTACCCGCGAGGCCCGCGAGGGTCCACAGGCCCATCGCGACGCGCAGCGCCCGGTGGCGCGCCCCCACGAGACCCACCAGCGCGAGGGTGGTCACCGTGATGGTGAAGTAGCCGCCGATGTTGCCCCAGGGAAGGTTGACGTTCGGATTGAAAAAGATCGTGCCGTAGACGTACGGGTCGAAGTACATCGGTAGGGCACTCGTGGGTAGGTGCACGAAACTGTCCGAACCGGCGTTGGTGTGCGCCCCCACGTCGGCGACCTTGAGAAAGTCGTAGAAGGGAATGAGTGCGGGCAGCGCGAGCGCCACGCCCACCCCACCGCCAAGCGCGAATCGTCGCAGCGCCCGCCCGCGAAGACTTGGCCGCACACTCGCTAAGCGCACCACCGCAAAGAGCCCCGCGAAGAGACCGTCGAAGTAAGCGACTTCGGGAAAGCCGGCGTAGAGCGAGAGCGCGAGCGCGAGGGCCGCGACGTACCACCCACGATTCGTGGGTGAATCCGCACTCTCGATGATCATCTCCACGCCGAGCAGGAGCATCGGGAGAAAGGCCACCGGGTTCAAGACGGCGTTGCCGAGCCAGGCGTAGGTGCCGTTTAACGCGAAGACGGCGCCCACCGCCACCGCGGCGACGGTGGGAATCGACAGGCGACGCGCGAGGAAGTACGTCGAAAGACCGGCGATGATTTCGAGTCCGACGTGGAACCAGAGCAGGCCCGCGCCGAGACCGAACAGCAGCGTGAGGGGAAAGAGCGCCGCCGACTGCATCTCGCCGGCGAGCGGTTGGCCCAGCCCTTCGAAGTAGTTCCACCAGGGCCAGTGACCGTGCAGGAGGTCGAGCGCCGCTTGGTGGCCGAGGGGTTGGGTGATGAAGCCGAGGTTGGGGTCAATCGCCGGACGTCCGCAACTGATGTGGCAGAGGAAGTGCGAGATACCCGCCGTCCAAGTGATCGGGTTGTTCATCGTCTGGCCCGACACGTAGAGCACGTTGCCGGCCAGGACCGCGAGAATCACGACGACGACCGGCCAGGCCCCGGCGGGGATTCGGCGCGTCAATCTGCTCGAGAACCCTGACGAACGCACCGTCTCAGGCTACAAGTCCGAGCCTTAACGGCGGGGTTCCTCGGACCGGAGAAAGTAGAACATCTTTTCGCCCAAGAGCAGGAGGGCTTCGGGAAAGAAGGGGTCGACGAAGCTCGCGAAGATGTCCCAGCGTCGCAAGAAGCGGTCGCGGTCGTCGAGCGGGTCGAGATCGCCCCGCGACGAACCGACGTGGTGAAAGAGCCGCACGCCGGGGGTGTAGACCACGTGGCGATCCTCGAGCAAGGCGCGCAGGCAGAGGTCGACGTCGTTCATCACGACCTTTAACTGCTCGTCCATGCCGCCCAACTGGTCCCAGAAGACGCGTTCAACCATCTGCACCGCGCCGGTGACCGCCGCGACGTCTTTGATGGCGAGGGCGAAGTGGTCGCGGTGGGGATAGTTCGAGTCGGTACGCAGGTGCTGGGGGTAGGGCGCGATCACGATCGATTCGTGCTCACGTCGTTCGTCGCGGTCGAGCAGACAGGCGCCCACCACGCCCACGTCGGGCAGCGCGCACAGCCCGAGTAGCTGTTCGAGCCAGTCGGGCGTGTCGACGATGGTGTCGTTGTTGAGCGTCACCACGTAGTCGGCCCCGGAGTGCGCCACGCCGCGGTTGACGATGTGGGCGTAGTTGAATGGGCCGGGACATTTCACGACGCGATAGTTGGTCGTCGCGAAAAACGTCAGCGTCTCGGGCTGGACCGAGTCGTTGTCCAAGATGATGACGTCGTAGTTGGGGTAGGTCGTCTGAGCCTCAATGGACGCGAGACACTGCTTCACGAGATCGACGCGGTCGCGCGTCGGGATAATGACGTCAATCGAGGGCCACGTGAGTGGCGGCACGGGTCGCCAGTGCACGAGTCCGGGGAGTTCGCCCAGGGTCGTCGAGGCGACCCAACCTCGACGCGCGAGGGCTCGCTCCACGCAGGCGAGCGTGTCGGCGTTGACGTGCTCGCCGTCGAAGGCTTGCGGTGAGCGCCCCGCGCGAAAGACGTGCGCGACGTGATGAAAGGTTGCGTTCGTCTCGCGTAACAGCAGGTAGAGATCGTGCTCGAAGGCCCAACCGGCCGCTTCGTCAAAGCCCCCGACGTCGCGCACGGTGGCGCGGCGCAGCAGCGCGGGGCGTCCGACCAGGTTGTAGCTCAAGAGCGTGTGGGGACCGACCGCGGGGCTCTTCAAGATCGGACTAAAGGGTTGGGGTCCCGCCTCGTCGCCGTAGACGACGTCGTCCTCGTCGCGCGCGGCGCGCAACAAGAGCACGGCGGCCTCGTGGCGTTCGAGCTCACTGGACGACGCGTCGACTATTAGCAGCCACGTCTTGGTGGAGGTACCCACGACGTCGTTGAGTTCACCAATCAACGTCGCGACGTCGTCGCGCGACTCGTCCACGACGACGATTTCGACGCGCGTCAGCGCCTCGGCGACGGCGTCATCATCGAGCGGCGCGATGACCTTTGGTCGGTAGTTGACCGGAAAGACCTCGTCGACCCTGCTCGCGGTGAGCGTCGTGGGGGCGGGCTTGGCGCGCCCCGCGCGTAAGAGCTTGAGGAGTGGGCGAAAGATCGCGCGCACCACGCGGTAGCGAAGCGTGTTTTCACCCAGGAGCTGACCGGCCCAGCGCTGCCACCAGAGGCCCGACATCTTGCGAATCTCTTGGTGGAACCACGTCCAGCGGCGCTTAATTTCCGCGTCCGAAATAGGCGGGGAGGTCTCGATGTCGAAGCGCTGTAGGCCGTACACGTATTAACTGCTCTCTGTTGGGATTGGACGACACGAGGCGCCTCCCCAATTTTACCTGGCCCGTCAGGCACGGGCGACCCGTCGTCGATTCCGCGCGAGGTGGTCCGGTGATTAAGAGCAAATCACTGATATCGCCGCGGACGTGTCGTCGTTAGCCCCCACGCGTCAATCCGAGACGACCGAGGTGGTAGTCCTCGGCCACGACGTGGAGAAAGACGCCGCCGTTGGCGAGAGGGCGCGCGGGCGCGTCCAGGGCGAGTTGACGAAACGCGAGACAGCACGGCTCGTCACTTCCGAAGACTTCGTGCGTGCGCGTCGCGACGAGGGGTCGTGTGGTCAACGCGCCCGTCACGTGCGTCGTGAGGAGATAGCCCAGCTCGGGGTTGAGCCGTGAGGACGTCGTCACGTCGCGCTCAATTCTCGTGGGCTCGTCGCGGCGCACGGGCCGCGACGGTCACGACGCCAGCGGCGCGCCCCCCAGAAGGGGACGTCGGAAAGGTCTTCGGCGAAGAAGGCTCGCGCGACGACCAGGTGCCGCGCGCAGGGCGACTCGTTCTCGTCAGCACCCGCCGTGGCGACCGGTCCCGAGTGGGGTTCGCGGTTCGCGGGAACCTCGACGGGGTTCGGGGCCGCTCCGCGACGGGAACTTCTCCTCGTCGCGGGCTCCCTAAACATCGCGCACCCGAGGACTTGGGTGAAAGGGCGTGGGGGCGGGCGCCACTCGTGACGCGTCGCGCGCGACCTCGGCCCGCGGCGTGCTGCGCGCCCAGGGCGCGTTAACTGATCGTTCACGTGGCCCACCTCTTCGCGAGGACCAGCGAGGCGTCCGTCGCCGCTTGAAGAGGAATCGAATCGGGGTCTTTACGTTGCCGGGGGAATCGTCGCGCGTCGCCATCGCCATCTCACTTTCCAGCGTTTCAAGGTGATTGAAACCTGAAGGAGGCGAGGTCCGGACTTCCTAGGGGGCCGAGCGTAGCACCGCGATTCTTGAGCGTCTAGGGCGAGTTACGTGAATCGCCCGCCTCGCGTCGCGCCACGAGTTCAAGGTCGACCGGGGAGCGGTCAGTGAACTTTGATTGCCCGACGAGCGCCGGGCGCCGCGCTGTGGGAGGGTGAGGTTATGGGTACTTCAGGTCACGCACCTCGTAAGCGCAAGCGTCGTATGGCGAAAGTGCCGAAGTACGAAGAAGCGAGTTCGCTGCACCTCGCCGGACTGGCCGGCACGGGCGGCGGCGGGCGTGGCGCGCGACTCGGTCATCGCGCCTCGAGTACCCGCTCCGAGGACCTCGGACGCGTGGGACGTTTCGTGCTGCGGTGCCTAGGGCGACGGGTGAACACGGCGCCGTCGTCCGCGAGCGACACGAAACCCGACGCGACTGCTTAACGCGACGCGACGTCGCGCCAGAGGTCGACGCCCCCTTCGACGGCGTATCGGTCGATGTCGATGAGTTCCTCGGTGGAAAAGTCGAGATTGGCCAGCGCGTCGAGACTGTCGTCGAGTTGCGCGACGCTGCTCGCGCCAATGAGTGCGGAGGTCACGCGTCGGTCGCGCAGGGTCCAGGCAATCGCCATCTGCGCGAGGGATTGGCCGCGTCGCGACGCGAGGTCGTTGAGCGCGCGCACGCGCGCGACGTTGTCGTCGTTCAACATCCACTCGGGGAACGAGGTGCCCTTCGAGGCGCGTGAGCCCTCCGGCGTGCCGTTGAGGTAGCGATCCGTCAACAGCCCCTGGGCCAGCGGCGAGAAGGCGATGCACCCGACGCCCTCTTCGTCGAGGACGGTGAGCAGCTTGTCCTCGATCCAGCGGTTCAACAGTGAGTACGAGGGCTGGTGAATTAAGAGCGGGGTACCGAGGCGACGCAGAATCGCGACCGCCTCTTTCGTGCGCTCGTCGGAGTACGACGACACGCCGACGTAGAGCGCCTTGCCCTGGCGCACCGCGGCGTCGAGCGCGCCCATGGTCTCTTCGAGTGGCGTCGTCACGTCGAAGTGGTGGTGGTAAAAGATGTCGACGTAATCCAGATCGAGACGTCGCAGACTCTGGTCGAGGCTCGCGAGAAGGTACTTGCGCGAGCCGAGGTCGCCGTAGGGACCGGGCCACATGTCCCAGCCGGCCTTGGTCGAAATAATCAGCTCGTCGCGCAACGTCGAGAAGTCCTTCTTTAAGATCTGGCCGAAATTCGATTCGGCGCTGCCGTAGGGCGGTCCGTAGTTATTCGCGAGGTCGAAGTGCGTGACGCCGCGGTCGAAGGCCCGGCGCAGAATCGCGCGCTGGGTGTCGAGGGGCCGGTCCTCGCCGAAGTTGTGCCAGAGCCCCAGTGAGATCGGCGGGAGCAGGAGACCGCTTCGTCCGCAGCGGCGAAAGGTCGCGGTCTCGTAGCGAGTGGGGTTGGGCACGTAGGAATCCATCACCCAAGGGTAACGGGGTGGTCCTGACCGTGGGTTTCGAAAAGATGAAAGACACCTTGATGAATCGTGCCGTGAGGGTAGGCACGACAACTTTGTAGGCTTCCCCCGTGGACCTCGAGTTAGCCGATCGCGCCTTTCTCATTACCGGCGGAACCGACGGATTAGGCCTCGCGCTCGCCGAGACGTTGTTGGGCGAAGGCGCCCGGGTCGCGGTCTGTGGTCGCGACCCGCAACGTCTCGACACCGCGCGCGCGACCCTGGGCGAGCGATCCTTGGTGGTGGCGGCCGACGTGACCCGAGAGCACGAATTCGACGCCTTCATCGACCAAGCCCTCACGACGTTCGGACGCCTCGACGGCGCGGTGAATAACGCCGGGCGCGTCGCGGCGAGCGCCGTCGCGACGTCGAGTGACGCGCAGTGGCGCGAGGACTACGAACTCAAAGTGATCGCGGCGTTGCACCTGTCGCGTCGGGTTCTTCCGGCGCTCGCGACGACGAGGGGTTCGATCCTGAACGTCCTCGCGATTTCAGCGCGGGCGCCCCAAGCTGGTTCGACTCCCACCGCGGCCAGTCGCGCGGCGGGATTGGCTCTCACCAAATCGCTGGCCCAGGAGGCCGGACCACTCGGCGTACGGGCCAACGCCCTCCTGATTGGACTCATCGAGTCGGGCCAGTGGGTGCGTCGCGCGAAGGAGGCCGGCGTGGCGCTCGACGACTTCTACGCGAGTTTGGTGCAGCGCTCGTCCATTCCGCTCGGCCGCCTGGGCACGGCGCGCGAGTTCGCCGACGTCGCGGCCTTTCTGCTGTCACCGCGCGCGAGCTACGTCACGGGGGTCGGTATCAGCGTGGACGGCGGGCTGTCGCCCGTCATCTAACGCGCGTGCTCGCTCGCGCCGTGGCGCAGCGCGCCGAGGCGCGCGACGCCCGAGGTGATGACCGCGCCGAGGCCCACCGAGGGGCTCACGACTTCGATGGCGAAGAACGTGGCCTCGTCAATCGCGAT
>JAGWHY010000034.1 GCA_028873575.1 Acidobacteriota bacterium | reverse complement strand
ACGAGCACGTAACCACCGTCGAGCGGCAACATCGGCACCATATTCAAGACCCCAACGAAGATGTTCACCGCCATCAAGATCTCGAGGAGCGAACCCACACCGCTTTGCGTGCTCTGCACCGCCAAGCGCACCACCCCGACGATCGACTCTGGGCGCGAGAGTTGGTTCGCGCGATTCGTCGCCGCGGCCGGTGAGGCGACTTGGTGAAAGAGACTCGCGAACTCACCCGGCGTAAACACGTGGCCAATGCCGTGCAGCGCCGCGTTTATCGTGACGCCGACTTGATGAAAGGCGCCGGGCACCGCGCCCAGGAGCGACGAGCGCGTGACCAACGCTCCGACTTCAATACCCAAGAATCCGTCCGGCTTCGCGCCGCTCGCCAAGGCCACCCCACCCTCTTTGACGCTACGTCCGTCAACGGGGGTCGCGTGCAGCGTGAGCGCGTGTCCGTCGCGAGTCACGCGCAACGTTAAGTGCACGCCGGCGCTGCGATGCACGAGGGCGACGAGTTGGTCGGCGGAAGAGACTTTCACTCCGTTAACGCTGGTGATTTGATCACCCAGACGCAG
Organism: Acidobacteriota bacterium; assembly: GCA_028873575.1. Lineage (GTDB taxonomy): Bacteria > Actinomycetota > Acidimicrobiia > Acidimicrobiales > RAAP-2 > RAAP-2. The sequence continues at coordinate 15,184 of JAGWHY010000034.1, read as the reverse complement.
TCCCGCCCGTTGCGCGGCCGTCTGGTGGTATCCGTCCCAGTGCGAGAAGGCTAAGACGCCCACGTGTGAACTCGACGGAAGTCCGACGAAGGTCAGTGACGCCCACGCGAGGACCAACGCCATCAGCCCGTGCATCAACGAACCGGCCGAGGCGAACAGGACCTTGCGAGGGTAGCTCGCCGAACGATACGTCCGCTCTTCGAATTCCGGCGCGACGTCGGCGTCCCAGGTCATCCCGGGCACCTTGACGTAACCACCCACGGGAAAGGCGCGCACGCCGTAGCGAGTCTCGCCCCGCGTCGTCGACCACAGCACCGGTCCGAAACCGACGAAAAAGTCGGAGACGAGAAGTCCCGCTCGTTTGGCCGTAATGAAGTGACCAAACTCGTGGCCCATGATCATCACGATCACCGCCAACAACACCACCGGCAACGCCCAACCGGCCCACCAGACGAGCAGCGCCACGAGCCCGACCAGCCCGAGAAGACTGAGGGCGGGAGAAGGGGAAGGACCTGCGTCGCGCGATGCCATAGCTACCGGGGCAGGTTACCGGCGGCGAGGCGTCGAGCAGTCGCGTCGTTGTCGTAGAGCGCCTCAAGCGTGTTGAGGGGGTCGGCCACGTAGTGGTCCATCACCGCGGCGACGACGTCCACGATCTCACGCCAGCGCAGTCGATCACGCAAAAAAGCGTCGACGGCGACCTCGTTGGCCGCGCTCAACCAGGCCGGGGCCGCGCCGCCGAGCCGGGCCGCCTCGTAAGCCAGGTCGAGCGCCGGGAAGGCGTCGCGGTCGGGCGCTTCGAACGTGAGCTCAAAACCCGACGCGAAGTCCATCGCTCCCCACGCGTGATCGAGCCGCTCGGGCAGTCCGAGACAGTACGCAATAGGCAGGCGCATATCCGGCCGCGACATCTGAGCCAGCACCGAGCCGTCGACGTACTCCACCATCGAGTGCACGATTGACTGGGGGTGCACGACCACGTCAATTCTCGCCGCCTCAACCCCGAAGAGCGCACTCGCCTCTAAGACCTCGAGCCCTTTATTCATAAGTGTCGAGGAGTCCACCGTGATCTTCTCGCCCATCGACCACGTCGGGTGGCGCAGCGCGTCGGCTCGGGTGACTCGCGCCAACTGCTCGTGGCCCCAGCCTCGAAAGGGACCACCCGAAGCGGTGAGGAGGAGGCGGCGAACGTCGGGGTGTCCCGGAAGCGTGCTGGCGCCCGCCAAACACTGGTAAATCGCGCAGTGTTCGGAGTCGACCGGGACGATCTGCGCGCCCGTCGTTCGTCGCGCCGTCGCGACCAGGGGCGCCGCGGCGACGAGGGACTCCTTGTTGGCCAACGCGAGACGCGCACCCGCCTCGAGCGCGCCAATGGTCACCGGCAATCCCGCGAAACCCACCACCGCGTTGACGACGACGTCGCCGTCGCGCGCCAGTGACGAGAGGCCCTCGTCACCGACCACAATCTCCACTGAGGCAGGCACGAGCGCCGCCAGCGCGTCGCGGTGAGCGGACGTCTTCACGCCCACGCGCTTGACGGCGAACTCGCGCTGGATCGCCGCCAGCTCGCTCAGTCGCTCGCCGCCCGAAATGGCGACCAGCTGGAAACGCGCTCGTTCGCGTCGAAGGACTTCGAGGGTCTGGCGACCAATGGAGCCCGTCGCGCCGAGAAGGGCAACCCGCTGAGGCGTGGGCACCGTGGCTAGCCCAACTGAAAAACGTGCACGAAGTAGTACATCGTGGGCAGCGCGAAGAGCAGACCATCGACCCGGTCCAAGAAGCCTCCGTGTCCCGGGAGAAGCCTTCCGAGATCCTTGACGCCGAGAGTGCGCTTAATCATCGACTCAAAGAGATCGCCGAGCGGCGCGACAATCGAAATCGCGAGCGCGGCCTCGAGACCGTGCGTGAGCGTCCAGGGGCTGACCAGCGGCAAGATGATCGCCCCGCCCACCAGCGTGACGAACGTCCCGCCGAGGGTTCCTTCGCGTGTCTTATTGGGTGAGAGCCGGGCGCTCAAGGGCTGGTGGCCAATCCATCGTCCGATGAACAGCGCCCCCGAATCGTTGCAGATCACGAGCACCATCGCCCCGAAGAGGTAGGCCATGCCGTGGTGGTGGGGAAAGCTACGTGGCGATATCAACAACAGGGCGTAGGAGCCAAACACGCCGACCCACGCGTACACGAAAAACGTCGCGCCGAGACCATCGAGCACGTCAACCGTGCCCGGTGACGCCAGGTACCAAACGAAGCCGACGACGATGAGCAAGACGCCGATCGCCCCCACCGCGACCAAACCCTTGTTGTAGACGCCGACGCCCAAAGTGAGTACCGCCGCGATACCGAGCACCGAAGCGGGATGCGCGCCCACGGAGCGAAATCCGGCGTAAGCCTCGGCACTCGCGAGTCCGAGCACCACCAAAATGAGTGCGCTGAGCGGCACCGTGCCGGCGAGGAAAAACCCGAAGACTACGACGGCGAGTAGCACGCCCGTCAGCGTGGCGCGCGCGACGTTGCTGCTCGACGATTGGCGTTGGCGCACGGCGCGACCGGCCAAAGGATTGGTACTGATGGTGTGACGCGTTCGTGAGGCGCGCACCGGTTCGGGGCGTGGCGGCTCTTCGAGCAACACCTCGTCCTCGTCCTCGTCCTCAACTGTCTCGCTCGCGAACTCCCAGGGACGAACGTTGTCGTCACGCACCTCGCCCGCCAAGAGCGCCGCGTCAAACTGCTCTTCGTGCGCTACCCAGTCGGCTTCGCCTTCGCGCCAGGCGGGCGCCGGAATCTGGGCCCACGGATCGTCGCTCTGCGCGGCTTCGCGCGCCACCACAATAGGCACTTGGCCCGTCGGCGCGTCGGTCCAGTGCGGCAGCAACGTCGTCGGGTCCAGCACGGGTGTTTCGTCAACTAATTCTCCGGCGGGCTCGGCGCCAGTAATCGTCACGCGCGCGTCGTCGTAACTCACCGCCGGCACCTCGCCGGTCGGTTCGTCGAAAAAGGAGCCGTCGCTAGACCTCAAGGAGCTCTTGTTCCTTGCTCGCGAGGAGCCCGTCGACGACGGCCACCTCATCTTGGGTCATTTTGTCGAGCACCTTTTCGAGACGGTCAATTTCGTCCTTCGACAGGCCGTGCTCTTTTTCCAAATTTTCGAGCTCCTGGCGCGCGTGACGGCGAACGCCGCGCAAGGCTACTTTGCCCTCCTCCGCCTTGGACTTCACCAGTTTCACGAAGGCCTTACGTCGCTCTTCAGTGAGCGAAGGAAAACCCAAACGGATGATCTGACCGTCGTTCGAGGGTGTTAAGCCAAGGTCGGCGTTTTGAATCGCCTTCTCAATGGCCGCCATGGCACCCTTGTCGAAGGGCGAAACAATCAACAGGCGAGGCTCGGGCACCGAAAAATTCGCCAGCTGACGCAACGGCGTTTCACTGCCGTAGTAGTCAACCATGATGTTCTCCACCAACGCCGAGTTCGCGCGGCCCGTGCGCACGGCGGCGAACTCGCCCTTCACGTGCTCAATCGCTTTAGCCATGCGCTCGCGCGTGTCGTCCATCACCAGGTCTACGAGTTCGTTGTCCATTACCTCACCAGCGTACCGACGGGCTCGCCGTCGAGGGCGCGTCCTAGGTTTCCCTCGGCCATCAGGTCAAAGACGCGAAGCGGCAGCCCGTTGTCCTTGCAGAAGGTGATCGCGGTCATGTCCATGACCCGCAGGTCCTTCGCGATGACCTCGTCGAACGAGATTTCCGTGAACTTCACGGCGTCGGGATGCGTGCGTGGATCGTGGTCGTAGACGCCGTCAACTCCCCCGTGGGTTCCCTTCAACACAATCGCCGCCTCGATCTCCGCGGCGCGTTGCGCGGCCGGCGTGTCGGTCGTGAAGTACGGATTACCCATACCCGCGGCAAAGATAACGACGCGTCCCTTTTCCAAGTGGCGCACCGCGCGACGGCGAATGTAGGGCTCGGCGACCTGATCCATACCAATGGCCGACATGACGCGCGTCGCGCGTCCGTGACTTTCGATGGCGTCTTGGAGGGCGAGCGCGTTGATGACGGTGCCGAGCATGCCCATCAGATCAGAGTTCGCGCGATTCATTCCGGCCATCGCGCCCGTGGCGCCGCGCCATATGTTGCCGCCGCCCACCACGACCGCCAACTCAAGTCCACCTCGGTCCATGGCCTCGGCGATCTCGCGCGCCAAGAAGTCGACCGTCGTCGCGTCGATGGTTTCGTCGCTCGCGGCCGAGGCCAGCGCCTCACCCGAGAGTTTTAAGACGACCCGACGCACGATGACGCCTAGCCCCCCACGACGACTTGCGCGTACGCCACGATCGTGGCGCCGTTCAAGAAGGCTTCAATGCTCTGCTTCTCGTCTTTGACGTAGCTCTGCTCGAGTAGGACGCGCTCCTTAAACCAACCGTTGAGTCGCCCCTCAATAATCTTGGGCAAGGCCGCTTCGGGCTTGCCCTCGTTGCGCGAAATCTCCTCGACGGTCTTACGCTCCGCCTCGACCTGGTCACTCGGCACGTCGTCGCGCTTAAGAAACTGGGGCTTCGCGAAGGCAATGTGCACGCAGATTTCGTGCGCCATCTCAACGTCGCCACCCTTCAAGACCACGGCGACGGCGTTCACGCCACGTCCGCTCTGCTGGTGGATGTATGTTTCGACGACCTCACCGTCACCGGCGGCAAGACGGTGGACCCGACCAACCGAGATGTTTTCCTTGAGCGTGGTCAGCATCGTCTCGATCTGGTCTTGGAACTGCGCCACGGCGCCCTCGCCCTCGGCGGCGACGCGCGCGGCGATTTCGTCGACCAGCGTTACGAACTCCTCGGACTTCGCGACGAAGTCGGTTTCGCACTTCATCTCCACGATCGCGGCGACGTTACCGTCGCGCACGACGGAGACGGCGCCTTCGCCCGCCTCGCGTTCCGCGCGCTTCGCGGCGGAGGCCAGACCTTGGACGCGCAACCACTGGGTCGCCGCCTCCATGTCACCGTTCGTCGCCTCGAGCGCCTTTTTGGCGTCCATCATTCCTACGCCCGTTGATTGGCGCAGTGCTTGTACGTCTTTCGCGGTGATAGCCACCTGAAATCTCCTCTTACTTACGGGGGTTGAAGTGAATTACGCGCTGGCCGCGGCGGGCGCGGCGGCGTTGGCCGCGATCGCGGCGGGCGTCGGACGATTCGCTCGAATGTAGCGACCCTCCGTGACGGCGTCGGCGATCAGTCGGCACAACAGCGCGCCGGCGCGAATCGCGTCGTCGTTGCCGGGGATGACGTAGTCAATCAAGTCCGGGTCGCAGTTGGTGTCGACGACGGCGACGACGGGCAGACCGAGCTTGCGCGCTTCCGTGACCGCGATGTGCTCTTTCTTCGTGTCGATGACGAAAATCGCGTCAGGAACGTGGTCGAGGTTCGCGATTCCGCTCAGGTTGCGGTCCAATTTCTCGAGTTCGCGGCTGTGGCGCAGCGCTTCACGCTTCGGCATGTTGGCGAAGTCGCCGGCGCGCTCCATCGCGCGCAGCTCAATGAGGCGCTTCACGCGACCGGCCACGGTGGAGAAGTTCGTAAGCATGCCACCCAACCAGCGCTGGTTGACGTAGGGCATGCCACAGGCCTGCGCGTAGTCGGCAATGGGGCCTTGGGTCTGCTTCTTCGTGCCAACGAAGAGAATCGTCCCGCCACCCGCGACGAGATCGCGCACGTAGGCGTAACTCGACTCGATGCCGGTGAGCGTCTTTCGCAGGTCGATCAGGTAGATGCCGTTTCGCTCACCCAGAATGAAACGCCGCATTTTGGGGTTCCAGCGACGGGTTTGGTGTCCGAAATGCACACCCGAGTCCAGTAGTTCTTGCAAAGTGACGAGCGCCACGTGATTTCCTTTCGCTACGGTTACTCGCTCCACGGCGCACCGCGAGCGGCGACCGTACGAAACCGTGGAGAGAACTCAGTGCCCACCCACCGTGAGAGGGCTCGACCATGATACTCGAAAGCTCGAATTAGCCCCGCGGATGGGTCTGGCGGTGGACCTTTTGTAGCCGCGATTTCGAGACGTGCGTGTAAATCTGGGTCGTCGTCAGGCTCTCGTGACCCAGGAGTTCCTGGACGACGCGTAAGTCGGCCCCGCCTTCGAGCAGGTGCGTCGCGTACGTGTGACGGAGCGCGTGGGGGTGGACGTGCCCACTCGCCACTCGGCGATCCAAAATGCGTCGCACGTCGCGCGGACCGAGTCGCCGACCGCGGCGATTAAGAAAGAGGGCGTCGGGTGGCGACTCGCTCACGACGACGTCCTCGCGCGCGTCGTCGCGCCACAGCTGAATGGCCCGCAGGCCCTTTTGATGCAGAGGCACGACCCGCTCGCGACGCCCCTTGCCGAGCACGCGCAGCACGCCCGCGTCGAAATCAACGCTCCCCAGGTTGAGTCCGCATAGCTCCGACACGCGAAGTCCCGCACCGTAGAGCACCTCGCACACCGCGCGGTCCAAATGAGCCCACTCGTCGTCGCCCCAGTCGTCGTCGAGCAACGACTCGAGCTGCTCGCGCACGACAATCTTCGGCAACCCCGATTGAGCTCGCGGCGTCAGCAGCCGCGCGACGGGACTCGTCGCCAGGTGGCCTCGATCGACCAGCCAGGCGAAGTAGCCGCGCAGCGAGGCCCGCCGACGGGCCAGGGACGTCCTGGCGTCGCCGCGTACGGTGAGTTCCGTGAAGTAGTCGCGCACCACGCGAGTGGTGACCTCCGAGGGTTGCTCAACGCCCCGTTCGGCGAGAAACGCGACGAAGTGTCGCAGGTCGCCGGCGTAGGCGCGCAGCGTGGCCTCAGAACGTCGCGCGGCGCGCAGCGATTGGACGTACTCTTCAAAAAGCCACGCGGCCTCGAGCCGCGACGAGTCCGGCGTCGCCACGATCCCAGGCTAGTGAGAACAAGTGGCGAAGAGTGGGCTCACTAATCTGGTCCAAGACCTCAAAGGAGCTGACGTGTCTCGCATCTTGATCGTCGAAGACGACGACCACATCCGCAGCGCGCTTCGCTTGATGTTCGAAGGCGAAGGGTTCGTCGTGGACGACGCGCCGAGTGGCGAACTCGGCGTGGCGCTCTTTACCCGAATGACCGCGGACGTGGCCATCGTGGACGTGATGCTGCCGGGCATGAGCGGGTTCGAGACCTGCCAGGCGCTGCGCGCGTCGAGTGACGTGCCCATCGTCATCGTGTCGGCCCGTGACGAAACGGCCGACGTAATCCTGGGGCTCGAATCAGGCGCGGATGACTACGTGACCAAGCCATTCGTACCCGAGGAGCTCCTGGCGCGCGTGCGCGCGCACCTGCGACGTCGACCCGATAAGACGACCAACGCCTTCTCATTAGGCGAACTGCGTGTTATTCCTGACGAAGGAGTGGTCCGCCACGCTGACGGGAGCGAACTCCATCTCACGTCGACCGAGTTTCGTCTCTTGACCGACCTCGCGTCAGTGAACGGCAAAGTTCTCTCGCGCGAAGACTTGCTCGAACGCGTGTGGGGCTACGACTACTTCGGCGACAGTCGCCTCGTTGACGTGCATATTCGACGACTGCGTATGAAGATCGAACCCGATCCGGCGAATCCGACGTATCTCGTCACGGTTCGAGGGACTGGCTACAAGCTGGTGCTGTGATGCGTCAGAGGAGCCTTCGCGTACGGCTCCTCACGACCTTTGGTCTCGGCGCGTTTATTCTGTCCAGCCTCTTCGCGTCACTGACCTACGTGGGCGTCCATCACGTGCTGGTCTCGGACAAAATTCAGTCAGACCTGAAGCAGAGTTACGTCAACGCGGCACTCATTCGCTCCACGCTCTACACGGCGCCACCCCACCTCGCGAGCCTGCTCAACTCCATCGAGAGCGCGACGCAATCCAACGTGCTGGTGCAGACGCACCACCAGTGGCTGTCGCGTAGTCACTTCGCCTCCACCAACGACGTGCCCGCGTCGCTCATCGACCTCGTGCGCGCGGGCCATCCCGCGTACCAGACACTGGTCGTGCACGGTCAGATCGTGTTCGTCGTCGGTGTGCCCATCCCCGCGGTGGAAACGCAGTTCTACGAGGTCTTTCACCTTGGCGTCCTGGATCGAACGCTGCGCACGTTGCTGCAGCTGCTCGCCTTCGGCGCCCTGGTCACCGCGGCCGTTGGTTACGCCGGCGGGAATTGGGTCGCGCGTCGGGCCGTGCGCCCGCTCGAAAGCGTGTCGCGCGCCGCGGCGGCCATCGCCCAGGGTGAGCTCACCACGCGTCTGGCCGTCGTCCAGGCCGACCGCGAGGTCCAACAACTCACGCAGTCGTTTAACGAGATGGTCGCGCAATTGGTTAGTCGCCTCGAACGTGACGCCCGCTTCGCGAGTGACGTGAGTCACGAACTTCGCTCGCCCCTGACGACGTTGGCCACGGCCGCGGCGGTCCTCCAGAGCCACCACGACGAGCTCTCCGCGTCCGGCCAGGAGAGCTTAGATCTCCTCATGGCCGACCTTTCAATCTTCCAGTCGCTCGTGGAGGACCTCCTCGAAATGGCTCGCAGCGACGCGGGAGCGGTTCCCTTAGTCATCGAGACCGTGTCGGCCGTTGAGTTGGTGCGACAGTGCCTTCGCTCGGCGGCCCGTCGCCACGGACTCGCGGAGCCCGCCATTGAACTCGGCGACGACGTCACCGATCCCCTGGTCTCGGTCGACCGACGTCGGTTCGAACGCGTCGTCACGAATCTCCTCGACAACGCGCATCGCTACGCGGGAGGTACCACCGCGGTGCGCGTGCACTGCGCCGATGGGCAGCTCGTGATTGATTTTGACGACGCGGGTCCCGGTGTCCCCGACGACGAGCGCGACGCCATCTTTGAGCGTTTTTTCCGCGGTCGCGCCGCGCACGACCGCTCCATCGCGAGGGGCACCGGCCTCGGACTCGCCCTGGTGCGCGACCACGTGCGCGCGATCGGCGGCCAGATCAGCGTGTGGGCCAGTCCCGACGGCGGCGCTCGATTCGAAATTCTCCTCCCCCTGGTTGAGGAGGCGTCGTGAAATTCCTTCGTCCAACGCTCGCACTCGTGGTGTCGTCGCTCGCGCTCAGCGCCTGCACCCTCATCAGTGCCGACCGCGCGCCACAGCCCGTGGCGAAGTCGCAAGTTCCCTTCGGTCTCCTGCACCGCTACATCCCCCAAACCAACCGGGGACGTGTGATTTTCGTCACGCAGCCGGTGTACCTGCTCGACGTGGGTGATCGCCTAGCGCCGGCCTCACGTATCGTCCCGCGACCGGTGCAACTGGACGCCGTGCTGCGCGAGCTGTTGCTCGGCCCTTCGAAAATCGAGTCGTTCGCGGGGTACGCGAGTGCCCTGCCGAAGACGCTGGTTCTCGTGTCGGCCGTCATCAAACACAAAGTCGGGATTATCAATCTCGGCACGCGTCTGAGTGGTCTCAGCTTGACCCAACAGCTCCGCGCGGAGGGTCAACTGGTGCTGACCTCGGCCGCGGCGGGCGCGACGCGTGGGGTCATCATCGAGGTCGCCGAGATTCCTCAAGCCCTCCCGTTGCCCAACGGCAAGCGGGCGCACTTTCTCACCAGCGCCGAATTTCAGAGCCTGCTCTAGACGCTGTTATCGCGTGAACTCGTAGCGCTGGGCGGGCGCGGCACTCCAGAGGTGTTCGAGGTCGTAGTACTCACGCGCCGCCTCTTGAAAGACGTGCACGATGACGTCACCGTAGTCCAGTGCCACCCACTCCGCGTCAACCAAACCCTCCACTCGCAAGGGTTTGACGTCGAGCGCCCGCGCGACGAGACGCTCAATCTCTTCGCAGATCGAGCGCACCTGACGATCGTTTCTCCCCGAGGTCACCACGAGGGCGTCGAAACTGTCCACCAGGGTACGTAGGTCTAAGACCACCGTGTCACCGGCCAACTTCTCTTCGGCCGCCGTGACGGTCGCGCGAAGCAAGGTGGCGACGAACGTAGAGTGCGGACTCGCGGCGGGTGCGCGCAGGGTTAACTCGTCGCTCAGTGGGTCACCTCAAGAACCACCAACGCGGCAATGAAGGGCACCGCGAGCGAGAGAACGCCGACAACGGCGTAGCGACGACGAAGTCGACGACGATCGCGGCGACTCAGGGCCGCCGTTACCACCGTCAGCCGCGAGGGCTGCGATTCGGTCAGGTCGAAGACTCGAACTGCCATCCACTCTCACTTTAGTCTCGCGCCCCTTGGTAGAGCGGCACCACCCCCGCGGGCAGATAATTCGACAGATCGCCCGAATTTTTGGCGATACTCCGAATAAAGGTGGACGATAGATCGACGGGGTCCATCGGAATCTCGTACGCACGCCAGCCAGGCGGCAGGGTCGTCGCCGAGCCCGGTCGCGGCACGACACCGACCATGACGAGGTCGCGCAGCGCGCTCGCCTCGTGCCACGCGTCGAGTTGGCCAACGAGATCAGCCCCCACAATGAGGTCGACGTCATCGAACGCACCCGTCGCGAAGAGTTCGCGGACAGTGTCAATCGTGTAACTCGGCCCTCGACGACGTATTTCGCGGTCGCTGACGTGCACGAGGTCCAGGCCGTCGAAGGCCTCGCGGGCCATGGCCAATCGCTGCGCCGCCGGGCTGACGTCTTTCGTTTTCAGATAGGGATCACCCGCGACGGTGACCTCAATTTCGCTGAATCGACCCGTCCGGGCCACCGAACGTAGGGCCGCCACGTGTCCGACGTGGGGCGGATCAAAAGTACCGCCAAAAAGGCCGAGACGACGCGCGTTCACACGTTCAGCCTAGGTCGCGCGTCCCTCGTATTCTCCAACACCTACGCTTAGTACATGGCAACGCAGAGTGACTGGACGCCGCGGTCGTGGCGCGATTACCCCGTAACGCAAAGTCCCCACTGGCCCGACCTCGATCACCTGCACGCCGTTGAAGCGGAACTCGCGAAAAAGCCGCCGCTCGTGTTCGCCGGCGAGGCGCGTCGACTCCAAACCCAACTCGCCCAGGCCAGCGCCGGCAAGGCGTTCCTCCTGCAGGCGGGTGACTGCGCCGAAAGCTTCCACGAAGCCAGCGCCGACGCCATCCGCGACAAGTTAAAAGTCATCTTGCAGATGGCCGTCGCGTTGACCTACGCCGCGGGCGTGCCCGTGATCAAAGTGGGCCGTATCGCCGGACAGTTCGCCAAACCCCGCAGCGACGATTTTGAGGAACGTCAGGGAATTCGTCTGGAGGCCTTTCGTGGCCACCTCGTGAACTCCGAAGAGTTCAGCGCCGAGGCGCGTCGTCCCGATCCCGACCGCTTACTCGCCGCTTACCACCAGAGCGTGTCCACTCTCAACCTGCTGCGCGCTTTTACGACGGGTGGCTTCGCGGCACTCTCGCGCGTGCACGCCTGGAACCAAGAGTTCGTCGCGAACTCTCTCGAGGGCAAACGCTACGAGGTCATCGCCGACGAAATTGAGCGCGCCCTCGCCTTCATGCGCGCCTGCGGGATTGATCTGCACGACGATCAATCACTGCAGGGTGTTGACTTCTTCACGAGTCACGAAGCGCTGATCTTGCCCTACGAGCAGGCGCTCACCCGACAGGACTCACTGACGGGTGATTGGTACGACTGCTCGGCGCACCTCTTATGGATCGGCGACCGCACTCGTCAACTCGACGGGGCGCACGTCGCCTTCTTGCGCGGCGTCGCCAATCCCCTCGGGCTCAAGGTCGGCCCTTCAATGAACGTTGACGAACTCAAGGCGCTCGTCGAGGTGCTTAACCCGGCGAACACGCCAGGTCGCTTGACCCTCATCTCTCGCATGGGCACCGAGCGCATCGCCGAGAAGCTCCCATCACTGGTCCAGGCGCTGCGCGATGAAGGGCGCACCGAGCTGTGGACGTGTGACCCGATGCACGGCAACACGTTTAAGGCCGTCGGTGGTCAAAAGACGCGAGACTTCGAGGACATCCTCTCAGAGACCGCGCAGTTCTTCGCCGTCCACCAAGAACTCAACACCTGGCCCGGTGGGTTGCACGTCGAACTGACGGGTGACGACGTCACCGAATGCCTCGGCGGTGGCTCGGCGTGGAACGAGGATGATTTAGATCTCAACTACACGTCGATCTGTGACCCTCGCCTTAACGCGACCCAGAGTTTGGACATGGCCTTTCACGTCGCCGAATTCCTCCGCGATTTTCGTCGCGACTAGTTCACTTCGGCGCCTCCTTCATCTACATCAAAGGGATCCAGAACTAATCTGAGTTGAAGTTCGGTGTGGATCGTGAGAGAAAGTCGAGACCGTGTTCACGCTTTTGATCGTGGTGAGCGGCGTCGCGGGGCTTCTCATCGGCTCCTTTTTGAACGTCGTCATCTACCGCGTACCCCTCGGACTCTCGGTGGTGTCCCCGCCGTCGGCGTGCCCGCGCTGCGCGCGTCAACTTCTCTTTCGCGACAACGTGCCCGTCCTTTCGTGGTTGTGGTTACGGGGGCGCTGTCGTTTCTGCGCTGAACCCATCGCCAAGCGCTACCCGCTCGTCGAGTTATTGACGGCCACGGTCTTCGCGACCGTCGCGGCGCGCGTGGGCGTGTCGTGGGCGATACCGGCGTACCTTGTTTTCGCGGCCGGGCTGATTGCCCTTTCGTGGATTGACGTCGAATCCCTAACGCTCCCCAAGCGACTCGTGTACGTCCATCTCGCCCTCGTCGTCGTACTGCTCGCCCTGGCGTCCAGCGTCACCCACCATTGGCGTCACCTCCTCGTCGGGGCGATTTGCGCGGTTGGCTGGTGGACTCTCTTCTTCCTGTTAAATCTCCTCAATCCGCGGTGGCTCGGCTTCGGCGACGTGCGCTTTTCGCTCGTCTTGGGTCTCGCCCTCGGCTGGCTGAGCTTTGGTCACGTGGTGCTGGGCTTTTTCGCCGCCAACTTGATCGGCCTCGTCGTCAGTCTCGTCCTACTGAGCATGGGGAAACTTGAGCGCAACACCAGAATCCCCTACGGGGTCTTCCTCTCGGCCGGTGCCCTGACCTCAATCTTCTTCGGAGCTCCCCTCTTGTCCTCGCTCGCCATCCACTAGATCAAAGCCACGTCAACGACCCGGTCGCGCTAGCACGGGCGTCCACCGTCCAGCCACGAATCAGTTAGTGCTTCGCACAAACGCTCGGTCTCGTCAGCCACCGTGGCGAGATCGCACGACGGCGTTAATACACAATCTCCATTCGCAGGCCTTCACTGTCCCACTGCGCTTCCTCGGGCAGTCGCTTCGCGGCGTGAAGAAAGACCCGTCTCGCGCTAAACAGCAACGCGGCGGCGTCAAGGAGATGCTGGCGCGGCGCAAGGTCCGCGTCAACAACCTTTTCGATGCCACGAATCTTGGCGATCAAAATTTCTCGCCGTTCGTCACGACCGATCTGTTTCACCTTCGAATAGTGCAGAGGCTGCTCTTGGTTCAAGAGAAAGAAACTCAACTCGGGGTGACCTTCGAAAACCTGACGTTGCCGATACGGGGACATCTCACTCGCCACTTCCATCATCACCGGCAACTTCATTGAGGTCACCGCGTCCAGTCGATCGACGCGCGCGTCTCGGTGATCGACCAAGGTGGCCCGCGTCGGAACGCGACGAACGGTCAACCCTCGACGGCCGAGCATTTTCTTCGCGGCCACGTCGCACTGACGCAATCGTTGTTCGGAGTCGTCAAGGTAGCCCACGGGCGAATTCACCACGATTGCCGCGAAGGACGGGTGCTCGCTCAGTACCTCTTGAAACGTGTCGTACAACTTTGGCGGTTCGGGGGCAAAGACCGATCCGGTCAGTTTGGCACTCGCCACTACCCACCGCCTGCCCCACGGGGTGGCGCCCGCCACGACTGAATACGGCAACACCGGACCACGACGAAGCGACACGAACCTATCCCTTTGGCGTGGTGATTCCCATTTGCTCGAGCGAGCGCACGAGCTCCTTGGGACGACCCGTCACGTCCATGGCGTCTTCGAAGGTGATCTGGCCCTCCTTGATAAGGCGAGCGAGATCTGTTTCGAGAGTTTGCATCCCGTCTTTTGAGCTCGTGAACATTATGTTTGGTAGCTGACTCGCCCGACCTTCACGAATCAAGTTTCGAACGGGACTCGTCGCCACGAGTACCTCAAAGGCGGCGACCATACCTCCACCAATTTTGGGCACCAATCGTTGCGCGATCACGGTATTCAGCGACGACGCAATCTGCACTCGCGTTTGCTCTTGGCGTTCGGGCGGAAAGACGTCAATGATGCGGTCGATTGCTTGCGGAGCGTCGTTCGTGTGCAACGTTGCAAAAACAAGGTGGCCCGTCTCGGCCATGGTCAACGCAATTTGAATTGAGTCGAGGTCTCTCATCTCGCCGACGAGCAAAACGTCGGGGTCTTCGCGAAGTGCTGAGCGCAGTGCGCGATCAAACGTGGGGCTGTCCAGGCCAACCTCGCGCTGGGAGACCGCCGACATCTTGTGATGATGCACGTACTCAACCGGGTCTTCAATCGTGAGAATGTGCGCCGGCCGCGTCTCATTAATCCGATTAATAATGGCCGCTAGCGTGGTCGACTTTCCAGATCCGGTAGGCCCAGTGACCAGAACAAATCCGCGAGGCTGCTTGACGACCATATCGGCGGCACCCGGAAGATGCAGCTGTTCCATCGTCGGAATTTCTGCTGGAATCATGCGAAGGGCGAGCGCCGTTTCCCCGCGCTGCGTGAAGATGCTGCCACGAATGCGGGCGCGGTCTTGCCAGGAGAAGGCAAAGTCAACGTCAAGATACTCCGCAAAGTGCGCGCGTTGTTGATCGTTCAACAAGGGCCATGCCAAGTCGTGAACGTCACTGCCTTCAAGAACGGGCGCACCGTCAATGGGCTCCAGCCGTCCGCTAACGCGAACTCGAGGCGCCGAACCACCGACGAGCAAGAGGTCGCTACCTCGACGCGACCACAGCGACTCGAGCCACGGTTCTAAAGAAAGTTCATTCGCCACAGTCACGAAACTACGTCCTGTTCTTCAATGTTGCCACCCTACGACTTGTGCCCGGCCACATGGGCCGGGCACAAGTCGTAGGGAAGGTAGGGATTACTGAACGGCGTCGCAGGCAGCTGGCGTGTAGACGGCCCAACCCGGGTCGGCCGGCAAGGCACCACCCGTGGTGTGCGTCGACGCGTTTGTGTTCACGAGAAGTGTTCCGGC
>JAGWHY010000069.1 GCA_028873575.1 Acidobacteriota bacterium | reverse complement strand
CGAGCGGCACGACCTGAATCCGAGGTCTCGACGAATCGCCCGCCGGCGGGCGTTGGGTGGTGACGGCGGTGTCGCTCACGAGACGCCTCCTCTAGGCAACCAACTATTCGGGTCTCCGGCGAAACATTAACCAAGTAACGCCCATGGTTGCCGCATGGGCCCAACCTTCCCGAGGAGCCTACGAAACGCGCGAGCCCCTAGCGAGCCTGGACGAGCGCGCGAGTGGTGGTGGCGCCGGCGCGAGTCGCGTGCGCGAACGCTCCACTGGCGGCACTCACCGAGACGCGTACGCCACGAACCCCCAGGGCGGCGACGTTGGCGCGCAAAGTGTTGGTCACCAGAGCGGCCCAGCGCACGGTCGCCGCGCGACGGGCCGCGACGGTCCCGCCCACGTTGGAGTGGCTGGTCACCGTGACGACGTGATACCCGTTCAACACGATCTTGAGGGCGAGCGCCTTCAACTGTCGCTTCTCGACGGCACTCAGTACGCGAAGACGAGCGACGTGCGTGGCGACGACGGAGTTGAGGATCGCTGGCTTGGTCCTGGGCAAGGTGACCTTTGAGCTCAACACGGGCACGCCGCGCTCACCCGTGGCCAGGAAGGCTTGAATCGCGAACTGGTAGGTCACGCCCGGTACGAGACCGGAGATGACGCACGACGTCGCCTGTTTCGCGACGCACGAGTAGAAACCGGTCGTCGTCGAGACCACGTAGCCCGCGACGTTGCCGACCGACGACATGTTCGGCTGCGCCGACGAGTCCGCGCTCCACGAGACGAGTACCGCGTTCGTCCCGGAAACGACCACGACCTTCGACGGAAGATTCGTGGTCACCAACGGCGTCACGGAACTGGTGGGCGACGACGCGGGTGACGTGCCCACGGCGTTGGTCGCGACGGCGCTAAAGGTGTACGCCAGGCCATTCACCAGGTCCGTAATTTCACACGAGGTTGCCGGCGCGTTGATCACGCACGACGCGCCACCGGGGCTCGCGCTCACCGTGTAACTCAAGATGGGGGCGCCGCCGTCGTTGTCGGGCGCGACGACGGACACGGCGACGGACGTCGCGCCACCGACCGACGCGTTCACGCTCGGCGCACTCGGCACCGTCGCCGCCGTCACGAGTGCGCTCGGCGCACTCGGCGCGCCCGCACCGACACCGTTACGCGCCACGACGCTGAAGGCGTACGACGTACCGGCCGTGAGATTAGTGAAGGCGCAACTCGTTGACGTCGTGACGCAGGTCGCGCCGCCCGGTGACGCGGTGACGACGTAACTCGTGATTGTCGTGCCCCCGTTGTAGGTGGGCGCCGTCCAATTGACGACGATGGAACTGCCACTCACTACCGCGACGACGTTCGACGCGGGTCCGGCCACCCGCAGCGTTGGCGCCGCCACCGGGGGTACCACCAACACCACCGTGCCGAAGAGATCACTTTCGAGAGAGGTCGGCGACGAGGTTGGCGTCAGGTGCACGTCGTAGCATCCCGACGTCGCGGCCGCGACTGGCGCCGGGGAGATCGGCGCCATTCGACCCGTCGACGCGTCGTACCACTCAACCGTCCCACCCGAGACACCGCAGACGGTGAAGTCAATTACCGTAAAGACCGATCCGGGCGTGACCTGGATGTCGTAGGACGAGGTGCCCGACGGCATCGTCGACACTGAGTTCAGTGGGTTACTCGCGTAGGAGGCGATAATGACCTGGCCTTGGCCCTGGGCGACGACCGAAATGGACCCCGAAGCGCTGCCCGAGCCGACCGAGGTGCTCGACGCCCCGGAACTGTACGACGACGTGGACCCACTGGAATTCGTGACGGAACTGGCGGGCAGGGCGAGCGACATGTTTGACGTGGCCGAGAAGGTGCTCACGCCGTTCGTCGTCGTCACGACGAACTTGTATGCGTGACCCGTAATGAGACCGGACGCTTGGTAAGAGCTGGCTAGCCCCAACGACACGGCCGAACCCATGACGTTGCCGGCCGTGACGTCCATCGGCGTCACGCTGACGCCCGTCGCCGTGGCCGGTGTGGTCCAGCTCACGTTGATGACCCCGTTGGCCGCGTCGGTCGTCGCGACGACGTTCGTCGGCGTGCCCGTGGGCTGGACCGACACGGTGATCCGTTGGGTCGTCGTGCCCGCGCCGTTCACCGCCGAAACGACGATCACGTACGTGCCCGCGGCAACGCCCGACGCGACACTCAACGTGCCCGACGTAGGCGAACTCGTCACGAAGCTAAAACCCGTCGGCATTGGCGACGACGTTCCGCCCGACGTCAGGTACGACGCGCTCGACGAGAGTCCCTCGCTCGCCGTGATGGACAACGAACCACCGGCACTCTGGTCAATGTTGATTGACGTCGCACTCGTGATTGTCGGGCGATCCTGCGTCACGTTCAAGGTGTACGTGAACGAGCCGCTGCCGTTGTTCACGCTGTCCACAACCTTCACGGTGATGGTGTACCCGACCGGTGCCAAAGTCGCGCCCGACGTCACGCTGATAACGCCACTTGACGAAACCGACAACGCCGACGAACCACCAGTCTTCGTGAAGACCAGGTGCGCGCCCGCTCGGGTGTCGTCCGTCGAGACCGACGACGTGAACGTACCCGATTGACTCGCGCTCACTGAACCCGACGACGAGGACGTCACGTTTATGGTGAAGGGACCCGAGCTCGGCGTCACGCTCGAACTCGGGCTCGACGACGTCGAGGTGCCCACCGCGTTGGTGGCGGTGACGCTGAAGGTGTAGCTCTGGCCATTGGTGAGGCCACTCACCACGCAGGTCGTCGCGCCGGTGGTGGCGCACGTGAAGCTGCCCGGTGAGGCGGTCACGGTGTAAGCGGTGATTGTTGAGCCGCCGTCACTCGCTGGCGCACTCCAGGAGATCGTCGCGCTGGCGTCGCCGGCGACGGCGGTGACGTTGCTCGGGGTGCCCGGGGCGGTCGGGGTGACCGTCGCGGAGACGGGCGTCACGCTCGAACTCGGGCTCGACGACGTCGAGGTGCCCACCGCGTTGGTGGCGGTGACGCTAAAGGTGTAGCTCTGGCCATTGGTGAGGCCACTCACCACGCAGGTCGTCGCGCCGGTGGTGGCGCACGTGAAGCTGCCCGGTGAGGCGGTCACGGTGTAAGCGGTGATTGTT
>JAGWHY010000006.1 GCA_028873575.1 Acidobacteriota bacterium | reverse complement strand
GCAGCACGACGACGGAATGCGAATCGAACCCGCCGTGTCGGTGCCCAAGGCGAAGAGGGCCTCACCCGTCGCGACCGCGGCGGCCGAACCACCACTCGAGCCACCCGTAATGCGCGTCACGTCCCAAGGATTATGGGATTGAGGGGTAATGCCCCCGTAGGCGAACTCGTGCGTGTGGGCCTTCGCCACGGGGATCGCGCCGGCCGCATTCAAAAGTGCGATCACGTGCGCGTCGCGCTCCGGGTAGTAATCGGGTCGAACTTTCGACGAGGCCGTCGTCGGACTTCCCACGACGTCAAAGAGATCCTTAACCGCCAGGGGAATGCCGTGGAGTGGTCCGCGGTAGCGACCAGCGGCGATTTCCAGGTCAGCTTGTCGCGCAGTCTCTCGCGCCGAATCTCTCAGCACGCTCACCAGTGCGTTGACGGTGGGCTCGGTCGCGTCAACGCGACGCAACGTCGCCTCCAGTAGATCCACCGGCGAAAAATCGCGACGTGCCAACGCGGACGCCGCCTGCTCGAGGGTTAATCGAGAGAGGTCGAGTTCCGGCACCGATTCACTCTACGCACAGGGTCCTCGCGCCACATAAGTCAACGTCGTCGCGTGACGTCCGCGACTCGGATTAAGCGGTTACGTCAACGACGACGCGTGCGGCGCGACGAGGTACTTCTCGCCCGTTGCTTGACGCGCGTACGAGGCGATGACCTCGGGATCGAGCGCTTGCTCGAGCGAGATCTCTCGGCTGTAGGAACTCGCGAAGGTCGTCGTCAATTCCTCGGCGACCCGTTGACGAAGTGCCGCGAAGCCCTCGGGACCAATCTGTTGCAAGAACGGGGTCAGCAGCCATCCCCCAACACCCCACGCGAAGCCAAAGCTTCGCGTCAAGGTGGTGGGGCTGCGGTCAAGCCCGCCGTAGATGTAGACCTGCTTATGAGTCGTTGATCCGTAGCGACTGTAGGAAGCGGCCGACGCGCTGGCCGCCACTTCCATGGCGGTCAGAATCTGACTCGCCAAGTTTCCCCCGCCCGTCGCGTCAAAGGCCAGCGTGGCCGAGGTTGCCTTCACCGCGTCAATGAGCTCACTCATGAAGTTCCCTGAACTCGAGTCGCACACGTACTGCGCCCCGAGACCGCGTAGCAGCGCCGCCTGTTCGGGGCGTCGCACCACGTTCACGAGGGGTACGCCCTCACTCGCGCACAGCCGGACCAACATCTGCCCCAAGTTCGACGCCGCGGCCGTGTGCACCAGCGCGGTGTGACCCTCGCGGCGCATGGTCGCGACCATGCCGAGCGCGGTGAGAGGATTGACGAAAGACGACGCGCCGAGACGCGCGGGCGTACCTTCGGGCAACACGAGACACTGACTAGCGTCGACCACGCGGTACTCGGCGTACATCGCGCCGCCCGCCACGCTCACGGTACGACCGAGCAGCGCTCGCGCGTGCGCGCTCGAGCCCGTCGCGACAACGGTTCCGGCGCCTTCGTTGCCGACGGGCATCGACGCGTTCAGTCGTCCGCCGAGCGCGCGCAGAATCCCGGGTTCGATCGTCATGACCACTTCGGGCGCGCCATTCGCCGCGACCAACTTCGCCGACGCGACGTCCGCGCCGGCCAAGAGGAGCCCCAAGTCGGAAGGATTGATCGGTGCCGCCTCCACCTTGAGCAGAACCTCGTCGTCGCCGAGTTCGCCGATCGGCACCTCAACGAGCGAAAGCGTGAGGGTGCCCCCGTCATCAACAGTGGAACGCAATTGACGGCTCGTCGCGGGAATTGGATTCACGGAAGACCTCTTCTTTCGTCGTGGGGGAGCGCCACTCGACGCCACGTCCTACGTCGTAGGAGCCTACGGACTCCTCCGTAACCGGCGCGAGAGCGAACGCGTGGGAGCCGACAATCTTTTAGACTCAGTCAAGTATTTGATAGTGTCAAGAATCGTGACCAACAACCCCGCCGACTACCTGCGCGACCTCGGCGTTCAGGCAACGGCGCAACGTCTCTCGGTGTGGCGAGCGGTTTCGCGTCGCCCGCACTTGACGGCCGACGACGTCGTCGAGGTCGCGGAAGCCGACCTCGGCACCATCTCACGCCAGGCGGTGTACGACGCCCTCAGCGTCCTCGTCGAAAAGGGCGCGCTGCGCCGTATTCAACCGGTGGGCTCGCCCGCTCGGTACGAGACGCGCGTGAACGACAATCATCACCACTTAATCTGTCGCGCCTGCGGACGTCTCGTGGACGTCGACTGCGCGGTCGGTGACGTTCCCTGTTTGACGGCCGCCGACGATCAAGGTTTCGAGATTGACGAAGCCGAGGTCGTCTACTGGGGCCGCTGCCCCTCGTGCGTCAGCGAAGGTCGCGCGCCCACGGCCTTTGACTCGCCGGCTCGTCGGCGACGCGACGCCGATGCACGAGAGGCTCGTCTCGCGTGAACATCACGCCACGAATCCGGTCGACGAACGTAACGCAAGCGATTGAATGAACAAGGAGAAATAGAGATGGACAACGACAACAAGTGCCCCTTCACCGGGGGTGCCAACACACGCTTAGAGGCCAGTCAGCCCAACGCGGGTTGGTGGCCCAACCAGTTGAACGTGAAGGTACTGCACCAGAACGCCGCGGCCGCGAGCCCGATGGACGCGGACTTCAACTACGCCGAGGAGTTCAAGACGCTCGACCTCGACGCGTTAAAGAAGGACATCGAGGCCGTCCTGTCGAACTCCCAAGAGTGGTGGCCCGCTGACTACGGTCACTACGGGCCACTCTTCATTCGTATGGCCTGGCACAGCGCAGGAACCTACCGCGTCGGCGACGGCCGTGGCGGCGCCGGTTCGGGCGCGCAACGTTTCGCGCCGCTCAACAGCTGGCCCGACAACGTCAACCTCGACAAGGCGCGGCGTCTCTTGTGGTCGGTGAAGCAGAAGTACGGCCGCAAGATCTCCTGGGCCGACCTCATGATTTTGGCGGGAAACTGCGCGCTCGAGTCGATGGGACTCAAACCCTTTGGTTTTGCCGGGGGTCGCGAGGACATCTTTGAGCCCCAAGAAGATATCTACTGGGGTCCCGAGGCGACCTGGCTCGGCGACGAGCGCTACAGCGGCGACCGTGACCTAGAGAACCCGCTGGGCGCGGTGCAGATGGGCCTCATCTACGTCAACCCCGAAGGTCCTAACGGCAACCCTGACCCCCTCGCCGCGGCCAAGGACATTCGCGAAACCTTTAAGCGCATGGCGATGAACGACGAAGAGACGGTCGCGTTAATCGCGGGCGGTCACACGTTCGGCAAGACTCACGGCGCGGCCGACCCCGGCAAGTACGTCGGCCGCGAGCCAGAGGCCGCCAGTATTGAAGAGCAGGGCTTTGGCTGGAAGAACACGTTGGGCTCCGGCAATGGTGTCAACACCATCTCCTCAGGGCTCGAGGGCGCCTGGACTACGACGCCGACGCGCTGGAGCAACAACTTCTTCGAGAATCTCTTTGGGTTCGAGTGGGAGCAGGTGAAGAGTCCGGCCGGCGCCACCCAGTGGAAGCCCAAGGACGGTGCGGGCGCCGGCACGGTGCCCGACGCGCACGATCCCAACGTGACCCACGCGCCCACGATGTTGACCACGGACTTGGCACTGCGCTTCGATCCCATTTACGAGCCGATCTCTCGACGCTTCTACGAGAATCCCGACGAGTTCGCCGACGCGTTCGCCCGCGCCTGGTTCAAGTTGACGCACCGCGACATGGGACCCTACGTGCGCGGACTGGGCGCGTTGGTGCCGAGTGAGCCGCAGATCTGGCAAGACCCGATCCCCACACCGACGCACGAACTCGTGGGCGCGCCCGAGATCCACGCGCTCAAGGCCCGACTGCTCGAGTCCGGACTTTCGTTGCGCGAACTCGTCGCGACCGCGTGGGCCTCGGCGTCAACCTTCCGTGGCACTGACAAGCGCGGCGGGGCTAACGGCGCCCGGGTGCGCCTCGCGCCACAAAAGGACTGGGCCGTCAACGAGCCCGCCGAGCTCGCGAAGGCGCTGGGCGTTCTCGAAAGTATTCAGCGCGAGTTCAACGAAACGCCGGGCAGCGCCAAGCAGATCTCCTTGGCGGACCTCATCGTGTTGGGCGGCGTGGCCGCGGTCGAGCAGGCCGCGCGCAACGCGGGCTACGACGTCGTCGTGCCCTTCACGCCCGGACGCGGTGACGCCACGGCCGACCAAACCGACGTCGAATCCTTCGAGGTACTCGAGCCCGTCGCCGACGGATTCCGCAACTACCTGCCGACCGGCCTCGCGCGCAGCAGCGAAGAATTGCTCCTCGAGCGCGCGTTGCTGCTCACCTTGAGCGCGCCGGAGATGACCGTATTGGTTGGTGGTCTTCGCGCCCTAAACGTCACGCACGGCGGCGCGCGCGAGGGCGTGCTCACGACGCGCCCCGACGCGTTGACGACGGACTTCTTCGTGAACCTGCTCGACATGGGCGTGGCGTGGCAACCCGTGAACGGTTCGACGGACCTCTTCGAGGCGACCAGTCGCACGACGGGTGAGCGCAAGTGGACCGCGACGCGCGCGGACCTCGTGTTCGGATCGAACTCACAGTTGCGCGCGATCAGTGAGGTCTACGCCTCGGACGACGCCGCCGAAAAATTCGTGCACGACTTCATCGCCGCCTGGAACAAGGTGATGATGCTCGACCGCTTCGACGTGGCCTAACGACGTTCCCTCCCCCGGCGATCGTCACGATCACCGGGGGAGGGCTGTTGAGCGCATGTTGCGTGGCGCGATCTCGCGTCGGTGATGATCGCGTTCTTTCTCGTGGCGGCCCAAAGTGACTTTGGACCCTGAGCCGTCGATGACCCTCGCGGGTAGACCTACTGACGTAGGGCATTCGCGACCGCAGAGGAGATCGTCGTGGGGTTCGACTGGCAGAGTCGTGCGTATCCGGGACCCGGACTTCTCGTGATGGCCGTGATGTTGATTGCCGTGCTCATCGCGTTGGGCGTAGCACTCGTCATAATCCTTCGACGTCCCCCCGCGACCGCTCACGTCGCGCCGTCGCCGGGTCCAGTCGCGGGTCCGGCGTCAAGTGCCCTCGTGATCTTGCAAGAGCGTTTCGCGCGCGGCGAATTGAGCGCGGACGAGTACCAACGTCAACTCGCGATACTTCGCGAACCACCCCACGGATAGATCCACGGACGCGACGCTTTATCGTCCGCTCAGTAGAGTGCCTTCATGGACTACGTCACGTTAGGCAATACCGGACTGCAAGTCTCCAAGATTTGCTTGGGCTGCATGAGTTACGGCGAGCCGTCGCGCGGCAACCAGCCGTGGTCACTCGACAAGGACGCCGCCGTGCCGTTCTTTCGTCAAGCCCTCGACGCGGGCATTAACTTCTTCGACACCGCCAACGTGTACTCGGCCGGTAGTAGCGAGGAAATCACCGGCCAGACCCTGCTGTCGATGACCTCGCGCGACGACGTCGTGATCGCGACCAAGGTCCACGGTCGCATGCGACCCGGCCCCAATGGCGAAGGTCTATCGCGCAAGGCGATTCTGAGCGAGGTTGACAACAGTCTGCGCCGCCTCGGCACCGACTACATCGATCTCTACCAAATCCATCGGTGGGACTACAACGTACCCATCGAGGAAACTCTCGAGGCGTTGCACGACGTCGTCAAGGCCGGCAAAGTTCGCTACCTCGGCGCGTCGTCCATGCACGCCTGGCAGTTCACGAAGGCGCTCTACCTCGCCGACGCGAACGGGTGGACGAAATTCGTGAGCATGCAGAACTACTACAACCTGTTGTACCGCGAAGAAGAGCGCGAGATGCTTCCCCTCTGCGCGGATCAAGGGGTGGGCGTTATTCCGTGGAGCCCCCTCGCGCGCGGCCGACTGACGCGACCGTGGGACGAGGCCACGAACCGATCCGAGCTCGACGAATTCGGGCGCAGTCTCTACCACGACATCGACCGGCCCGTCGTCGAGGCCGTCCTCCAACTCGCCGCGCAGCGCGGCGTCACGCCCGCCCAGATCGCCTTGGCGTGGGTCCTCAAGAATCCCGTCGTCACGAGTCCGATCGTGGGCGCGACCAAGGCGCACCATCTCGCCGACGCCGTCGCCGCCACTGATCTCGAACTCAGTGACGACGAAATCGCGATGCTCGAGAAGCCCTACCGCCCCCACTGGGTGAGCGGCTTTCGCTAAAGCACCGAGGGTTACCCGTCACGACGTAACTGGTTGGCCCTCGCGTCGGCCATCTTTCGATTGTCGCCACGCGGCGCGTCGAACCTTGGTTGACCACCTCTATACAGTGGGGTTCCATGACCGGCTTTGAACACTCACACGCGAAGGCGCGACTTCGTCGCGACTGGTTCGGGGGTGCCGCCGCCGGATTGATCGCCTTCGCGGCCATTGGTGTCGGGCGAACGATGGGCAAGGTCTCGAACTCCGCGCCCCACCAAAAGGTAATCGCCTGGGGCTGCGCGTTTATCTTGCTCCTCGCGGGCGGGTTCGCCATTCGCCGGCTCGCCCACGCGCTGGGCCACGTCGTCACGCTCCAGTACAGCCCGGGCACCGGCGCGTCACTCCGACTGCTGATCTCCGGTGTTGGCTACGTCGTTCTCGTCTTCGCCCTCTTCGGCGTACTCGGGGTGTCGTTGCAGCATCTCCTCATCGGCGCGGGACTGGCCGGTGTCGTCCTCGGCATCGCCGCGCAACAGAGCCTGGGCAACATCTTCGCGTCCGTCGTCCTACTCTTCGCGCGACCCTTCGTCGTCGGTGACACGATTCGCGTGCGCTCGGGCGTCGTCGGCAACGTGGACGCGCTGGTCTTGGGCATTGGCCTCACCTACGTGACCGTGCGCACGACCGAGGGCGTTCTTAAGATCCCTAATTCAATCATGCTGGCGTCGGGGATTGGACGGCCACTACCGCCCGAATCCAACTAAGCACACGGCACGCGGCGTTGATCTAATGAACGACGGCGATGCGCCACGCGCCCGGGAGGGTCTTCACGATCGCCTCGGCGATCAACATGTAACCAGGGTTATTAGGGTGATCGTCCGGGCCGAAGGGCGAAGGCTGGCACATCCAGGTGTACAGACACGCGAATCGGACGTTGAGCGGCACTAAACCCACGTTCGGGATTTGCACGCGCGACGCGTTCGCCGACTGAAACATTCCCGCGATGTTCGCCACGCTCACGTGCGCGCGCCCGTAGACCGCTTGGAGAATCTGATTCAGTCGCCCCATGTCCGTCAGCGTCTCTTGCGCGTTCGCCACGCTGACGGGACCCTCAAGGTAGTGCGCCAAAAACGGGTCTTCGTAGTTAAAGCCCACGAAGTGCACGTGAGGACCCGCGGCGGCCGTGAGTTGCGCGAGGACCTTGGGCAAGTCGTTCTGCACGTACGCCAAACCACGCGTGACGCAGTTTTCGTCCACGGTCGCGCCAGTCAGGCACGGCCGAAGATCGTTAAAGCCGAGGTCAATCGTCACTAATCCCGCCCGGTCGTGGTTCGCTTGAAGAAAGTGCAGGGCGGTGGTGAGTTGCGTCGCGGGAAGGGTGTAGCAGTGGTCGGCCACCGACGTGTTGAGCATTGACTCAGCGGTCTCACCCGGGCAACCGATCTGGTCGAGCTGAAAGTCGACGTGCTGGCGCTGCTCAAGGGCGACGACGTCGTTGGCGTAGCCGTCTTGCGTACGTCGACTGTTTTGCGACGGGACACCACTCGGTTGAATCCCGAGTGACGACGACGCCCCGACGACCAGGTAGAAGGGTCCGTTCGTGCTCGTGGGCGCCGAGTCGGCGCCACTCTTCTTCCCCGCGGCGAAGCCAACGCCAATCAACAGCGTGACGCTCACCATGAAGGCGAGCAGTTTGAGGTATCGCGACACGATCCACCTTCGAGAAGTCTTGGGCGCGAGTTGAGCCACCGAACGCGGCGACCGCCCCGCCAACTTTACGCCGAAGACTTCCGTCACGTCGTCGCGTAAATTCTCAAAACTTCTTGAGAATGAATGGGGCGTTCTCTAGTAGCGACGATTGTCGAGTCGCGCGCGGACCTCGGGCCAGTGCTCGCGCACGACGGCGTACATGGCGGAGTCTCGAGGGAGCCCCTGCTCGTCGTTTCGAGCGGAGGGTTGCCACGAGTGCAGGACACCCTCGAACGACGCCCCGAGCCGTTCGAGGGCGCGGCGGGACTGGTCATTACGCGCGTCAGTCTTAAAATCAACCCGCGCGACGCCCCACTCGTCGAACGCGTGCGACAGCATAAGTCTCTTCGCCGCCGTGTTCACACCCGTGCGCTGCGCGCGCGCCGCGAGCCAGGTACCACCAATCTCGACGGCGTCGGGTGCCTCGCGCGCGAACCACCAACGAAGCGTGAGGTAACGAGTCATTCCCACCACCTCGTGACGACGGCCATCTTCGATAACGAAGGAGTACGAGGTTCCCGAGAGGCGCTCGGCGACAAGGTTCTCAACGTAGCGTCGAGCGCTCCGCTCGTCGTGCGGGACGTTCGTAAAGCCGTAACTGGCGCGATCACCCGAGCTGGCCGCGGCCACGGACGCGACGTCGGCGAGCGTCACCGGTCGCAGTCGCACTCCTTCGCCGGCGAGAACCAAGGGGTTCGCGATCGTCGGAAAGGGAGACGTCACGCCTCCATTGTGTCAAAGTAATTTCGCCGCCCTCGCGCGGCACGCGTCGCGTCGTTAGGGTTAGTCCATGAGTACTGGCCGTTCACGCGCGCTCGCCGACGAGGGCCTCACCACCCCGACGATGCTCGACGTGCGGCACGCAAGGGACACCACGCGTGGACGTTAGCCACTGGCTCGACGAACCGGAAGAACACGATTTTCCGGCCGCCGCCCACTACCTCAGCCTCGTGTTGCGACCCCGCGACGTCTCGACGATTGTCGCGCAGCTCCGCGTCGCCACGACCCTGTACTTTGCGGCAAAAGACCTCCTGCGCGCGAGCAACCTCGAACTCTTGGAACGCGACAACGTTCACGTGCGCCACGACCTCGACAAAGTGAAATCCGGCCGACGACTCTCACCAGTCCTTTTGGTGCGCGGCGACGCGACGCGCGGACTCCCGCTCGTCATTGCCGACGGTTATCACCGCGTGTGCGCGAGCTACTGGATTAACGAAAACACGATGATTCCGACGCGACTCGCGAAGTTGCCAGCCCCCCGAGCCGACGCCTCTTCGCGCTAACGCTTTCTTATACTGACTCTCGGAGAGATCACCGCGGCCTTCGCGCGTTCAGGAGAGTGATGAAAAGACGACTTTGGGTGTTGTTGCCCCTCTCACTCGTCGGTGCGCTGGTCTCAAGTCTGGCCGTCGCGGCCACGCTCTCGTGGACGAACGCGAAAATCGTGACGTTGCCGGTCGGGGGGACCGGCTTCTACCAAGGTCAGTTTTCAACGTTGGCCTGCGCCCGCGGGGGTAACTGCGTGGCCAGCGGCCCGTACCTCACCCAAAACGGCGTCGTGCACACCGTCACCGTGAGCGAAATCAACGGTGCGTGGCGTGGCGCCGCCGTGCTCGGGTCGCCCACCAACGCGGCGACGAACGCCGGTCTTTCGGTGTACGGCGCGTCGTGCCCGGCACCCGGTTCGTGCGCCCTCGTCGGGAACTACCAAACCGCCGCCGGCAACGTCGTGCCGTTCGCCGCGTCGTCGAGCGCGAATCATTGGTCGACGCCGGTCGCCATTGCCCTGCCTTCGGACGCGCCGGCCTCGGAGTCCAACGCTCTCCTACGGGCCGTCGCCTGCGCGAGTGCCGGCAACTGCGACGCCGTCGGTACGTACCTCGACGGCGCGGCGGCGCCGCACACCTTGGCGCTCGCGGCTCGAGAAGTCAGTGGCACGTGGCAGCGCGCGACGCCGCTGACGTTGCCGAGTGACGCCAACGTGAACTCTCTCGTGTCGCTCACGCAACTCTCGTGCTCGAGCGCCGGCAACTGCGTCGCCACTGGCTCGTACGTCAATCACGACAACGTGACCCAGGCGCTCGTCGTCAACGAGATCAACGGCACCTGGCAACACGGGCAGGCCCTCGCACTCCCGGGTAACGCCAGTGCCTACGCCGGCGCGGCGCTTTCGGGACTCACCTGCACGAGCGCCGGTAACTGCGTCAGCGTCGGGGTCTACAACACCGTGGCGGGCACCGTCGAAGGGCTCGTCGTCAACGAGGTCAACGGCACGTGGCAGCGGGGGCGTGAACTGGTCGCCCCCGTCGACGCCGCGGCCAATCCCCAGATTTTCTTCTACGGCTTTAGTGAGGTGTCGTGCGCCTCGGCGGGCAACTGCGCCGTGGGGGGCCAGTACCGCGATCAACGAGGTGACTATCAGGGCCTCCTCGTCAACGAAGTCAACGGCACGTGGCAGCGCGCGTCATCCGTCGCGCTTCCGGCGGGAGCTACCCAGGCGGGTAAAAACGGCGGCGTGGTGGCGGTGACCTGTCCCGTCAAGGGGTCGTGTCGCGCTGGCGCGGCCTACCTCGACGCCAACGGGAACTATCAGGCGATGACCGTCACGCAGACGAACGGAACGTGGCTCCGTGGGACTCGAGTGACCTTGCCCGCGGGCGCCACGAACGTGGGAGTCGCCGGTGGACTTTACGGGCTGGTCTGCACGACGTCGACGACCTGTTCGGCCATTGGCTCCTACCTCGACCAAGCGACCAACTACCAGGGTTTCACGCTTACCGCACCCTGACCTCGCGAGGTTTCATCTCGCGCACACCTGGCGATATCACGCTCGTCACCTTTAGATAACCCTCTCCCCCTAACTTCACCTTCGTGGCACTCGCGCGCTCGATCCCTCCCGTCGAGCGCGCTGACGTGCCGCCCCACGATTTGCTTGGGCGCGCGTGACGTGAGTCAAGTCGCCGAACGTCGAAGCGTTATTCTCGTCGTCGAAGACGAGGCCAGTTACCAAGACGCGCTCAGCGTCGGGTTGAGCGTCGAAGGTTTTGACGTCATCGGTGCCACCAACATTGCCGAAGCCCGACACCTCATGAACACTCGAAGTCCCGACCTCGTCCTGCTCGACGTGATGCTGCCCGACGGCTCGGGCGTCGACTACTGCCGTGAACTCCGCGCCTCGTCACCGACGCCAGTGATCATGGTCAGCGCGCGTAGCAGCGAGCTCGACGTCGTGCTCGGTCTCGAGATAGGCGCCGCTGACTACGTCACCAAGCCTTTTCGCCTGCGTGAACTCGTCGCGCGCATTCGGGCCGTCTTGCGCCGACCGACGTCCGAGACCGACGATGAGGTGGTCAACTTCGGCGACCTTCGACTCGACCTCATGCGCCGCACGCTCACTAAACGTGGTCGTGAAATCACACTTAGTCGCAAGGAGTTTGATCTCTTGGCGCTACTGGCCACACGCCTCGGCCAAGTTGTGACGCGCGAAACTTGCCTCGACACGCTGTGGTGGGGGCTCGAACTGTCGGACTCGCGAACCCTCGATACCCACGTCAAGCGCCTCCGCCAGAAGATTGAAGACGACCCGGCGACCCCGGTTCACCTGCACACCATCCGAGGCGTCGGATTCCGTCTCGACCTTTAGGGTGGGGGCGTGCGCCCCGGAGACCTCGCCCCCGATTTCACCTTGGAGAATCAAGACGGCGAGCAGGTGTCGCTCAGCCAGACCCTGGCGGCCGGACCAGTCGTCCTGTTTTTCTACCCAGCCGCGATGACCAGTGGCTGCACCAAGGAGACCTGCTACTTCCGAGATCTCGGCAGCGAGTTCGCCGCCGTCGGCGCACAGCGCGTCGGCATCTCGATGGACTCCGTCTCGCGCCAGCGCGAATTCGCCTCCCGCAACGCCCTCGACTTCACGCTCTTAGCGGACCCGGCCGGCGCCGTCGCGAAACTCTACGGCGTGAAGCGACCGCTCGACCTGTTCAAGGTCAAGCGCACGACCTTCGTCATTGACCGCGACCGTCAAATTCTCGACGTCATCCACAATGAACTCAATATGAACGCGCACGCCGATCGCGCGCTCACCACGTTAAAGGCCAAGGGCCTAGCCAACTAGCAGCGCGGCCGCCGGATCCTCGAGGAATCGGGCGACGTGCGCCAGCACGCGCGACGCTAACGCGCCGTCGACTTGGCGGTGATCAAACGACATCGCGAGTTCCGTCACGTAGCGCACGACGACCTCGTCGTCAACCACCCACGGCGCCTTCGCGAAACGACCCACGGCCAGAATCGCGCCCGTTCCGGGCGGCAGAATCGGCATCGCGGCGTCGACCCCGAAGGGGCCCACGTTGGTGATCGTCAAGGTGGTGCCGATCATCTCGTTGGGCGTCGTCGTGCCCGCGCGCGCCTTCTCCACGAGGACGGCCTGCGCTTGCGCCATGGCGACGAGGTCGAGTTGATCCGCGTCTTTGATATTGGGCACGATTAATCCCCGCGGCGTGTCCGCGGCGATACCCAAGTTCACCCGTCGACGCACGACGACCTCACCGTTCGCCGCGTCGAAACTCGAGTTAATCCCCGGGTAGTGTCGCGCCGCGTCACAAAAGGCCAGGGCCACGATCGTCAACGGCGAAAGTTTGGTCGCACCTAGCGCGGGTCGCCCCTTGAGCGACGTCAGGAGTTCCATCGTTCGCGTGACGTCGACGCGCATCCACACCGCCGCGTGCGGCGCGCTGAACGCGCTCTGGGTCATCGCGTCGGCCATCGAGCGAAGAACGCCCTTGACGGCGAAACGCTCCTCCTTTGGCCCCGTCGCCCACGGCTCCAGGTCGCGACCCACAAAACGCGACGTCGACGTCGGACCCGTCGGCACTGCCACGACGCGAACGGGGCTGGTGGCCGGCGCGCCGCTCAGGGCCTGGTCGACGTCGTGACGCGTCACGAGACCATCACGCCCGGTGCCGGTCAACGTCGCGATATCGAGTCCGTGCTGCTTCGCGTACAGACGCACAGGCGGGGTGGAGCGCGGCGCCGTCGCGGCGACGGGCGCGCTGGAGGTTGGGGGAATCACCCGCGCGCTCGTACCTTGGCGGCGACGCGTTCGCGTCGCGACGCCCTCTTCGTTCGTCACCCCGTAACCGACGAGCACCGCTTCGCGCTTTTCGACACTGGGAGTCGAAATTGGTGGTGCGTCAGCGGCGACCGTAGTCGCACTGGAGGCGACACCGCCCACCTCGAAGGTGATGAGGGGCTTGTGGACCTCCATCACGTCGCCAACGTTGCCGTGCAGCGTGACGACCGTGCCCGCGTAGGGACTCGGCAGCTCCACGGTCGCCTTGGCCGTTTCAATGTCGACCAACGGCTGGTTCAACGTCACGACGTCGCCGACGTTCACTTTCCACGCCACGATTTCGGCCTCGACGAGGCCTTCGCCCACGTCGGGCAGGAGAAAGACCTGTTCACTCAACTGTCAAATCCCATCACTCGGTCGACGGCGTCGAGCACGCGGTCGACGCTCGGTCGATAGTCCTCTTCGATGCGCGTCGGCGGATACGGCACGTGGTAACCACTCACTCGTACGCCCGGGGCGCGTAACGAATAGAAACAACGTTCACTCAGCGCGGCGACGATTTCCGAACCAACCGACGCCGTGTGCGGTGCTTCTTGCACCACCACGAGCCGCCCCGTTTTCGTGAGCGACGCCGCCATGGTTTCGAGGTCGAGGGGCGCCAGCGAGCGGGCGTCGATCACCTCGAGTGACAGGCCCTCTTGCGCGGCGGTGTCCGCCGCGCGCAGCGCCGTCTTGACGGTGGAGCCGTAACCCACCACGGTGACGTCGGTTCCCTCACGTCGAACGACCGCGTCAAAGAGCCCGTTCGGGGGTTGGTCGAGGTTGACCTCGCCCTTCTCCCAGTAGCGACTCTTCGGCTCGCAGAAAATGATCGGATCGTCGTGTTCGATGGACTGCTGGATCATCCAGTACGCGTCGTTGGGCGTCGAACACGACACCACGCGTAGACCCGCGGTGTGCGCGAAGTAGGCCTCGGGACTCTCCGAGTGGTGCTCAATCGCGCCGATGCCTCCCTGGAAGGGGATGCGAATGACCAGACCCATCGTGTACACGCCGTCGGAACGCTTACGCAGCTTGGCGACCTGCGAGACGATCTGGTCGAACGCCGGGTACACGAAACCGTCGAACTGAATTTCGCACACGGTGCGGTACCCGCGAATCGCGAGACCGACCGCGGTACCCACAATCGCCGACTCGGCGAGCGGCGCGTCGATAACGCGGTCCTCACCGAAGTCCTTTTGTAGTCCGTCGGTGATGCGAAAAACGCCGCCGAGCTTGCCGACGTCTTCGCCCATGATGAGCACTTTCTTGTTTTTCTCCATCGCGGCGCGAAGTCCCTCGTTCAGCGCCTTAGCCATCGTCATGGTCTGGGTCGCCATCAGTGCGCACCTCCACCGACGCCGAGCTCCACCATGTCGCGAAGTCCCTCATCAATAAGTGGATGCGGCGCGGCGTAGGCGTGTTCGAACATCGAACGAGGGTCGGGGCGATCCATCGCGAGCACGTCGTCGCGCAGTTTGAGCGCCAGCGCCTCCGCCTCCGCCGCGAGATCGTCAAAGACGCTGGTCTTAATCTTGAATTCGCGCACCAAAAGTGATTTCACGCGCTCGATGGGGTCACGGTGCTTCCAAACCTCAACCTCAGCGTCAATGCGGTAGCGCGTCGGGTCGTCCGACGTCGTGTGCGCGCCCAGGCGATAGGTGTAGGCCTCGATGAGGGTGGGCCCGCCGCCTTCGCGCGCGCTCTCGAGCGCGCGCTTCGTCACTTCGTAGACCGCGAGCACGTCGTTACCGTCGACGCGCACACCGGGAAAGCCAAAACCGTGGGCGCGGTGATAGAGGGGAATCTTCGACTGCGTCGACATCGGCGTCGAGATGCCCCACTGGTTGTTCTGACAAAAAAAGACTATGGGTGCGTTAAACGACGCGGCCCACACAAAGGACTCGAGGACGTCGCCCTGACTCGACGCCCCGTCGCCGAAGAACGTCAAGACGGCTTCTTCGGCGCCGTCACGTTGCACGCCCATGGCGTAACCCACCGCGTGCAGCGCCTGGTTGCCGAGCACGATCGTGGGCACGGAGTGGCGGTACTTCTGAGGATCCCAACCACCGTTACTGACCGCACGAAAGAGGCGCAACATGTCCTCGGGGGGCACGCCGCGACACCACGCGATACCGTGCTCGCGGTACGTCGGGAAAGTGAAGTCCATCGGCGCGAGCGCGCGACCCGCGCCAATCTGCGCGGCCTCTTGACCTTGCACGGGCGCCCACAGCGCGAGTTGACCTTGACGTTGCAGCGACGTTGACTCGTTGCACAATCGACGAATAATCACCATGTCGCGGTAGAAACTCAGAATCTCTTCACCACTGAGTGTCGAGGCGTACTCCGGGTGGCTGACGCGCTCACCTTCGGGCGTCAGTAACTGGACTAGTTCTTCGTCGATCATCGACTCTCCTTAGACCACAACCCCCGTTGGTCACCTTACTCTCGTAGCATTCGGTGGTGCCTCGGCTCCTCGTCGACCTGACACCCTTACGAACCAGTCGCAATTTCCGATTGCTCTTTAGCGGTCAATTTGTGTCACTACTTGGCAGTAACTTGACGTTGGTCGCGGTGCCGTACCAGATCTACCAAGCAAGCCACTCGAGTCTTTTGGTCGGCCTCGCGAGCTTGCTCCAACTGCCGTTCCTTATCGCGGGATCGCTCTGGGGTGGGGCCTTCGGTGATCGTTTCGACCGCCGAACGCTGCTCGTGCTGAGTTCATTGGTCCTGGCTGCCGCGAGTTTCGCGCTGGGCGCCAACGCGCGCGTCGCCAACCCCAGCTTGCTCGCCCTCTTCGTGCTCGCCGCGGTCGCCGCCGGCGTCGGCGGCTTCGCCGGACCACTTCGATCGTCGGCGATTCCGAGCTTGGTCGCGCCCGACCAGCTCGTCGCGGCCTACTCGGTGAATCAAGTCATCGTTAATCTCGCCACCGTCGTGGGGCCGTCGCTGGCCGGCGTACTGCTCGCGAGCCTCGGTCTCGCGTCGTGCTACTTCATCGACGCCGCGACGTTCGCCGTACTGGCGATCGCGACCTTTTTCATGGCGCCCATTCCTCCAGCCCACGCCCACACGGGCGCCCGACTTTTCAAAGCCATCACCGAGGGCTTCGGGTACGTTCGTCGCCACGCCACGGCGCAGGCGGTGTATCTCGCCGACCTCAACGCGATGGTCTTTGGACTACCGCGCGCTCTGTTTCCCGCCGTCGCGCTCACGATCTATCACGGGGGGCCGCGGGTGCTGGGCCTGCTGTACGCGGCGCCGGGCGCGGGGGCGCTGGTCATGGCGATCTTTACGGGGTGGATCGCGCGCGTCAAGCGACGCGGCCGACTCGTGGTCCTCGCCGTCGTGGCTTGGGGAGCGGTGATGGCGCTCTTTGGAGTCGTGCACGTCGTCTGGGTGGGACTCGGTTGCCTCGCCGTCGCGGGCGCGACCGACGTCATTTCCAACGTGCTGCGCAACACCATGCTGCAAAACGCGATCACCGACGAGTTTCGTAGCCGCGTCTCATCCATCCAGCTCGCCGTGGTGACGGGCGGCCCTCGACTCGGCGACGTGGAGTCCGGCGTCGTCGCCAACCTCACGTCGACGACGTTTTCCATCGTCTCGGGCGGCGTCGCTTGCGTCGTGGGCGTACTGGCCCTCGTACGGCGCTACCCCCACTTCTGGGAAAGCGACCAGCTTTAGGTAGTGCGCAAACGAACGGTCGTGCGCTTGGCCTTCGCGACGTTCGCTAACTGACCACAGGCCGCGGCGATCGAGCGACCCCGCGTCTGACGCACGGTGACGTTGACGCCCAAGGCTTCGAGATGGTCGCGAAAGTCTCGAACGCGCTCGGCCGTCGAACCGCGCACGAGAAAGCCGGGCGTCGGATTGAGCGGGATCAGATTCACGTGCGCCGCGAGCCCGCTCGCGTACGCCGCCAACTCCTGCGCCGCGCGCGGGGTGTCGTTCACGCCGTCGATAAGCGCCCACTCGAAACTCAACCGTCGTTTGGTGGTCTCGTTCCACACCACGCACGCCTCGTGGAGACGCGCGAGTGGATACCGACGATTCAGCGGCACCAGTTCATTGCGGGTCTCGTCGTTCGCCGCGTGCAAACTCACCGCGAGGGTGACCGGCAGACCCTCTTTCGCCAATCGCTCAATCGCCGGTGCCACACCCACCGTCGAAACCGTCAGGTGGCGCGCCGACATCCCCCGATACGCCTGAAGACGGCGAAGAACCTCCACCGTGACGGGGTAGTTCGCGAGGGGTTCGCCCATGCCCATGAACACCACGTTCGACAATCGCCGTGGCGCGGCCGCTCGGGCCGCGAACAGCACCTGTTCGATGACTTCCCCCACACGCAACTGTCGCGAAAAACCAGCCTGACCGGTCGCGCAGAAGGTGCAACCCATGGCGCAACCGGCTTGCGACGAGACGCAGACCGTCGCTCGATCCTCGTAGTGCATCAGCACGGTCTCAATCGTGGAGCCGTCGTGAAGTTCCAGCACCCACTTACGCGTCGCGCCCTGGTCGCTCGCGACCTCATCAACGACACGAAGCGAACTAGGGAACTGGGCCGACAGCGACGCGCGAAGAGCCTTGGGAATAGTCGAAAGCGTCGCCAGCGTCTCGTTCGTATTCCAGAGCCCGTGCCAGATCTGGTCGACGCGGTATCGCGGCTGACCTTCGAGCAGCGCGCTCAGTTCTTCTCGGGACACTTCGTAGAGCGACGTCACGTAGTGAGGCTACGCGCGCCAGCGCGAACGAGCACCACGTCAATCGATTTGGCGAGACGTACGTCACGCGTGGTCAGAACCGCGACGACCGAGCTTTCGACGTGGGGCGGCGAAATCGGCCACACCCATCCCCCGCGGTCTGCTTGACTCTGTGCATGTTCAGCGACGCCGCTGAACCTACGACAGGAGCCCCATGGAACTCAACAACACTTCAGCCGTCGTGACCGGAGGCGCCTCCGGACTGGGCGAATCGACCGCACGCGCGCTGGCCGCGCGCGGCGTCAAGGTCGTCGTCGCGGATTTAAACGACGAGCGCGGCGCCATGATCGCGCAGGAGATTGGTGGTGCGTACGTGCACTGCGACGTGACGAACACCGATCAAGTCATCGCCGCCGTTGAGGCGGCTAAGGCGATGGCTCCGCTCTGGAGTGCCGTCAACTGCGCCGGCATTGGCTGGGCGACGCGCACCATTGGCAAGGACGGCGAGTACGCCTCCGCGCACGACTTGGACCTCTACCGCAAAGTCATCGAAATCAACCTGATTGGCACGTTCAACGTCTGTCGACTCGCCGCGACGGCTATGAGCCACAACACGCCCGACGCCGACAACATGCGTGGCGCGATCGTGAACACCGCGTCCGTCGCCGCCGAGGACGGGCAGATTGGTCAGGTGGCCTACTCATCGTCCAAGGGTGGCGTCGTCGGTTTAACGTTGCCCCTCGCCCGCGACCTCGCCGCCATTGGCGTGCGCGCCAACTGCATTCTGCCGGGACTGATTGACACGCCAATCTACGGCACGGGTCCCGCCTCCGACGAGTTCAAGGCCCGACTCGGCGCGGGCGTGCTCTTCCCCAAGCGTCTGGGATTCGCCGACGAGTTCGCGTCGATGGCCGTCGAACTTCTCGCTAACAGCTACATGAACGCGGAATCAATTCGCGTCGACGCCGGCATTCGGATGCAGCCAAAATAGTGAACGGGACTCGCGTCATTCGCTAGGGCAGTCGAACATCGTGGACCTCGCGCGCCCGGTCGCGTTCGTCCGCGGTCAGCGTGTTCACGTCGACGCGGGCGCACGTCGACCAGTGCCGCCCCACCGGGCAGTACTGCAGTCGACGTCGACCGAGCCGTAGTGACTTGAACGAGACCCCCGGAATCCAGGTCGTGGTGTAAAGGTGACCGACGCGACATCGAACAACTCGCTGGAAGCAACGCGCGGCGCGACCTAGATCGTTCGCGCGTCCGCCACGTTGTCGAAGCGCGCGAACTCCCCTCGCCACGTCAAGTGAGCGGTGCGCGTGGGGCCGTTACGGTTCTTACCCACGATGACCTCGGCGTCCGCTTTCTGATCGTTGGACACCTCGCCGTAAATCTCCGGACGAAAGAGAAACAGCACGACGTCGGCGTCTTGCTCCAGCGAACCCGATTCACGAAGGTCCGACATCATGGGACGCTTGTCGGCGCGG
The DNA here is from genome assembly GCA_028873575.1 of Acidobacteriota bacterium. Taxonomy (GTDB): domain Bacteria; phylum Actinomycetota; class Acidimicrobiia; order Acidimicrobiales; family RAAP-2; genus RAAP-2. Next base: position 41,460 of record JAGWHY010000006.1, on the reverse strand, counting down.
TCCTCGAGCTTGCGCGACAACTGCGACAGAGCCACTACGGGACACTCGAGTTCGCGCGCCAAGATTTTGAGCGATCGACTCATCTCGGCGACCTCGACTTGACGATTCTCCGATCGCCCGCGCGAGGACATGAGTTGGAGATAGTCCACGATCACGATGCCCAGGTCACCGTTTTGTTGCTTAATCCGTCGGGCGCGCGCGCGCACGTCCATCACGGTCAGACTTGGATTGTCGTCGATGAAAATCTTCGCCGATTGCAACTGACTGAAGGCGTCGTGCGCGCGGTCCCAGTCGTGCTGGTTGAGGTCACCGGTGCGCAGCTTCGACGAGTCGATGCGCGCGGTCGAGGCGAGAATGCGCTCCGCTAATTCTTGACGGCTCATTTCCAGCGAAAAGAAAAGCGCCGGCCGGCCCACCACCGCGCCCACGTGAATCAGAATGCCGAGCGCGAAGGCCGTCTTTCCGGTACCCGGACGAGCGCCCACGATCGTCATCGAACTTGGCTGAAGTCCTTGCAAAATCGCGTCAAGTGACTTGTAACCCGTCTCCAGACCGTTGAACTGACCGCGAGTCTCACCGCGTTGTTCCAAGATGTCGGCCTCGGCGAGGAGGAGGCGTTGCAGTGGCGAAACGGAGTCAATTTTTCGATTGTCACCGATGGCGTTAATCTTGCGCTCCGCCTCGTCAATCAGCGCCGTCACGTCGTCCGTGGCCTGATAGGCGTCGTCGACGATCTCGCCCGCGGCGCTAATCAACCGACGTTGTTGCGCCTTCTCACGCACGATCTCGGCGTAGTGCTGCGCGTTCGACGCGGAGGGTGTGTTGAGTTGCAGTGCGGAGAGGACCCCTAGTTCCACCGCGCCCGACCCGCGCTCTTGCAACTTGGCTTGCACCGTGACGTAGTCAACCGGCTCGGCCGCGTGCGTGAGGGCAATAATGGCGCTGTAGATCTGACCGTGCAATGGTCGATAGAAGTCCTCGGCCTGCACCGTTTCGTAGGCGATTGAGACCGCCTCGGGCGAGAGCAGCATCGCCCCAATAAGGGACTCTTCGGCCTCGATCGCGCTCGGTGGTACTCGTCCGGGGACCTGGCGACTGCGTTCCGATTCAATCTGCGTCATAAGTACTCAACGGTTGTCGATTTTGCTTGTGCGCCACAAGATGCTCATCGTGTGGAAATGCCTGTGCCTAACTTCCATTGAACCAAAGTCTCGCCGCCCGCTGTGACATCACGACACCCAAAAACGACAACGGCCGGGGCGTGCGCCCCGGCCGTTGGTCCTGCAAACTGACGTTCTACTTCGCGATGACCTCAATGGAGACGGTCGCCGTAACGCCGTCGAAGAGATCGACACTGACGGTCGCGGCCCCCAGTTCCTTCAGGTGCTCGCTCATGTGCACCGCGTGGCGGTCGAGGGAGATGTTCGTCGCGCTACGCAAGGCGTTCACGACGTCGCTCTCGGTCACCGAACCAAAGAGGCGACCGTTGGTGCCGGCCCGTGCCGCGATGGTGAGCTTCGCCGACTCGATGACGCCCTTTTGCGTCAGAGCCGCCTCGCGGCTCTTCGCGTCACGCAGGTCTCGGGCACGACGCATCGCGGCCGCCTGGAGCTCCGTTGACGAGCTCGCCGAAAGTGCGGCGCCGCTCGGCAAAAGGAAGTTACGGGCGTAGCCCGACTTCACCTCGACGATGTCGCCGCGTCGGCCAACACCCTTAACGTCACTTCTCAAGAGAACCTTCATTCGCTCTCCTCCTCGGTCGCGTCGACACCCTCGGGCGCGCCGACGAGCGCCATGACCTCGTCGTCGCTCACCGCGTCGCTCGTCGTGGTCGCGTCACCGTCACGGTCACGGTCGGCACGCGGACCACGTCCACGGTCGTCACGTCCACCGTCACGACCGCCGCGGCCACCGCGACGCTCGGTCACCGTGCGCTGCGTGTACGGCAAGAGCGCGAGTTCGCGCGCCGTCTTAATCGCGTCGGTCACGTCGCGCTGGTGCTGTTGACAGTTGCCCGACACCTTGCGACCACGAATCTTGCCGCGGTCGGAGATGTACTTACGCAACTGCGCGAGATCCTTGTAGTCGACCGTGCCAACACCGTGCTGGCAGAACGAGCACGGCTTCTTCTTGGCGCCGCGACGCGTGTCAATTTTCGGCGCGCGCTTCGGCGGTTTGGGGTTATTAATACGGGGCATTAGAAGGGCTCCTCATCAAAGGCGTACGTGGGGGTTTCGGTCGGGCGCGAACTCTGGGGACGGTCACCGGATTGGTAACCCCCCTCGGGGCGCGGGGTCTTCGTGACCACGGCGGTCGCGAAGCGCAAAGACGGGGCAATCTCGTCGGCGTTGATCTCAACGATCGAACGCTTGTCACCGTTCTCCGTCTCCCAGCTGCGCTGCTCTAGGCGTCCGGTGACGATCACGCGGGTGCCCTTTTGCAGCGAGTTAGCGGCGTTCTCCGCCATGGGGCCGTAGCCGGCGACTTCGAAGTACGAGACCTTCTCGTCCCACTCCTGGGTCTGGCGGTTCAGCCAGCGGCGGTTGACCGCGATGGAAAGGCGTAGCGCCGCCTGCCCACTATTGAGAAACTTCAGTTCGGGGTCGCGCGTCACGTTGCCGACCACGGTGATGGAATTGTCAGCCATTAGTGCTCCTTTGCTCGGTCGCCGGACCTACGCCGACGCCGGAGCGCGACGGGGTGCGGTACGCGTAACTCGACGCAAGATCTTGAAGCGCAGAACCTCGTCGGAGAGAGTCAAGATGCGGTCGAGCTCGACCACGGTCTCTGACTCACCCGCGAATTCCACGAGGACGTAGTAGCCCTCTTTACGCTTGTTGATCTCGTACGCCAAGGGACGCTTCCCCCAACGGTCGATGGCACCGGGAGTTCCTCCGTGGGTGCGAATCGTTTCGAGCGCGCGGTCGAGGGCGACTTGAATCGCCTGCGCGTCGACGGCCGTGTCGAACACGACCATGGTTTCATAGGGCCTCATGGGCTTCCTTCCTTTCCCTCTGGACCAGACCCGAAGGCCGGGCTCTGCGGAAGACAGAGCAGGGGACGTTGTACTTCCCCACTTTTGTGGGAATTCAAGTCTACCGCGTCGACGAACGCGCCCTACTGGGTCAACTCTTCGGGGTTGGGGTAGGCCTCGTCGGGACCGGGGAATCGGCCTTCGCGCACGTCGGCAGCGAAATGGGCAATCGCGCCAGTGATCAACGGGCCCAAATCGGCGTACTGACGTACGAATTTCGCGGGCTTGCGATTTCCGAGGCCCAACAAGTCATGGAACACCAGCACCTGGCCGTCGGTGTCGGGGCCGGCCCCAATGCCGATCGTCGGGATTTCTAGAGCCTCGGTTAACTGCGTACCGACCAGACTCGGCACGCCTTCGACGACGAGCGCGAAGACGCCCTCGTCTTGAAGGACTTTTGCGTCGAGGATCAATGCCGCAGCCGCTTCGCGCGTCTTGGCCTGCACTTTGAAGCCGCCAAAGGCCATAACGCTCTGAGGCGTGAGTCCGAGGTGACCCATGACGGGGATTTCCGCGTCCAAGATCGCGCGCACGACGTCTCGCCGCACGCGACCTCCCTCGAGCTTGACGCTGTTCGCGCCGGCGCGAATCAGGGCGGCCGCGTTCTTTACGCTTTCGTCGACGCCCGCGTGATAGCTCATCCAAGGCATGTCACCAACCACGTGCGCGTCCGGGCGAGCGGCCGCGACGGCCCGGACGTGGTGGCACATGGCCTCGAGTGAGACGTGGAGCGTGTCGTCGTGACCCAAGACCACGTTGGCTACTGAGTCGCCCACCAAGATCAAATCGACCCCCGCCGCCGTGGCGAAGCGCGCGCCCGGCTCGTCGTAGGCCGTCACCATTACCAGGGGCGCCGCCCCGTGGCGCCGCTTGCGTGCACGAATCTGCGGTGCGCTCAGCGTCATCGTGAGGCGTTCTTCGCCGACACCGTTACCCGACGTCGACGTCCACCGGCCGCCCACTTACGCGCGAGGTGATGGAAGTGACAACCCGTGCAGACTTCGACCGCGTAGCACTGCACCGGCTCCTCGCGGCGCTCGAGCTTGGCCAGTTCCGCCCGTGTCGTGGGACACGTCCCCCCGGAGGGCAGTCGCGCACCAAAGACGTAGGTCACCTCCACGAGATCCTGGGCGTCACAGACCGGGCAATGCTCACCTGCGGCTCGGCCCAGGTTTTTCGCCGCGCGGAGAAGTTCGGGGTGTGCGTCGCAGATGTCCTCACGACGAATCTCACCCGAGGCCAGTTTGGCCAGCAGGGCACGGCGGACAAGACCGAACTCAACGACGGCACCGTCGGCGGAGGTGGACGCAAATCGTCTTTCCATTACGGGTGAGACTACAGGCCGGGCGTGACGCGTAGGGTTAGGGACCGTCACGCTCGATATATCGAAGTGATATGATGGCCAACGTGTTAGATATTGCCATCCTGGGACTGCTCATGGAGCGCGATCACCACGGCTACGAGATTCGTACCCAACTGCGTGATCGCCTCGGCCTGTGGGCCAACGTGTCCTTTGGCTCGATCTACCCGGCGTTAGCCCGATTCGAACGCCACGGCCTCGTCGAGGCGGTCACCCCGAGCGCGCCGCGCGTCACGTCACTGTCCACCGGCTCGCTGTCCGGCGAGCGCGCGTCGCTTCGTTCCTTGCGCGCGACGAGTGGCCTCGGCCGACGTGGCCGCAAGGTGTACCGCATCACCGAGCTCGGCCGCGAGGAGTTTCGCGCGCTCCTCGCTGATCCCGCCACGATGGACGACGGCAAGAACTTCTCATTACGCGTGGCGCTCGCCAAGCACCTCACGCCGACCTTGCGGGTGCGCCTCCTTGAGCGCCGACGCGCCGACCTTCTCGAGCGGCTCGCCGAGGTGCGTGCTGGAGCGCGTAATGACGAACTCGACACGTACGCGCGCGGCGTCATGGAGCACGCGGCGCGCGGCGTCGAACTTGATCTCGAGTGGATAGACAACCTGCTGTCCACCGAACGTAATAACCAACAGACCTTCGCCCGCGAGGCGAAGTAAACGAAAGGAGAGCCATGGAGAAGATTCGCGTGGCCATTGCGGGCGTCGGAAACTGCGCCAGTTCGCTCATCCAGGGCGTCACCTACTACAAGGACGCCAAGGACGGCGACAACGTCCCTGGCCTGATGCACGTGACCCTCGGTGGGTATCACGTCAGCGATCTTGAGTTCGTGGCCGCCTTCGACGTCGACGCCACCAAGGTGGGCAACGACTTGGGTAAGGCGATTGACGGTGGTCAGAACAACACCATCAAGTTTGCGGACGTCCCGTCGCTCGGCGTCACGGTGCTCCGTGGTCCGACGATGGACGGTTTAAACAAGTACTACCGCGAAGCCATCGACGAGTCACCGGCCGAACCGGTCGACGTCGTTCAGGCGCTACGCGACTCGCGCGCGCAGGTGCTCGTGTCGTACCTCCCGGTGGGCTCCGAGGACGCCCAGCGCTTCTACGCGCAGGCCGCGATCGACGCCGGCGTGGCGTTCGTCAACGCGATCCCGGTCTTCATCGCGTCCGACCCCGTCTGGGCCAAGAAGTTCGCCGACGCCAAGGTGCCGATCATTGGTGACGACATCAAGAGCCAGGTAGGCGCCACCATCGTGCACCGCGTGCTCTCGCGACTCTTCGAGGACCGTGGCCTGACCCTCGATCACACGTATCAACTCAACGTGGGCGGCAACATGGACTTTAAGAACATGTTGGACCGCGACCGCCTGGAGTCCAAGAAGATCTCCAAGACCCAAGCCGTTACGTCGCAGCTCGAGTTGTCCAAGATGGCGCCGGGCGACGTCCACATTGGCCCGAGCGACCACGTACCGTGGTTGTTGGACCGCAAGTGGGCGTACATCCGCATGGAGGGTCGCAACTTCGGTGACGTTCCGCTCAACGTCGAACTCAAGCTCGAAGTCTGGGACTCGCCCAACTCCGCCGGGGTCATTATTGACGCGGTGCGGTGCGCCAAGGTGGCGCTCGACCGCGGCATCGGTGGACCCATCATTGGTCCGTCGGCGTACTTCATGAAGTCACCGCCCATTCAGTTCCACGACGACGTGGCGCACGACATGGTCGAGTCCTTCGCCAACGACGGGGCCGACAACCCCGTTTGGCCGTAGTCCGTCACGAACGAACGGCCCCCGTCACACGACGGGGGCCGTTTTTCGTTACTGCGTCGCCCACCACGCGCGCAGGCGCGCCTCGGCCTCGTCGGTCGTGATTTCGCCCTCGTCGAGTCGAATCTCCATTAAGAAATCGAGCGCCCGACCGACGGCGGGACCTGGCGGCAACTTGAGTAACGCCATCACCGCCACGCCGTCGAGCGCCGGACGGAGTTTGGAGAGGTCCTCGTGCGCGCGGACCTCTTCGATGCGCACTTCGAGTTCGTCCATTCGCTTCGCGAGGGTCGCCGCCTTACGCGCGTTGCGCGTCGTGCAGTCACAGCGCGTCAGTTCGTTCAGTTCCGCGAGCAAGTGCCCGGCGTCACGAACGTAGCGTCGAACTGCCTTGTCGCTCCATCCCATCTTGTAGGTGTGGAATCGCAGGTGGAGTTCGACCAACGTCGACACGTCGTCGATCATGTTCTGGGAGTACTTCAACGCGCTCATTCGTTTACGGGTCATCTTGGCGCCCACCACTTCGTGGAACCGAAACGTGACGCCGTCTTCGCTGAAAGCGCGGGTGTTGGGTTTACCCACGTCGTGAAAGAGCGCGGCGAGTCGCAAAACCAACTGGGGGCTGGTCTTGTCCACGACGGCCCACGTGTGTTTCAAAACGTCCTTGTGCTGGTGAATCGGATCTTGCTCGAGTTGCAACTTCGGTAACTCAGGCAGCACGACGTCCGCGAGGCCGGTGCGCACCAGAAAATCGAGTCCGAGCGACGGCTGCTTGGTCACCATCAATAGATCGATTTCGCCACGGACCCGTTCCGCCGAGACCTTTGAGATCTGGGCCGCCATGGTGGTCGCGGCGCGTTCGAGTGCCGGATCGATCGTCAGTTCGAATCGCGCGGCGAAACGCGCGGCGCGCAGCATCCGCAGCGGATCGTCGCGAAAGAGTATTTCCGGGTCGACGGGCGTGCGCAATCGACGTTCGTGAAGATCAGCGAAGCCACCGAAGTAATCGAAGAGCGTCTGCACGCCCGGTGTCTCCACGGCGAGCGCCACGACGTCGAGGGCGAGCGCGTTGATCGTGAAGTCACGTCGTGAGAGATCGGCTTGGAGTGAGTCGCCCCAGACGACGGCGGGCTTACGCGAATGGTCGACGTACGCCTCGGAGCGAAACGTGGTGATCTCTACTTTCAGACCGTTCGTGCGCAACGTGCCACCCAAGGTGCCAAAGGTACGGCCCTGCTCCCAGGTGGCGCTGCACAGCGGATTCAGCAGCCTGGCGACGTCGTCGGGTCGCGCGTCCGTCGTGAAGTCAATCTCTCGCTCGCCGGGGGAGCGAACGTCTAAGAGAGCGTCGCGCACCGCGCCACCTACGGCGTAGAGCTGGAACCCGGCACCGTGGAACGCGAGCGCCACGTCGCGCGACAGTATCGCGAGTTCGTTGAGACGATCGGGGGCGGAGGCGAGGGAGGTCACTGCGAAAGAAGGGTAGTGGGCGCCTAGGGCGCAAGTCGTACGACAGTAGCCTGTGAGTGCATGTTCCACCGCATTTCTTCCTGGTGGCGGGCGCTCGTCGTTGTAGTTCTCAGCCTCGCGACACTGACGTGGCCCACTTCAGTGCCGGCCGCGGGTTTCGCCAACTTTCACGTGGTCCACCAGAGCGCCGTGACGACCTTGCCTCGTCAGGGCGTCGGAACCCTGCGCGTCACGCTGCGCCTCGTCCACACCACGTCAACGGCCAATGAACTCTCGTTGACGGTGTACCCGGCCCTGATCGATCGAGCGACGCTCGAGTCCGTCGCGCACGGCGACGGCGTGTCAACCGCGCCGCTCGACACGTCAACGGTGCCCCTGGGTTGCGTGACGAAGTCGGTGACGACTTTTGTCATCACCATCTACACGCGTCACCGCGTGTCGCCATCGGGCCCTTGCGCCTCGACGCGACCACTCCTTCATCTTTCGTGCGCCTCGTCAGGGTGCGACGGCGTCTACCCCTTGCGACTTCGCGTGCGCCTCAACGGAGCGTGGCGTACCGAGTGGACGTTGTTCGCCGTCGAACGTTCACCGGTGGTCCGTCCGCTCCACGTGGCCCTCGTCGCGACCGCCGAACCTCGAATCGTCAACAACCCCGCCCGAGCCGTGGCCGTCCTTCAAACGCTGGCCCGCGCGAAGAACGCGCCTCTCGCGCTCGCGCTCGATTACCGACTTTTGAACGACCTCGCCGCCACACCCGCGTCCAATCCTCTGCGACAGGCGCTGACCAACACTTTGGCGAGCCCCGAGCACCTCGTGCTCAACGCGCCGCCGGCGTCTATCGATTTTGCGGGACTACTCGCCAACGGTTTCACGACTCAAGTTGACGAGCAACTCAACCTCACCGACAGCCTGCTGCAGTCGCTCACCGGACGTTACGGCGCGGGTCCCCTTTACGTCACGGGAGGCGTGACGACCGCCGCCGCGCGCGCCCTGACGCGCGCCGGCGTGACCAACGTGGTTCTGCCAGAATCCGCGCTCGCGTCGCCTCCCTCGCAGACCCTCAATTGGGGGGCGCCTTTTCGCTTACCCGGCGTCGCGAAACTCACCGCGCTCGCCAGCGACGGACCACTTTCGGCGCTGTGCGCCAACACCGCGATCGAACCAGGTCGCCGCGCGGCGCTCGCGCTGGCAACGTTGGCGTTTCTGCATTTCGAAGCCCCCAACGCGCCGGACGCCCGGACGGTCGTCGTGACGTTGCCGGTGAACGCGGTAGCCGCCGTGTTCGTCCGCGACTTCCTTCAGGGTTTCGCGGGCGACCCCTTCGCGCAGCTCTCGTCGCTCCCCCCACTGTTCAGCTCGTCGCTGATCGCGACCAACGGCTCACCCGCCGTACGTACCCCCGCGCCCGTGGCGCCCGCTCCGCGGTGGTCGTCGCGCAACGTCAGCGCGCTCAGTCTTTTGATCGGTGAGGTGAACTCCTACGTCCCGGCGATCTCCTCCGATCTCGTACGAAATGAGTTACGCGTCGCGGTGGCGCAGAGCGAAATCGTCGGACCGTCGTCGGAACGCGCGGCCGCCCTCTCGAGCGCGAACGCCCTCTTCACGCAGCAGCTCCAGAACTTCTCGGTCGATCCCAGCACTATCACCTTGGCCGGACCGGGGACCAACCTGCCAATCACGGTTATCAGTCACGCGGGCTATCCGGTGACCGTCGTCGTTCACCTCATCACCGATCGCCTCACTTTTGCCAAGGGCAACGCCGTGGCGACGAGCTTGGAATCGCCCACTAACACCATTCGCGTCGCCACCAACGGCGCTCGGGGGAGTTCGTTGACGTTACAAGTGGTCGTTACCACACCCAACGATCAAGTCGTCTTGGCGCGAGCCGCGATTCAAGTGCGCATCGCCGGGACGTCCGTCGTCGGCTACGTGTTAAGCGCCGCCTCGCTCCTCGTCCTGGGACTGTGGTGGTATCGGACGAATCGACGACGCAGCAAGGGTCGTCACGCGCGGTGAGCACGGAGACCACGCACGGCGCACGCGTACTGTCCATCGCGGGCGGAACGCTTGCCTCTCGGCTGACCGGACTCTTGCGCGTGCTCGTACTCGCCTGGGTCCTCGGATTTACTCCGCTGGCCGACGCCTTCAACCTCGCGAACACCGTCCCGAACATGCTCTTCGACCTCGTCCTCGGCGGCGTGGCGAGCGCCACCTTCATCCCCGTTTTCGTCGAGCGTCTCGCCCTCGACGGTGAGCGGCGCGCGTGGCGATCGATCTCGAGCGTCATCACGGGAGCCCTCTTGGTGCTGGTCGTCGCCTCGGTGCTCGCCTGGGTCGCCGCCCCCGCGATTATCCACGGTTTTACCTGGTTGCAGCACTCGTCAACGACCGCGACGAACGTCACGCTGACGCGCCAACGCGCCGTCGCGACCGAGCTACTGCGATGGTTCGTGCCGCAGATCTTCTTCTACGGTCTGATCGGCATCGCCACCGCACTGTTGAACGTTCGACACCGCTTCGGCGTCGCGGCGTGGGTGCCGGTCGTTAATAACGTCGTCTGTATCGCGGTTTTGATCTGGTTCCACCTGGTCGACCCCTCCCCAACCGTGTCGAGTGTGCAAGGCACGCACCATCTTCTCTACCTTGGTCTCGGTACCTCATTGGGGGTTGGTCTCCAATTCCTCTTCCTCCTCCCCTCTCTCGCGCGCAGCGACCTCTGGCGCTTGACGCTGCGGCTTGATCTCCGCGATCCCGCGGTGAAGGCCGTCACTCGATTAGGCAGTTGGACGTTGCTCGTCGTGCTGGCGAATCAGGCGTCGCTCTACGTGGTCCTCGCCTTCGCCTTCGGCATTGGCGGAAGCGGTCCGGTGAGCGCGTACACCTACGGCTGGTCGTTCATGCAGATGCCGTACGCCGTGGTCGTCGTGTCCGTGTTGAGTGCGCTCACGCCGCAGCTCGCCCGCCTCGCGACCGCCGCCGACTTCGCCGGATTCACGGAGCGACTCCGCTTTGGCCTACGCCAATCGCTCGTCATCATCATTCCCTGCACCGTCGTACTCGTCATCCTCGCCCAGCCCCTCGTCGCGATTCTGCTCAATCACGTCAACGCGTCGCGGCGGCTCTCGGCGGGCGTCGTCCTCGCGATCCTCGCGGCCGGACTACCCGGATTTACGGTCTTTCAACTCGTCGTTCGAGGGCTCCAGGCCATGCAGCGCGCCCGCAGCGTCTTTGGTCTGTACGCGCTGCAAAACGCCTTAACCATCGCGCTGTGCGTGGTTTTAGGTCGACACTCGCTCGCCGGACTCACGGCCAGCGTCTCGCTGGCGTACGCGGGCGCGGCGATGGTGGCGGTCGTGGCGATCGGACGGCTGCACGTCTCGCTCCTGGGGGGCCTGTGGTCGGTGCACGTTCGGCGCTCGTTCGTGGGGTCGGCGTTCGCCACGGTGGCGATGGCCGCCACCTACGCCGCGGCGCCCTGGAGTCGAGGCGCGGGTCTCGTCGCGCACTTTATGAGCGCCCTCGGCGCCGGCGTGGTCGCGTACGGACTCTCGGTGATGGTGCTCGCGCGGCGCGCGGCGCGCCAACGTCGAAATGGTGCAAGGCTCTAGGAGTTCAAAGGGGAGTTCATGAGTCGAATTCGCGTAGTTACCGACAGTGCCTGCGACCTACCCGACGACGTCGTCGAACGATTAAACATCGCCGTCGTGCCACTCTCCATCCGCTTTGGTGCCGAGGAGTTCGTTGATCGCCGCGACCTTTCACCCCAGGAGTTCTGGGCCCGTTGCAAGAACGCAAAAGAGCTCCCCGAGACCTCCGCGCCGTCGGTGGGCGCGTTCCAGGCCGTGTACGAAGCGGCGGCGCACGACAACTGCGACGGCGTGATTGTCCTCACCATCTCGTCACAACTTTCGGCGACGTGCCAGTCCGCGACGCTCGCGGCGCAAAACGTCGCCTCGACGATTCGCGTCACCGTCATCGATACGCTCGCGGTGTCCATGGCCCAGGGCCTCCTCGCCGTCGACGTCGCCGAAGCAGCCGCCGCCGGTGACTCCCTCGACGAACTCGAGGTTCGCGCGCGGGGTCTGCTCGACAACGTCGGAGTCGTCGCCACGCTCGACACGCTCGAACACCTCATCAAGGGCGGTCGAGTCGGCGGCGCCAAAGCGCTCCTCGGTCAAGTGCTCTCGATCAAGCCGCTCGTTGAACTCAAGGGGGGCGTCGTCGCGGAAGCAGGTCGTCAACGTACGCGCGCCAAGGCCCTGGCCGCCGTCGCCCAAGTGGGTGCCGCGCACGCACCCTTGCGTCGACTCGCGCTCATGCACGGCGCGTGCTCAGACGCGGACGTGGCTACCGTGCGTCAACTCATCGCCTCAATCGCGACCGAGGTACCGGTCATTGAAACGAATATCGGGCCCGTGGTCGGCACGCACGGGGGGCCCGGCATCATCGGACTCGCCTGGATAAAAGCCTGAAACCGAGTCCGCCGGGTAAGTTCGTAGCGTGAGCCAAAGCGACGTGCCCGAACCCGACGTAGTTGACCGGCTCCTCGGGGCGGTTGACCACGCGCTTGACGTCGTGCACGATCGCGTACTGCGACCGGTTCTTCTCGCCGGACGATTTATCGCGTACGGCTTTATACTGTTGTTAGTTTCGTTGGTCCTGATCAGCGTGGTCATCATCGGGGCGGTACGACTACTCAACGTCTACCTCTTCGCCGGTCACGAATGGCTGAGTTACCTGATCATCGGCGCGTTATCGCTGGTGGCAGGACTGGTCATCTGGCGTCGTCGACGTCCCGTCAAATTGAGGAAGTAATGACCCAGCACACCCGTGTTCTCATCATCGGTTCAGGGCCCGCCGGCCTTACGGCGGCAATTTATAGCGCGCGCGCGCAGCTCAACCCGCTCGTGATCGAGGGTGAACCATCATCCACCAGCGATCAACCCGGGGGCCAGCTCATGCTGACCACGGATATCGAAAACTTTCCCGGTTTTCCAGAAGCCATCACCGGTCCAGAACTCATGGCCAACATGCGCGCGCAGGCCCTGCGCTTCGGCGCCGAACTGCGCGTCGACAAGGTCCACAAACTCGACGCGACGCAGCGACCATTTCGGGCGTGGTTAAGTGGCGACGGTGAGGAACCTGGCGTCACCGCGGACGCGGTCATTTTGGCCACGGGCGCGCAGTCGCTCATGCTGAACGTGCCGGGCGAGGAGCGACTTTTAAGCCACGGTCTCTCGACCTGCGCGACGTGCGACGGTTTCTTCTTTCGAGGTCAAGATATCGCCGTGGTCGGCGGTGGTGACTCCGCGCTCGAGGAAGCAAACTTCCTCACGCGCTTCGCGACGAGCGTCACGGTCATTCACCGGCGCGACAGTCTGCGCGCGTCGAAAATCATGCAGGAGCGCGCCTTCGCCAACGAGAAGATTCGCTTCGCCTGGAACACTCAGGTAGTCGAGGTGCTCGGCGAATCGCGTGTGGAGGGGCTCTTGGTGAAAGACACGGTGAGCAACGTCGAACGCGTACTGCCCGTTACCGGCGTCTTCGTGGCCATTGGTCACGTGCCGAACACCTCGCTCGTGACGGGTCAAGTTGACCTAGCACCCAACGGCTACGTGCGCACCGGCCTCGGTTCGTTCACCAATATCGAGGGCCTCTTCGCCGCCGGTGACGTGCAAGACGACGTATACCGCCAAGCGATCACCTCGGCGGGATCGGGCTGTATCGCGGCGATTGACGCCGAGCGCTGGCTCGAAGCGCAAGGGCTTTGACCCTAGGTCGCTAGGGTGGTTAGACACAACGCCGTTCGCGGCGTGCCCAGGAGGTAGCCATGAGTGCCAACATCACCACATTGACCGACGCGACGTTTGACGAGGTCGTTGGATCGTCCGAAAAGCCTATTTTGGTGGACTTTTGGGCCGAATGGTGCGGACCGTGCAAAATGATCGCCCCGATCCTCGAAGAGCTCGCCCAAGAGCAGTCCGACAAGTTCGTTATCGGCAAGCTGGACGTTGACGTCAACGTTGCCACGGCCACCAAGTTCTCGGTGATGAGTATTCCGACCCTCCTTTTGTTTAAGGACGGTGAGGTGGTTGCTCGTCTGGTTGGTGCGAAGCCCAAGGGGGCGCTGCTCCAAGAGATCACTCAGAGCCTCTAAGCGCCCTGGACTTTCACCCACTCTCCGAAGGCGACACCGGTGAGGCAGTTGGTGAACTTCACCGTCGACTCTCCCAGCTTTCGCTAGGCGCGACTCCATACGAGGACGTCTTTAGTGCGCGCACTCGCGCCGTCGTTGAAGGATTCCAGCGCACGCGGGGCCTACCCTTGACCGGCGTCGTCGACCAAACCACTTGGGAACGGCTGATCGAAGCCGGTTGGAAATTGGGCGACCGACTGTTGTTCTTGAGTTTCCCCTTTCAGCGCGGCGACGACGTGGCGCAGTTACAGGTGCGCCTCGCCCAACTGGGCTTTAACCCCGGGAGAATCGACGGAATCTTCGGTCCACTCCTTGACCGCGCCGTCCGAGAATTCCAGGAAAACGCCGGCCTCGAGGTCAGCGGCACGCTCACCCGCGCCACCATCCACGCCCTCGAGCGACTCGGTGGCGGCGCGGAACGACGATTGGTCACCGACGCACGAAACCTCGAAGAACAAAGTGGCGGTGAGGTCATCGTTCTCTGGGGCGATGATCCACTCGTGAGTGAACTAGCCCTCGCCCTTCGAACGGACTTCGAGGTTCATCAGTCGACTGCCACAAACGCGCACGACGTGGCGACCTTTGCCAACGAGCACCGCGTCGCGCTGGTTTTGTCACTGGCGACGCTAGATTCGCTCACCGGTATCCACCTGCACTACTGGGCCGGCTACCGCACGCACTCGCGACGCGGTGAGCAGCTCGCGAGCGCCATCGCGGCCACCCTGGCGGCTTCCGCCAGCGCCCCCCGGGTCGAAGTTACGGGAATGGCACTGCCCGTCCTACGCGAAACGCAGATGACGACCCTGCACGTTGAGTTTGGCAAGACACCTGATCAGGTTCGTCACGGAGTTGTCACGGCAATCGTGGCTAACGTCGCGCGAGTTATCCACAGCAATCGAAAAAAATAATTTCCAAACTCCGGTAATAGTAGGCTTTTTCGCCAATTTTGGCCGAATTCGACGATTAACCCACAACTTCATCCACAACTTGGGGAAAACCTCAAGGAGAAGGTTAGGTTGAAGGTTGAGGGATTCAGGGCTTCGAGATCGCGATATAGAGCCTCTCGAGGTCGTCCAAGTCCGCAAAATCAATGATTATTCGACCGTTTCGCCCCTTTAGATCAACGTGCACGCGGGTGTCGAGATAGTTCTCCAGGAGATTCTCCAGCTCAGCCACGGAGGCGTCGGGCACCGGGCGTAGTCGCGGCCCTGCGGTAACTCCTTTGGCCGGTTGTTCGGGAGTGGTTTCCACCTTGGGCTCTAGGAAGACCTTAACGGCCTCTTCCGTAGCGCGGACCGAAAGTTCATTCTTGATAACCCGCGCGACCAAGGTCGCTTGCGCGGCGGGCTCGCTGATGGCGAGCAACGCTCGAGCGTGACCCGCGGTGATCTGCGAGTTCGCTAAGGCGCTTTGGGCGACTTCGCCAAGATTAAGAAGTCGTAATGTATTCGTAACATAAGCACGACTCTTGCCAACTCGCTGAGCAACCCGGTCGTGGGTTAGGTCAAACTCGTCAATCAGTTGCTGATACGCCGCCGCTTCTTCGAGCGGATGAAGGTCGACTCGATGAAGGTTTTCAACGACGGCCTGTTCGAGAGAGAGTCGATCGTTTACGTCGAGCTGCAAGAGAACCGGCACGGTCTCTAGTTCGGCAAGGGCCGCGGCGCGCCAACGGCGCTCCCCCGCGATCAACTCATAATGCTCGGCGTCGCCTTCAATCGGTCGAACAATGAGAGGTTGCAGCACACCGAGTTCTCGAACAGACGCGGCGAGCGTTTGCAGACTTTCGTCATTAAAGGCCTTTCGGGGCTGAAACTGATTAGGACGAATTGAATCGATCGGGACTCGACGCAGTGGACCACTTTCAGCAGTCGTTGAAGGCGTCTCGTCCGCAATCTGCGGTTCGCTGTCAGGAATAAGGGCTCCAAGTCCCTTTCCGAGTCCGGGCTTTCTAGCCATTGAGAATCTCCTCTGCCAGGTTGCGGTACGCCTTAGCGCCCTTGGATGATGGGTCGAAAACAGTAATTGGCTGACCGAAGGACGGCGCCTCCGCCAGACGAACAGTGCGCGGAATGACGGTTTTGCAAAGTTCGATCTCGAAGTGGCGCCGAACTTCCTTCGCGACGTCGGTAGAGAGTGTGTTTCTTGAGTCGTACATCGTGAGTACAACTTTGGTAATACGAAGCGTCGGATTTAGGTTCTTTTGTACCAGATCAACTATTCGCTGGAGCTGCGTTAAGCCCTCAAGCGCGTAGAACTCTGTTTGTACCGGCACCATAATGTCGGTAGCTGCGGCGAAGGCGTTTATGGTGATGAGTCCTAGAGATGGTGGACAGTCGATAAAGACGTAGTCGAAGTCACCCTCCACGGAGGCTAACGCGCGCTTTAGGCGTAGTTCACGAGAAATTACGGAGGTGAGTTCTTGTTCGACCCCAGCAAGGTCTAGGGTCGCCGGCGCGACGAAGAGGTTATTGAAACCAGTGGGTTCGACGATATCCACCATGGGGACGTCATTCAGCAGCACGTCGTAAACGGAGCGCTCGAATTGACGGCCGTCGACACCAAGGCCCGTAGTGGCATTTCCTTGTGGATCAAGGTCAACGACCAAAACTCGCTTACCCCGTTCGGCCAATGCTGCCCCGAGAGAGGTCGTTGTCGTGGTCTTGCCTACGCCACCTTTTTGATTGGCTACAGCAAAAATCCTCATCGTGGTGGCGTCCGCCATGAGCCTCTTCCCGACTTAGGTACTTACCGACACTGCGTCGAACCACTGCAATTCAACTCGGTTTTTGGGGAGCCGTCAAGTACCAGCGTTTCACGTGAAACATTGCCTACCCCTAGGAGTCGCTGAGCAACGATGAGGCCGCAGCGTGGCGTTAATTCCCCATCGTTTTGGTTGTTTCACGTGAAACCAAGTTAGAGCACACCGTGGACCAACGCCCCCTGTTTCACGTGAAACATCAAAAGAGGGGCCGCTTCTTCATGCTGGTCGACGACCTCGGAAATTCATCCGGGGTCTCTCGGATTTTGACAATCACCTGGTAGCCAAAGTTCTCGCGTGCGTACTCGCCTAATTCAAGACCCAGTGTCGTCAAGACGTCAGTGTTCCATCGACCTGATCCTTGTTCAGGTCCCGGAGGTTCGGACACAATAAAAATGCCCCCTAGTCGCAAGAAGCGACTTCCGCACTCGACTACACGTGCTGGTGGACCGAAGGACCTCGCGGTGAGAAGGTCGAACTCCCCCTCAAGTTCCGTCTGTCGAGCGGCAATCTCGGCCCGCTGCGTTACTACCAGACCACCAGAAGGAGCACCCTCCCGACGAAGTGCTTCTTCCAGAAACGAAGTACGTCGCTCCATTGAATCAAGCAGAACGCCTTTGGTGGACCAACGTTCGAGTAAAACCAAACCGGGAAGTCCCCCGCCGCTCCCTAAGTCGAGGAATCTCTTTGGCGGCTCCGAAGACCGCTTCTCCCAGACATCGGCGAAGCCATGGGAGTGCTCAACGTGTGGCTTGAGATCAGATGGGCCTAAAAAGCCACGCGCCCTCGATTCCTCGAGGGCGCGCGACAACCATTCACTTTGCATTACGTAATTATGCAGGAGCAACGACCACAAATCGGCGAGGTTCTTCACCCTCGGAGCGAGTTACGACTTGGCCATTTTCGGCGAGCGCGTCGTGAATCGCTTTGCGGTCCGCGGCAGACATCGGCTCCAATGCGCGCTCCTCACCGCTCTCGAGGACTTCCGTCGCGACCTGGCTGGCGAATCGACCAAGGGCGGCGACCCTCCGCTCACGATATTGCGCCACGTCAACCAGGATGCGATCGGTTCGAGCCGCACTCTTTGATTGGACGACGGTACGGGTCACCTCTTGTAGGGCTTGGAGGGTGGCGCCACGGGGCCCAACCAACACACCGAGCTCCGTCGGGGGATCAGCGTTAATGGTTACTTCAACCGTTTCTTCGTCCAACTCTTTGACGCCGACGTCGGCGGTAATACCCATGGCGACGAGGAGGCCCTGAAGAAACTCCTTGGCCACCGCCCCCTGCTCGGCGAGCGTCATTCCTTCAGCCATTACTTCCTCCTTCTTTGGGCTCCTGCCCTTCTTTTCGGTCTTTTCTGGTCGGGCATTCGCGGATCGCGACCCTGGGACGTCCACAGTCGCTCCCTTTAACTCGGTCGTCGCTGACTGAGGCCGATTCTTCTTTTCACTGCGTTGGCGACTGCGCGGTTCGCTCGATCGGCCGCGATCGTCGCGCGAACCTGGTCGTCGAGTGCGCTTCGGCCGTGGGCTAGAGGGAATTACGCGCGCGCGAACTCTGGCCTCACCCTTTACGCGACCGAAGAGGCCCGCTTTAGGTTCTTCCAATACTTCAATCTCTGCGTCGTCGCGGTGTACGCCTAGGTGCGCCAGGGCACGGTCAGTTGCTTCATCAATTGATTTTCCGGTGGTCTCTACCCAGTCCATGGGTTAGCGAGCCTTTCTCTTCTTCTTCGCCCTTGAACGCGGTTGCGCCTTGAGGGTTGAGGGTTTGGTTTCGGTATTCGGCGCCTTCTTAGACGCCTCCGAGCTCTTTTCGGCCGGAGGCAAAACGCGCTCGACGCCGTTCTTAATGGGATTCGAAACGCCAGTTCGGAACATCAAATCCTGGGTGATAATTCGAATAATGGTCGACACGATCATGTAGAGAACCACGGCCGCGGGAATGACGAGGTAGAAGTAGGCAAAGATGATGGGAAGGAACCTTTGCATCGCCTGTTGCTGGCTCGGCATGGTCTGTCCGCTCTTCTTGTTGCGATTATTCATCTGAGCCATCTGGAAGTACTGCAAGCCAACCGCGACGGCGACGAAAACGAAGAAGGGGATTGCGGCGGCGAACGAGCCGTGACTACTGAAGGACTTCAAGCTGAGGTCCATCCCGAATACCTTGATCTGCCCACCGGAGTGCACCAGGTTTTCGTACATCTTCGAGGTGTGTGGAATGTATCGCGGTTCGGCGACGACGGCGCCCTTAACGAGTTTTGTGTAGGAAAGCCCTTTAATAACACTATACAAAATAAATAGAAATGGTGCCTGGAGAAGTAGTGGTAGGCAGCCGCCGAGGGGATTCACGCCTTCCTCGCGGTACAACTTCATTAATTCATCGTTGAGCAGCTGTCGATTTTCCGGGCCCTTGTACTTCACCTGCAATTTTTTTATTTCAGGCTGAAGTTTTTGCATTGACATCATCGATTTGGTGCTCTTGATCGTGAAGGGGGTCAAGGCGCCCATGATGACCACGGTCAATAAAACAATCGCGACGGCGTAATTTGGAATAAGGCTGTAGAAGAAGGCCAATAGGAAGCCAAAGAAAGCAAAGATCGGATGAAAGATCGTGCTGATGGCGTGAATAAAGGAACTCATTAGTGAGATCTCCTGGTCTCTCGGGGCTCGGGAACGAGATCAATGCCGTGCGGCCCCAGTGGTCGACAGCGCGAAAGCCGCCGAAGAGCCAACCATCCACCACGGCCGGCGCCGTGTACTTCGATGGCCTCGTAGGCGTAATGCGAACACGAGGGGTAGAACCGACAAGGAGCGACGCGGTTCGAGGTGAGTTGTTGGTAGAAGTGGATAACAAACAGCAGACTTCGCGCGAAAGCCGTGGGTTTAGCCATGGGCGACTCGACTGAGGGCTCGCTCAAGGTGTTGGCCGAGCTCGTCGTAGGAAAGGGCGTTGATTTCAAAACTGCACCTAATCAGGTATATTCCGGCTTGTGGCGCGGGGGAGAGACTATCGAACAGAGCGCGTAACTGTCGGCGGAGGCGATTGCGGACAACGGCGTTTCCTACCTTTCGCCCGATCGCGAAAGCCACGGCAATCTCCGACCCCGCGGTCGGATCCGGAGCGTAGCTAACGCGAAGTGGACCACTCTGACCCCGAGTCTTTGAACGAGCGAGCAGCGCGAACTGCCGTCGGGCACTGACCCGACCGGGCACTTGAACTAGACCGTTAACCGATGACGTCCCTTGGCGCGGCGGGCCTTTAATACGGCGCGACCGGCACGGGTACGCATGCGAGCACGAAAACCATGGGTTTTCGCCCTTTTGCGTTGATTTGGTTGGTACGTACGCTTCACAACATCCTCATCTCAAACAATGGCTTCACGTCGAACTTCTTCCCCGGGGGAGACGCGCGCTCTGGGGGACAATCTTATCCCAACACACCGACCCCCAAGACCGGCCTCGCCGATTAGGTGTAGGGTGGCAATTCTCGTGGTGCTTCGGGGTCGAAAGTAGGCCAAAACACCTGTGGATAATGTCAAAATTGATCTGTGGAGGAAAACGGTGCAAAGCGGGGAGGACATTTGGTCTGCGCTTCGTGACTCCTTACGAAGTAACGCTTCTGAAGCAGTGTGGGCCGCTGGGTTGAACACTCTTCAC
Source organism: Acidobacteriota bacterium (assembly GCA_028873575.1). Classification (GTDB taxonomy): domain Bacteria; phylum Actinomycetota; class Acidimicrobiia; order Acidimicrobiales; family RAAP-2; genus RAAP-2. The sequence continues at coordinate 21,212 of JAGWHY010000006.1, read as the reverse complement.
CTTGTGGATTATCACGAAGACACCCTCGTCATTGGCGCGCCGAATCAGATTCAACTTTTGCGAGTCCAGCAGCGCTATCTCCCCTTCATCACCGAACAGGCAGCTCGTCTCGTGGGCCGTGATGTTGTTGTCTCTCTCACGGTGTCCAAAGAAGAGGCTGAGCTCTCTGAACCCGAACCACCGAACACAGCGCCGGCGATCACTTTCGCCGCCAGCGTGGATCGACCAGCTCGACTTGATCCACGAATGACTTTTGATTCGTTCGTGCCGGGCTCCTCTAATCGTCTGGCGTTCGCGGCTGCGCAATCGGTCGCGGAAACTCCTGGTCGGGCCTATAACCCATTAATGATCTACGGGAACTCAGGACTAGGAAAGACGCACCTCTTGCACGCGATTGGTAACTACGTCCAAGAGAACTATCCCGGTCGCAAGGTTCTCTACGTGTCGACCGAAACATTTTTGAATGACTTCATTCGCGCGATTCAAACGCGCACCCAGTTGGCGCTCCATGAGCGTTATCGCGAAAACGACGTTCTCTTAATCGACGACATCCAGTTCATGGAGACACGCGGTGAGACCTTTCATGAAGAGATTTTTCATACCTACAACGCCTTACATGGCGAGGGTAAGCAGATTGTTCTCACCTCGGATCGTTCGCCGCGCGACCTAGCCGGATTGCAAGAGCGTTTCCGTAGTCGTCTCCTCCAGGGTCTCGTCACGGAAATCGATCAACCCGATCTCGAAACAAGAATTGCGATCCTCCGATCAAAGTCCGAACGTGAGGGTATTGCCCTACCCAATGACGTGGCGGAGTGGATCGCGCACCGGGTCCGAGACAATATTCGTGAGTTAGAGGGATCGGTCACGATGCTGCGAGCTTTCGCGAACCTTCGCCAGGAGCCCATTTCCCTTGAACTCGCGAAGACCCATCTCACCAATCTGGGTCAAGAACAAGTTATTTTGCGACCGGAGGCAATTCTCTCGGTGGTTTCAGACTTCTACGGGCTCAGCGTCGATGACGTACGTGGTTCTAAACGGCTGCGCCCACTCGTTCACGCACGTCACGTGGCGATGTACCTGATTCGAGATCTCTTAAATAACTACTCGTACCCGATGATTGCGCGCATCTTTGACGGGAGAAATCACACCACGGTCATCAGTGGTGTCGAGAAAATCCGAGATCAATTGGCGTCAAACCCAGATCTCCTTTCACAGATCAACCAGCTGAAGAAGAAGTTGCAGGGGGAGAACTAGTTCGAAATCTGTGGGAAAGGCGCGTGCGGGTCTGTGGTTTCTTCGTTGTTTGTCTCTGAGTACTCCACATGAGACACAACTTGAATCTTGTAACTTGAAAGAGTTCTCCACAGTCTTGTGGGTTGTGCGAGTTTAAAAAAACAGTACTCATCAGCGATTTCGAAATGCTCTCCACAAACACACAGACCTACTACTACGAACACCTCTCTATATAGAAAACCACACGTATCCTCAGTACCTAGGAAAGGTAGCCCTATGAAGTTCAGATCAGAACGCGACATCCTCGTTGAAGCACTCACCGCCGCGAGTCGTGTTGTCGCGACGCGCATGGTTGGAGCCTCCTCAGGTGTTCTCTTGCACTTGAGTGGGAACCAACTCATCGTCACCGGTACCGATCTGGATATAACTGCCCGTACGACCGTCGACGTCATTGGTATTGAAGACGGGTCTACCGTCGTCCCCGCCCGCTTGATTGTTGACGCCGTGCGCTCTCTCGAAGCTGGAGCAGTGACGGTCGCGAGTAGTGACGAAAACGTTGAGATTTCTCTCGGGCGAGCCAAATTCTCACTCCGGACTTTCGCTGTTATGGACTACCCGAACCTTCCCCCAATCTCCGGTGTCATCACCACGATCCCGGCTCTTGATTTAATTCAAGGACTCAATCAAGTTGTGCGCGCGGCCGCGAGCGATGACGCACGACCACTCTTAACCGGCGTGCTCTTTACCACTGATAATCAGGAATTACGCCTCATCGCTACGGACTCGTATCGCCTCGCTGTTCGTGACGTACCCGGGGTCAAGGGGTTGGGCGGCGCGCAAGATCTCCTGGTACCCGCGCGAGCCCTACAAGAACTCCAGCGCGCGGCGAGTTCTCTCGCGGCTGACGCCGAAATAGGTGTCGCGTTGTCGGACGCCGAAATCTGTTTTGTGGTGGGGAACACCTCAATCGCGTCGCGATTGATCGACGGAAACTACCCATCAGTGCTTCAACTTATTCCGGCTAGTTACGCTAATCAGCTGCGGATCGCGAAAGACACGCTGCTCACTTCGCTCAAGCGTGCCAAACTCCTCGCTAAAGACTCAACGTCCTCAGTTCGACTCACGATGCATGAACGCGGCGTTGATATTCGAACACAAAGCCACGACGCAGGAGACGTAGAGGACAACGTCGACGCTGATTACGTCGGTGACGAAATCACAATCGCGTTCAACCCCAACTTTCTTATCGATGGCGTGGAAGCGGTACCGGGCGATGAAGTCATTCTTGAGATGTCCGACTCGGTTCGACCAGCCATGGTCCACGGTGTCGAAGACCTACGGTTTCGCTATCTCTTGATGCCCGTTCGCGTGCAGTAGTTCGGGGATCGGGTGGGACTCCACGAGCTCCAACTCCGTGACTTTCGCCTCTTTGAGGAACTCCGGATTGAACCAGACCCCACCGCCGTTACGGTCTTTCTTTCCGCAAACGGGACCGGGAAGACCTCAGTACTTGAGGCCGTTGCGACGTTAGCCACTGCCAACTCGTTTCGCACGACGACCGCCAGTGATTTGATCCGTAACACCGCACCACTCGCCGAGGTTCACGGCGTCTTGTTCCAACGCGAGCGCCGCGTACAGATCGACCTTACGCTGACGAGAAACGCCCGGAACACGACTAAGAAGATGCTCGTCAACGGAGTACGACCATCGTCGCGAGCCGATCTAGGTGCCGTACTGCCGCTCACCGTCTTTACTCCGGAGGGAATTGACATTGTTCGCGCTGGCCCTGAACATCGACGCAGTTTTTTGACGACTTTGATGACGGACGTCGAGCACGCCACGGGGGAAGTCATCGAACGCCACGCCCGCGTACTCGCGCAACGCAACGCCCTCCTTCGTACGCTCGAGGGCCGCGCGCCGCTGGGTCATCAACAAGAAGAACTTGGCGTGTGGACGAGCGAATTTAGCGAGATATCTGAAGAACTAATTAGTTGGCGGATGAAGGTTCTCGAAGGTCTCGCGCCGCTTGCCGACGCGTTGTACCGTGAACTCTCCCAACACCCAGCCCGCCTCGAACTCACCTACGAACCGTCGTGGCGTGGCGACTTGAGTGACGCCCTCGCCGCGAGCGAGCGTGACGATCTCCACCGTGGTTTCACTACCGTTGGCCCGCACCGCGACGACGTACGCGTGACCCTTGACGGTCGCGACGTTCGTCGACAGGCATCACAAGGCGAACAGCGATCGGCGGCGCTCGCGCTGCGATTAGGCGGCCATCACTTAGTTCAACAGTGGCGCGGCGTTGATCCACTCCTCCTCTTAGACGACGTGTTTAGTGAACTCGACCCTCTCCGTAGCGATCGTTTGCTGCAACTACTTCCCGCGGGCCAGACGTTGGTGACGACCGCGTCACCCCTGCCACACACGATGAACCCGGCAGTAATTATCGACCTCACGCGACGGTACTAATGGCGCACGCTCGTCGCGAACCCGCACCGTTGAATGAACTTCTCAACACTCTCGCCCAACGCATTAAACGCGTCGATTTACGCCTCATTGACGAGCTACGCGATCGATGGCAACGCGACGCCGACCCTCTGCTCGCGCAACACTGTCGACCCGAGCGAATTGATCGCGACGTCCTCGTGATCAGCGTTCCCTCGGGGGCCTTCGCGCAACGAGTTCGTGAGGAAACCCCCGCGCTGCTCATGATTTTTTCGTACCTCGAAGAGCGCGCGCCACGGTCGTTGCGCACTGAACTCCGATCCACGAAAAACCCTGAAATTTAGGGCAAAGAGCCGACCTCAAAGGGCTAGACGTGACAGCACGTCGAGTAGAATAAATCAGTCAAAACTTTGACATTTCGAGCGTGCTTAAACGCGAAAATTCTGTAGTGAAAGGACCCTTCGTGGCCGAAAAGAGCAAGGGATCGGCAAGTTACGGCGCGAGTGACATCACCGTTCTCGAGGGCCTCGAGCCCGTTCGGGTTCGACCGGGTATGTATATCGGGTCCACGGGACCAGCCGGGCTTCACCACTTGGTCTGGGAGGTCGTCGACAACGCGGTGGACGAGGCAATGGCGGGGTACTGCACGCGAATTGACGTCACCATCCTCGCGAACGGAAGTTGTCGGGTGATGGACGACGGACGCGGGATTCCCACCGACGAACATCCGCAGTACCCCGGCAAAAGCGCCGCGGAAATCGTGCTCACCGTGCTGCACGCCGGAGGAAAGTTTGGCGGGAGTGGCTACAAGGTTTCCGGCGGCCTTCACGGCGTCGGTGTTTCCGTCGTGAACGCGTTGTCCAAAGAACTCGTGCTCGAGATCGACCGTAACGGGGATCACCACCAGATGACGTTTCACGACGGTGGCAAGCCCGACGGCGGATTACGGGTAACGGGCGCCGCGCCGCGCGAACGCACCGGCACCACCGTGACCTTTACCCCCGACCCAACAATCTTCGAAGACGTGGATTTCCGCGCGCAGACGATTCTCGAGCGACTCCAGATCATGGCCTTCTTGAACCGGGGACTCGAAATTCGCTACGTCGACGAACGAGTCGGTCGAGAGGCTCGTGAGACCTTTAAGTACAACGGCGGCATCGTCGACTACGTTCGCCACCTGAACAACTCAAAAGAGTCGCTCTTTCGAAAAGTTGGCTTTTACGAGCAGGCGGAGGAGGCCCAAGAGGTCGAAGTCGCGTTTCAGTGGAACACGGGCTACTACGAGAGCATTCACTCGTTCGCGAACGGCATCTCCACCATTGAAGGTGGAATGCACGAAGAGGGCTTTCGTAAGGCCATCACCAACGTGCTGAATCGTTACGCCCGTAAGCGCAACCTCTTGAAAGAAAAAGACGAGAACTTGGCGGGTGAGGATATCCGTGAGGGGCTTACCGCAATTGTGTCGGTGAAGTTGGCCGAACCGCAGTTTGAGGGACAGACCAAGGGCAAGCTCGGCAACGTGTCGATCCGTTCACTCGTGGAACGCGCGACGAATGAAAAGTTGGCCGAGTGGCTCGAAGAGAACCCCCGCGAAGGCGGACAGATCGTGGCGAAGGCGATCCAGGCGCAACGCGCTCGATTGGCCGCGCGCCAAGCACGCGACCTTACGCGCCGTAAGAGCGCCCTCGACGGCGCGGGACTTCCGGGAAAACTCGTGGACTGTTCGTCGAACGACCCGCGTGAGTGCGAGTTGTTTATTGTGGAGGGGAATTCCGCGGGAGGCTCGGCCAAAGACGCACGCAATCCAAAGTTTCAAGCAATTCTTCCCATTCGTGGCAAAATCCTGAACGTCGAAAAGGCGCGCAGCGACAAAATCTTGAAGAACACCGAGATCCAGGCCCTGGTGTCGGCCATTGGAGCGGGCGTCGAGTCGGATTTCGATCTTTCAAAGATTCGCTATCACAAAATCATTCTGCTCGCCGACGCCGACGTCGACGGGAGTCACATTCGAACACTGCTGCTGACGTTCTTCTTCCGTCAAATGACGGACATGGTGAACAACGGTCACGTCTACGTTGCTCAACCCCCTCTGTACTCCACGCTGGTGGGCAAGGAAAAGACCTATCTCCGCGACGACGCGGCGAAGGCGGAGTTCTTGGCCCAGCACCCCGACCACAAGAACGACTTCCAACGCTTGAAGGGGTTGGGTGAAATGGACTTCGACGAGTTACGCGACACGACGATGGACCCCACCAAACGGGCGTTGTTGCAGATTACGGTCGAACAGGCCGCGCTCGCCGACGAAGTCTGCTCCATCTTGATGGGCGACGACGTACCGCAGCGTCGCCACTTCATTCAAACGAACGCTAAAGACGTTCGATTCCTCGACATTTAGGACCAGGGACCCGTATGGCACGTAAATCCAGTAGTTCGAACGACAGCCCCCCTCCCAACGAAGAGGACCTGGGTTACGTCGAACCCATTGAAATCAATCTCGAAATGGAGCGCTCCTTCTTGGAGTACTCCATGTCGGTCATCGTTTCGCGCGCACTGCCGGACGTGCGCGACGGTCTCAAACCAGTTCATCGGCGAATCCTCTACTCGATGTTCGATCAAGGTCTACGTCCTGACCGACCCCACACCAAGTGCGCCAAAGTCGTGGGCGAGGTCATGGGGACCTATCACCCGCACGGTGACAGCGCTATTTACGACGCCCTGGTTCGCATGGTCCAGGACTTCTCCATGCGTCACCCCCTCATCAGTGGGCACGGCAACTTTGGCGGCACCGGACCTGACGAAGGCGCCGCGGCCATGCGCTACACCGAGTGTCGCTTGGCCCCGCTCGCGCTGGAGATGCTCGACTCGATTGACGAAGACACGGTGGACTTCGAGCCGAACTACGACAACTCGACCCAACAACCGACTGTTTTGCCCTCGCGCTACCCCAACCTGTTGGTTAACGGATCCCAGGGAATCGCCGTGGGAATGGCGACCAAGATCCCGCCGCACAATCTGGGCGAAGTTATCGACGCGACGTTGCACCTGTTGGCCAACCCCGAAGCCACGCCGGACGATCTCATGAAGTTTGTCAAAGGTCCGGACTTTCCGACCGGGGCTCAGATTCTCGGACGCCAAGGAATTTTGGACGCCTACCGCACTGGTCGAGGCTCGATTAAGACGCGCGCGGTGGCCGAGATTGAAGAGACGAACCGTGACGTGCGCATCGTCGTTACCGAGTTTCCGTACGAGGTCTCCGTGGAGGCGATTGAGGAAAAGATTCACGACTTGGTAAAGGCGGGCGAACTTGACGGCATTACGGCCGTTCAGAATGACTCTTCGGGGCGCCAGCCGCGTCTGGTCATTCGACTTAAGCGTGACGCCAACGCCAACGTGGTGTTGAACAAGCTCTACAAGAACACCACTCTGCAGACGACGTTCGCGGTCAACATGCTCGCGTTGGTCGACGGCGTGCCGCGAACGCTCAATCTCGCCCAAGCGCTGACGCACTACATCGCCCACCAGGTAGAGGTCGTCACGCGCCGTACGCAATTTCGACTTCGCAAAGCCGAGGCGCGCGCCCACATCGTCGAGGGCTTGCTCAAGGCGATCGACATGCTCGATCAGGTCATCGCGACGATTCGCGGGAGTGACGACCGCGCCGCCGCGCGCGCGTCGCTAATGGCCACCCCCTTCAGTTTCTCCGAGGAGCAGGCGAACCACATCTTGGACATGACACTCGGTCGCCTGACGCGACTTGGTCGTCGAGAGCTCGACGAGGAGATGGCGAAGCTTCGCGAGACAATTGCCGAACTCCAGTCAATTTTGGCGAGCGACGTCAAGCTTCGCGGCGTCATCGCTGAGGAAATCACCGCCATTCGCGATAAGTACGCCGAAGCGCGCGTCACACAGATCGTGAACGACCCAGGCGAACTGGGGGTGGAGGATCTCATCGAAGATGAGGAAATCGTGATCACGATGACCCAGGCCGGCTACGTGAAGTCAGTCGCGGCGGACGCTTTTCGCACGCAAGGTCGTGGTGGGCGTGGCGTTCAAGGGGCGAAGCTCAAAGAAGAGGACCTGGTCGAGCAGATCCTGCACACCAGTTCGCTCGCGCACCTCTTGATGTTCTCCAACCGTGGTCGGGTTTTCCGGCTTCGTGGCCACGAGATACCGATGAAGGATCGCACCGCCAAGGGCACGGCCGTCGTGAATCTGCTCAACCTGCAGCCCGGCGAGTCGGTGCAGGCGATCATCGCGACCGACGACTTCCCCGCTGACAAGTTCTTGGTCTTCGCGACCAAGAACGGCACGGTTAAGAAAACCGCGTTGAGCGAGTACGACAAATCACGCCGCGAAGGCTGGATTGCCATCAACTTGCGCGACGGTGACGAAGTGGTTCGTGTGGTGCCCACCAGTGGTCACGACGACCTAATGGTCGTGACGTTCCGAGGAATGTCGATTCGCTTTAACGAGGCCGAGGTCCGTGAGATGGGACGCGACGCGACGGGCGTGCGGGCGATCCGACTGAAGGACGACGACCGGGCGATTTCACTCGACGTGGTGCGCGAGGACGCGGACCTCTTCGTCGTGACCGACACCGGTTTTGGCAAGCGAGTGAAGACGGAGCGATTCAACCGTCAAGGGCGTGGCGGCCAAGGCGTGCGGGCGATCAAACTCACCGCGGCGCGTGGCTTCGTCGTCGCGGCGTTCATGGTTCGCCTCGACGACGAAGTACTCCTCGCGTCGACCGGCGGGGTTTTGATTCGTACGCCGGTGCGCGAGGTCTCGTCGCAAGGACGCGACGCGACGGGCGTGCGGGTGATGAACCTCGACGAGGGGCACCAGGTCGCGACGGCGGCCGTGGTGCCGAGTGACTAGGACGAGACTTCGCGACGCGCCCACGCGCGTTCGAGGACTCCCCGGATAGCCTCGACGCCCTGCGCGCCTGAAATAAGAAACTTCTCGTCGACGACGAACGCCGGCACGCCCGAGAGTCCCAGCTCGGTCGCCGTCGCTTCGTCGCGGCGTACCGCGTCAACGAAGTCGTCGCTCGTCCACAGATCGGACGCGCCGACGACCCCGACCTCGGCGGCGAGCGCGGTGAGAACGTCGTGGTCGCTAATGAATTGGCCCTCTTCAAAGTAGGCGCGAAACAGGCGACTGATCATTGCCCCACCGAGGTCCTGCGTTGTGGCGAGGGCGATGAGTCGGTGGGCGTCGAACGTATTGGCTGGCCGAGCACGATCAAAGTTCCACCGGAACCCGTACTCGCGCGCCTGCGCCTCGAGACGGCGATGGTGGGCGCGGATCTCCTCGACGGTGCGGCCGTACTTTTTGGCGATGAGTTCCTCGAGGGAGACGTCGCTCGCGTCGTGCGCTCGAGGGTCGAGTTCGAAGGCGTGAAGACGAACGACGACGGCGGAGCCGTGCTCGAACGAGGTGATGGCCGCGTCAAGCTGGGCGCGACCGAGTCCACAAAAGGGACACACGACGTCACTCCACAGGTCGACGAAAAGAGTTTCTGCCACCGCCTAATCGTGGCACAGGACGAACCCTGAGGCAGAATAGACCGATGTCTCCACGTGAATTGACTGCCGACGAAGCCGCCGCACTCGTCCGACCGAGCGACGCGATTGGCCTCGGACTTATTACCGGGACCCCGACCGCGATGCTGCGCGCGTTGTCGAGGCGCACCGACTGGGAAGACCTAACGTTGAGTGGGGGGCTACTGCTCGGCAACTACGAGCTCTTCACTCATCCCCACGTGCACCTCCGGGCGAGCTTCTACGGTGGTGCCGAGCGTGGCTACGTCGCGCGCGGGGGCGACGTGCAGTTCATCCCGTCGTACTTTCGCCACTACGGCCTTTTAATTCAACACCTCGCGCCGCGAGTGATGATCACGCCCGCGTCGATGCCCGACGCTCAGGGGCGCGTCAGTCTCTCGCTCTACAACGGGGCGCACCTCGAGGAGCATCGGCGTGCGGGTCGCGACCCTAATCGACTCTTGATCGTGGAGTGCTCACCGCACTTTCCTCGAACACTCCCACTCGAGGGCCACGAGAACTTTCTCCACCTCGACGAGATTGACGTGGTGGTTTACACCGACGAGCACCCCACCGTATTCCCGAACGATCCCGGATCACCCGAGGACGCCAAAATCGCCGAGTTCGCGGCCCGCTACGTCGTCGACGGCGCCACGCTGCAGACCGGGATCGGCGCGGTGCCGAATCTGGTGGCCCAGGCGCTGGTCCAAGGTGACGGTGGTGACTACGGGGTTCACTCGGAAATGTTTACCGACGGGCTCTACCAGCTCATCGCGGCGGGTAAGGTCAATAACTCCAAGAAAACGATCAATCGAGGCGTGTCCGTGATTACCTTTGCCGCGGGCACCCAAGCGATGTACGACTTCATCGACGACAATCCGACCGTTGGTGTGGCGCCCGTCTTTTACACCAACGACCCGCACGTCATCGCGCAGAACTCGAAGATGGTGTCCATCAACTCGGCGCTCGAGGTCGACCTGTTTGGTCAGATCGTGGCCGACACACTCGGCGCGCGCCAGTACTCCGGAGTGGGTGGACACATGGACTTCGTCGAAGGGACGAGTCTCTCGCTTGAACACACGTCGCTCATCTGCCTTCAGTCCACGGCCCTGGTGAACGGGGAACTGCGAAGTCGCGTCGTCGCGAGCATCGCGCCCGACGCGGTCGTGACCTCTCCGCGACACTTGGCGGGGGTGATCGTCACCGAGTACGGCTCGGCGGACCTGCGTGGTCGCAGTGTTAAGGAGCGAGCCGCGGCGATGATCGCCATCGCGCACCCGCAGTTTCGCGACGAGTTAACCGTCGCGGCCCAACGTCTCGGGGTTTAGGTGATTATCGTTCGCGAGTTGGGAATAGAAATTGGTGGTCGGCGATTGCTCGATCCCGTTTCGTTCACCATCGGAAACGGCGAGAAGGTCGGTCTCGTCGGACGTAACGGCGCCGGTAAATCAACGCTACTTTCGGTGCTGCTAGGCGCGCACCCCGAGCACTTGCGCGTCGCCGGCACGGTGACGCACCAAGGCTCACTGAGCCACCTTCCCCAGGAGCCGGTGCCGGGCGGACTGGGCGTGGAGCCCATTGGGCTCAGCCACGTGCTCAGCGCCCGGGGCTTGGACGTGCTCGACGCCGACATGCAGCACGCTCGCCAGGCCCTCGCCGCGGATCCCACCGAAGAGACGATTGAACGTTTCACTTCGCTCGAAGAGGAGTTCCGTGAGAAGGGTGGGTACGAAGCCGAGTCCGAAGTCGCGCGCCTCGCGGACGGCCTGGGACTGGAAGAGGAGCTTCTCCTGGAGGACCTGAGTTCGCTCTCGGGTGGTCAGCGTCGTCGCGTCGACTTGATGCGGGTGCTCTACGAGCAACCCGAAACCATGGTGCTCGACGAGCCCACCAACCACCTCGACAAGGCGGCGAAACGCTGGCTCTTTGACGAGCTCGAGCGTTTTCGTGGCACCGTGCTCGTAATCAGCCACGACCTACCGTTACTCGACAAGGCGATTGACCGCGTGCTCGCGCTGCGCGACGGGCAGTTGCGGGAGTACAAAGGGAACTACTCAAAGTTCCTCCAGCTCGAAGAAGAACGCCGCCTGAGCGAAGAAAAGGTCGCCGCGACGCAAGACGCCAAGATCGATCAGCTCTCCAAGTTGGCCGACTCGATGCGTGGTCAGACGGCCAAGCGCGCCCGACTGGCCAAAGTCCTCGACCGTCGCGTCGAAAAGCTCGAGGACAGTCGCGTCGAAGTCACGCGCAAAGAGCGCAAGGTCACCTTTCGCCTACCCGAGCCGCCACGCAGTGGCGACGTGCCCATGACGGTGGAACACCTGAGCGTGCGCTACGGGTCGGTTGAGGTGTTGCGCGACACGAACTTCATCACGCGCCGCGGGGACCGCATTGTGATCGTCGGGCGCAACGGCGCGGGAAAGTCTTCCCTTCTGCGCTGCCTCGCCGGCACGCAGACACCCGACACGGGTTCAGTTCGTTTCGGCGCGAACGTCGGCGTGGGGTACTTCGCGCAGGAGAACGAACAGCTGGACTTCACGAAGACGGTCCTCGGCAATCTCGACGGCTCGACGGTCGTCACCGAAGTGGCGCGGCGCTCGATGTTGGGCGCGTTTGGTCTCAAGGGTGAGGCCGCGCACCAAATGCCCGCGACGCTGTCGGGAGGCGAGCGCGCGAAACTGGCCCTCGCGATTCTGGCGTCGTCGAACGCGAATCTCTTGTTGCTCGACGAACCGACGAACAACCTCGATCCCGCGAGCGTGGAGGCGCTGGGCGAGATGATGCGTCAGTGGAAGGGGACGCTCGTCGCGGTCAGCCACGAACGTGGCTTCGTCGAGGCGCTGGAACCGACCCACGCCGTCTTGTTGCCCGAGGAGTACTTCGACCTCTGGGACGAGGAGTACATGGACCTCATCGAGCAGCGTTAGCCGCTTAGCGTTGCGTCAGGGGAGTGGGATTAACGCCCGTCACGTGACGCGCGTAACGCGACGCGAGCGCGACGACTGACCACGAGGGGTTTCGCGCGTGCGGCCCGCCGGCGTAGGTGTAGATCGGCACCAACCAGAGTGCGCCCGAACGGAGTCGCACGGCCTCGAGTGAGAGGGTCACGCGTCGCAGGGTGTGAGTTGACGACACGAGACCGGCGGCCCCCGTCGACGAAGTCGGGTGCGTGAGCTGCCCTGCGGCGTTGAGGCGCGCGACCCCGCCGCGCGCACTCACGAGGGGATAGAGATAGGTCCGCGCGACCTGAAAGGCCGGTCCCGACGCGCCGACGAGCACGCCGCGCGCGTCGTAGCTAAAAGTGAGCGTGAGATTCGTCACGACCCCGCCGACGACGACGGGAAAGTTCACGCGTGTCGTGGGTACCGACGACGTCGCGAAGGACACTCGAGGTGACCCCAGTTGATAGCCGTACCCGAGTCGACTGGCGAGGTCACGGGCGTTAGTCTCGAGCGCGCGCACTGACCGGAATGACGCGCCGGGGACCGAGGTGGGGCTGGAGAATCGCGCGTAACGCCACGACGGGAGTGCCAAGTTGAAGTAGGTGCACGTAGCGCTCGCGTCACGGACGCGCCAAACGGTGTGGTTCGATTTCGTGCGCACGGGGCCACGGACCTCAAAGATCGAGGCGAGTCGCGCGGCTTCGCCGCCGGGGATCGCCGGGGCGTTCAGTTGGTACGCGGCACCTTGGGTGGGTGCCGAAGAAAGTGTGGGACTGGCTCGGAAGTACGCGGTGGATACGTTCGAGCCAGTGGCCACAACCGCGGACTTGAAAGGCTCGGTGGTCGTGAACGCCGAGCGCGTGACGGCGGCCGCGAAGTTCAAGACGGGCAAGGTGGAGCCCACGCCCTGTATGGCGCTAATCGCGCCGAGCGTGACGAGAGCTGACGTACCTACCGCCGCACTGACGCGGAGTTGAAAGCGACGCCACGGTGTTTTCTCGCGTGGGGCGACCCTGGTCACGCGGTCGACTACCCGGTCGACGTCGAGCGCGTACGACGCCCGCGCGTACGGGTCCGCGGCGGCGAGTCGCGTAAGGGCGTCACTCATCGAAATTCCCCTGTCATCTCACTGGGTATCTGTTCATTGAACGGGCAAACTTTCACGGAACGATGACCTCCGCGAGGTGTTCTTTGAAGCGGGACTGAGCTCGACTGAGTCGTACGGCGGCGGCGTTGGGGGAGATGAGGAGCGTTCGCGCGAGCGCGTCGGCGTTGAGGCCATCCCACGCGTGCAGCAGAAGAATTTCGCGGTCGTCGTCGCTCAGTCGCGCGAGGGCGTCACGAATACCCTCGTCGGCCAGGTACACGTCTTCGGCCGAAGCCGCCGCGGCACGCTCCCGGAGTTGACCCTCGTAGTTTTCCCGGCGTCGGTAGGCGCGCTGGGCGTTGCGTAAAACATTGCGAGCGACGCCGAGTGCCCAGGGCAACTCCGCGTCGGGGGGAACGTCGGCCAGACGTCGCCAGAGGACCGTCAGCGTCTCTTCGACCAAGTCATCGAGGTCACCGCGGGGAAGGGGGTAGAGGCGTCGACCGAGGTAGGCCCCAATGGCGGGGCTAAGTTCGCGAACGAGGCGACCGAAGTGCTCCTCTCTCGAAAGGGCCATACCTTCCCTCTGTCTCGTCCGCTACCTCTATTACACGGTGCTAAAGAGGTTTAGCTTTCGACACTGGCCAGGAGGGCGCGTTCTTCTACGGCACCGAGCCAATGCTTCGGCCAGTCGCGCGCGCCCCACCACGCTACGACGTCGTCGACGCTCTCCTCGACCGGGCGCAAGATGAGACCGTGCGCCAAGGCCTTCGCGGGGTCAACCGCGAGAAGGGTCTCGCTCGAACGTCCGCTCCACAGCGGGAACCGGTCCGCGAGATTCGCGTCGAGCACGGTCGTCGGATCAACCTCAATGATCCGGGTGCCGGCCGGCGCCACGTGGCGCGCCACGCGTTCGACGAGATCAACGTAGCGCGCGGGTGGCGTAGGGCCGGCGACGTGAAAGGCGCCGGTGAAGGTCTGTTCGACGCAGCGCAACGTGAAGTTCGCGAGGTCGCGGGCGTCGACGTACTGCAGGGCGTTACTGCGCGGACCGGGAACCGCGACGTCGCCGCCCCGGCGAAGGCGGGCGACCCAATAGGGAAACCGCAACGTCGCGTCGTAGGCGCCGACGACAAAAGTCGGCCGGATGAACGTGAGTGGTTCGTCGAACGTCGCCACGGCCGCTCGTTCGCAGGCGGCCTTTAAGGGCCCGTAGGACTTCGCGTCTATCGGCCCTTCGAGATCGACGTGCTCGGAACTCGCGAGAACACCACGATCTTCGGTGAGACCCTCGAAGGTGGGCGCCTGATACGCGGACACCGAGGAGATCTGAAGGTGGTGTCCACCGCGACCTTCAAGGGCGTTGGCCAGCGCGACGACGTCACCGGGGCGATACGCGATGGTGTCGATCGTCGCGTCGAAGTGGCGACCGTGCAACGCGGAGAGATCGCCACGACGATCCCCGACGAGACGTTCGATGCCGGTCGGTAGGTCGTTAGGCGTGACGCCTCGGTTGATGACCGCGACGTCGTGACCCGCCGCGTGAGCCGCGAGTGCTAGCGCTCGTCCGATGAATGACGTACCGCCCGCAATCAGTAGTTTCACGTCGCCCCCCGGGCCACCCTAGAGGATGTTCGTCGACGCCCTGAGCTGGCCCACTAGCTCCACTTCGCGGCGCGCGACGGCGAGCCTCACCACGTCGAAGACGAAGGCGCCACGACGCCGCAACTAAGTGCCACGATGTTTCGTCGAAGTGAATTCTTGACCAGACGGAAGTTCGTCGCTTGCGCTGGCGAAGGTCCTGCACAATAATCACCGACAGGAAGTTGTCCGGCGGTGCCATCGGGGCGTCGCGCGAAGGAGGCAGTGTGAATCGAATCAGTGCGTGGCGTCGTCTTCGAGTGACGGTCGCGTCGCTCAGTGTGGTTCTCGGCGCGGTGGCGATTGCGGTGCCGTCGAGCGCGTCCTCCTCTTCGGGACCATCGTTTACCTATCAACCAAGTCACGCGGGTGGCACCTTGAAGCTCCTCGCCTCGACCGCCGGCGGCACACTCGATCCGCAGGTGAACTACACCTTGCAGTACTGGCAGCTCTACCAGGCGACCTACGACGGACTCCTGGCGTTTCGCAAGGTGGGCGGCGCGGCGTCCTTTGACGTCGTGCCCGACCTGGCGACGGCAATGCCGACTATTACCAACGGTGGCAAGACCTACACCTTCACGTTGCGTAAGGGCGTCAAGTTCTCGAACGGACAGACCGTCACGGTGAAGGACGTGCAGGCGTCGCTCCAGCGACTCTTCAAAGTTTCGAACCCGAACGCCGGTACGTGGTACAACCAAATCGTTGGCGCTACGGCCTGCCTCGCGAAGCCCGCGACCTGCACGCTCGCGGGGGGTGTGGTCGTCAATCCGGCGACGAACAAGGTGGTCATTAATCTGACTTCACCGGACCCGGAGTTCGTCGACCAATTGGCGGTGCCCTTTGGTTCAATTCTCCCAGCCAGCGCGCCCGCGAAGGACGCGGGCACGACGCCCATTCCGGGCACGGGCGCGTACGCCTTCTCGTCGTACAACCCCAACCGTCAATTGACGTTGGTGCGCAACAAGTACTTCAAAGTGTGGTCCGCCGCCGCGCAGCCACAGGGTTACCCCAACGAGATCGACATGATCTTCGGTAACACGGTGGAGTCTGAAGTGACGCAGGTGGAAAACGGCCAAGCGAACTGGGTCTTTGATCCACTGCCGTCGGACCGGCTCTCGGAGCTGTCGACGAAGTACGCCTCACAGTTGCACGTCAATCCCTTGACCGCGGTGTGGTACCTCCCAATGAACACCAATCTGGCCCCGTTCAACAACTACATGGCCCGCGAAGCGTTGAACTACGCCATTGACAAGAACGCGGCCGTGCGACTCTTCGGTGGTTCAAAGTTGGCTCAACCGGTCTGCACCATCCTTCCCCCCGGCTTCCCCGGTCACGTCAACTACTGCGACTACAACAAGGGAATGGGCTCGACCTACAACGGACCCGACTTGGCGAAGGCCAAGGCGCTGGTGAAGAAGTCCGGTACGGCGGGGATGTCCGTCGCGATTGTCGTCACCAACGACTCGGTGAATGAGGCAGTCGGTCAGTACGTGCAGAGCGTGTTGAACTCCATTGGCTACAAGGCGACGCTCAAGCCGCTGTCGGCGAACATTCAGTTCAACTACATCCAAAACACCAAGAACAAGGTGCAGATCAGCCTGTCGCAGTGGTACCAGGACTACCCCGCGGCGTCGGACTTTTTGAAGGTGCTCTTGAGCTGCCAGGGCTTTCACCCGGGTAGTGACAACTCCATCAACATTGCCGGCTACTGCAACAAGGCGATTGACGCCAAAATGGCGAAGGCTGAAACGCTGAGCATCTCGGACCCGAATGGCGCGAACAAGATTTGGGGTCAGATCGACCAGCAGATTATGGGCACCGCCGCGCCGTGGGTGCCGCTGTTTACGCCTAAGCAGATTGACTTCGTCTCGAGCAAGACCGGTAACTATCAGTTCTCGCGTCAGTTCTACATGTACGTTGATCAACTTTGGGTGAAGTAGTTACGAACGCCACCACGCCCGCGTCGCCCGTCGACGCCAGCGTGGCGAAGAGCGCCAGGGGAGCCGAAAGCCCCTGGCGCTCTTCGTTACGCCAGCTCGCGCGCAATCGTGCCTCGATGGCCGGGCTCGTCGTGTTGATGTTCGTGGTGGCGATCTGCTTGCTCGCGCCGGTGTACGCCCACAGCGTGGCGCACGTCAACCCTTTCTCGTCGAACTTGCAAGGTACGACGATGATTAACGGCAAACGGGTGCAGGTACTGCAGTCGAACACGCAGGGCCTGGGCTTTGGGGTCACGCCGATTGGCCCCACCTGGAATCTGCAGCACTATTTTCTGGGCGCGGACAACCAAGGTCGCGACGTGTTCGCCCGACTGCTGTACGGCGGGCGCAACAGCCTCCTCATTGGCTCGGCGTCGGCCCTGCTGTGTTGTCTCGTGGCGGCGATTCTCGGCATCGCGGCCGGCTACTTCGGCGGGCCCATCGACTGGGTGTTGTCGCGAATCTTTGACATCGTCTGGGCCTTTCCGATTTACCTACTCGCGATCTCGCTCTCGGTGGTGCTCTTAACGACGGGCCTCAACGTCGGGCCGCTGCACGTCGGTCCCGGATCGCTGCTGCTGCCGATCTTCATCATCGCGGCGGTCTTCGTCCCCTACGTGGCGCGACCACTGCGCGGTATCGTGCTGTCACTTCGCCAGCGCGAGTTCATTCAAGCGGCAGTGGGTTCGGGGGCGTCGGACCTGCGGATCTTGTGGAAAGAGATCTTGCCGAACGTGGCGCCGAGCATCATCGTCTTCTTTCCACTGATGGTGGCCTTTGACATGCTCACCGAGTCGGCGTTGTCGTTCCTCTCCATCGGGGTTCAACCACCCGCGGCGAGTTGGGGCACGATCATCAACGATGGTCTGGGCCTGCTCTACACCCGACCGTGGGTCGCGCTCGCGCCGGGCATCATGATCGTGATTACCGCCGTGTCACTCAACATTTTGGGTGACGGTGCTCGTGACGCGTTCGACCCGAAGGCCAAATTGCGAGGCTCTATCTAA
This sequence comes from Acidobacteriota bacterium, assembly GCA_028873575.1. Taxonomy (GTDB): domain Bacteria; phylum Actinomycetota; class Acidimicrobiia; order Acidimicrobiales; family RAAP-2; genus RAAP-2. Next base: position 3,335 of record JAGWHY010000006.1, on the reverse strand, counting down.
ATGGCTGTCTTTATTCTGCGTCGTCTGGTGTCGGCGATTCTCGTTATGTTCTCCATCTCCATCTTGGTGTTCTTGATCTTCTTCGCGACGCCGGGTGTCGACCCCGCCGCGAGGATCGCGGGACGCAGCGCGACCCCGCAGGTTCTCGCGCAGGTGAAACACGAGTTTGGACTAGATCGACCGTTGCCGATTCGCTACGGACTGATGATGGACCACCTCTTCATCAAGCAAGACCTCGCTTCGTACGTCAACGTGGGTGACAAGGTCATTCCGCAGATTGAAGCTGCCGCGCCGGTGACGCTGTCACTGGTTCTGGGAGCGGCGGTGATTTGGTTGGTGGTCGGCGTCGCGGGTGGCGTCATTGCGGCCGCCAATCGAGGAAAGTTCATCGACCCCCTCATTATGTTTCTCGGCATCGCCGCCATCTCGGTGCCCGCGTATTGGTTGGGCCAAGTCGTCAACCTCATCACCCAAAGCAAGCTGCATTCGTCGATCTTCTCGTGGGTTCCTCCTTCGGGCTACGTCGCGTTGTCGTCAAATCCCGGCGAATGGGCGTTGCACCTCCTCTTTCCCTGGCTCACGCTGGCCGCGCTGTACGCCGGCATCTACGCGCGAGTCTTGCGCGCGGAGTTGGTGAACGCGTTGAACGAGGACTACGTTCGCACGGCGCGGGCCAAGGGCCTGTCTGAGCGGAGAATTCTCTTACGCCACGCGCTTCGCTGCTCGCTCATCTCCATCGTGTCGCTCTTTGGCCTCGACTTTGGTTCACTCATCGGTGGCGCGGCGCTGCTGACGGAGGTCGTGTTCGGCTTGCCGGGCGTGGGGCAGCTGACCTACACGGCGTTACAGAATCTGGACCTGCCGGTCATCATGGGGACCGTCATGTACGGCGCGTTTTTCGTGGTCCTCGCGAACGCCGTGGTGGACGTGGCGTACGGATTTCTCGATCCGCGGGTGCGACTTGCCTGACGTGACCGCCACACCACTTCTCGAGGTCAACGACCTGCGCGTCTCTTTCGCGACGCGCGGAGGCGTGGTGCACGCCGTCGACGGACTTTCGCTCAGCGTCGGGCGCAAAGAAGTAGTGGGCATCGTCGGTGAGTCCGGGTCGGGCAAGAGCGTGTCGATGTACTCGATGCTCGGACTGCTGCGTGAACCCAACGTGAGCGTGACCGGCAGTGTGAGGTTTGAGGGTCGAGAGATCCTCGGACTCGCTGATCGTGAGATGCGCGTGCTGCGAGGCCGCGACATCGGCATGATCTTTCAGGACCCCATGACGGCGCTCACGCCGGTGTACAAGGTTGGTTGGCAGATCGCCGAGCAGATTCGTGCGCACCAAGACGTCACGAAGGCCCAGGCCCGTCAGCGTGCGGTTGAGCTCCTGGGTGAGGTTGGCATTCCCGAGCCCCATCGTCGGGTCGATCAATTTCCTCACGAGTTCTCGGGCGGCATGCGCCAACGCGTCGTGATCGCGATGGCGCTGTCGTGTAATCCCAAGTTGCTCATCGCGGACGAACCCACGACGGCGCTCGACGTCACCACGCAGGCACAGATTCTTGAACTGATGGGCAAGTTGCAAGACGCCTACGACTCGTCGATTGTCCTAATCACTCACGATATGGGCGTCATTTCTGAGATGGCCGATCGTGTCGTCGTGATGTACGCGGGGCGACCAGCGGAGATTGGCGATCGACGGGCGGTAATCCGCACGCCCCAGCACCCCTACACCTGGGGGCTGCTCGGGGCCGTGCCGCGCGTGGAGACGAAGCGCTCGCGCCTCGCCACCATTCCCGGCACGCCGGTCTCGCCGCTGAACGTGCCCACGGGCTGCGCCTTCGCGCCACGTTGCGTGCACCGTTTTGAAAAGTGCGACGAGCGACCCGTGTTGCGCGGCGACGGACACCTCGACGCGTGCTGGTTGAGCAGCGAACAAAAGGTGCACCTTCGTGCGGGCACCCTGGAGATCGGGGAGGGCGCGTGAGCGACGACGTGTTACTCCGAGCGACCAACGTCGTGAAGGAGTTCTCCCTCCGCTCGCCGGGGCTGCGTCAGCGCGCGACCATGCGAGCGGTCGCCGACGTCTCGTTTGAGGTGCGTCGAGGTGAAACCTTCGGCATCGTCGGCGAATCGGGATGCGGTAAGTCGACACTCGCGCGCTGCCTGGTGCAACTCATGGCCCCGACGTCGGGTTCGGTGACTTTTAACGACGTCGAACTCACCACGCTGTCACGTCGAAAGCTGCGACCCTACCGACGCCAGATGCAGCTCGTCTTTCAAGATCCTTACGCGTCGCTGAATCCGCGACGGCGAGTGGGCGACATCGTGGCCGAACCGATGCGCGTGAACAAGACCGGATCGGAGAGCGCGATTCGCGCGCGCGTGCTCGAACTTTTCGAACTCGTTGGCCTCGACACCGCGTCGATTCAACGCTACCCGCACGAATTTTCAGGTGGCCAACGCCAGCGCATTGGCATCGCGCGCTCGCTGTCGCTTAATCCCTCGCTGGTGGTCGCGGACGAGCCCGTGTCCGCGCTCGACGTGTCGGTACAGGCGCAGGTTCTTAATCTGATGGCCGACCTGCAAGAACGACTCGGTTTGACGTATCTCTTCATCGCGCACGACCTCGGCGTCGTCCGACACGTGTCGGACCGGGTTGCGGTGATGTACCTCGGTGAGATCGTGGAACTCGCGAACGCCGACGATCTCTACGCGGCCCCTCTCCACCCCTACACCGAGGCCTTGTTGTCGGTCGCGCCCGAGCTTGACGACGGTACCCAGGCGCCTCGTGAGCGCATCGTCATCAGTGGTGACGTGCCGGCTCCCTTTAATCGACCGTCGGGTTGCGCTTTTCGCACGCGCTGTCCCTTCGCGACGGATCACTGCGCGCAGGTCGCGCCGCCGCTCGTGGAACTGACCCCTGGACGCTTCGTCGCGTGCCACTACCCGCGCAATCACTCGACGGCGTCGGCCTAAGAAAGAGGAACACATGAGTGACGCACCACTGCGAATCGATCGCGACCAGCACGTCTGGTCCTTCAGCGCGGACCGTGAGCCGGTGGTGACGGTCGCGCCGGGGACGGTGCTGGAAATCGAGACCTGGGACTGCTTTACCGGCCAAGTCGTGAGTGAGGCCGACACCCTCGAAAAGCTTGATCTCGCGCGGGTGAACAGCGCGACCGGACCCATCGCCGTGCGCGGTGCCGAACCGGGCGACTCGCTTAGCGTCACGTTGCTCGATATCCGACCCAACGAACAGGGCGCGGCGATGTGCATTCCCGAATGGGGTCAACTTATTGACCAAGTGCACGCGCCGACGACGAGAATCTTCAAAGTTC
>JAGWHY010000002.1 GCA_028873575.1 Acidobacteriota bacterium | reverse complement strand
GGCCCGCGCCGCCGCGCCAAACTCGTCGACGCTACGCCCCCAAATTGAAGCAACGACGCGCGCGCCTCGCGCGCGGAGCGCCGGAAGCGAGGTCGCCCGCCACGCGGGGACCCCCGGGCCCGCGAGCCCGACGGCGTTCAGCATCTCGGTGCCCACCGCGCTCACGCGCGGCGCCGGATTCCCGGCCCAGGCGAAGGACGCCAGCGACTTCACGACGACCGCGCCGAGTTGGTCGAGCTCGCCGTAGTCCGCTAATTCGTCGCCGTGGCCCGCGGTGCCCGACGCGGTCAGCACGGGCGAGCGCAGCTCCACGCCGCCGACGTGGGCGGTCAGATTCACGCGTGTAGCTCCTGCAGCGAACGCACGCGCCAACCTCGCGCGCGCGTGTCCTCGATGCCCTTGACCGCGGCAAAGCCGGCCTTGAGCGTCGTAATACAGGGAACACCGTGGGCCACGCACGCCGCGCGAATCGTCGCGCCGTCGACGTGCGCGCCGGACCCCGAGGGCGTGTTCACGACCAGGTGCACGGCGCCCGAACTCAAGAGTGACACCGCGTCGACGCCCAAGTCGCCGAGACCCACCTTGCCGACCAGCGTCTCGACGTCTAAGCCGTTCGATCGCAAGAATCCGGCGGTGCCGACCGTGGCGGCCAGCGTGAAGCCCAGTCGGCGCAACTCGCTCGCCAGCGCCAGCCCCTCAACCTTGTCGCGATCGGCGAGTGAGAAAAAGACTTGACCCTGGTCGGGCAGTCGCGTCCCGGCCGCCAACTGCGCCTTCGCGAAGGCGATCCCGAAACTTTCGCCCACGCCCATGACTTCGCCCGTCGAACGCATTTCGGGTCCGAGCAAGATATCCACGCCCGGAAAACGGCTGAAGGGCAGCACCGCTTCTTTCACGCTGACGTAGTCGGGCTCGGGGGTCGTGGCGGGCACCAGTCCACCTTCGCGCAGCGACGCGAGCGACTCGCCCAGCATGACCCGCACCGCCACCTGAGCTAACGACACGCCCGTCGCCTTCGCGACGAAGGGGACGGTGCGGCTGGCTCGGGGATTGGCCTCGAGGACGTACACCAAACCGTCCTTCAGGGCGTACTGCACGTTGATGAGTCCGATGACGCCGAGTTCTTGGGCGATACGCCCCGTGTACTCGTGCAAGGTCGCGAGTACGTCAGGCGTGAGTGACTGGGGAGGCAGCGCGCAGGCCGAGTCCCCCGAGTGCACGCCCGCCTCTTCCACGTGCTCCATAATCCCGGCCACGTAGAGATCGCCGTTCGCGTCACGAATCGCGTCCACGTCGACTTCAACGGCGTCTTCGAGGAAGCTGTCGAGCAGAATCGGGCGGCTCTTGGACACGCCGCCCTCGCGCGCCAGTGCCCCGTGCGCGCTCGTCAGATTGTTCATGACCCGCGTGAGCGCGACCTCGTCGTACACAATCTCCATGGCACGTCCGCCGAGCACGTAGCTCGGGCGTACCAGCACGGGGTAGCCAATGGACGAGGCAATGACGCGCGCCTCGTCGAGGGTCGTCGCGACGTCGCCGGGCGGCTGGCGCAGGCCCAGTCGAGTGCAGATCGCGGACCACTGCTCGCGGTCCTCCGCGGCGTCGATGGAGGCGACCGGCGTCCCCAAGACGAGGTCGGGGTCTAGCGAGTGCGCCAGCTTGAGCGGGGTCTGTCCACCGAGCGACACGATCACGCCGCGAACGCGCGCGCCGTTCACGCAGGCCGCGAGCTCAGACTCAATGACGGCCGCGACGTCGTCGGGCGTGAGGGGTTCGAAGTAGAGCCGGTCACTCGTCGAGTAGTCCGTGGAGACGGTCTCGGGGTTGCAGTTAATCATCACGCTTTCGAGGCCCATCTCGCGCACCGCCATGGCGGCGTGCACGCAGCAGTAGTCGAACTCGATCCCCTGGCCAATCCGATTGGGGCCCGAGCCAAGGATGATGACCCGGTCGCGCGCCGAGGTGCGCACTTCGGTCTCGGATTCGAACGTGCTGTAGTGATACGGCGTCGCGGCGTCGAACTCCGCCGCGCACGTGTCGACCGTCTTAAAGGTCGTGTGCACGCCGGCCCGGCGGCGCGCGTCACGTACGTGCGCGCGCGTCGTGCCAGAAAGCGCCGCGATTTGGGTGTCCGAAAAGCCCCACTGCTTGTAGCGACGCCAGGCTCGTGCGTCGAACGCGTCAAGGTCCACGCCACTAGTCAGCTCACGACCCCGCTCAACAATTCCGGCGAGTTGATGAACGAACCAGCGGTCGACCCGCGTGCGGGTGACGACCTCGTCCACGCTGGCCCCGCGCCAGAGAACCTCGTGCAGCGCGTAGAGCCGATCGGGGGTCGCCACGACGCAGCGCTCCCAGAGTTCGTCGTCACTGAGCTCCGCGAACTCCGACGCCGCGCCCACGGCGAAGCCGTCGCGACCCTGTTCGAGCGAGCGCACCGCCTTTTGCAGGGACTCGGCAAAGTTGCGACCGATGGCCATCACTTCACCGACGCTCTGCATCCGCGTGCCGAGCGTCGGTGTGGAACCCGGCAGTTTCTCGAAGGCCCAGCGGGGAATCTTGGTCACGACGTAGTCGATGACGGGCTCGAAGCTGGCCGGCGTCGCTCGCGTGATGTCGTTGGTGATCTCGTCCAGCGTGTAACCGACCGCGAGGCGCGCCGCGATCTTCGCGATCGGAAAACCCGTGGCCTTCGAGGCGAGCGCACTCGAACGCGAGACCCGAGGGTTCATCTCAATCACCAGGCGTTCCCCGTTCTCGGGATTGACCGCGAACTGCACGTTGGAGCCGCCGGTCTCGACTCCCACTCGACGCAGCACGGCGAAGGCGTCGTCGCGCATCGCTTGGTACTCCACGTCCGACAACGTTTGCGCCGGCGCCACCGTGATCGAGTCACCGGTGTGCACGCCCATGGGATCAAAGTTCTCGATGCTGCACACGATGACGCAGTTGTCGGCTCGGTCGCGCATCACCTCGAGCTCGTACTCCTTCCAACCCGCGATAGAGCGCTCCACCAGAATCTCGTGAATCGGTGACGCGCTCAGTCCTTCGGCGGCGAGCTGGCGAAACGTGACCTCGTCGTGCGCGATGCCGGTACCCGCGCCGCCCAGGATGTAACTAGGGCGAATAATGATCGGCCAGCCAATGCGCGTGGCGATGTCGACAGCCTCGCTCACGTCGTGGGCGAAGTCCGACTCCGGTACGGCTAGTCCAATGTCGGCCATCGCCTGTTTGAAGAGCTCTCGATTTTCCGCCGTTTCGATCGCTTCGGGTCGCGCGCCGATGACCTCGACGCCGAAGCGGTCGGGTACGCCGCGACGCACGAGCTCCATGGTTAAGTTGAGCGCCGTTTGACCACCCAGGGTCGGTAGGAGGGCGTCGGGTCGCTCGCGCTCGATGATGTCGGTCACGACGTCGACGTCCAGAGGCTCGACGTAGGTCACGTCCGCGGTCGCCGGATCGGTCATGATCGTGGCGGGATTGGAGTTAACCAGAATGACCCGGTACCCCTCTTGGCGCAACACTTGACAGGCTTGGGTGCCCGAGTAGTCAAACTCACAGGCCTGACCGATGACGATGGGCCCTGAGCCAATCACCATGATCGAGTGCAGGTCGTCGCGACGCGGCATTAGACAGTCCTCATTTCCGTACCGAGTAGATCAACGAACCGCGTGAAGAGGTAACGGGCGTCGTGGGGCCCGGGTCCCGCCTCGGGGTGGTACTGCACGCTGAAACAACGATCCTCGGGCGAACTAATCCCTTCAATCACACCGTCGTTGAGGTTGACGTGGCTCACCACGCCGCGCGTGAGCGACTCGGGGGCCACGGCGTAATTGTGGTTCTGCGCCGTAATTTCCACCCGACCCGTCGCGAGGTCCTTCACCGGGTGATTACTACCGTGGTGCCCGAAGGGAAGTTTCATCGTGCGCGCGCCCATCGCCTGGGCGAGCAGTTGGTGACCAAGACAGATGCCGAAGATCGGCACGGCGCCCACCAGCGAGGCCACCACTGAGGTCTCGTGGACCAACGCCGCCGGATCGCCGGGCCCGTTCGAGAGGAAGACGCCCGCGGGCTCGAGCGCGCGAATTTCGTCGAGCGTCACGCTCGCCGGTACGACGGTGACCCGGAATCGCTGCGCGAGTTGATTGACCATCGTGGCCTTAATGCCGTAGTCAATGGCGACGACGTGCGGTCCGCGCGCACCGCGTTCGTAGCGCGCGGTCGTACTCACGGTGTTCACGAGGTCGCGGCCGTCGGTCCCCGTCGCCACCCTCGCGGCGTCGAGCACTGCCTCACGACCGGCGTGGCCGAAGGCGCCGGGAAGCGCGCCGGCGAGGCGCAGGTGGCGCGTGAGCGCGCGCGTGTCCACGCCGACGATCGCCGCCAAGCGGTGGCGACGCAAAAACGCTTCGAGGTCACCTTCCGCGCGCCAGTTTGACGAGACGTCGGAGAGATCGCGAATGACGACGCCCTCGCACCACGGTCGCGTCGCTTCGTCGTCGAGCACGGTCACGCCGTAGTTGCCCACGTGCGGGTAGGTGAAGGTGATGATCTGGCCCGCGTAGCTCGGGTCCGTGATCACCTCTTGGTAGCCACTCAGGGCCGTGTTGAACACGAACTCACCCGACGTCACCCCCTCCTCGGGGAGGTGGCCCGCCGCCTCGCCTTCGAAAATCGTGCCGTCACTCAGCGCTAAGTACGCGGGGGGTCTCACGCGAGAACTCCTTCACCGGCGACGACGCGCCCTTTGACAATGGTGGCGCGCGATTGACCGTGAAGCGTGCGACCGTGGTACGGGGTGTTGGTGGAGCGACTCTGGAGCGCGTCGCGGTCCACGACGTAGGTCTTCATCGGATCAAAGATGACCACGTTCGCCATCTCCCCCGCGACGACGTCGCCGCCGTGGGCTCCGTGACGGGGGCGGACGTCGTGCGCGCGAAGTTGCGCGACCCGTGCCGGGCCGCGGCTCAGTAGCGCGAAGAATCGTCGTGGATCGGCGTCCACGCCGCCGAGCGCCTCGTAGGTTAGCGAGGCCGCGTGCTCGAGACCGAGCATGCCCGCGGGCGCCTCGTCGAACGCCCGATCCTTACTTTCGGGAACGTGCGGCGCGTGATCGGTCGCGACCGCGTCGAGTTCGCCGTCGCGCAAGAGCGTCCGCAGCGCCTCCACGTCGGCCTTCGTACGAAGCGGGGGGTGCACTTTCATCACGGGATCGTAGGTCGCGCACGCCGATTCATCCAGGGTGAAGTGATGCGGCGCGACCTCGAAGGTCACGTCGACCCCTTCGGCGCGCGCCTGGGCGACCAGCGACAGCGATCTCGCGGTCGAGAGGTGCAAGAGGTGAAGGCGCCCTCCCGTCGCGCGCGCCAACTCGAGGTCGCGCAGTACCATGAGTTCTTCGGCCAGGGCGGGGCGACCCGTGAGTCCGAGTCGTGAGCTGACCGACCCTTCATTCATCGACCCTCCGGCGGCGAGCCAGGCGTCCTCGCAGTGTTGCGCGAGCCGTACCCCCAGCGGTCGGGCGTACTCGAGGGCGCGTCGCATCAGGGCCGCGTCCTGGACACCCGTGCCGTCGTCGCTGAAGAGTCGCACGCCGAGAGCGGCGAGTTCGGCCATCGGCGCGAGGCGCTCGCCCGCGCGCGCGATCGTGATGGCGCCCGCGACGGCGACGTCGATTAACGAGTTGGCGCCGCGGTCGAGCACGTACGCCACGACCGCGACGCTGTCGAGCGCCGGTTCCGTATTCGGCATCGCCACGACAGCGCCGAAGCCACCCACGGCGGCGGCGTTCGCACCCGTGAGAATGGTTTCCGCGTGCTCGAAGCCCGGTTCACGCAGGTGCGCGTGCAGATCGACGAACGACGGGCCAACCCAGCAGTCCGTCGCATCAATCTCGCGCGCGCCGGCGGGGGCATCAAGATTCTTGCCGACGGCGACAATCTGCTCATCGACGATGACGACGTCTTCCACGACGACGGCGTCGGGATGAACGACCCGACCATTTCGAACCACCAACGCCGTCATTGCTCGCCTCCCGAAGATCCCATCAAACTGAGAAAAAGAACCGCCATGCGCACGGGCACGCCGTTGGCGACTTGGCGCGTCATCACGGCCGCCGGCAGGTCCGCGACCCGCGAATCAATCTCGACCCCGCGGTTCATGGGTCCCGGGTGCGTCACGATCGTCTCGGGACGCAGCCGACGGGCTCGCTCGACCGTGAGACCGTGACTGAACGTGAACTCCGCGAGACTCGGCACGAATGACCCGCTGCCCCGTTCGCGCTGCAAACGCAAGAGCCCGACGACGTCAGCCCACTCGAGCGCCTCGTCAAAGTCCGTCGCGACCTCGACAGGCCAATAATCGACGTCAACGGGTAACAGGGTCGCGGGCGCGGCCAGGCGCACCCGGGCGCCGAGGGCCACGTAGGCGTCCACGTCACTTCGCGCGACGCGCGAGTGGCGGACGTCTCCCACGATTAACACGCGTAGTCCATCGAAGAGAGCCGCCCCTGACTGCGGACCAGTCGTGTGGTGACGCTCCGCGAGTAGTTGACGCACGGTAAAGACGTCCAAGAGCCCCTGGGTAGGGTGCTGGTGCTGACCGTCGCCGGCGTTAATCACTTTGACGTGGGGCACGTAGCGACTCACCTGCATCGCGGCACCACTGGACTGATGACGCATGACGACGGCGTCAATCCCTAGGGCGTCGATGGTAGCGATGGTGTCACGGAGTGACTCACCCTTCTTCACGCTCGAAGAGGCGACCGCCAATGACAAGACGTCGGCACTTAGTCGCTTCGCCGCTGTTTCGAAACTGAGTCGCGTTCTCGTCGACTCCTCGAAGAACAGCGACGCCACGACACGGCCCTTTAGTGCCGGTACTTTCTTGATACTGCGCTGGTTGACCTCGACGAAGGATTCGGCCGTGTCAAGGATCTCGACGATGGCCTCGCGAGTTAAGTCCTCGAGTCCGAGCAAATTCGCCCCGCGAAGCGTCTTCACGAAATCACCTCGTCACCAATCCACACACCGTCGAGCGTTGCGTGAACGGTCTCTCGACGCGAAGTTGGCAGGTTCTTGCCCACGTAGTCCGGGCGTATCGGGAGCTCTCGGTGACCGCGATCAATCATGACGGCAAGTTCAATCGCGCGCGGACGGCCCCACTCCGCCAGGGCGTTTAGCGCGGCGCGGATCGTGCGACCCGTGAAGAGGACGTCGTCAACTAAGACGACGACGCGTCCGTCAAGGTCCACCGGCAGCGACGTCCGCGAAGAGTCGCGTAGCGGGCGAGAATCCAAGTCGTCGCGGAAGAACGCCACGTCGAGTTCCCCGAGGGCACACGCTTGATCCGCGATCGCCGCGAGTCGGCTCTCGAGCGCCTCAGCGAAGGCCACGCCACCAGTCTGCAGTCCAATAACAACGACCTCATCGTCGCCGTGGCGTTCGCGGATTTCGTGCGCCATACGCGTCAAGGCGCGCGCCACGTCGGCGTCGGAGAGAAGTTGGGCCCGGGGAACGAACGAGCCGCGCGTGGGCGCGGGCGAAAAATCGTTATTCACTTGTCCTCCCGTCGTACGAGCCTCACGGGACCCGCTTCACGACGCTGCGCAACTTTAGCAGAAGAGTGTTTTGGCGCGGTGTTTACGACGACGCGTCGTTGACCGCGCCGCGAAATTCTTCGACCGACATCTGCACTCGTCCCGTCCACTCATCCAATACCGGCGCCACGTTGGGAGCCCCGCGTTCGAGGTGGCGTCGGATGATGGTGGCCAGGGCGGGCAGCGCCCAAAAGTCACCGCAGACCCACAGAAGCGCCGCAGCAATCTGTTGACCAGCGAATGGGGAAAGCGACACGCCCGGCACGTGGTCGTAAGTTGAGTACCACGACGTCGTCGTGAAAAAACTCATCGACATCGCGAGGAACGTCATGAGGGCGTTGGTCACGAGGATTGCCCCGATCTTCCAACCCGTACCCCGGGCGGGCTTCATCGGATGCGACGCCATGAGCTGGAGCCAAAAGAGCGTCCCCGTAACTAAGAAACTACCGTGCATGAGCCACACGTGGACAAAACCATTGTGCTCCGAGAGTTCGAAAGCCCACGGAATGTGCCAGAACAGCATCGACGCGTTAAAAGAAATGACGGCAAAAAGCGGACTTCGCACGACTCGACCCACCGCGCGAAGTCCCGAGGTCTTCGAGTTGAGATAGATGAACTTTCCGACACGTCGGCGCGCCTTCACGGGGAGCGCGAACATGAGAGGAATCCAGGGCGCGCCGTAAACGACCAATATGGGTACGAAGAAAGCCGCAATCACGTGGTCAATCATGTGAACGTAGAGATAACTCGACGCCCAATAATCGAGCGGTGACACGATCGTGACCAACAACAGCGCAAGTCCCGCGTAAAAGAACCACGCGTGCTGTCGACGCCACACGTTACGTTCGGGACGCGAATGCTGGCGCAGTCTCGCCAGACCAATTTCGTGCGCCCAAATCGTTACGGCAACCGCGAGAATGACGGGGTCAAACGACCAATGGTGCCAGAGTGCACTCACGGCGTGGGTTCCGTAGGGGTCGGGAACGAATTTGAGACGTCGCGACGCGAAGCCTCCAGTTCACGCTGATGTGCTTCCCACCCCGCCAACATCGAGTCAAACTCAGGGGCGAGCGCAGAATTGCCTTTCACAACTGTTGGTGACGAGTTCGAGCTTTTTTCGGGGTGGAGCACCTTCCACCACATGTAGATCGCAAAGGCGGCGAGCAACGGCCACTCAAAAACGTAGGCCCAGCTCAGTCCGTTGCCACCCAGCGCCCGATGGAGTTCGAACCAGAAAGCCGCTCCGCAAAACAGCAGACCAATTAAAAGGGTCAAATGAGTACGAAGATTCCCACGATGCTCACGCGAAGCATCTGAGGATGACGCTGAGAGTTCGCCGTTTACCACGGTTTTACCCTAGTGCCGGACGATAATTCCTGGAGCCTCAGATTCTCAGAATTCACTTACTAGAGTGGTCTGGTTCCCTAGAGAAACTCCTATGACCGAAACCTCCCTCGGCGACAACCAGTTGCCGCACTCCGACGACGAGGCACGACGTGCCGCCGCCTTTGGCGCGGCTCTCAACCCCGAAGACTACGCCGCCGCACTTCGCGCGGGCCGCGCCCCAGTTTCTAAAAAGGTCATCCTCATCACGACGTTGGCACTTGCCCTTGCCATCGCGGTGAGCACCACCTTGGAGAAACTCTTTGGCAACTTTGGCCAGCCATCGCGCCCCGTGACAACTCACCTCGTCGCGCCCGCCAACATCGCTCCATCCCTCAGCACGCTCAAACACGGTCAGCGTGGTTCGAGTCTTGCCGACATCTTGGGGTTGCGTTCCATTGAAAACGTCTCGGCATCAAACTTGACGTTGACCGACCAGCACGCGCGACCTTGGAGCCTCGGAACCTACCGAGGTCACGTCGTCGTCGTGACCTTCTTTGACGTTGCCTGTCAGGATATTTGCCCCGTACTCGGAGCGGAGATTCGGGCTGCCGCCACCCGACTCGACGCTCAACACGTCAACGCGACGTTTGTCATCGTCAATACCAATCCCTACCAAAACGCAATTCAAGCTGACCCCCCGGCCCTGGCTGACACGAATCTGTCGAAACTGTCGAACGTCTACTTCCTTAACGGACCGGAGAAGAAGCTCAATCCGATCTGGTCGTCCTACGGTGTTCAGATTCGAGTCGCCCAATCGGGCCGTCTCGCCCACAACGACGTTCTCTACTTCATCAGCCCTCGGGGGCAACTCGCGGCTCTCGCTATTCCCTTTGGCAACGAAAATCACTCAGGTAACTACTCTTTACCCAGTTCCGTCATCAATCGGTTCGCGCAAGGCATCGCTCAAGTAGTGACTAGCCTGAGTCACGCATGAGTGACAATCCCCTGTTCCACGAAAACGAATACAACCCGGCCACGATGCCGACCTCGACGCTTAGCTCGATGAAGGCCGTTTGGTACAAGCGCCCCTGGTTTCTCATCACGGCAGTCATCGTGGTCGTTATCGTCGCGTCAATAATCTCTGACCTTCCTCACCCGCTAACGAACGCGCAGGACTTCCAATCACAACGAGACAGCATTAAGAGCATCAACGTGGAGCTGCGCGCGTGTGAGTACGCACTTGGTGAGAGCGAAAACTTCTATCGCGAGGCCAACAAGGGACCAGTTCCGCCCGATCACGCCGCCGTAATCAAGAATTACCTGATCCAAGATCTAAATACGTGCTCCGGCGCCAGCGGCCAATCCGATCAACTCGTGAGTAATATCCAAATCGTCGCGACTACAGCAGGCAAACACGTTGCGCAAATGCAGTACTACGCCGCGACGTGGGTCACCGTCGACGCTTATCACGCGGTCCTAGATATTCAGACCTTTATGAAGTCACCGCACGACAAGAAGAATTTGGCCAATCTCGCTTACTACGAGGCGCAACTCAACAAGAACCGTGGCCTCGCTCGCGCGCAGATTGACGACGCCAGTCGAATCCTCGGCGCAACACTTCCTTACCCCAATCTTCCGGTCGTTCAACCTCTCCCCGGAACCTAGCCACCACGAGTGTCGCGCGACTTAATACTCGCGCGTGCCAAAGAAACCCCGAGTGCGTTCTTCACGAACCAACCGGTACAACTCGTCGCTCGGATCTTCCTCGCTCTGAAACCATCGGGCTAGATTCCAAAATACAATGGGGATGAAAATCGCGGCCGACGTAGCCCACACCACTACTGCACTTAATTGTTGATCGGCCGACTCCGAGATTCCCCGGCCCGCGAAGTGGTGAAAAGCCTGGTACCACGAAGGGTGTGACATGCCGTACAGGTACGCCACAACCCAGACTGACCACATGATGACGGCAGCGATCCCGATGCGCACCGGACGTGGGGCTCGCGGACGCAAAGGTGGCGATTCAACGAGATCGCTGAAGAGTATGACCCCAAGCCCTACCAGAGATGCTGCCTCTAGGGCTACGAACCATGGGTGGTGGACTAAGCCATCAACCAAGGGCGCCATACGCCAGAAAATGGTCAAACAAGCGAAGAGGACACCGCCGAGAATCGCGCGACTCTGCCCTCCTCTGGATGTACGACGCAACTGGCACCGATCCAACCACCGCAGCTTCACGGGCGATACTCGTTCACCATCCTCCGTGACCGCGTAGGTCTCGTGCGACGTCATCCCCAGGCGGTCCCAGGGAGCAGCGATCATGATCAGAAAGGGCGTCCAAAAGGCGAAAACACAGAACTGTGTCGCCTCAACGAATTCGTAACGTCGCGCCCACGTCGATAAGGGTGGCATACAAAAGGCCACCAACAGTAACGCACCGACAATAGCCAAAGCGCTCCGAAGAGGGCGAACCCATTCCCCGGAGCGCTTTGACTGCACTGCCGAATCCGTCACTCTGAAGGGCGCCGCTGAAAGAAGCCCCAGAGAACTACGCCAAAGAGCACACCCAACAAGACAACCTGCGTCTGTACCTGGGGACCAATGAAATTATCAATTCCTTGCATCCTCACCACCTCATCTCGTTAAGACTCTCTTACTACAAAACGTAGAACATCAAGAGGAGCATCGTGGCGACCAGCACCGCGAATCCCTGAAAGTACGTCATCGACGCAACGTTGGCGCGCCAAGACCTCGCCTCGGCCGTCTTGGCTAGAACCGCCCCCGCGCCAAACTCACGCTTCATGGCGTGAGCCCGAGCCACTGAGGTCTCCAACCAGTACGTTGTGACAAACAGTGTGATCACGTTCATCACACCAAAGCCAATGAACGTCGACGCGTAGCCACTCGAACCGGGGTAGAAGGGCAACGCCACGAACTCCCACAGCTGCAAGAACAGCGCCAGAAGGCCGATGCCCACAGCAGTCCAACCGGCGACGAGCCAGTCCGCTACTTGACCCTTGCGAAGTCGGGACTGACCGAAAATCGCCAATAGAGACATAGCCGCCGTACAACCATAAATTGCCCAACCGTAGGCGGTAGGTGCGGTCACGTGATTCGGCCGCCACTCCATGGAGTTGTTGCTGGAGCGCAAGTAGAAGTACGAGAACGCCAACGCCGCGATCATGAAGGTGTACATACCAATGAACAGGCGTCCTCCCGTCCAAATCGAACCTATGTGCGCGCGGAGCTCAAACTCCACTTCTTCCGGTGTGTTACTCATCACGCCGGGCTTGTTGTAAGTATCAGTCATTCGGTCGTTTCCCCTTACTAAGCCGGATTACCGGTTGACGAACCAACCCCACCCAGATCCGCCAGCGCCTGCGCGCCAGGTTCGCTGTAGTGGTACGGGTCGGTCATGATGACCGGAATCCGGTCGAAATTGTGCTCGGGTACAGGCGTCGCCGTCTGCCACTCAAGCCCCAAGGAGTCCCACGGGTTCGCGGGAGCCTTCTGTGGCTTGATGAACCACGAATACGCGAGATTCCACGCAAAAATCAGGAACGAAAAGCCCAAGATGAAGGCACTAATGGACGAGAAATCGTTTAGTCCCTGAAGATTCTTCGCGTACGTGTACACACGACGCGGCTGCCCCAAGAGTCCGATAATGAACATTGGAAAGAACGTCAGGTTGAAGAACACAAACATCAACCAGAACTGCCACAATCCAATCTTCTTGTTCAGCATCAAACCCGTCATCTTCGGCAACCAGTAGTAGAGACCCGCCATGAAGGCGAAGAGTAATCCACCCATGATGGTGTAGTGGAAGTGCGAGAGCACGAAGAATCCACCGTGCACCGTCACGTTCACAGGAACGTCCGACAAGAACACACCTGTGAGACCACCGATAAGGAAGTTAAAGAAGAGGGCCAGAGAGAACAGCATCGGCAACTCGTAACGAATCTTCGCTTTGTAGAGCGTCCCCATTCCTACCAAGAAAATGAAGCCCGTCGGAATCGAAATCAACTCGGTGGTGAGCATGAACAGTGGTCGCATGTCCGGGTTGATTCCACTCTGGAAAATGTGGTGTTGCCACACGAAGAACGACAACAGGGCCACACCAATCATTCCCGCCGCGCCAACCTTCTGCGCGAACAGGGGCTTGCGACAGAACACCGGCAGAATCTCGGCGACGATACCGAAGGCGGGTAGCGCCATGATGTACACCTCAGGGTGCCCAAAGAACCAGAAGAGATTTTCCCAAAGGTACGAACTTCCACCGTGTTCAGCAACGTAGAAGGCGGTCTGATCGACTCGGTCCAAGATGCCAAAGAGGCCGGCAGAGAACAGCACCGGCGTCGCGAGCGTCAATAACGCCGCGGTCGCCAGAATCGACCACACAAACATCGGCACTCGGCTCCATGTCAAGCCCGGAGCTCGGTAGTTGACGATGGTCACGGCGATGTTAAAGCCCGCCGTCATCATGCCCAGACCGATAACCGCAAAACCAAAGAGGTACGAGATCATGCCCGGCCCAGCCTGATTCTGCAACGGTGCGTAACCCGTCCACCCCGTCGGGAACCCACCGTAGGGCAGTGCCGAGAAGATAACCATGTACCCCGCCGTGAAGATCCAGAAACTGAAAGCTTCAATGCGGGGGAATGCCATACGACGCGAACCAATCATCAATGGAACTAGGTAGTTGCCGAGGGGCCCGAGCACAATTGACGTTGCCATCATCATCATGATGGTGCCGTGTTCACTCACGATCTCGATATAAGTACCTGGCGAAAACACGTGGATGGTCGGATTCAGCAACTCAGTACGAATCGCCATTGCCAGTAGTCCACCGGTGAACATGAACAAACACACACCGATGACGTACTGCAGTCCAACGGTCTTGTGGTCCGTGCTGTAGCGGAAGTACTTACTAAAACCCTCAACATCTTGGGTCTTCTCAATGCCGCTTCGCCCCGCAATCTTGGCGAGTGGGTAGTTCAGGGCGCCGATGCCCAGCAACCAACCAATCACCCCGAAGAGGAGACCGAAGAAGTTCGCAACGTCGTTCACACCACTGTTCACGACGACGGGATAATTGCCCGCCACATGATTGCCCAGCCAGTGTCCGAAGAGGTATCCCACAATCGCCGCAACGAGTGCTGTTCCCAGGTGTTGGCTGAACCAGCCACCCCGGCGCACGGCCCCGTTTATCGACGGTGGTGTGGTTACCACGTCTGTTGGTCGTTCAGCGCTAATTGTCATCGCGCGCTCTCCCCTTCTTCTAAGAATTCAGTCGGATTCATGTTCATAGCAATAGTTCGATTCACGATGCTGGCTGCTTGGCGCCGTACGTCAGAGAACTGTTGTAAGGCGTAACAGTGCCGTCTGGGTAGAGACCACCTGCGGCGCCGTTGGCGTCAGGAGTGTAGGTGTAGGCAAACGGCGGGAGTAGCTTCGTGTTCGCGGCGTTCGCTGTCTCCGTCTGCTGCGCCCAGTTCATGAACGCACTTTGCGAGACGACCTTGCCGTAGTTGTACATCGATCCGTGCCAAATTCCACAGAGTTCGCTACAACGAACGACGAATTGACCAGGGTTCTTGGTTTCGGTGAAGGCCACGTTATTGACCCCTGGGTTGGCGTCGGCTTTAATGCTGAGCTGGTAGGCCCAGAAACTGTGGATCACGTCAAGCGAGGTGACGTTGAAAGCAACCGTCGTGTTGGCTGGAAGAATTAGGTCCGGAGACTCGAAGCCGCCAAACGTTGGGTAGCGATACGTGAACTTCCACTGCTGACCAATTACTTGAACGGGGAGCACCGCGTCCTTTCCAGGCGACCATGAAGCCGTACCGGCCAAAGCCGCCGTTTCCGCCTTGGCCGCACCGGCCGGCATCCACACGGGATTCGGACCCTCACCACCACCGGAACCGTGGTCCACAATCAGGGCCACCGTTCCAAATACAGCCGCGGCGAGGACTGTGACGCTGGTGATCGAAATCCAGAGCACCTGCACACGTCGATTACTCGCCGCCGCTGGTCCACCGACCGGTTCGGGACCTCCGCGCTTGGCGCTCCATACACGGAGTGAGTAGCCCATGTACACCCACACGCCAAGCAGCACAGGTAGCGCCACCATCATCAAGATGTTGAAGTCCATCTGGTTGTTCTTGGCAGCCTCAGTGAGGCGGCCCGGCGGCACGTGAGGACCGACCACGAACCAGAAGACCAGGTCGGCAACGACCGAAATCACGATCCACGCGTTACCCATGCGACGCAAGTGATTTACTTCACCATTTTTCATTGAGTTCTCCGTCATGATTAAGCGACCACGTCCAGGAATCCGCCCATGTAGTTCTGGGTTGACATTCCGTAACCGTTTCCGTACAGGGATCCAAGACCACACGGAACAAAGCACTGCCAGTGGTACTCACCGGCCTGCTTGGGGGTCTTGAAGGTGAAGGTAATCGTGTTGTGCGGGCTGCTCGTCTGGCATGGTCCCGCGGCACAGATGTTGCCACTCGCGCCAACGAGCGGGACGCTAATGCCAAGTTCCGGCACCGCGAACGTGTGGCCCACGCCATTGCCGGTGTAGGAGTTGTATACCGAGTAGGGCGTTCCGTTCAGTTCGGCATTCGAGACACCTTGAATCTGGCCCCACTCTTGGTTTCGCAAGGGGCTACCCGAGTCGTACTGGAGAACGGTCATGTGAATGACGGAGTTTGCAGGGAGCTGCCAGGTGGTGTCATGGACCCACTTGCCGGTCGTCGGGTTCTTCACCAAGTACGAAACCCAGCTGGGGTGAGCACCAAAGCCAATGGCACCGACTGTCTGAACCGTTACGTCAACGGGCTGGCCCATCGCTTGCGTCTTCGTAAAGTCCGTAACACCGCCGGGGGTACCGGGCGTCAACAGTGTCGACACCGCCCACACGACGAGTGCAACCGCAACTACGAAGAGCCCGAGGACCGAAGCCACTCTTCCTCTCATGGTCATACATCACTCCTTGCGATTCGGCGTTCCCTTTGAAACTCCGTCACGAGCGTAATTGGTTTGCTCAGTAATCTTCGACTTAGTGAAGAGCCAAACTAAGAAGATTCTTGGAATCCACGTGGGTCTGACCCTCGCGGAGCTGATCTGCACGAGTGCGTTTATCGTCGAACTCCGTCGGGCAATCGGTGGCAATGATCTTTCGTGGGCCTACGTCGTTGAGTGGCCGATCCTGGGGCTCTACGGGGTCTACGTGTGGCGAAAACTATTAATCGAGGAGCTCGACGAACGACATGGTTCGACGGAAAATCCGGTCGAGGACGTAGGGGTTGAGGCATCGCGCGCCGCCTTTAACGCGTACCTCGCTCGCGTCCACGAGCCGCGTCCGGCGAACGAATCTCACGATCCGCACGAGAAGCCCGAGTCACCCTAGGCAAACGCGTACGGATCTACCAACGCGCCACATCGTGCGCGTTTACGCGTGGAGAAATGGTACGCAACCAGCCAGTACACCATTGACGAAGCTGGGCGAGTCGTCGGTCGAGTAGGTCTTCGCGAGCTCGACGGCCTCGTCAAGCACTACGGCCATCGGGGGGGCGTCGTCAAGCAGGAGTTCGCTAATCGCCAAGGTCATAATCAGCCGATCCAGCAACGCGATTCGCTCGAGGGCCCACTGATGCGACTGTTGAGTGATGAGTTCTTCGGCACGGACCCGATGCTCGTCTACCGCACGTAGAAGCGTCGTCACGTACGGGTCGGGGGGCACCGACTGTTCAGCCGCGACCACCGTCGCTGGGCGGTCCTTCATACTCGATTCGTACAGCAACTCCAGCGCTCGCTGGCGGGCCCGACGACGCGCGTGACCGAGCTCGCTCACCCTAGGCCCGGGTCATGTATTCGCCGCTACGAGTGTCAACTTTTATGGTTTCACCAGGACCAACGAAGAGGGGAACCTGGACTACGAAGCCCGTTTCGAGTGTGGCGGGCTTGCGCGCGCCCGAAACCCGGTCACCCTGCACACCCGGTTCGGTCTCGGTAATCGTGAGTTCGACCGACGCCGGAAGCTCCACGCCAATGATTTCGTCGTCGTGGAGAATCAGCATCGCTTTGCCGGTCTCCTTTAAAAAGTTGACCGCGTCGCCAAGACCCTTCGAAGAGACCGGGACTTGGTCGTAGTTGACCTGGTCCATGAAGATGTAGTCGTCACCGTCACGGTAGAGATACTGCGTGTCGCGCTTGTCGATGATGGCCTGCTCCAGGCGCTCGTCGGCCCGGTAGGTGCGCTCGATGACCGCGCCGGTACGGGCGTTACGCAGTTTCGTACGAACAAACGCGCCCCCCTTGCCGGGCTTGACGTGCTGAAACTCAATGACCGTAAACAGAGCGTCATCGATTTTGAGCGTGATGCCGTTCTTGATGTCCGAGGTGTTGATAGCGGCCATGTGCCGGAAAACCTTTCGCGTTTGGTGCGTGGTCCAGTCTACGCAACGTCGAAAGGCTACGCCGACGCGTTACGCAGCGCGAGGACGGCCTCTAGGGCGAGGTCGTAACTCAACGCGTGAAAACCCGCGATTGACCCGTCAACTACGTTCGCCAGCGTGCTGACGTGGCGAAAGTCCTCTCGCGCCAGTGGGTTGGAGAGGTGGACCTCAATTTTGATACCCGAGAAGTTCGCCAGGGCGTCGCGCAGCGACCAAGAGTAGTGGGTCAGCGCGCCGGCGTTAATCACGATCGCGAGGGCGACGTCCTGACGCGCCTCGTGAATCGCCTCGACGAGATCGCCTTCGAAGTTCGACTGACGATGAACCACCGCGCAGCCGGCCGCGCTCGCGCGCTCCGTAAAGCGCGCCACGTGCTGGGCCAGTGTGGTGGTGCCGTAAAGCGCGGGCTCACGAATGCCCAACTCGTCGAGATTCGGTCCCGACAGCAGAAAAATCACGTTGCTCACGACTCTCCTCGGAAGTGTTCGAGCTCGTCACGCACGAGTGTGGCGTCGACGCCACGAACGACACTAAACCCCTGGGGACCGGCGAGTACGAAGGTCAGGTCGTGGTGGGCCTTCTTATCGTGGCTCATCGCCTCGAGGAGATCAGCCGTGTCGTACTGAGCGGGGACCCGAGAGGGTAATTGGACGCTCGCGAGCATCTCGTCGTGGACTTCCACCCCCGCGTCGTCAAGGCGCCCCAACGCGCGGGCCAGTCGCGCGGCGAAGGCGAGGCCAATCGCAACGGCCTCACCGTGGCGCAGGTCGTCGTGGCCCTGCAAAATCGACGCGCGCTCCATCGCGTGGGCCAGGGTGTGGCCGTAGTTCAAAAGGGCGCGTGTCGAACCCTCGCGCTCGTCGCCCGAGACCACGCGGGCCTTCAGCGAGATTGCCAATTCAACCTGCGCCTCAAAACTCATCAACCGCAGTTCTTCGGCGCCGAGTCCTTCGAGAAGCGCGCACTTCACGACCTCGCCCAAACCGGCTCGGAAGTCTCGTGGGGGCAGTGTCTCGAGCACGTCGAGGTCACACACCACGGCAATGGGCTGGTGAAAAGCACCCAGTAGGTTTTTGCCCGCGACGAGGTTGACCCCGGTCTTACCGCCGATTGCGGCATCCACCTGACCGGCGACCGACGTCGCGACGTGGAGGACGTCAATCCCGCGTAGGTACGACGCCGCGGCGAACCCCGCCAGATCGGTGATTGCCCCTCCCCCGACCGCGACGACGAGGTCGTCGCGCGACAGTCCACGTTGGGCCAACGTCTCGACCAATCCGACGAACGTTTCGGGCGTTTTGGCGCGCTCGCCGTCGGGAACCTCAACGACGTCGGTCTCCAGTCCAGTCACTAGGTCAAACCACGGCAACGCTCGAAGTTTCGGCGAGGTCACGATGACGGCGCATTTCGCGCGCGACGCGCGTTCACGAATTATGGACGCCAACTGTGCGCGGGTGCCGTGGCCGACGTGTACGTCGTAGCCGCGCGCACCGAGGTCGACGCGAATCTTCATGATTTCGTCGTTTCGATCGTGGCGGCGACGCGCGTCACGACGTCCGCTAACTCGCCCGAGGTATCGACGCGATGGCGCGAGACCTCCTCGTACCAGGGCGTTCGATGTGCTCGTAGTTGACTGAGCGACGCGGCCCAATCATCACCCAACAGTGGTCGATCTCCGTCGCCGAGGCGCGTCAGCACGACGTCGTCGGGACAGTCCAGCCAAATCGTGTTCTCCGCTCTCAGCAACGCGCGCGCCGAAGCGGTCGTGACGATGCCCCCGCCGGTCGCGACCACAACGTCGCGCGCCACGACGTCGTCGAGAACGTCATTTTCCAGTGCGCGAAGTGCCGCCTCGCCGTGAGTGCGCAAGAGTTCCGCGACCGCGATACCGGCGCGTTGGGCCACTTCGTAGTCGGTGTCCACCACCTCACAACCCCATCGAATTCCCAACTGCGCCGCAATCGCGCTCTTGCCTACAC
The DNA here is from genome assembly GCA_028873575.1 of Acidobacteriota bacterium. Lineage (GTDB taxonomy): Bacteria > Actinomycetota > Acidimicrobiia > Acidimicrobiales > RAAP-2 > RAAP-2. The sequence goes on along the minus strand of JAGWHY010000002.1, from coordinate 138,888 downwards.
CGGGAAGGCCGACGAACAGAACGCGCGCCACGCTCAGCTCTCGTGCGCGGACGACGACGTCGATCCCAGGTGCGCGACGTAGTTCGCGTGATTGCGCACGAACTCCTCGAGCGAGTCCCCACCGAACTTACGCAACGCCTCATTGGCGAGCACCAGGGCCATCATGGCCTCGGTCACCACGCCCAGCGCGGGTACGGCGGTGACGTCGGTGCGTTCTTTAAATGACACGGTGCTCTCACCGGTGGCGACGTCGACCGTCTCGAGTACCGGGCGATTAAGAGTCGCCAGTGGTTTCATCGCGACGCGTGCGATCAAGGGCGCGCCCGACGTCATGCCGCCCTCCAAACCACCCGCGTGGTCGCTTCGGCGTACGAAGCCGCCGCCGGCAAGAAAGCCCTCGTCGAGCGCGATCGCGTCGTGGGCGACGCTGCCGCGCTGGGCCGCCTGGGCCATGCCATCACCGATCTCGACCGCCTTCACGGCCTGGATGCTCATTAGGGCGCCAGCCAGCAGTCCGTCGAGCTTGCGGTCCCAGTGCACGTAACTACCTAAACCCGCTGGTACGCCGTACCCAATGACCTCGACCACGCCACCGAGGGAGTCCCCCTCTTTGGCGGCCGCCTTAATTTCGGCAATCATCGCGGCTTCGACCTCGGGATCGAAACAACGCACTTCGCTCTCGTCAACGCGCGCTAAGTCCCCCGGCCCAGGTCGCCGTGAGTTCTCCGCGACGGCGGTGCCAATTCGCACCACGTGGCTGACGACCTCGACGCCAATTTCGCGCAGCAGGGCCTTCGCCATGGTGCCCGCGGCCACGCGGGCCGCGGTTTCGCGCGCGCTCGCGCGCTCTAAGACGTCACGCGCGTCGTCGAAGGCGTACTTTTGCATTCCAACCAGATCGGCGTGCCCCGGTCGAGGGGTCGTGAGTTTGTCGCTGGGTCGACCGGGCGCGGCCGACATCTCCTGCTCCCACTTCGCCCACTCGGAGTTCGCGATTTCGAGCGACACCGGAGAACCGAGAGTTCGTCCGTGACGCACCCCGCCCAGCAGTCGTAGTTCGTCGCGCTCAAAGCGCATCCGCGGACCTCGCCCGTAACCCAGACGGCGTCGCGCGAGGTCGTCGCCGAGGTCCTCAAGCGTAAGGTGAATTCCCGAAGGAAGACCCTCGACGATGACGTTAAGGGCGGGGCCGTGGCTCTCGCCAGCCGTTAAGAAGCGCAACATCGTCTAAGTCTAGATTGGTCGACCGCGGCGTCGACGACGAACTACGCGTTGGCGTAGAACGGATTCTCCCCCGAAGCGTGGTCGGTGACGTCGATCACGCGCGTAAGTTCAGGGATCGCTTCGCGCAACATCGTCTCGATGCCCTGGGAAAGCGTCATACGACTCATGGCGCAGCCCTGGCACCCGCCGGAGAGTTTGACGTAGGCGGCCTTCGCCTCTTCGTCCATCGCGACCAGGTCGGCTCGTCCACCGTGCGAGGCGATGGAGGGATTGACCTGCTCTTCGAGGACCACGACCGCGACGCTCGCGAGCGGACCTTCGATGCCGAGCGCCAGAATCTCGGCCGGCACGCCGGGGTTGGCCTCTTCGGGCGTGGGCACGTTGGGATTGACCAGTACGAGGCCGCCACCGCCCTCATCCGCGAATTCGAGGCGGCTACCGCGCAGGCGCGACACACTCGATTCAGGAATCACGATGGTCACGTCGTGGTCGACACCGACGGCCGACCCCTCGGGGGCGTTCGACACTTCGGAGAAATACAGGTCGTAGGCGTAACCGGCGCCACGCGTACCGGTCACTTCGACGAAGAGCGCGAGCGCGTCGCTATTCGCCTCTTGCGCCAGGGCGTCGAGCACGACGTCACGCGCCGCGTCGGTCAGCGTTAAAACGTCGAATGTGTCGAGAGAGGTCACCCCAAAAGTGTAGGGGTGCCCGGCGACACCGCGATCGCCCACTAAGTTTTGCGGCGTGAGTTCACTTCCCCTCGACACCCACGAATGGGTCAGTTTTGCCGACGACGACCACGAGCGCACCTGGCTCTTTGACGCCACTTTTCTCGAAAGTAACTGGGAGTGCATCTTTGGCAACGGTTGCCAAGGCGTACTTACGGGGGCCGCGCCCGAACTCGTGCAGGGCTGTTGCAGCTACGGCGCGCACTTCGTGGACGAAAAGGACCGTCGGCGAGTAGAAAAGGCCGCCAAGCGCCTCACCAAGGAGCAGTGGCAGTTCCGCGCCAAGGGTAAGAACGGCACGACGCGGGTGAAGAAAAACGGCGAGATCGTCACGAGACTGGTGGACGACGCCTGTATTTTTCTCAATCGTCCCGGATTCGAGCGCGGACCGGGATGCGCGCTGCACGTGATGGCGATGGACAACCAGGAGAGTTACATTCCGCTTAAGCCGGAGGTCTGCTGGCAACTCCCCCTACGACGAGACGACGACGTGCAAGACGACGGCCACGTGATCACGCGAATCTCGCAATGGGACCGTCGCGACTGGGGCCCGGGTGGCTCTGAGTTTCATTGGTGGTGCACCGAGGCTCCCGAGGCCTTCGTGGGCAAGAGCCGCGTGGTTGACTCAATGCGCGAAGAGCTCATCGCGATGGTCGGTGAAACGATCTACGAGAAGCTACTGGCGGTACTGAATCAACGCACGAAAGCTCCGGTGGGTACGCGCATCGCGCATCCGACGATCCGACGTCGTTAACCCTCCGCGGCCAGCGGGTCTTCCTCGTTGAACGCGGGACGCGGCAGTGAGCCCAGAATCTCGTCGTAGCGGTCCTCTTCCGCGAGGCACCACTCGGCGTGAACGTCTTCGGGAGCCGCGCCACACTCCACGCAGGTTGTCGCGCGGGGGCCCGTCGAGCGCTTCAACTCTCGGGCTTCGACAAATCGGCGGTGGCGACCCTTTTTCACGTCAACTCCTCACTGGTCGCGGGCCGGTACCCGGCGGCGACCACAACTCAGGAGCACTGAGTTGAGTAGCCATACTACCAAGTTCGCCCTCGATTGAAACCTCCTAACATCGTCAACGTGAGCAACGTCTTTGACCCCCAGGACATGATTTTGCGTTTCCGTGAGCGCGCGGAGGCCGTCAAACGTCGGGGACTACCGCCCGTCGAAGGACCTGAGCGCCTGCGCTTCATTGAGGCGGCGCGCCTTGACTTCCAGGACTACGCCATGCTGGGCGACGCCGTCGCCACCCTCGAAGACGGCATTTTGCGTCTCGAGATTGACTTACGCCCGCCGAATAGTTAAGGCGCCGAGGCGACCGCGACGCGCGCCACGCCTTCAGACAGTTTCGCGAGCCCTCGAGCCAACATCGCGAGCGCGCGGGCGCGCTTCAACGGGCTGGCGTCAGCGCCGTAACACTCGTTGGCCGCGCCGGCGAGATTCTCGTAGGCGCCGCTGAGCAGTTTCGTCGCCTGATCGTCCGGCGTCGGGAGCGGGGTGTTCGCCTTTTGGGTGTCCAGTAACAGCACGCCACACACCGTGTGCAGTTCGTTCACGCTCGACGACGCTGCACGCAGGGCACCGGCGACGTGACTCGCGTCCACGCTCAGAGCTTTACTCGAGGCGACGAAGGCGTTGTCGTGTACCCAGCCCACCATCGCGGTCGAAAGTTTGATCGATCCACAACCCGCCAGTACCACGCCCGCCACTAGCACCACGACCACGCGTTGAATCACGCCGCGACGACCAAGTGAAGTTCACGTCGACCGCGCCGCACCACCAGGTAACGGTCGTGCAGAGCCCGCGAGAGATCAATGGTCACGTCCGGGTCAGGCTCCAGTCGACGGTTGTTGACGTACACGCCACCTTGTTCAATGAAGCGTCGGGCCTCACCGAGCGACTTCGCCAATCCACAACGCACGAGCAGCTGAGTCGCCTCGACCCCGTGGGCGAGCTCTTCGCGCGACCACGAGGACGACGGGGCGTCGGCCACGACCGCGAGCAACGTCGTCTCGTCGAGGTCGCTGATGGTCTCGCTAAACAGAGCGTCGGCCGCCCGTTGGGCCGCTCGGGCCGCTTCCTCGCCGTGGATGAACGTGACGACGGCGTCCGCCAACGCACGTTGGGCCCGTCGCTCCTGGGGCGCGGACACGAGGCTCTCGTCGAGCTCGCGTATCTCGTCGTGGCTGAGAAAGGTAAAACAGCGCAGTCGACTCGGTGTCGAGGCGTCGTCGGTGTTCAGCAAGTACTGATGCATCGCGAACGGTGACGTCAACGACGCGTCGAGCCAGACGCGCTGCGAGGTGCCCTCGCTCTTGCCCATCTTCTTGCCGTCGGCGTTGACCAGCAGCGGCGACGTGATCGCGTGTACCGAATGACCAGTGACCTTGCGAACTAATTCCACGCCCGAGACGATGTTGCCCCACTGATCCGAACCGCCTAATTGGAGGGTGCAGTCATGATCTTGGTGGAGTCGAAGAAAGTCGTAGGCCTGGAGGAGCATGTACGAAAACTCGGTAAACGACAGACCGACGTCGTCGCGCTCGAGACGACTGCGCACGGCTTCCTTGGCGATCATTTGATTGACCGTGAAGTGTTTACCCACGTCGCGAAGGAAATCTGTCAGCGAGATGGTGGTCAACCAGTCCGCGTTATTAAGTAACAACGCCCGACTCGCCCCGGCGCTCGGCGAAAAGTCCAAGAACCTACTTAACTGTTCGCGAATCCCTTCGACGTTCGCCGCGAGGCGCTCCGCGTCGAGCAAGGGCCGCTCGGCGTCTTTAAAGCTCGGGTCACCAATGAGTCCCGTGCCGCCTCCCGCGAGCGCGATGGGTCGATTTCCCGCCAGTTGCAGGCGACGTAACAGGCAGATCTGCATTAAGGAGCCCAAATGCAGTGACGGCGCCGTCGGGTCAAAGCCGATGTAACCCGTGAGTCCCCCGGCGCTCAAACGGTCGAGGACCGTGTCGTCGGTGGTCTGGTGGACGAGACCTCGAAACTGCCAGTCCTCACGGAGGTTCATAGACCTCAGTCTACGAGGGTGCCTTAGAGCACCGAAGACGACGACGGAAAGTGGATCTGTAGCCACAGCACGAAATGGTGCCAGGCGCCCGTGACCTCGAGAAGACCAATGACGATAAGTAGCACGCCACCGACGCGACCAATGGCGCGCGCGTGACGGCGCAACCACGACGACGCGCTGGCCATCCACTCGGTCGCGAGCGCCGCCACGACGAACGGCACCCCCAGGCCCAGGCAGTAAAAGAAGGCGAGTATCGAACCGCGCACCGCGGTCGCTCCCGAACTCGACGCCGCGAGTCCCAAGATCGCCGCCAGGGTCGGCCCGATGCAGGGCGTCCAGCCGAGCGCGAAGGTAAAGCCGAGCATCGCGGCGCCCAACACGGAGGCCCTGGGTAACCGGTGAACGCGGCGTTCGCGCTGGAGCCACGACGAGGGCCACCATCCGGCAAAGAAGAGCCCGAGGCCGATCGTGACGATCCCAAAAATAACCTCGAGCACGCGTTGATGTGTCTGGAGTTGCGCGCCGAGTCCGCCGAAGAGCGCGCCGAAGCTCACGAACACGAGGGCGAAGCCCAGAATGAACGCGAGGGCACCCGCCACCGCGCGTCCACGACCGCCGCGCCCCGTCGCGCCACTCAAAAAGGCGAGGTAGCCCGGTAGAAGCGGCAGGACGCACGGCGAGATAAATGACACAAATCCCGCCGCAATTGCCAGAGGAATCGAGGCGATCAGCGATGACGGCAGCGCGGCGATCATGGTCGACCCATCAGCTCAACGACGGCGTCGTTCCACTCTTGGTGCGTCGCCACGTTCTCGTCACGATCGGGCACGTGCGCGACGACCACCGTTAATCCTGGACTCGAAAGGGCCTTATCCAGGGCCGCACGAAGTTCACTCACGCTTTCGACGTTCACTCCGAGGTGACCGAAGGCTTCGCTGACGCGGACCACGTCGTGCGGGCGTGGCGTCGCGAAGAGTGTTTCGAAACGAGAAGATTCGAGCGCGGCCTGCGCCAGGAAAGAAAAGATACCGCCGCCGCGGTTGTTGACCACCACCACGACGAGCGAACCACCGTGGGGACCGAGCCCGTCGACGAGCGCGGACACGTCGTGCAGCATCGTCACGTCACCCACCAACGCAATGGCGCTCGTTCCCGAGGCGACGCCGAGGGCCGTTGACGTGACGCCGTCGATGCCACTCACGCCGCGATTCGAAAACACGCGGCCACGTCGTGCGCTCGCCCACCACTCGACGTCGCGCACGGGCATCGACGAACCCAAAATAAGTGCGGTGCCGCGCTCGTTGGCGACGTCAACCACGGCGCGCGCGATATTCGGTTCCACGAAATCGTCGTCGTGTTCGGCGATCAACCACGCTTCGACTCGTCGCGACGCGTCTGACCAGAGATTGACGTAGCTTCGGTCACCGCGATTGTGCGACTCGAACGTGGGCAGGCCCACAAACTCCTCACGCACCAGACCTTCGGGATCGGCGACGAAACCCGCTCCCCGAAAGCCAACACTGAGAGTGGACCACGATCGCCACCGCTCGAGCAAGACCTTCGACGCGGGAAGTCCACCGACGCGCACCACGACGTCGGGACGGGCGTTCGTCGCGAAGTTCGGCGCGCGTAAGAGTCCGTCGAAGTGGGCCAGCGTGTTGACCGAGGTCGCGTCGCCGAGCACGACCCAATCGTGCTCGCGCGCCTCGTCAATCCACCACGCGGGTGTTCCTCGACCCACGACCGCGAGGATCCGCGGACCGGGGGCCCGCCACGACGTGCGCGTCGTCGCGGGCTCGGTGTGCCGCCAGGGAAGTTTGGCGTCACGCCCCGCAGGAAGTGTTCCGACGGGCGCGAGGAAGGGCTCCACGAACGCCGCGTTGAGGTGCACCGGCCCCGGACGCGCCGCGCCGCCGCGCGCGCGCTCCACGAGTCGACTCGCGAGCGCACGCCAAGTGGTGGCAGTTGCTTCGCGCGCGACGCCCGGCTCTTCGTAGCAGCGCACCATGTCGCCGTAGAGGTGTCGTTGATTGATGGTCTGCGGCGCGCCCACGCCGTGCAACTCAGGCGGACGGTCAGCCGTCACCACCAGTAAGGGGATGTCGGCCTGGTCGGCCTCCGCGACGCAGGCGTGCAGCTCCGCCGCGGCCGTACCGCTCGTCACCAATATCGCGACGGGGGTGGTGCTTTCGAGGGCCCGTCCCAGCGCGAAAAAACCAGCGCTGCGTTCATCAATGCGCACGTGCAGTCGAAGTTCGCGACGAGTCGCGAACGCCACCGCCAGCGGCGTGGAGCGAGAACCCGGGCAGATCACGACGTCGCGGACACCGGCGCGGACCCACTCGTCCACCAGCGTCGCGGCGTAGGTCGCCTGCACCTCGCTCGTGGTCGGTACGCTCTTCGTCAATGCAACTCCTCGGTCTGGAACGCGACGGATCCGGCACCCCTTTTCTGTGGCTGCACGGCTTTACCCAAACCAAAGCTTCGGCTCATCGGTTCCGTTCCATTCTGTCAGGACAACTGGAACTCTTGACCCTCGACCTACCCGGCCACGGTGAAAACGCCTCCCAACGCGCGTCGTTGGTTGAAATTGCCGACCTTCTGGCCGCCACCTTGCCCGACGAACCACTGGCCGTCGGCGGATACTCCTTCGGCGCCCGCGTCGCGCTGCACCTGGCCCTGAGGTATCCCGAGCGCGTGACGCGTCTCGTCCTGCTCGGCGCGTCACGTGGTCTCGCGACCGCCGCCGAGCGCCGAGCGCGACGTGATCGCGACGAGGAGTGGGCGACGCGCGTCGAGCGCGAGGGTACGTCGACGTTTCTAAGCGCCTGGCTCGCGCAGCCGCTCTTCGCGACCTTGACGCCCGAAGCGGCCGAGTCCGGCGCCCGATCGACGAGCGCGGATGGTCTCGCGAACTCCCTGCGTGACGCCGGGACTGGAACGCAGGAGTTTCTCGAACCTCGTCTCAAGGACATGCGCGTGCCGACCCTCGCCATGGCGGGCGCGCGCGACGAAAAATTCACGCGCGAGGCCGAGGCGATTGCCCGAGGGATTCGCGACGCTCGCGTCGCCCTAATCCCGGACGCCGGGCACGCCGCGCACCTCGAACAGCCCGAAGCCTGCGCGACCCACGTGTTGTCGTTTTTGGGCTAGGCGCGCGCGAGAACCAGCGCGACGAGCGCGCCAGTCACGAGCTGAGTGCGCGCCGAATGTTGCAACAAGGGTAAGAGTTCGCGCCCCCGACGCGGCGAGTACACCATGCGCAGAGCTGGGGCGTACAGCAGCAGCGCCACCGCCGCGACCACGTACTGGTTTGCGCCCAACAGACCGACGGCGACACCCACGACGCACGCGCCGTACAGCGCCGAGGCGCGTTGGCGACCCAGTCGCGCGGCGAGCGTTTTTTTCTTCGCGAGGCGGTCACCGTCAACGTCACGGAGGTTGTTCGCCTCGAGGAGGGCGCACGCCATGGCCCCGGTCGCCACGCCTAGCCACCACGCGTGACCCGCCACGGAACGGTGCTGCACGTAGGCGGTACCGACGGTCGCGACTAGTCCGAAGTAGATAAAGACGAACAACTCACCAAAACCGAAGTAGCCGTAAGGCTTTGGGCCACCGGTGTAAAACCAGCCCGCGAGCACGGCGCTGGCACCGAGGAGTAGTAGCCACCACGACGTGCGCGAGGCGAGGAGCACGCCGACGACACTCGCGACCGCGAAACAGGCGAACGCGGCGGAGCGCACGCGGCGTGCCGGCACCAGTTTCGAGGCGGTCAGGCGAAAGGGGCCCACCCGCTGCTCGTCAGTTCCGCGCACGCCGTCGGAGTAGTCGTTGGCGTAATTCGTCCCTATCTGCAAGCCCAGCGCGACCAGGAGACAGAGCAGGGAGTTCAGCCAATTAATCCCGCTCGGCTCGACACTCGTCGCGCCCACGACGACGGGTACCGCCGCGGCCGGTAAGGTTCGCGGCCGCGCCGCGAGAACCCAGCGCTGCAACGGTCCGGGTTGCACGATCACGGACGCTTGGGAAAACGCGCAAAGTTCGGAGCGCGGTGTTCAACGAAGGCGTTTCGACCTTCTTGTCCCTCTTCGCTCATATAGAACAACATGGTCGCGTCGCCCGCGAGTTGTTGGATACCGGCCAAGCCATCGTCCGCGGCGTTGAAGCCGGCCTTAATCATGCGCAACGCGATGGGCGACAGCGTCAAGATCTGGCGACACCACGCGATGGTTTCACGCTCGAGGTCGGCCAGAGGTACCACCGTGTTGACGAGCCCCCAGTCCAGCGCCTGAGTCGCGTCGTACTGACGGCACAGGAACCACACCTCCTTGGCGCGCTTGAGGCCAATCGATCGCCCGAGCAGCGACGAGCCGTAACCACCGTCAAAGGAACCTACGCGCGGTCCCGTCTGGCCGAAACGAGCGTTGTCCGCCGCGATGGACAGGTCGCACACGAGATGAAGAATGTGCCCGCCCCCAATCGCGTAGCCCGCGATTTGGGCGATAATCGGCTTCGGGAGACGTCGCATCTGCACTTGCAGATCGAGGACGTTGAGTCGCCCAATGCCCTGGCGCGCCACGGCGTCGTCGCCGAGATAGCCGTCGTCACCTCGGATCTTCTGGTCGCCGCCCGAGCAGAAGGCGTCCGGGCCCGCGCCCGTCAAGATAATGGCCCCCACCGACGCGTCGTCGCGCGCCTGCTCGAAGGCGTCGGAGAGTTCGAACAACGTCTGTGGACGAAACGCGTTGCGAACTTCGGGACGGTTGATGGTGAGTCGAGCGATGCCCTCACCTACCTCGTAGATGATGTCGTCGTACTCGCCCCGACGCTCAAACGACGGGAGCGGTTGGTGTCGAAACGCCTCCAGGGGGTCAAAGGGCGGTCCTTGGATCACGGTATCGGTCATGACGTCCACGCTACCTTTTCGTCACTGAGTTGAGGCAGTGTGTGACGCCGCGCGGATTTGAAATCCAACGTGCTCCCAAGCTTGACGACGCGTCGACGCGTCGGCTCCAGCGCGCGAAGCTCGAGATTTCGCGATTCGGGACCTAGGGTAACGACGTGGCAAAACTGCTCGCGTTGGACTTTGACCTCGGTCCCGACTTGGAAGGTGCGCTTCGTGACTGCGTGGCCAATCACGTCGCGTTTTGCGTCCTCGATCGTCGCCTCTCGCCACGACGACGCGACGACGAATTGACGGCGCTGGGCGCGACGCACCGACGTGACGCGAACGGCGTGCACGACCTCGACGGTGGACGTGAGGTGGACGACGAGGTGGGACTCGTGATGTTGACCTCCGGTTCGAGCGGGACGCCCAAGGCCGCCGAGCTCACGTGGGCGGCCCTCGAGGCGAGCGCGCGAATGACGAACGCCGCCCTTCGAGGCTCGTCACCCAGCGTGTGGTATCCGGTGCTGCCCGCCTGCCACGTTGGTGGGTTGGCCGTGCTCTTGCGCGCAATCTTCACCGACGCGAGTCTCCTGTGGGGCGACGTCACGGACCTCGCCGCTGCCCCGTCACGGGGCGCGACGCACGTCAGCGTGGTGCGCCCACTCCTCGCGCGCTACGACCTCAGTGGCTACGCGCGCGTGCTGCTGGGCGGTGCCAAACCACCGAGCGTACTGGACGCCAACGTCGTGGCGACCTGGGGAATGACGGAGACGGGTTCGGGCGTCGTGTACGACGGCGTCGCCCTTCCCGGCGTCGAAATCGTGAGTGCGCGCGGCGAGTTGCTCGTCCGTTCGCCCACGCTCTTTCGCGGGTATCGCGACGCGCCCCGCCCGCGCGCGATTGGACCCGACGGTCGTGACGACTGGTTCCCCACGGGCGACGGTGGCGTGGTCGACGAAGGTCGCGTGCGAGTGTTTGGACGTCTCGGCTCGCTGATCAATACGGGCGGCGAAAAGCTCTGGCCCGAATCCCTGGAGGCCGTTTTGTCGAACGTGGAGGGAGTTCTCGACGTCGCCGTCACGGGCGTCGACGACGAGCAGTGGGGCCAACGAGTCGTCGCACTCGTCGTGGCGAACGTGCCGTCGTTAGATCGGCAGTTGCGCGCCGTTGCTGAAGAGCGGATCGGACCGTGGGCCAAGCCCAAAGAGATTCGCTACGTCACGGCGATTCCGCGCACCTCGAACGGCAAAATCCGTCGTGGTGAACTGGCGAATCTCTTCTAGCTGACGCCACCCGACGCGTTGATAGTGGTGCCCCCGTCGACGACCAACGTTTGACCCGTCATCCAGGACGTGTCCGACGACAACAAGGCGACGGCGACCGAGGCAATATCCTCGGGCTCACCGAGTCGGCGCAACGGGAGTCGCGCGGCGATAGACGCCTCGTGCGTACTCCACAGTTCGCGCGCGAGTTCGGTGCGCACCAGGCCCGGGGCGATCGCGTTCACGCGCACCGACGGCCCGAGTTCGAGTGCCAACTGCTTTGTCAGATAGATCACGGCGGCCTTCGTGGTGTTGTACCAACCAATGCCCGGTTCGGGGCCGAGTCCGCCAATCGAGGCGATGTTCACGACGGCTCCACCGTGGGCCTGCATCCACTGGTGCCACGCGGCCGCGGTGTGGGTGACGATCGACGCTTGGTTGACCTCGTAAGTCTTTTGCATTAGCGCGTCGTCGATGTCGACCAGGGGGCCGAAATAGGGATTCGTTCCGGCGTTGTTGACCAGTCCGTCGAGACGACCAAAGATTTGCAGCGTCTCACGCACGACCCGCTCGGCGTCGGCGCGACTACCCACGTGAGCCGCGATCGTGGCGACGCGCGCGTGGTCGTCGAAGGTGGCCAACGCCTCGTCCAGGTTCTCTGGTTTTCGCGACGTCAAGACGACGCTTGCCCCTTCGCGCCAGGCGAGTTGGGCGATCGCGAGGCCAATCCCCCGGCTCGCGCCCGTGACGAGCACGACGCGCCCGTCGAGACGGCCCACGCCCTAGCGACCCACGGCGCTGCCGCGCCGCGCGATGGAGTCAAGCGCCACCGCGACGAGCAACACGAGCGCGGTCGCCCCGTACTGCTCGGCGGCGGGCAGGTTCAACAGCGCCATGCCGTTGTAGATCGTGGCGATGACCAGCCCACCGATCACCGCGTAGACCATGCGGCCTCGGCCGCCGAACAGGCTGGTACCTCCAATAACCGCGGAGGCCACCGCGAGCAGCACGAGGTTGCCACCGTCAATGCCTGACGAGACGCCACCCAGTCGTGAGGCGTAGAGCAGTCCCGCGACGCCGGCCGTGAAGCCGGTCAGGGTAAAGGCGAGCAGTCGAAAGCGATTGACGTTGATCCCCGCGCGACGCGCCGCTTCACTATTGCCACCGATCGCGTAAATGTAGCGACCCGGTCGGGTTCGCGTGAGTACGAAACTGCCCGCCGCCAACATCGCGAAGTCAACCAGGATTGCGTAGGGCATCCCGCGCAGCGTGGTGAACGTTCCGCGATTGGTGTTGAAGATGAGCGTCACGACGACGCTCGCGAGGGCGAGGATGACGATTTTGAGAACGGTCACGCCGAGCGACACCGCGTCGAGACCGCTGCTGCGGCGCAGTTGGTCTTTGCGAAAGATGAAGAAACTGAAGACGGCGACCGACGCGATGACGAAGATCCACGTGAACAGCGGTGAGAGGTTGGCGTTAACCAAGTTGTAGAACTCTCGGTTCTGCACGGAGACCGAGCCGCCGGTTCCTTGGTGGTCGAGGAAGTAAATCAGGGCACCTTCGAGACCGAGCAGTCCCGCGAGCGTCACGATGAACGAGGGCAGTCCTAGTCGAATCGTGATGAAGCCCCACAGGGCGCCGATCAACGTCGTGACCACGAGGGCGAGCGCCATCGCGAGGAACCAGGGCCAGTGAAACTGCGGATCGAGCAGGACCACCGCGACGGCCCCGCCAAGTCCCGCGGAGTAGCCAACCGAGAGATCGATTTCGCCGAGAAGTAGAACCCACATTTCGGCCATGGCGAGGAGAATGAAAATGGTCGCCTGAATGAAAAGGTTGGTGAGATTACCGGCCGAAAGAAAGACGTTGTCCTTCAGCTGAAATACCACGACGAGGGCGACCAGACCAATCAAGATGGGCAGCAGTCCCCCGTCACCGGCGCGTAGACGCTTCACGAGCTCCTTCGCTAAGCCCGCCTTCGGAGGAACTTCGTCGGTCGTGGATTCAGTAGACGACACGCGAGAGTCTCTTTCGTTAAGCCGGATTCGCGTGCGACAACGTCGCACGCTCACCGGTCGTAATTAGTTCGACGGCGCTCGCGGTGTTGTAGTCCGCGACGGGCCCCGAACTCACCAGGGTTCCGAGGTGCATCACCGCCACGCGGTCGGCCACGGCAAAAACGTCGTTGAGATTATGGGAGATGACCAGCACGGCAATATTGCGTGACGCCAAACGCTTGATTAACTCGAGTACTTGGGCGGTCTGACTGACGCCGAGGGCCGCGGTCGGCTCGTCCATGATGACGAGTTGGGACTCGTGCATGACGGCGCGCGCGACGGCGATGGACTGTCGTTGACCTCCGGAAAGCGAGCCCACCAGTTGCCGCGTTGACTTAATGGTGGTGACCGAGAGTTCGCCGAGCACCTGCTTAGTTTTAAGCTCCATCTGGATTTCGTCGAGCAGTCCGCGCTTCGTCGTCTCGTGACCCAGGAACATGTTCTCGACAATGTCGAGGTTGTCACACAATGCCAGGTCTTGATAGACGGTGGCGATCCCCAGGGCCTCGGCGTCTCGTGGCGAGTGCACACTGACTTTTTCGCCCTTCCAGTACATGTCGCCACTGGTCGGGGCGTAAATGCCCGCGATCGTCTTGATGAGCGTCGATTTTCCGGCGCCGTTATCGCCGATCAGAGCGGTGACCTGGCCGGCCGGAATGTCCAGGTCCACGTGCTGCAGCGCCTGGACGGGGCCGAAGCTCTTCGTCACCGCGCGCAGACTAAGGAGGGCTGACGTCGACGAAGCCCCCGAGCTCACGGGTCCGTCCACCGCCGTAGGCGTGGAGGAACCGCGAGTCTCGGGGGCGCTCGTCATCGTGCTACGTGTCTACTACTTAATGCCGTACGTCTTGCAGTCTTGGGCGTAGGTCGGCTGCGTGGAACCCGCAACGTTCGGCGCCGTCGCCGTGCAGAGGTCGCTCGCCTTGATGACCTTGTCAGCAATGACGGTCTTCTCAACCGTCGCCGCGGTCACCCAGGTGGCCTTCAGCAACACCGACGGCACGTTCTTCATCGTGGTCGAGTCCTTCGTCACGCCGTTGACCAAGCTCTTCGGAGCCGCCATGCCGGCACGCAGGTACACCGCGAGCGCCGCGGCGGCCTGAGCCTCAAGCCACACGGGCTTGTAGACGGTGCCGCACTGGTAGCCCGAGATGATGTTCTGGAAACCGGTCAGCGTGGCGTCTTGACCCGTAAACGGAATCGTCTTCGGGGCAAGGCCCTTGCTCTGCAGGTAGCTGATGATCGGCGCGGCGTTCTCGTCGTTAGGCGTCACGACCGCGTTGATCTTGGCGTTCGAGCTGTAGACACCTTGGAAGTCCGTCAGCGCCGTCGCCGGCGTCCACGTTCCGGTGCCCTGGACGGTCAGGTTTCCCTTGGCGGTCGTGAAACCGGCCTTGGTCAACACGGCCGAGTAGCCCTGCGCAAAGAGTGTCGCGTTGTTGTCAGTCGGGTCACCCTTCATCTCGTAAACCATCGGCGACTTGACCTTCCAGCTGGTGAGGCAGCTCACCAGACCTTGGCCAATCAAGGTGCCCACGGCCACGTTGTTAAAGCTCACGTAGTAACCGTCGGAGCCACCGAGCACGAGGCGGTCGTAGTCAATGACCTTCACGCCGTGGGCCTTCGCGTACTTCTCAATCTGCGAACCGGTCGTCGAGTCGAGCGCGTCGAGCAAGATGACCTTGGCGCCCTTCGAGATGTCGGCCTGCGCGTCGGTGTACTGCGTGGTGGTGGAGCCCTGCGCGTTTTGAATGATGAACTGGCTGCTCTTGAGTCCGGCAGTCAAGAACGCCTTCTTCAAGTACGGCGCGTCAAACTCCGTGTAGCGCGTCGAAGACACCGTGTCGGGAAGGATGACGGCAATGCTGCCCTTACCCTTGGCCGTGATGCTCTTCAGAGAAGCCATCGTCGAAAACTTCGTGTTGAACGTATTGTCCGACACGCCGTGAACGCTCGAGGCTGAACTCACGACCGGTAGCGCGGCGACGACAAAGCTGCCGACCAGCGCTACGGACGCGAGGGTTCTCGCTGTCTTAAATTTCATTTCCCCAACCCTTCTTTGACACCGAATGGTGTCGTTTGTTTGTGACTACTGCGTGAGTACCTCGTTACACCAGATACTCGAATTTTGAAACTAGCACGGGCCTGGCCCCAAAAAACCGCGCCAACATTGGCGGCGAGTCGTCGAGGCCCGCCCGCGTCACGCGCCAGCCCCAACTCCGAGCACCTCGTCCAGGGTCTCCATAATCGCCAGCGACTCCGCGAGGGGCATCACGGGACTTTCCAAGAGCCCCTCCTCGAGACAACGCGCCACCTCCACCGCCTGAAACTGCAGCCCGCGCCCGGGTACGTCCACGCCAAAAATCCGCGACTCGCCGAATCGAGGAATCAACTCAAAGGTCGTCGGGGCGTAAAAGTCACTTCTTATCTCGACGCGAGCGTCGCGTCCGGTCAAACAGGCCCGCGTCGCCGAGCGCGCCGAGGACGTACAGGTAAGGAGCGCGTGGGCCCCACTGGCGTAGCCAAAGACCATCGACACCTGTCCGTCGACACCCGTGAATGACGGGGTGACGAGTGAGCGCACCGTCGAAGGTCGACCAAACAGCATCGACGCGAACGAGACGGGATAGATCCCCAGGTCCAGCAGCGCCGACCCACCGAGTTCGGGCGCGAAGAGCCTCGACGCGGGGTCACGTTCGAACCACTTACCGTGGTCCGCCTCGAAAAGCACCAGCTCCCCGAGCGCGCCCTCGGCGACGAGGCGCCGTAGCTCGACGACGTGCGGCAGAAAGCGCGTCCACATCGCCTCCATCACGAAGAGACCCGTCGCGCGCGCTCGATCGATGAGGACGCGCGCTTCGCCGGCGTTCATCGTGAACGCCTTCTCCACGAGAACCGGTTTGCCGTGCTCGAGCGCCAACAGCGCGTTTTCGAGGTGAAGCGGGTGCGGCGTCGCCACGTACACGGCGTCAACGTTCGGATCGGCGACGAGCGCTTCGTAGGAACCGTGCGCGCGCGGAATTGAAAACTCCGCGGCAAAGGTTGCGGCGGACTCGCGGCGTCGAGAGCCCACGGCCACGACCTCACCCTCGCGAACGTGACGAAGGTCACTGGCGAACGTGCGCGCGATTCGTCCGGTACTTACGATGCCCCAACGAACTGGTCGCACGCGGCGCTCCTTCACGAATCCCGACATCGCGCCAGCGTAGGACACGACGACGAAGTCGCCCGGCGCGTGCCCCTAAAGTGAACGCGATGCGCACTCAACCTTCCGCGCCGACGAATCGGCGCCGCGCGCGCGCCGACGCTTTCGTGGGGGCCTGAGCGTGCCTCGCCTTCGCGACCGTCCCGAGGACGTGACGTCGAGCTACCTTCGCCAACACGTGGACAACCCCGTGGAGTGGTACTCGTGGAGCGGCGACGCGCTCGAGCGGGCACGCGAACTCGATCGTCCGATCTTTCTGTCCATCGGCTACGCCGCCTGCCATTGGTGTCACGTCATGGCGCACGAGTCATTCGAAGACCCGCAGCTCGCCGCGGTACTGAACGAATCATTCGTGCCGATCAAAGTTGACCGCGAAGAGCGGCCCGATCTCGACGCCCTCTACATGGCGGCGACGCAAGTTCTCAGCGGACACGGTGGTTGGCCCATGTCGGTATTCCTGACCCCCGACGGACGTCCGTTCATGGCGGGCACCTACTACCCACCGGTCGACCGAGGGGGCCACGTGGGCTTTGATCGACTACTGGCCGCCATGAAGGACGCCTGGAACAACCAACGCGAATTGGTCGAACGTCAGGCGGATCAACTGGCCGACGCGGCCACGCGCGAAGTGCGATTCCTCGACCACCTCGCGCCGACAACGGCGTCACTTGACCTGGCGTCGACGCGAAAACTTCTGCGCGACGACCTCGTGGGTCGACTCGATCCTCTCGGCGGTTTCGGCTCAGCGCCAAAGTTCCCGCGGCCGACCTTCGTCGAGGCGCTCCTCGAATTTGACGACGCGACGACGCGTCACGCAGTCCGCCTGACGCTCGACGCGATGTCGCGTTTCGGGCTCTTCGACCACCTCCGCGGCGGCTTCGCGCGTTACAGCGTTGACGACGCCTGGCACGTGCCCCACTTCGAAAAGATGCTGTGTGACCAGGCGCTCCTCGCGCGCACCTACTTGCGCGCGGCCAAAGTTTTCGAGCACGACGAATGGCGAGACGTCGCGCTGGCGACGCTCGACTTCGTAGAACGTTTTCTGCGGCTCGGTGACGGCTACGCGTCGTCACTCGACGCGGACGCCGGCGGCGTCGAAGGGTCACACGTCACGTGGACGCCCGACGAGGTACGCGACACCCTGCGTCGTGCCGGCCTCGACACCAACGTTGACGCCGTGCTGCGCCGTTGGCGCCTCGACGAGACGACGTTCGATGGCCGAGCTATTCCCCAGCTCGCCTTCGAAGAGCCCTTTAACTGTCCGACGTCACTCCTCGACGCCCGTGACGCGTTGGTCGAGGAGTTGACGAGGCGTCCCGCGCCGGGTCGTGACGAAAAAATCATTCTGGAGTGGAACGCGATGTGGGCCAGTGCTCTCCTCGGCAGCGATGACCCCGCGCGACACGAACGGGCATTTCAATTGCTGGCCTCACTCGGCGCCACGCACTTTGACGGCGAGCGCTACTGGCGCACCGAGGCCCAACGCGCCGCGGCCACCGCGGGCGATCTCGCGTGGTACGTCGACGCCTTCGTCGACGCCTTTGAAGTCTCGGGCGACGTGACCTGGCTCGAGCACGGCGAGGACGTCGCGCGCTACCTCGTCGCGCACTACTGGGAGGGGCACGTGCCCAGTGTGGATCGGCCCCACGTCGGACAGGGATTTTCGCTCGTCGATCAACGCGTGGACGACCTGGCCCAGCGTCCTCAAGACATTTTCGACGGGGCGACGCCCTCGGCCCACGCGGTCGCCACCAGAGCACTCGCGCGGCTGGGACTCTGTCGAGGAGATCAGGGTCACCTCGTCATGGCGCAGCGCCTCGTTGAACTCGCGCGCGCGCTACTCGTTGATCACCCGGGGGCCGTTGCGGATCTCGTCGCGGCGGCCGGCTTCGCTCTCGACGGCGTCGAAATCGTAATCCCGGGGGCGTCGAACGCCTTTACGCAGCACGTACGATCGAAGGCGATGTTTCGCACCGTGCTCGTGAGTGGACCTGGACCATCGGAACTTTTCGAGGGTCGACGCGCGGGCCTCGCCTACGTCTGCCGCGGCGGGGTCTGCGAGGCACCCGCCACGACGCTCGCGGACTTTGAGCGCCAGCTGCGCGACGCGAGGTCGTAGATGGCGCTGCTTGGACGTGATCCCGCGGCGCGCGCCATACGTCGCCTGGTCGAGCACACGCCGGCGCGGTCGTCGGTCGACGTGTCGCCCGACTCGATAGCGCTCGGACTCGTCCTTGGATCGACGAACGAATCCACGACAGTGATCGACCTCGCCTCGCAGGCCATCGTGCGCTGGCGCGTGCCGTGGCCCGACGGCGTGGAAACGGACCTCGCCGTCTTCGACGTCGTCGAGGGCCAGTTAGCTTCCGACGTCGAGCGCGATGATTTGGCCCAACCCGAAGCGGTCACCCTCGCCGACTTGCCTCGACGCCTCGGCACGTACCGCGGTCGACGCGTGCGACACTGGCTCGAACAGTTGGCGAGTCCCGCGGACGGACCCCTGTTCGGATTTCGGGGCCCGAGCGCGCCCTACTGGGAGTTTCGCGGCGAGCGTCCGAGTGTCGCGCTCATCGCGGCCGACCGGGGCCCTCAACTACTTCGCCGTCATGACGACGGTTCAACCTGGGTGCGCTTTGGGTGGTTCGGCGACGACGTGTGGCTGCTGTGTGAGGATCAGCACGCGATACGCACGATCGAGGCCACGCGGCGAAGTTCACTCTCGGGCAAAGACTTAGCGACCGCACTCGGCTTTCGCCCGACGTACGTGCTCACGACACTGTCGCGGCCGCTCGACGGACACTGCTACAAGAGTTGCACGGGGCTCTTGCCCCGCGGTTGAACTATTTCGGCAGTCGTCCCGTGGCCAGCGATTCCGCCATGGCCCAACCAAAGACGACCAGGCGTTGACCGTTGTCCGGATCGAGGTCCGCGAAAAACGTCTCTGCGCCGTCGGGAATCGGCCCCTTGGCCGAGGTGTAGTCCAAACAGCCGACCGGTCCTGGCGCCACCGTCATCACGAAGGTCTTGTCGTCGATAGCCTTTTCCGAACCAAAACGCTTGGCCAGTCGACGAGCCCACGCGCGGTCCTCCCCCGTCGGGCGATAGCCCAGGCGCGGCACGACGTCTTGCAGACCGGCGAAGGCCCGGTAGCCATCCGGTGAGGTCAGTCGAGCGCCCAACAGCACGTCTTCGTCGGGAAACGCGAGCAGCGCGCGGCGAAATTGGTCGTGCAAAATAGCCCGCAACGTCTGATCGGCCTTCGCGTTTCGATCCACGAGCAGCAGCCCGACCAGCAGCGACGGCGTACCGCCGATGCGCTCGAGGGTGCAGAACGAGTAGCCACGCAACTTGTTACCTTCACGCGCGTGGGTAACCAGGACCCACTCCTCGCGCTGCTTCGAGAGAAAGCCGATGTCGAAGTTTGGCTCGCGGTCGACGCAGAGGTCCGCCATTTCGGCGAGTTCCGCGTCACTCAGGGCCGTGGTGTCTTTGGTCACGACAGTCATTGCCATAGGCACCATTCTACGGGACGCCGGAGGTGCCCCCATCCGGGCCTAGGCCTTAATGACGTTTCTTCCAAATTCGCTGCGTAAGTCGGCGACTACTGAGGGGATGGAAACGTTGAACTCTGGCCCTAAACGAAAGGCCTTTCCGGTCGCGCCGGTCTCGACGACGACGCTCGACGGACCGGGGTAACGCGTCAAAATCTCGCGCAGCGTGGCGATGGTCGGCTGGGTGAGATCCTCGGGCGCGAGGGAGAGCCGCAACTCATTCGACGTCTGGTCGCTCACCAGTCGCTCCACGTCAACGGCCGAGAACCGTAAGTCGTCGTCACGGTCGTCGACGCGCACCTTCATCAAGACGACGTTGTCCTTGGCCAAGTAGCCGCTCAAACGCTCGAAGGCGTTCACCGAGAAGTTGACCTCGAGTGAGCCGCTCAGGTCCTCGATCACGACCCGCGCGTACTGACGATTTGCTTTGGTGGTACGAAGTTGGACCTCGGTCAAGATCCCGCCCACCGTGGCGGGACGATTGGCCCGCGCGAGTTCTTCCGCGCGTTCGCGCACCGTAACGATGGACCCGTCGGCGCGCGTCGCTAGTGTCGCCGCCAACTCATTCAGGGGGTGATCAGAGATGTAGGTACCGAGCATTTCTCGCTCGAAGTCGAGTTTGACCGATCGCTCAAACTCGTGATCGGGAATCACGACTTCCGTCCCCTCCCAGTCCCCCGCTCCCGACGGGTCGTCGAAGGCGCTAAAGAGCGTG
The DNA here is from genome assembly GCA_028873575.1 of Acidobacteriota bacterium. GTDB lineage: Bacteria > Actinomycetota > Acidimicrobiia > Acidimicrobiales > RAAP-2 > RAAP-2. Next base: position 118,230 of record JAGWHY010000002.1, on the reverse strand, counting down.
GAGATACCGAGCGAGAGGTCCTTGCGGCGCGACAAGGTGGTCTCAATCATCTCGTCGACCTTCAGGAGAAAGCCCTGGCGCGCGAGGCCAAAGGAGTCAAAGGCCCCCGCCTTGATGAGTGACTCCATGGAGCGTTTGTTCAAGACCACGGGATCGACCCGCCGCAAGAAGTCGTAGATGTTCTCGAAGCGGCCCGCACTTTCGCGCTCCTGCACCACCTTTTCAACCAACGCCTCACCCACGTTGCGCACGGCCGCCAATCCGAAAAGGATCGTCGACGGCGCCGACGTACTCGGTGCGTACTCGGCGAAGGACTCGTTCACGTCCGGCACGCCGATCGTGATACCCATCTGGCGTGCTTCGTTCAAGTAGATCGCGGCCTTGTCCTTGTCGTCACGAAATGACGTCAAGAGCGCGGACATGTACTCGACGGGGTAGTTCGCCTTCAACCACGCGTTTTGATAGGCGATCAACGCGTACCCGTACGCGTGACTCTTGTTAAAGGCGTAGTCGGCGAAGGGTTCAATTTTGTCGAAGATGGAGTTGCCCAGTTCGCGCCCGTATCCCTCGCGCTCGGCTCCTTCAACGAACTTGACGCGCTGCGCTTGAATCATCTCGCGAATCTTCTTCGAGCACGCCTTGCGCAGGTCGTCGGCCTCAGTCATCGAGAACCCGGCGATCTTGGTCGCCACGCGCATGATGTCTTCTTGGTAGATCATCAGGCCGTAGGTCTCCGAGAGAATTTCGGCGAGGTCGTCGTGATCGTAGGAAACGCTCTGACGAGCGTTCTTGCGATCGGCGTAGTCGTTGTGGACGTTCTCACTCAAGGGTCCGGGTCGATACAACGCCACCAACGCCGCGATGTCGTCAAAGCTGGTCGGCGCGAGACGACGCATTAATTGGCGCATCTTGTCGCCTTCGAGCTGAAAGATGCCGATCGAGTTGCCGTGTCGCAGCATCTCGTAGACCTTGGGATCGTCCAAGTTCACGTGATCAATGTCGACCTCGAGTCCGTGGCGTCGTCGAATGTGCTCGAGCGTGCGCTCAATAATCGCCAGGTTGCGAAGTCCAAGAAAATCCATCTTCAACAGACCGAGCTTCTCAATCGCCGTTGCCTCGTACTGGGTCACGATGGGGGCGTCCTCGGCCGACCCATTCGGGCTCGACTTTCGCTGGACCGGGACGTAGGCCAGCACCGGTTCCTTGGTGATGACGACCGCCGCCGCGTGAATACCGTCTTGACGCCGTTTATCCACGAAGCCCTTGGCGACGTCCACGACGTGCTTCACCTCGGCGTCGCTGCCGTAGAGACTGCGCAACTCCGCCGCCTCGGTGAAGCGACCCTCAAATCCGGGCGTCGGGGTAAAGCACGCCTCCAGCGGGAGGTCTTGCCCCATGACCAGCGGCGGCATCGCTTTGGCGATCTTGTCGCCTAGCTGCGGCGGGTAGCCGAGCACGCGCGCGGCGTCACGCACCGCCGCGCGCGCCTTAATCGTGGAAAACGTCACGATCTGGGCGACGTGATCGCTGCCGTAGCGCTCACTGGCGTAGCGGATCATGTCGCCGCGGTAACGCTCATCAAAGTCCATGTCGATGTCGGGCATCTGCTTGCGCCCTGGATTCAAGAACCGTTCAAAGATCAGGCCGTAACGAATCGGGTCTAAGTCCACGATGCGAAGGCAGTACGCGACGCAGCAACCCGCCGCGGATCCGCGACCCGGTCCGACGCGAATTCCGGTGTCGCGCGCGTGGCGAATCAGGTCCCAGACGACCAAGAAATAGTCACTGAATCCCATATTGGCGATGACGTCGAGTTCGTAGTCCAAACGTTGACGAACGTCGTCGCGAAGTTCGCCGTAGCGTTCGCGCGCGCCTTGGTACGTGAGGTCGCGCAGGTAGCGATTCGCGCCGTCTTTTCGCGCGAAGGATTCGTAGGCCGCAGGCAACGGAAATTCCGGGAGGGCGTCGTTGTCGAAATTAATCTTGACGTTCGCTCGCTCGGCGATCAACAACGTGTTGTCGCAAGCCTCGGGTACTTCGAGAAAGAGTCGGCGCATCTCGGCGGCCGACTTGAGGTAGTGCTGGTCACTCTCGAAGCGAAACCGTTCCGCGTCAGCGACGCGCGAACCCGTACCAATGCATAACAACGCGTCGTGCATTTCGTAGTCCTCGTGACGCACGTAGTGCAGGTCGTTGGTGGCGAGGAGCGGGGCGTCGAGTTGGCGCGCCAATTCGAGCAGCATCGGGTTCGTGCGTCGCTGCGCGGCGAGCCCGTGATCTTGGAGCTCAATGAAGAAGTTTTCTTTGCCGAAAATGCTCTGCAGCCGCCCACCGAGCGCGAGGGCCTTCTTCTGGTCGTCTTGGAGGAGCGCCTGGAGCACCACGCCGCCCAAGCAACCCGACGTCGCGATAAGCCCAACGTGATAGCGCTCGAGTAGGTCCCAGTCGAGCCGAGGCTTGTAGTAGTAGCCCTCGAGGAACGCCAGTGACGAGACCTCTCGAAGGTTTCGGTACCCTTCGTCCGTTTCGGCGAGGAGCGTGAGGTGGTGGTACAACTTCTGCCCGCCTTCGGTGTCTCCACCGGTGTCGTCAATTTTTCCGCGTCGCGGGGGGCGATCGAAACGCGAGTTGGCCGCCATGTAGGCCTCGAGACCAATAATGGGCGTGACGTCGTGCTTACGACAGGTCTCGTAAAAATCGACGACGCCGTAGAGGTTGCCGTGATCGGTGACGCCAATGGCGCGTTGGCCGTCGGCCTTCGCGGCGAGCACCATGTCCTCGACGCGAGCGGCGCCGTCGAGCATCGAGTACTCGGTGTGGTTGTGCAGATGAACGAACTCCTCAGCCACCGCGCACTCCTACTTTCACCGTCGCAAATTACAAGGTTGGGATTTGAACACTACCTTCGCCAACGCCGGCGTCACCGGGCCCCTCCCACTAAAGGTACGTGCCCGAGCGCGGCTCCTGGGGACCGGGGCGCAGCGAACGTTCTCGCATCTTTTCGAGTTGCGCCGCGGCGGCGGCTTGCTGGGCGAAGAGCGAGGCTTGGATGCCGTGAAAGAGGCCCTCGAGCCATCCGACGAGTTGCGCCTGGGCCAGGCGCAACTCTGATTCCGACGGCACGTCGGCGCTAAAGGTCAGCGCCATGCGTGAAAGTTCCTGACCCAGGTCGGGCGACAGAGCCCCCGCGAGTTCACTCACCGACGTCTCGTAGATCTCACGTAATCGCGCGCGTCCGGCCTCGTCAAGGGGCGCGCTTCGGGCCTCTTCGAGGAGCGACTTCACCATCGACCCGATGCGCATGACCTTGGCCGGTTGGCTGATGTAGTCCGTCTGCTCGTCCTCGACGGTGGGCTCGCCCTGACCTGGCGCGAGAACTTCGTCGGGATTCAGTGGTTCGGTGGTGGCGTCATCTTTTGGCACCTTTGCAGTGTGCCAGACAGGACGACGAACGCGTCACCGGACGGGCACCGTCGACGCCAAAGGCGTTAGTAGGCTGGAGGAGTGAGAGTCTCCACGCGGGGTGACTACGCCAGCCGGGCGTTACTGAGCCTGGCTCTGCGCGACAATTTTCACGTACCGACGTCCGTTCGCGACTTGGCCGAACGCACGGGTCTGCCCCAGCCCTACTTGGAACAGATCCTGTTAAGCATGAAGGGCGTCGGCCTCGTGCGCTCCAAACGGGGTGTGGGGGGCGGGTACGTTTTGGCACGGCCGGCCGAGTCAATCACTCTGGCCGAAATCGTGGCCGCCGTGGACGGCCCGATCTCCGCCGGTGATTTCGGCGAACCGCATCAAGACGGTGCCTGCGACCACGAGGGCCAGTGCGTCCTGCTCGGCGTCTGGGCTGACGTGGGCAATCACATGCGCGAGCACCTCGCCAGCTTCACGTTGGCCGACATGGTGGCGCAAGCCCGTGGGGTCAAGCCGGTCGCGCGAACCCACAGCGCCTGAGTGGTCCTTGCCAAAATCTTTACCTCGTGGTAAATTAGTAACGCGTCCATAGGAGAAATCCCCGGCTTACGGCGCATCGACTTCGTACCCCCCACAAAGGAGATGCCAATGACTACCAACCCCCGTCGCTCCGCGGTCAACACCAACGACATGCTCGGTCTTTTGATGCGTGACCTCGACCGCTACCCCATGCCCAACTACGACGAGCAGGTGGAACTCGCGAAGCGCGTGACCGCCGGCGACGAAGCCGCGAAGAAGCAGATGGTGGCCGCCAACCTTCGCCTCGTCTTGCACTGGGCCCGCCGCTACCAGGACCGCGGCGTCGAAATGGTCGACCTCGTGCAAGAGGGCACCTTCGGACTCCTGCGCGCGGTCGAGAAATTCGACTGGGAACGTGGTTTTAAGTTCTCGACCTACGCCACGTGGTGGATCCGTCAGGCGCTCCAGCGCGCGGTCCAGCAGCACGGTCGCACGATTCGCATTCCTCTCGAAGTCGGCGAACAGCTCCAGCGCCTCGAGGCCACGACTGCCGAATTAACGTCAATCTTCGGCCGCAAGCCCACCGACGACGAGCTCACCGAGGCCACCGGCATGACCAAGGCCGAACGGGAAAACCTCCAAAGCCTGCCAGGCGTGACCGCCAGTCTCGACCAACCCGCGTCGTCCGATTCGGCGACAACCTTGGGTGACCTCGTCGCGCCGAGCCAGCGTGACTGGGTGGGTGACATTGAACAGACGATGATGGATAACCAGCTTCACGGCGCGCTCGAGCAGCTCAGCGAACTCCAACGCGAAGTAATCTCTCACCGCTTCGGCCTCACCGGCGCGACGCCGCTGTCGCTGCAAGCGACCGCGACCAAAATGGACATTGGCGTTCGCCGCGTCCGTCGCGCGGAAGAAGAAGCGCTGGCCATCTTGCGTCACGACGACGCGATCGTCGCGGCCCACGAAAACGTCTAGTCGACGTTCAGTTCGGCCACCAGGGGCGCTAAGTCGTCGGGCAACGGCGCGTGCGTGCGTACCCGCTCACCCGAACGCGGATCGTCGAAGGCCAGGGTCGTCGAATGCAGGAAGAATCGCTCCTCGTCGAGTCGCCGATCGCGACGGTGGCCGTAACGTAGATCATTGACGACGGGGTGACCGATCGTCGCGACGTGGACGCGTATTTGATGCGTTCGACCCGTTTCCAACTTCAGTTCGAGCAGCGAGACGCGATGCGGCTTGTCGAGTCGTCCCACGACCCGGTACCCGGTGCGCGCGGGTCGTCCGTCGGCGCGCACGGTCATCAACGTTGGCGTGCGCGTTGATCGACCCAGGGGCGCGTCCACCACACCCCGCTCCTCGGCGACGTGACCCTCCACTAAGCCGAGGTACGTGCGCTCCATCGTTCGTTCTCGAAGTTGCGACGAGAGGTTTACGAATCCCTCTGGCGTCGTCGCGACCACTAAGAGTCCCGACGTCCCCTTATCGAGACGGTGTACGACGCCGGGTCGTTGAGGCTCACACAGTCCCTCGCGGCTGAGTTCGCGCAGCCGTGGGTAGCGTGCCAGTAGGCCCGCCACCAACGTGCCGTCGCGTTGACCAGCCCCAGGATGCACTACTTGACCGGGCATTTTATTGACGACGACGAAGTCACTTCCGTCGTGGACGACCTCGACCGGTACGTTGGCGTCGGCGGCGACTTCTCCGTCGTCCGGCGGCGGCAGTTGCGCACGCAGGTGCTGTCCTTCGCCGAGCACGAGTGACGCCTTGGTGACGACTTTCGCGTCCAGCAGCACCACGCCGCTCGCGATCACCGCGTTAGCCTCGGCCCGCGAGAGTCCCGTGAGCATCGACAAGGCGCGATCAACGCGCACGTTCGCCAGCGCCCCGGGAATAACCAGGTCGAGGACGTCCCCGTCGAAGGCGTCGTAGTCGGAGGTACTCACGAGACGCCCTGCGGCGCCGCGCGCCACGTCGCCACCAGCACGATCACGACGCCCACGGTAATCGCGGCGTCGGCCAGGTTGAAGATCGGAAACGGACCAACGGCGACAAAGTCCGTCACGCGCGGTGGCGTGGCGGTCACTCGGTCGAGCAGGTTACCGACTCCCCCGCCCAGCACCAGGCCGAAACCCACTCGGCTCACTACGTTCTTGGCGCGCCACGCGAAGTAGCCCACGACGAGTAGCACCACCACCGTCAGTAGTGACGTCCAACGAGGGCCGGACGGATTCATCGAAAACGACATCCCCGTGTTGTAGCTGAGTCGCCACCACCACGGCCCCACGACGTGACGCGCGTGCTGGGCCAGGGCGTGACGTGCCCAGTCCTTCGTCACGAGGTCGCCGAGCGCGGTCACTAGCGCCACGCCGCTCAAAAGAAGAACGTCGCGTCCGCCTAAACGCTGGCGCGACACGAGACGCACGTAAAGACCGGGACTTGAGCCTGCAGCCGAGCGCGCGAGATCGGTTCGAAGCACTCGTCGCAACGTCCGTAGCTCCCGTCGTCCACGCGAGCGAGCGCCACGTCGATTTCGTCAACCTTCAGACGCAGCATCGACGCGAACTCTTTCAACTGGTCGCGTTGGATGTCCGACGCGACGCTCGAACCGTCCTCGTCGTCGTACTCCAGACGCTCCCGGTCAACCAACATCTCGTTAGCTTCGGACTCACTCTGACTGATCTGTGCTTGGGTCGCGGCCCGCGCCTCGAGCAGGAGCCCGCGAAGTTCTTCGAGAAACGCGTGATCGTCCGCGTAGGGCTTCGAGTGCATTTTGCGTTCGAGCGCTTCGACGCGCTTGCGCTCTTCGGCCTCGCGACGCTCTTGGCGCTTGCGCTCTTCGGCCTCGCGGCGTTCAATCTCGCGCTGCTTACGCAACTTCTCCGCCTCGACGGCCTTGCGCTTCGCGTCAATTTCACGTTGCTTCTTCGCCTCCGCGGCCGCCTTTTCGCGCGCCTTGCGCTGAACCTCTCGCTCCTTCGCGGCAAGTCGAGCCTTGGCCTCGCGTTCCTTCAGCGCCTTCGCGGCGGCGGCGGCCTTCGCTCGCTCGAGTGCGGCTTTTTCACGGGCGGCGGCCTTCGCCTTGGCCTCGCGTTCCTTCAGCGCCTTCGCGGCGGCGGCTTCCTTCGCTTTTTGGGCGGCGCGGCGCTCGGCGTCTTTCGCCTTGGCCTCGCGTTCCTTCAGCGCCTTCGCGGCGGCGACTTCCTTTGCCTTTTGGGCGTTGATCTTGCTCGTGGTCGTCGATTTTGCGGTCGACTTCGCGGCGGCGACCTTCTTCACGGGCGCCTTCGCGGGCGCCTTCTTGGCGACGGCCTTCTTCGCTGGCGCGGCCTTCTTCGCGGGCGCCTTCGCGGGCGCCTTCTTGGCGACGGCCTTCTTCGCTGGCGCGGCCTTCTTCGTCGATTTAGCGTTCGCCGCCATTATGAGCTCCTTCGCGTTGCCCTAAACAATGCCTGCCGACGTTACCAGTCGACGGCGGGCCTACGAACGTTCGTCGCGCGAACTTTGATCGAAGTTCAGCACCTGACCGATGGTGGGCGCCGGTGCCGGCGGCGGGGCCGGAGGGGGTGTCTGGCGAAGTGCGGTCACGGGCGCTGAAGGCGCGGACGCGGGCGCGACGGTCGGTGGCTCCGGCGCGCTCTCACGAACCGGCTTCGGCGTCGTCGCGACCTGCAACGAAGACTCAACCCAGCGCGTGAATTCGGCGAGCCAGCCACCTAACCGAGCGCGCTCGGCTTCGAGTTGCCGCGCGAGCGTGTCCACGTCTTCACTCAGACGCTGTTTGAGGCCGTTCAATCGATTGACCTCGTCTTCGGCGCGCGAACGAGCTTCCGCGACGATCTCGCGCGCGCGCTCTTGCGCCGCGGTGGTCAGCTCCTTGGCCTTATTCTGCGCCTCGTGTTGCGCCGATTCGATGAACTGCTGCGCCATGGCGATCATCGACGTGATCTGTTCGGCGCCGCCACTCGCTCCTCGCGTCGTCGCTACCGGCGCCGGAGCGGGTGCGGGAGCGGGAGCGGCGGGCGCGGAGCCACGGGCGTCAAGTTGGGCGATGCGCTCAGATGCCTGACGAAGCTGTTGGCGCTGCTGTTGTACCAAGTCTTTGAGCTGACGCGTCTCGACGGCGAGTCGCTCCAAGAAGTCGTCGACCTCGTCGACGTTGTATCCCTTGAGGCCTACTTTGAAGGCCACTGTTTCGATCGCGTCTAAGGCTGACGAGGCGTGCTCGGTGCTGTCCATGGAGCCACCCTATCGCTCGGACCTTTCGTGAATTTGGATTCGTCGGGTTAGATGAGGCTGTTGATGACTTCGAGCAGAATGATGGCGACGAGCACCGACAAGTCGATGCCCACGCCGCCAAAGTTCGGCCGCGGCAGTATCTGACGCAGCGGCAGGAGTACCGGCTCGGTGGCGCGCGCGAGCACGCGTTTGACCGTACCGACGCCACCTTGCGAACTCGGAATCCAGCTCAGCAGCGCGGCGATAATCAGGACCCAGATGTAGAGGCTAATTAATCCGTGAACGAGACTCATGCCTGGTCAAACCCGGCGTAATCTCCACTGCGCAGGCGCTCTTTCACGTCGGGCCCGACGTAGAGGCCCTGAGGTGAAATGAGGTACACCCCGCGCAGCAAGGGCTCAATGCGCGCGTTGAGCGCGTACGCCGTGCCGGCGGTGAAGTCAACCAGGCGTCGGGCCAGTGACTGCTCGACTCCGAGGGTGGTCAAGACGACCGCGCGATTGGCGCGCAGGTGATCGGTGATGCGACGAGAGTCGTCGTAGGCCTGTGGCGTGACCACGACAAGGTCGCGCTCGGAGGAAAACGACGAAATGGTCCGCGCGCCCGTCGGCGTCGACGGCACGCGCGGCACGGGATTCGAACTCACGGGGCGCAGCGCACTCGGCGCGGGGGCGGCGGGGACCACGGGACGTAGTGATGGTCCCGAGGACGGCGTCGTGGGAAACGTCCGCACCGGCGAGGGGGTCGGCGCGGCGGCTTGGGTGCTCCACTCGGGCTCATCGGCCACGGACTCGCTGAAGGGTCGAGGAGCACTGGACGGTCCGTACTCCCCGTACTCGTCTTCCACGAGTCCCAAGAAGCCCAGGAAGCCCCGCATTCGTTCTTTCATGCTGTGTTCTCCTTGTGGCCGTTGCGCCCGGACCCATGTTAGGCCAGGGCGTCAGGCGTTCACTCGAGGGCCAAAGAGGGCCCGTCCAATACGAAGTTCGGTCGACCCCGCCCGGCAGGCGATTTCCAAGTCGTCGCTCATACCCATCGAGCGTTCGCCAACGCCCAATTCGTTGGCGAGCGCCGACGTAGCCGCGAAGGCGGTGGCGGCGGCGTCGGGTGACGGTGGCGCGACGGTCATCAAGGCGCGAACCTCGAGGCCCTGCTCACGCGCCAGGGCGACGAGCGACCCCACCTCCTCGGGCGCCGCGCCGTTGCGCGTCGCGAGCGAGGTGAAGTCGACCTGCACGTCAATCGTGGCCGCGGGTCGCAACCGCGCGATCTTGACGATCTCCTTCGCCCGCGAGACCCCACACAGCACGTCGGCACACGCGAGCGCGCGCGCGATCTTGTTCGACTGCAGCGCGCCCAAGTAGTGCCACCGCACGTCCGCGTCCACCCGCGCGCGCTTGGCGCACAGTTCGTCGACGTAGTTCTCGCCCACGGTCGTGAGCCCCAGCGCCGCCGCGACGTTCACGTACGACGCGTCAAAGGTTTTCGAGACCGCCACGACGCGTACCGACGAGGGGTCGACGCCCGTACGGGCGATTCTCGCGCGAACGTCCGCGAGATTGGCCGCGACGCGCGCGATCAGCGCCGAGTTATCGAAGGAAGCTGGGGAGGTCGTCATCGCCGCCGACGTCAAAGAAGTCGTCGCCGGTTGCCGTACTCGTGAACACGTCGCTCTTGGGTCCCTCCGTCATCACGGGATGCGCGATCGTGGACGGGGTCGGCTTCGCGTTTTGGTCGAAGCCCGCCGCGATCACCGTCACCCGCACGGCCTCGCCAATCGTTTCGTCAATCACGCTGCCAAAGATGATGTTGGCGTCCGGGTGCGCGACCGAGTGGATGATCTCCGCCGCTTGGGTGACCTCACTCAAGGTCACGCCTGGTCCACCCACGATGTTCATCAAAATGCCGCGCGCGCCATCAATCGAGGCCTCGAGGAGCGGCGACGTAATCGCCGCGCGTGCGGCGTTCACGGCGCGACCCTCACCCGTCGACGTGCCGACACCCATGATCGCCGTGCCGGCGTTGCGCATGACGGTGTTGACGTCGGCGAAGTCCGTGTTAATGAGACCAGGAACCGTAATCAAGTCCGTGACGCCACGCACCGCGGAGAGCAGCACGTCGTCGGCGATCTTGAAGGCGTCGAGCATCGACGTGTCGGCCGCCGTGACCGAAAGCAGTCGGTCGTTGGGGATCACGATTAACGTGTCCACCTTGTCCCGTAGGGCCTGAATGCCCTTTTCGGCCTGATTCGCCCTGGTGCGACCCTCGAAGGCGAACGGCCGCGTCACGACGCCGATGGTCAATATTCCCATGGATCGGGCAATCTCCGCCACGACCGGGGCCGCGCCGGTACCCGTGCCGCCGCCCTCACCAGCCGTAATGAAAACCATGTCGGTGTCCTTGAGCGCCTCTTCGATCTCGGCGCGGTGGTCTTCGGCGGCCTGACGGCCGATCTCGGGGTCCGAGCCCGCGCCGAGTCCACGCGTCAACTGACGACCGATGTCGATCTTGAGGTCGGCCTCGGAAAGCAGCAGCGCCTGGGCGTCGGTGTTGGCCGCGATGAATTCGATATTGCGCAGTCCCGACGAGACCATTCGATTGACGGCGTTCACGCCACCACCCCCCACGCCAATCACCTTGATAATGGCGTGGTAGTTGGTCTGATTGAGACTCATGGGCTCCCCTTGACTTAACTCTTCTATTGTGGCACCGCTGGCATGGGTCCACGCTGAGGCGAACAGTCTTTGAAGGCTAGTCAGCCCCCCCTACGTGGTCAAATGCCTGTCTAGGAGGGTGGCGGCCCCGTCACCGCCAACTCGTCGGGGACCGTCACGTCCACGACGTCGCCGGGCCCCAACGTGCTATGGGCGATGACCGACGCCACGGCGACGAACTTGGCGTGGAGGTTGGTCGCCGGACCCAACACGAAGGTCACCGGCGTCGTCATTTTGAGCGAGACGACGCCCTTCGTGCTCTCGCTAATCACGGAGACCTGGGCCGCGAAAGCCTTCGGCAGCCGACTCGCGACGTAGGCGCTGGCGCGCGCGGCCTTCGCGTAAGGCCACGGCGTCACGACGCCGGCGTAGCTCAGCGTCGGAAGATTCGCGCTCAGGGGCGCGACGCCAAGGTCGCGTCCACTCGACGAGACGTACTCCAGCACGTGGCCACTCTTAAAGGCGACCGCCACCGGGGACGCTTCGGTCACCTTCACCACGACGGAGTTCGGCCAACGCTTCTGCAGGCTGACCGTGTCAATCCACGCGAATCGCTCGAGTCGCGCGCGAACCCGTCGCGCGCTCAGCGACCACATCGGAGGTCGATCACCGAGACCGCTGACGCGTAGCACCGCCGAACGCGATTCGTGGCGTAGTCCGATAATCGTGACGTGCTGCACGCGAAAGAAGGGTTGCTGGAGCACCCAGCGCGCGCCGACGCCGAGGCTGGCGAGAATGAGCAGTGACGCGGCACCAATCCACAGTCCCCGACGGCGACGCGACGGGGTGCGGGCCGCACGTGCCTGGTTGGTCGTCGTGGCGCGAGGGGAGCGATCTCGCGCGACCGGACGCGTCGCGCGGTCCCGTCGACTCGCGACGCGCGGTCCTCGTCCCTTGGCGCGCGCGGGGCGCGCGACGTCACTCGCGCGACGTCGACTCACGGACCCTCCTCAAAACCGAGGAGACGATTCTCTCGCTCCAAGAGGACGCCGGTCCCCTCGAACACTCGTTGACGTACGACGCCCATCAGTTCGTACACGTCGAACGCGTGACCGTCGGGATCGGCCTGGATGAAGTTGGCGTGCTTCTCACTGACCATCGCGCTGCGCCACCGCAGGCCCTTCGCGCCGACGCTTTCGATAAGGCGCGCCGCGGCGTCACCGGGCGGATTGCGAAAGACGCTCCCCGCGTTGTGGCCCCCGGGTTGGTGCGCGCGTCGCCATCGCACGATCTCGGAGAGGCGCTCCTTGGCCTGAACCACGTTGCCGACGTCGAGCGCCAGCCTCGCCTCGAGCACCAGGTCGCCGTCGCGGAGCGCACTCGTGCGGTATCCCAACGCCAACGCCGCCGCCGGCACGGTTTCAATCCGGCCATCGCGCCAGCGTCGAACGTCGAGCACGTGTCGCGCCATATCCGATCCGTGCCCGCCGGCGTTCATCGCGACCGCCCCGCCCAGCGTTCCCGGCACGCCCACCGCCCATTCGAAGCCGACCACGCCTTCGTTGACGAGTCGTCGCGCGGCGGTGGGCAGCGCCACGCCTCCGCCGAGGGTCACGATGGGACGACCGTCCTCGCGCGTCCACCGCAGCTCCGCGAATTCGCCCTCGAGCACGACCACGACGACGTCGTGGAGACCGTCGTTCACCAAAAGATTTGATCCGTTACCGACCGCGATGAACGGTGGCGCCAGCTCCTTGAGGGCGTCGCTCGCGCGCTCGAGATCGCGCACCCCACGAAGCGTCACCAGCGCACGAACGCTGCCCCCCACGCGATAGGTCGTGCGTGCACCAAGGGGCGCGTCAAAGGCCACGAGCGGCGCGCCGAGGTCGTGCAGCGCGTCGAGATTCATCATGGGCGCACCACGTCGTCGAGCACCGATCCCACGTCACCTGCGCCCAGCAACAACACCACGTCCGCGTCACCGTAGGGCGCCATGGCCGCGGTCACGTTCGCGAGCGCTCCCACGTAGGAGATGGGCGCGTCCGGGTACACGTCGCGGACGCGACGCACCACGACCTCGCCCGTGACGTGATCGGGATTTGCCTCGCCCGCGTCGTAAAGGTCGGTGACCAACACGCGCGTCGCGCCAGTAAAACAGGTGGCAAAGTCCGCCGCGAGCGCTACCGTGCGCGACACGCGATGGGGCTGAAACACCACGAGCGGCCGCTCGTAGCCAATGGCTAACGTCGCGCGCAGCGTCGCGGCGATTTCGCCGGGCAAGTGGGCGTAGTCCTCGTAGACGTCCGCGTCACGCCAATGGCCACGGTACTGAAATCGTCGCGGGGCCCCGGTAAAGGCGGCGAGACCGTCACGGACGGCGGCGGCGTCGAAGCCCCAGGCCAGGGCCAGCACCGCCACGACCGCCGCGTTGGCGACGTTGTGCGCTCCCGTCACCGCCAGACGCAGATGAAGCGTCGCGCTCGGTCCGACGAGCGTCAAACGAGCGCCCCGGCGTTCCAAGTGAACGTCGCGCACCAACCAGTCGGCGTCGCGCGTACCCACCGAAATCATCGCCGGCAGTTCCCGCGCCACCCGCGCGACGCCCTCGTCGTCGGACCACCCGACGACCGGTCCACGGGTGCGGCGCGCGAGCGCGACGAACGCCGCCTCGAGGGCGAGAAGCGAGCCGTAGTGGTCCAGGTGGTCGGCCTCAATATTTAGTATGCCGAGAGCTGCGGGCGTCATCTTGGCGAACGTGCCGTAGCTTTCATCGACTTCGACGATGAGCCCGTCGTCGCCCCAATGGCCGTTCGCGCCCACGCCCGTCACGTCCGCCCCGACCAACCAACCCAACTCGCGGCGCGCGGCGCGCGCGACGTGAATCAACATTGAGGTGGAGGTCGTCTTTCCGTGGGTTCCACAGAGTCCCACCACCGGCGCGAGGTCGCTAAGTTGGGCAAAGAGATCGGCGCGCGCGAGTAGTCGCGCGCCGTGCGCGCGCGCCGCGACGAGATCAGGATCATCCTCGCGCACCGCCGGTGACCACAGAACGAGGTCGGCCGCCGCAGCCGCCGCGGGGTCGTGACCCACGACGACGCTCGCGCCGTGCGCGCGAAGTTCGCGTAATCGCGCGACGTCGTGACGATCGCTGCCACTCACCACTGCGCCGCGCTCGAGAAGTAGTCGCGCGATCGCGCTCATGCCCGCGCCCGCGACGCCCACGACGTGCACCCGACGTGCGTCGCGAAGTTCCGTCACGACACCACGTCCGCGACGACGCGGGCAATCGCGGCCGCGGCGTGCGGGCGAGCGAGCGTCGCCGCCGCCGCACTCATCGCCGCGACGCGGGCGCGATCCATCAAAGGTTCGAGACAGTCGGCCAGCGCCTCGCCCGTGCAGCGCTCGTCGGGTAACACCACCGCGGCGCCGACGTCACTCATCCGCCGTGCGTTGTGTGCTTGATGATCGCCGGGCGCGCCCGGCAACGGGACCAACACCGAGGGAATCGCGAGCGTCGTCAATTCACCGACCGTAATAGCCCCGGCTCGACACACCGCGAGATCAGCGACCGCCCACAGGATCGACATATCCGCGAAGGCTTCGACGCGGTAGTCGAGCCCCTCGAGTTTGGGCGTCGCCGCGCGGACCTCGTCGAAGTCGCGGCGACCCGTGACGTGCCACAACGTCACGTCCGTGCGCGCTGACCAACGCCGCGCGAGATCGCTGACGGCTCGATTGACCCGCAGTGATCCGAGTGAGCCGGTCATCACCACGACGACCCAACGCTCCTCCTCGATAGGAGGCGTGCAGTGCGACTTCGCGACTGCGCGTGACGCGTCGTCACGCGCGACCGCTTCAATCGAGGCCCGAAGCGGCGTGCCCGTGACGCGCACCCCGGAACCGTCCTCGCCGAACGCGACGCACGTGGCGGCGGCGAAGCGCGCGAACAGACGATGCACCGCGCCGGGGACCGCGTCAAAGTTGACCAGAATCAACGGCACGCGCCAGCACACGGCCGCCGTGTCAACGGCGAAGGACGCGTACCCGCCGACGGAAACGACCGCGGCAGGACGCCATTTGCGGATACACACCGTCGCGCGCACCAGGCCCACGACTAAGCCAACCGCGGCGCGCGCGTTCGCCACCACGTCGCGGGGGCGACGTGACCGGCGAAGACCTCGTCCCGGCAACGTGGTGAGCGGAACAGCGCCACCGCCGAGGAGCCGACGATCTTGACCGTGCTCGCTGCCGACGAAGCGCAACTCGTCGGGCGACCACCCACGCGCTTCGAGCTGCTCCGCGATTGCCTGCATCGGAAAGACGTGCCCTCCGGTGCCGCCGCCGGTAATGACGACGGTTCGCGCCATTAGTACTCCCGGCGAGTGGGCCGCGGCGGCGCGTAGGGGTGGCTCGCGACCCGTGGACGAGTTCGCGGCCGTTCAATGGTTTCGCGAAAATTAGTCAGTCGATACTCGCGAATCGTCAGATCCGAACTCCGGCTTTGATCGTGCGCCACGTTGTAGAGCAGGCCCACCGCCGCGAGTTCACTGATGAGGGCGGTTCCGCCGTAGGAAAAGAAGGGCAAGGGAATGCCCGTGACGGCCCACCACCCCACGACGGAGGCCACGTTGATGAGCGCCTCCACGGTGATCCAGGTGGCAATGCCGACCGCGACGAGTCGGTACACCTGATTGCTGCAACGTCGGGCGATGGCGAGGGCCGCGAAGAGGAACGCGACGAACAGCGCGAGCACCACCATCGCGCCGATGAATCCCAGCTCCTCACCAAAGATGGTGAAGATGAAGTCGGTGTGCGGATTAGGGAGAATCCCCCACTTCGCTCGGCTGTGTCCGAGCCCCAGTCCCGTCAGGCCACCTGAACCCAGACCAATGCGCGACTGCAAGAGTTGATAGCCGGCGCCCTGCAGGTCACTGTTGGGGTGCAGGAAGGAGAAAAAGCGTCGGGCCGAGTACGGCTTGGCGAACATGTAGCCCACCATGGCGATCACGCCGAGACCAATCACGCGCGTGAGAAGGTACCGCGAAAGCCCCGCGACGGCCAGTATCGAAACGGCGATGATGAGCACAACCGACGACGTCCCAATATCGGGCTCGAGAACGATGAGTCCCGCGCCCAGCCAGACCGGCACGGTCCAGACGGCCAATTGGCGCCAATTATTGAGTTCGTCGTGGTGATGCTGCACCAGCCACGCGAGAAACAACACGGTGAACAACTTAAAGAGCTCCGAGGGCTGCAGGAAGATCAGGTGCAGGTTCAGCCAACGCTTGCCACCGTTCGCGCTCACGCCCACCACCATCACCGCCGCCAACATGGCCAGCCCCGACACAATGAGGGCCGGCGCGCGGTGCACCAGGCGTTCGAGTCGCACGCGGGCGGCCACGTAGAAGGCGAACATCCCGAGGGTTAAGTAAGCGAGATCGTGAACGATGATGGAAAACGAGGACGCGCCGTTCGCCGCGGACTGACCCTCGCTCGCGGAAGCCACGGCCACCGTACCGAGCGCGACCAGGAGGCCCGTGACGATAAGTAGCGCGCGGCCCTGCACGTTGCCGCGCGGAAAGGCGTGAAAGAGCCCCCGTGCCTCACGCGTCGTCGCCATTAAACGACCTTCGCGATCTTCAAAAAGTCGCCGTAGAAGATGCCCAGTCCCAGCGCCGCCAACAGCCCCGCCAGAATCCAGAATCGGATAATGACGGTCGTTTCGGGCCACCCGCGAAGTTCAAAATGGTGATGGAACGGCGCCATGCGAAAAATGCGTCGCCCAAAAAGGCGAAAGCTCAGCACTTGCAAGATAACGGACGACGTTTCGGCCACGAAGAGTCCACCAATGACCACGAGTAGTAAGTCGAGGTTCATCAACAACGACACCGCCGCCAGCGCGGAGCCAATGGCCAGTGAACCAGTGTCGCCCATAATGATTTTGGCCGGGGCCGCGTTCCACCAGAGAAAACCGAGACATGCCCCCACGAGCGCCACCGCCACCAGCCCGAGATCCAGGGCCGCGTGCAGTTGGTAGATCGAATAGTGACGAAACTGCCAGTAGCCAATTATCGACAACACGCCAAAGCAAAAGGTCGCCGAACCCGCGGCGAGCCCGTCGAGTCCGTCCGTCAGATTGACGGCGTTCGACGTGGCGATAACGACAAACACCGCCAAAACCATCCAGCCGCTCGCCGTCAGGTTCCAACCGGGCAAGCTCAAACGAGTAAAGGAGAGCCGCGTCGACGTGTGGACCCAATCGATCCCCAAAATCGCGAACGCCGCCGCGATCGCGAATTGGCCCGCGAATTTTCCTCGCTTGTTCAGTCCAAGGTTGCGAGCATTGCGAATCGCCAGTAGATCATCAACGAATCCAAGTAAACCTGAGGCGAGCGTCACCGACATCGCGAGGACCCCCGCGCGCGTAATGGTGATTGACGTGCCGACGTGGCCCATGAGATAGCCCAAGAGCGCGCCGAGCATGATAACGACGCCGCCCATCGTGGGCGTACCGGCCTTGTGTAAGTGCGTTGAGGGTCCGTCTTCGCGGATCTGCTGGCCGTAGGAGTGGCGGCGAAGGTAACGAATCCACAAGGGCGTGACGAGCAGCGCGAACAGGAATCCGACGCCGCCGGCTTCCATCAGACTCAACATAAGAACGTCACTTTAAAAACTCCTGCGCCACGACTCGATCATCAAAGGGCGTACTCAACTGGCCAATCGTCTGGGTCGTCTCGTGACCCTTGCCCGCGATAACGACCACGTCACCCGCGAGCGCCGCGTCGATCGCGAGTTGAATTGCCCGACGTCGATCCCGTTCGCGCCGCACGTCACGACCTTCGAGCACTCCTTCAAGTACGTCATCAATGATGGCATCTGGCGACTCGGAACGAGGGTTATCTGAGGTCACGACGGTAACGTCAGAAAAGAGTGAGGCCACGGCGCCCATTTCCGGGCGCTTCGTACGGTCACGGTCACCGCCGCAACCAAAGACGGTCAAAACGCGGCTCGTCGGCGCCAGCGATCGCACATCTTCCAGGAGACGACGCAGTCCTTCGGGCGTATGCGCGTAGTCCACGATTACCGTCACGGTGCCGCCCCGGAGTACATCAAAGCGACCGTCCACGGGATGGACGTCGCCCATCGCGTGGGCCACCTGCGCGTCGTCGGCACCTAACGCACTCATGATGGACATCGCGACGAGGGCGTTGTCCACGTTGTAGGAGCCGAGCAGCGAGGTGTTGACGAGATGGTCACGCCAAAAAAAGGTCGTGCCCGTCAACGTCAGGGCGACGTCGCGCGCGTCGCGGCGTGACACGGGCGTGACGGGAAGTTCCGTCATCGCGGCGAGGCGAGCCCCGTACTCGTCGTCAACCCAAATCACGCATCGTTGGGCGAATTCGGCGTGAAAGAGTGACGCCTTCGCGGCGAAGTACCGCTCCATCGACCCGTGGTAGTCGAGGTGGTCGTGACTGAGATTCGTGAAGGCCACGACTTGGAAGCGCAAGCCCTCGACGCGCCGCTGATCGAGCGCGTGGCTTGACACTTCCAGGGCCACGAGCGCGTGGCGTTTGGCGGGATCAAAATTTTCGACGAGTTGCGCGAGCGTGCGGAAGAGTTCCGGTGGCGCCGGCGTCGTGCGCTCATTAGTAAGTGTGCCAATCGTGGCGGCGTTCCACGAGAGCGATCGCGCCAGCTGCGCGACCATGGTCGTAACGCTGGTCTTGCCGTTGGTTCCCGTCACCCCGACCAGTCGAGTTTTCGTTTCCGGATGCCCCACGATGCTCGCGGAAACGTGCGTCAAGAGTGCGTGCAGCTGCGACCCAGGAACCGTCACCACCGGCACGCCCACGTCGGCGGGAGCGCTCGCCACGACGCAACGGGCGCCGTGCGCCACGGCGTCGAGCGCGTAGTCAAGACCGTCGCGCGTCGCGCCGGGCAGCGCTACGAAGAGGGAGCCCTCGTCACAGCGGCGCGAGTCAATCTGGACGTTAGAAATTTCGATACTCGACGTCGCCACGTTCAACGTGCAGTCGTCGAGGAGATCGCCGAGCTGCATCACGTCACGTCCGACGCAATGGAGGCACCACCCTTTAAGGGATGCTGCATGGTACCGGTCGAGGGGATGCCGTAGTGGTGAAGGGCGTAGGACATGACCTGTTGAAAGACGGGCGCCGCCACGTCACCACCAAAAATGTCCGTCGTCGGTCGCTCCACGACGACGATCATTGACAGCACCGGATTATTCGCCGGCGCGAAGCCGACGAAACTCGCGTTGTAGTTGCCCGTCAACAACGCGGCGCGACCCGGGTACGGAATGGTGGCGGTGCCCGTCTTGCCCGCGACGGCGTAGCCGGGAATAATCGCGTGGGTTCCGGTACCCGCGAGCACCACCTGCTCGAGCATCTTGATCATGGTTTGGTCAACCGCGGGTGATAGGACGCGTCGCGTCGTACTCGCCGGGGTGCCTCGGACGGTGCCGTTGGGGTAGACGAAGCCACGCACGACCTTCGGTTCCACGAAGACGCCGCCGTTCGCGATGGCGTTATAGGCGTCGAGTACTTGAATGGCGGGCACCGCGTCGACCTGACCGATGGGCAGCGCGACCTGGTCGCTCGCGTACCAGTTCGACGCGTTCACCAAAAGTCCAGCGGTCTCCCCCGGATAACCCACCGACGTCGTCGAACCAAAACCAAGTCGCTCCACCTGCGCCAACAGCCCAGCCTCACCGACGCGCTTGCCGATCAAGTACGTGCCAATGTTGGACGACTGCGCGAGCACTTGCGTCGCGGTTAAGTGCTCGAGACCGTGATTTTCCGCGTCGTGGAAGTAACGGCTACCCACCACGACCGAGTTCGGTACGGCGAAGACCGTCGACGGCGTAATTGATCCTTGTTGGAGAGCCGCGGAGAAGGTCACTACTTTGAAGACGGAACCCGGCTCGTAGGCCTGTGAAAACGCCAGATCGTTAATCGTCTGTTCAATTCCCGGAACCCCGACGCTACGACCCCACGCGGGGATGGGCCCGAGAACACCGGCCTTCGTCTTGGTATTGACCAGCGACGCGTCGGACAGGATTTCGCCGGTCTTGACGTCCATCACGACGGCGACGCCGGTGAGAGCGTTGAACTGCTTGAGGTCTTGCGCCAGGGTGCGTTCCGTGACGTACTGCAGAGACGCGTCAAGGGAGAGTTCGAGGCCGACCCCCGGCTCCGCCTTTCGAATAACGGTCGACGAGGACGCCGGGAGGTTGACCCCCGTCGAGGAAACAAAGGCGCGCGTTACACCCGTTTGTCCGGCCAAGATCTTGTTGTACTCGTACTCGAGACCGGCCGACCCCGCGCCCGTCGCGTTGGTTCCGCCGAGTAGCGACGTGCCGAGCGTCCCGTCAGGGTAGGTGCGCACGCTCGAATCCTGCACGACGACGCCGGGAAACATCAAAGCGGCGATCTTTCGCCCGTCGTTCAAGTCGAGCTGACCGTTCAAAATGACGTAGCCGTTCTTTTCCGACAACAGCGCCGTCAGTTTCGTGACCGGTACCTTCACCAGCGGCGAGAGTGCTTGGGCTTCTTTCATCGGATTCGAAATCTGGAAGTCGTCGGCGATGACTAACGACGTCGGGCGCGAGACCGCGAGTATCTGACCGTGCCGGTCGTAGATGCCACCTCGTAAGGCGGTGGTCGTTAGGTCGACGCGAACCTGCGCGACGGAGAGTCGGGCGTAGTGCGCGTGATTGACAATCTGCAGGAAGAACAGTCGAACGCCCAGCGCGCAAAAACCGAGCGCCAGGAGCGCGCGCAGGAGACGAAGCCGTCGCTGACCCTGTGGCGCGACTGCGTGAACTCGGGGACGAGCCGTTGCGCGAGCGTGGGTCGACGTGCCGTGAGAGCTCACCGAATCGTCCGTGACGTCGACGTGGCGTACCCGTTAAATTTTGGGAGAGGCAGCGGCGTGGTCAATGAGGTCGTAGGAATCTGCGTCACCGAGACGGGACCGACGAGGTGGAGCGCGCCTGCGCGCGTCGCGATTTGGCTCGGCGCGGAGAGATTCGTCAGCGAACCAACCTGTTCGGCGTAGTTCGACTGCTCTTGCAGCAGTTGGTTCTGGAGCGCGTGAATCTCAATCTGGCGATTCGCCACGTACATGCTGCCGCCTAGAGATATGACCAACGCGACGCCCACCACAACGATCGCGCGGCGTGAACTGGTCGCGGCGCGCCAGCGCTGACGCTCCTGGGCCGGCGCGCGACGTGACGCGGGCCGCGTCGTGGCGATGGGTCGACGGCTTCGACGGGTGTCAACGCGACGCGGAAAACTGATGACGCTCACGGCGCTACCTTTCGGGCGCCGCGAAGACGCGCGGAACGTGCGCGCGGATTGTGCGTCACTTCCTCAGAACTCGCGAGACGCGCGCTCGCCTTGAAGACCTCCACGCGTGGCGTCGCGCCGCAGACGCATTCGAGCATGGGTGGACACGTGCAGCCGCCCTTCGCCTGGTCGGCGAGGTAGGCCTTCACGGCGCGATCTTCGCCTGAGTGATAGGAAATGACCGCGAGTACGCCCCCAACCGCGAGTTCGTCGATGGCCGAGGCCAGGCCGAGGTCGAGCTGGCCCTCTTCATCATTGACCGTGATGCGCAGCGCTTGAAAGACGCGCGTCGCGACGTGACCACGGCGCCGAGCGGCCGGGGGGACGGCTCGTTCGACGGCGGCGGTCAGTTCAAAGGTCGTGCGGGGCTGGGTCTCGATCAGCGACTTGGCGATGGCGTTCGCGAAGCGCGCCTCGCCACTCGCGCGAAGAATACGCACCAGTTCATGCTGATTAATCGTGGTGAGCAACTCCGCGGCCGTGAGTCCACTCGTCGGATCCATCCGCATGTCCAAAGGCGCGTCGGAACGGAAGGAAAAACCTCGATCACCTTCGTCGAATTGGTGCGAGGAGACTCCGAGGTCCATGAGCACGCCCACTAGCGCGTCGGTGCCCACGAAGGCGTCGTGCTCGCGCACGACCGTTCCCAACTGACCGAACGTGCCCTCAACGACCAGCGCACGGCCGGCGAAGGCGTCGAGTCGCGCGCGGGCGTGCGCGCGCGCCTCAGGGTCACGGTCGATACCGAGTAGTCGCAACTGGGGCGCTGCGCTCAGAATGGCGCTGGCGTGCCCGCCCCCACCCACCGTGGCGTCAACGATCACGCCGGCCGGTTGGTCGGCGAAGAGCGCCACGATCTCGTCGAGGAGCACGGGTTGGTGATAGTGGTCTTGGGCCATCCGCAGCCTTTCAATCGCTACAACGTTGGAGAGGGCGGAGGAGGATTCTCCACACGTCGGAACGATTGCCAGGCTGCGCGTGGTCCGCGGCCGAAACTGTTGAACACCTTTCACTCGAACTCACCCCGTCGAAAGATTTCTTCGGCGGCGTTGACCTGTTGGTCGTAGATCGCGGGATCCCATAGTTCGACGTGGTCAATAGCGCCCACAATCAGAACTTCGCCCTGGAGTCGTCCGTAGTCGCGAATGGCACTCGGCAACGCGAAGCGTCCTTGACGATCGAACTCAACGTCGGAGGAATTGGCGGACCAGTAGCGGACCTGTTGACGCTCGCGGCCCCCACCGAGCCGCGCCTGCTGGAGTCGTTCGTCCATCTGACGCGAAAACTCCCCCGGCGTCCACAGCGCGACGCACCCCTCGGTATTCGGGCTCAGGTGACCGCCGCGTTCGAACTCTCCGCGGAACTTCGCGGGCAAGATGAGTCGACCCTTGGCGTCCAGCGAGTGCTGAAACTGACCAACGAAGCCAAGCATGCACGCCCTCCCGCGGGTTCACCACTTTCCCCCACTTCGTGACACATTACACCACTTAACACCACAGAGCACCAAGATTGCCCCAACGGAGGGCTCTTTTAGTCGAGTCTCTCCACCGCGAGCGTCGACGGTCCCGACGCGCCACGGGCGGGATGACGGCTGGTTAGAGGGAGAGGCCGAGACGACGAAATCGCCACGGGCCACTGCGGTCGCGCAAGTTAGCGGTCAAGGTCTCGGCGTCGTCGACGCCCAGCGAGTGCAGGTCGTGATGCGTTAGCGCCGCGGTGAGGTCTGTTCGAGGCTCGCGCAACAGATTGACGAGATCACGAGAGTCGGTCGCGCGCAGCACGGTGGAGAGGAAATTACCCTCGCGCACGTGCCACTGGGTGACCCCGACCACCTTTCGATCGTCGACGAAGACCTCGCCCGGACCCCGTCCCGCGAAGCAGGCGACGCGGAGATCAGAGTCGCCCTCTAAACCACCTCGATGAACGTCACTGCGCACGTCGAATCCTTCGCGGAGAGCCGCTGACCACCATTCGCCCACCGCAACGGACGCCGCACGTACGTCACCTCGCCAGCGGGGATCCTCTCGCGGAATCCAGAAATCGATCCAGAGGTCTTCCGGCGCGAGCGCGACCACGCCGCCGCCGCCTCGACGTCGGCGGATTGGCCAACGTCGACCTTCGTCGTTCAAGACGTCCGGTGGTTGATTGCCACCGAGGACGAGCAACGGGGCGCTCGGGTGCACGACGAACATCGTGGCGTCTTCTAACCGACGAAGTACCTCGTAGTCGTAGATTTCGTCAATCTCGTCGATCACGACGCCCGCGGCAGGTACGGCTCCCAGAGGGGGTCCGGGTCGGGCACGTGACGCCAGCGCCACCACGGTCCGTCGGGAATTCGGGGCTCAAAGTGCATCCGCCAGCCGATTTCCTCGAGCAGTCGGTCGCCCTTTTGCATGTTGTGGCGGCGGCAGGCGGCCACCACGTTGGTCCATTCGTGTCGCCCACCGCGTGAGCGCGGCACCACGTGGTCAATGGTGTCGGCGTGTTCTAAGCAGTACGCGCATCGGTAGCTATCGCGCAGTAGTAACGAGCGACGCGTGAGTGGGGGCGTACGCACTTTCGACGGGATTTTCACCATATCGTGCAGTCGCACGATCGCCGGAATTTCGACCACGACCGACGCGGAGCGGCAGACGGCCGGGGTCTCGGGAGTAGCAATCGGCTCGGCTCTTCCGGCCAGCATCAAGACGACGGCGCGGCGCTCACTCACCAATTGGAGTGGCTCAAAAGTTGCGTTCAGCAGTAGGACGCGCGCCATGGGGAAAAACTACTTCCCCGCCCGCTGGGCGAGCGACCAGCGCGCCGCGGTCACGATTTCACGTGGCGCGATCGTGGCGGGTCGCTCTTCGCCGAAGGCGGTGACCATGCGAAAATTCCAGTAGCTCCGACTAGGTACGGGCAAAAAGGGAAATCGTCGCCACCATTGACGGCGTCGAAGTCGCCACGACGCGCGCGCCACGAGAAGACCTTCCCCGGGGTGCCGGGCTAGGTACAGGGCGACCTTCAACAGGGCGACGGGCCTCACGACGGTGTCCCCCACGCCACGAGCGCGGCGCCCAGCAGCGACCCTTCATCGCCCAACGCCGTCGGTGCCACGCGAACGTCACTCGCGAACGACAACTGCGCCACGCGACGCGCGGACTTGTTGGCCTCGTCAAAGAAGTCGTCGCCAAAGCCCAGGGCCACTGATCCACCGACGTAGCAGCGCGTGAGATCGAGCAGCGAACAGACGTTTCCGACGGCTTGGCCAACCAGCGCCCCCGTGCGCTGGCGCGTCGCGAGGTCGGCGAGCGCCGCCGCGCGTCCCGTGCGCGCTTCAATGGCCCGACCCGACGCTTCGGCCTCGAGACAGCCGTACGCGCCGCAGCCACACAACGCGCCTTGGGGAACGACCGTGAGATGCCCCACGTGACCCGCGTTCGACGAATTGCCGTCGAGGAGTCGCCCATTGAGCACGATGCCGCCACCCACCCCCGACGACACGACCATCGAAAGGTACGAACGTTCACGCCGGGCGGCGCCGTACACGCCCTCGGCGAGCGCGAGTGCGCGCGCGTCACCCTCGACGCGTACCGGGAGACCGAGCGCTCCTTCGAGTTGCGCGCGAAGGGGAAATTCACGCCACTGGGCAATGTTGAGCGGCGAGACGCGCGCGCCGTCCGCCGCAATCGGTCCCGCGCACGCGACACCCACGCGCGACGTTGGATAGTCGGCCTTGACGCTTCGCGCCAACGTGACGAGCGCGTCGAAGAGTCCTGTCGGGTAGTCAGCGACGGCGAGGCGGTCCCGGCTGAGCAGACGCCCCGCGGCGCCCACCACCGCGACGTCGATTTTGGTTGCGCCGACGTCAATCGCGAGACAGAGGGAGTCGTCGAGCGCTCCCTTCGCCCGGTTCATTCCGGCTTGTGACGATGACGCGACAACCAGTCGCGAAGAGACGTCGTACGCGGACCGTAAGTGGCCGTCGTATCGTCGCCTTGACCGGGACGCGTGATGTCTTGCCAGGACGCGCGACCCAGCAAACGGGCGTTGCGCTCCACGACAACTGCGGAAACAAACATCAACGCCACGCCCACCAGCCCTAAGAGAACCGATTGCGAGAAACAGAGAATCAATATCAACAAGCCAGCAACGAAACCGGCGACGCCCCAACGGACGCGTCGACCGCCGTGGGCGTAGACGTTCGTTTCACGAACGTTCTTCACGAAACGGGGATCTTGTTTCGAGAGCGACTCTTCGAGTTCAGCCAGAATGCGCTGTTCGTGTTCTGACAGCGGCATGGCAACTCCTTTCGATTCGCTTAACGCCACTTTACTGTCGCCCTTCGAACTTGGAGACATCGCCCCGGCGTGCGAGCGACTAGAACGAAGAGATTCTTAAGAAAGACCTCCGATGACCTCTTGGCACCTTGGCGTGATCTGTACGGGCAACATTTGTCGCTCGCCGATGGCCGAAGTTGTTCTGCGCCAACTGATCGCCGACGACCCCATTCTGGCGGCGCAGGTCCGCGTCTCCAGCGCGGGAACCGCGCGTTGGCACGTGGGTGCGGACATGGATCCCCGGGCCCGGGCGGCCCTGACGAAGGCCGGGTTTACGGAACGCGGTTCCCCCGGCGCCTTCGCGGACCGGGACTACCTCGCCTCACTGGACCTCGCGATCGTGATGACGCGTGAACAACGACAAGATGTTCACGAACGCGTTGGCGACCAACTCGAGGTTCACCTCCTGCGCCAGTACGAGAACCCACCCGTCGAACTCGACCTCGCTGATCCCTACTACGGCGACCAGCGCGACTTCGACGTCTGTCTCGAATCGATTAGAGCAGCGGCTCCGCGTGTGACAGCGGCACTTCGTCGGCGACTGGATGCAGGCTCGCGCGAAGCTTAATTTCGGGCAACGTCAACGAGAGTGCTACCGCAATCACGCCCACCGGAATCGCCCAGTGGTACACCGATTGGATTGACGTCGCGATAGCGGCCAACACGACGTGTAACTCCGCGGGCGGTAAGAGTCGCAAGGTTTTCGGCGTGAGCGTGGAAAGCAGGTGCGTCGGTACGGGCACGCCTAACTTCGCGAATCCAGTGGCCAGCTGGTGGGGATAGTTGTTCGTGTAGAGCGCGCCAAAGATTGCGGTCCCGAAGGAGCCCCCAATGGAGCGGAAAAAATTCGTTCCCGCCGTCGCGGCCCCGATGTCCGCGGGGTTCACGGCGTTTTGCACGGCGGTCACCAGCACCTGCATCACGAGTCCAATGCCCATGCCGAGAATCAACATGTACAACGACATGACGTAACTCGAGGTCAGAATCCCGACGGTTCCCAAGAGTGCGAGGCCTACCGTCATGACGGCGGTGCCCAGAATGGGGAACGGCCGATAGGGCTTTCCTCGGGACACGAGATTGCCCACCAAAATCGACATTCCGAAGAGGCCAACCATAAGGGGTAGGAGTCGCAGACCCGACTGCGTCGGCGTCACGTGGCGCACGGTCTGGAAGAAGTACGGGAGGAACGTCATCGAGCCAAACATGGCAAAGCCCACCACGAAGCCAATGGCCGAGGCCGAGGAAAAGACGCGATTCGCGAAGAGGCGCGGCGGCAAAATCGGTTCGACGGCGCGACGCTCCACCACGACGAAGATCACGCCCGCTACCAGGCCGACCACGAGCAACGAGATCGATTTCCACGAGGTCCACGCCAGGGTCGATCCTCCCAGGGACGTAAAGAGAATCAGGGCCGAGGCCGAGACGGTCATCACGAGGGTGCCCGCGAAGTCGAGCACGTGCGCGACACGCTCGGCGGACTTCGGAAGTGCGGCCGCGGTGACGAAGAGCGCGACGATGCCAAAGGGAACGTTGACGAAGAAGATCCAGCGCCAGGACCAGTACTCGACAATGACCCCGCCCAGGAGCGGGCCCAGTACGGTGGCGGCGCCAAAGACTCCACCGAACATTCCCGCGTAGCGACCCCGCTCTCGCGGCGGGACGATATCGGCGATGACCGCCTGCGCGCCCACCATGAGTCCACCGCCCCCGAGGCCCTGCAGCGCGCGAAACATAATCAGTTCGAACATCGACGTCGCGAAGCCGCACAGAACGCTACCGACGAGAAAGAGCACGATGGCCCACTGAAAGAACTGCTTGCGACCGTAAAGGTCACCTAATTTTCCCCACATTGGTGTGGACACCGTCGTCGCGAGGAGGTAGGCCACGACGACCCACGCGAGGTGGCTCGAACCGTGTAGATCGCCCACGATGGTCGGCAGGGCAGTCGAGACGATGGTGCTGTCGAGCGCGGCGAGCAGCATGCCGAGCATGAGTGCGCCAAAGACGAAGTACAACTCCCGCTTGGGCAGTGTGCCCTTTTCCACCTGATCCATGCGAAGTCCTTGGGGGTCGTCGACGACGGAAAACTCTCCCCCACCCTAGTGAGGTCGCCACGGGCCCATCGCGCCGGGCTTGAGTAACCTGCGAACATGCTGACGCGTGGGTGGCGATGGTCACGGCGCCTCCTCGACCACGAGTACAGCGCGGCCGTAACCCTGATGGCCGGCGTGGTCACCGCCCTGACGTGGTCCGCGCTGAACGCGCACGCCTATTTCTCCTTCACCGCCGGTGCCGTGACCTCGTCGTGGGCGCGGCGCCTCGACGCCACGTCGCTGCACTCCCTCGCGGTCAACGGACTCATGGCGATCTTCTTCTACGCCCTCGGACTGGAACTTCGTCGAGAAATCGATCACGGGGCCTTGGCCAATCGTCGTGACGCACTGGCCCCTCTCGCGGGAGCCCTCGGGGGCATGGCCGCGACCGCTGGAGGTTCGCTGCTGCTCGGAGCCATGTTCAATAGCGACGCCCTGTGGCGCGGTTGGGGCGTGCCGATGGCCACCGACGTAGCCTTCACACTCGGGGCGCTCGCCCTGGTTGGACGGCGGTTGCCGTCATCGCTTCGCCTCTTCGTCCTCGCCCTCGCCGTGGCCGACGACGTCCTCAGCGTGATCGTTCTGCTCTTCACGGGAGCTACGGATCTTCACGAGACGTGGCTGATCGGCGCGAGCGTGGCCGTGGTTGTCGCCTGGTGGCTCGGTCGGCGACGTCTTTCGGTCGCGGTCAACGTAACCGTGCTTCTCGCCCTCTGGCTCTGTTTCGTTCAGGCCAACCTTGAACCGGCCCTCGCCGGCGTCGTCGCGGGATCCCTCGTGCGTCCGCGCTCGCCGACCCATCCTCGACTCGAGCGCGGCGCGACCCGAATCGCGAGCCTCGTCGTCCTCCCCCTCTTCGGCTTTGTGGCGACGGGCGTGCACTGGTCCAATTTGGGTTTAAACCACGGCGGACGCGTCGTGATTCTTGCCACCATCGTCATTCGCCTCGTCGGAAAGACTCTGGGTATCGCCGGTGGCGTGTGGATCGCGACGCGCGTTGGCGCGCGAGGCCCGCGTGACGTCACGACCCCCATGCTGTTCGCCACCGCCGCGCTGTGCGCGATGGGATTTACCGTACCGCTGCTCTTCGCGGGCACGCTCTTCTCGCCGAACGGACCGATCTACGGCGCGTTTTCGCTGGGCCTGTTGCTCGCGACGGTCATCGCTGGCCTCGTGGGCGGCAGCGCGTTACGTGTTCTCACCATGAGTAAGTTGAAGGAACAATGAAGACTCGACTGACCGAGTTGTTAAAGATCGACCATCCCGTCATGCTGGCCGGCATGGGTGGGGTCTCCTACAGCGCCCTCGCGGCGGCGGTCTCGAACGCCGGCGGGTACGGCTGCTTAGGCGCGTCAACGATGTCCACCGCCCAACTCGCCGAAGAAATCGCCCACACGCGAGCACTCACCGCACGACCCTTTGGCGTCGACCTGCTGACGGCGTTTCCCGACACGCTCGAAGCGAACGTGCGACTCTTAATTGAAGGCGGAGCCTCCACTTTCGTCGCGGGACTCGGCGTGCCGCGCCACGTCGTCGACGTGTGCCACGACGCCGGGGTGCTCGTCATTTCGATGTGCGGCAAAGTGGAGCACGCGCGTCGCGCACTCGACGCCGGTTGCGACGTCGTGGTCGCCCAGGGCACCGAAGCCGGTGGCCACACGGGCACGGTCGCCACGTTCCCTCTCGTGCCGATGATCGTGGACGCGGTTGGTGGTTCCATTCCCGTCGTCGCGGCCGGTGGCGTTTTTGACGGACGCGGCTTGGCGGCGGCACTCGCCCTAGGAGCCGACGGCGTGTGGGTGGGTACGCGCTTCATCGCGACGCCCGAGGCGCGAGCCCTCCCCGGCTACCACCAGCGCCTACTCGACGCGAAAGAAGACGACACCACCGTGTCGCGCGCCTACAGCGGGAAGACGATGCGCGTGATCAAGAACGCCACGACCAAGCGCTACGAGGATGACCCGACGCTCTTGCGCCGATTTCCTGATCAATTGGTCGCGTCGTTACACGACGGCGTCTTTCACCTGGGGGGCGACGAGCACACGACGGGCGTGGACGTCGATCGCGAGGGCTACCCCGCGGGTCAAGTCGTGGGCGCCATCGACGCGCTGCGTCCGGCCGGCGAGATCGTGCGCGACATGGTCATCCAGGCCGAAGAGATTCTGGCGCGACTCGGGCGCGACTAGCGCCCCGTTTGACGCGTTCACGTCGCGTCGTCCACAGGAATGCCGCGACACCCGAGGACCTAGTCTGGCTGGGTGAGCGCCACGCCAGACGTCGAGACCATGGTGTCGACGGTGCGTGGCGCCGCGAAGCGCGTCACCGCGGCTAAGCGAACGGTCGCCGAAGTCCTGGTCGCGGCCCGCGGGCACCTCACGGCTGACGAGATCACCTCCGCAGTCCAGCGTGAACGCCCCGAAGTCAGTCCCTCGACGATCTACCGCATCCTCGAGGAGTTTGAGGAGCTGGAACTGGTCGTGCACGCCCACCTCGGCCAGCCTGCGGCGGTCTACCACCTCGCCGGCGTCGTCCACGGGCACCTCACGTGCGAGGTCTGCCAACGAACCGTTGAAATTCCTTCATCGCACTTCGACGCGCTCAGCCGCGAATTACTCGCCCGCTACGGATTTCAACTCGATCGCCACCACCTCGCGCTCAGTGGTCGCTGTCGCGACTGTCGCAACGCGCGCGCTGGCGTGGTTACGCCTCGCGAGGCGACGACGTGATCTCCGTCAGTCATCTCAGCAAAAGATTTCGTAAGACGACGGCCGTCAATGACTTGACCTTTGACGTGCGCCCCGGCGTCGTCACGGGATTTCTCGGTCCCAATGGTTCAGGCAAGTCAACGACGATGCGCCTGATACTGGGCCTCGACTTCGCGTCCGGGGGTAGCGCCACCGTCAACGGCCAGCGCTACCGCGACCTGGTCCAACCGCTGCGCGAGGTCGGCGCGTTACTCGACGCCAAGGCCGTACACCCCGGACGAAGCGCACGTCAGCACTTACGCGCGCTGGCCGCGTCGAACCGCCTCGCCACGAAGCGCGTCGACGAGGTGCTTGAACTCACCGGCATCACTTCGGTAGCCGATAAGAAGGTGGGGACGTTCTCGATGGGCATGAGCCAGCGACTGGGCATCGCGGCGGCGCTCCTTGGGGATCCCGGTATCTTGCTCTTCGACGAACCCGTCAACGGGCTCGACCCCGAAGGAATTCGTTGGATCCGCGACCTGTTCCAATCTCTCGCGCGTGAAGGACGCACCGTCTTCGTGAGTTCACACCTGATGAGTGAGATGGCACTCACGGCCGAGCAGATCATCGTGATTGGCCGTGGTCGTCTCATTACCCAGGGCAGCGTCGACGAGCTCACGGCCGGCGCGAAGGATGAGGTCTACGTACGTGCCCGCGACGCGCGCGCCCTTGAAGACGCCCTGCGCGCCCAGGCGGTGGCGTATCGCCCGGAGGGGCCGGGCTTCGTCGTTGAATCACTCGACGCCGAAGCGATAGGCGACCTGGCCCTCGCCGCCGGCGTCGCGCTTTCAACCTTGACGCCCCAGCGTGCCTCCCTCGAAGAGGTCTTTATGGAACTGACCGCGGACTCGGTCGAGTACAGCGCAACCGCGTCGGAGCGCCCGTGAGCGCGAAGCCCACCTTGGTCTCGGTCGTCCATTCGGAATGGATCAAATTCCGCTCCGTGCGTTCTAGCGTCACCGGCGTTCTGTTGACGTTGCTGTTGACGATTGGCCTCGGCGCACTCATCACGTCGGCGGTTCGTTCGCACTGGAGCCAGTCCAGCGCCCTACGCCGCGCCACGTTTGATCCCGTGTCGACCAGTTTGAGTGGCACTCTTTTCGCGCAGTTCGCCGTCGGCGTCATCGGCGTGCTGTTCATCACGGCGGAGTACTCGTCGGGCTCGATTCGCACCTCGCTGGCCGCGGTACCCAAGCGCCTTCACCTCGTCGTCGCCAAAGCCTTCATCGTCGCGCTCGTCGTGATCGTCGTCGCGGAGGTCGCTTGCTTCGTGACCTTCGTCGTCGGTCAAACGATTTTTTCTGGCGTGGTGCCCACCGCGTCCCTCGCGAACGGCGCGGTACTGCGCTCGGTGATCCTCGCGGGCGTGTACCTAACGCTCCTCAGTTTGGTGGGCATGGGCCTCGGCCTCATTCTGCGTCAGAGCGCCGCGAGTATCTCGGTCTTTACGTCCCTGCTCCTGATTTTGCCTATTTTGACCCTGCTGCTTCCCCAAAGCTGGCAAAACGCCCTCAACCGCTTCGAACCAAGTCAACTGGGTCAGTCCATGATGTCGCCGACCGTGACCGCCAACACCCTTAGCGCGTGGAGTGCTCTCCTAATCTTGGTTCTGTACACGGTCGTGGTAGTGGGCGTGGGCGCCGGAATGCTCGAACGAAGGGACCACTGAGCATGGAGCTTCGCGACGCGTTGCGCGGCACCGGTGCGGTGCGAAAATTTCTCCCCGATTACGTCGACGACGCCGTTCTCTTTCGCGTACTCGATGACGCGCGCTTCGGACCCTCGGGCGGCAACCGCCAAGCCTGGCACGTCATCGTGCTGCGCGACGTCGCCATTCGCGAGGCGCTGGGTGCGCTCTATCTCGACGCCTGGCACGACTACGTCGGCCACGTCCTGGAGGGCCTCGTCCCCTTTTCGCCGTTGGCCACGGACGACGAACGCTCACTAGCGACGAGTCGCCGTGGTGACGCGATTGCCCTCTCGCAGCCCGACGGCTTCGCCGAGACGATCGCGAGCGCACCGGTGCTCCTCGCCGTCAGCGTCGACCTTGGCGCGCTCGCGGCGACCGACCGAGACCTCGATCGCTACCAAATTGTGGGTGGCGCGTCGGTCTATCCCTTCATCTGGAACGTCCTGCTCGCCGCGCACGAGTACGGGCTCGGCGGCGTGATGACGACCGTGGCGACACGACGCGAGCCTGAGGTCGCCCAACTCCTGCGTCTGCCGGCCACGCACGCGCTCGCGGCCGTCGTCGCGCTGGGACGACCGGAGAAGCGTCCAACAAAACTCACGCGCAAGCGCGTGGACGAATTCGTCACCGTCGACCGGTACGACGGCGAAGCCTTCACCGGACAGTGACCAACTAAGTACGACGCTCGACGACACGACGGACGTCGAGTCCGGCGACCTTAGAGCGTGAGTTCTATTTGGGGAGTGCGTCAGGAGAAGCGACCGACACCATAAAGTCGTGGCCTATCCAAGCAACCTGACCGACGCCCAGTGGGAGGTGCTGGAACCACTATTGATCATTCCAGCCAAACGAGGGCCGAAGCACGGAGCTGACCTTCGCCACGTAGTCGACGCGATGCTCGATATCTCACACACCGGGTGCCAGTGGCGGTTCTTGCCCGAGGAGTTTGGTCCCTGGATCCGAGTTTGGTCCCAGTTTCGCCGGTGGTCGCGCGACGGAACGTGGACTCGGGCTCTCTCCGAACTGCGCGCCTCGTCGCGCACGGCTCTCGGTCGAAAGGATCCGCGGCCCTCGATGGTGGTCATCGACACACACCTCGCACGCGGGGCCTCGAACGGGGGCGCTACCTTTCATAGCCAGGGCGGCCCCTACGGTCGAACCAACGGCGCCAAGCGCATCGTCTGTGTGGACGTCACGGGCCTGCCGCTCTGTGTGCGAGTCGTCCCCGCCTCGACGTCTGAGTCCAGCGCCGTCGAACAGATACTCGACGACCTCGCCCGAACAAGGGATGACGAACGGCTGGAACTCGTCCACGTGGACCGAGGCACGGCTCAGTCCGCAGCCACGCGGATGTCGGCAAAGTTCAATTACGAGGTTCGCCGGGTTGGATGGGACGAGACGGCGCGCAACGAGAATGGTGCCAAAGTGTTTCGCCCTATCCGCCACGCCTGGCGCGTCGAAGTGACCCACGGCCATCTTGTGCGACGGCGTCGCCTCGCACGGTGCTTTTAGAACACGACATACTCAGCTACCGGATGGTTGCACGTCGCCTCCCTCGTCGAAAACCTTCGCTCATCCTCGGGGGAAAGTCCGTGATGCGGTGTGGCGTGGTATTCGGCCCTCAACTTCGGCTATGACCCCATGGGAGACTGAACGAATGAGACACGAGTCGTGGCCAACGCCGGGAGAGTCCCCGGGTCACTTTGAGTGGGGACCTACGGGCACTGAACGATTAGCTCGACCAGGGTCGATAGTCGTTGTCATCGACGTACTTCGCTTTACCACCGCGGTCGGGGCCGTGGTCGATCGAGGTGGAATCGCGTATCCCTATCGATGGAAGGACGAGACGGCGCGCGCCTTCGCGGATTCACTCGGTGCTCACCTTGTCGATGGTTCCGGCGCGGCTGGCATCTCGCTCTCGCCTACGGCTCTTTTGAACCGCGCGACACTGGATGCCGTCGTCCTGCCGTCGCCCAACGGCTCGACGTGTTCGGTACTTGCCGCTGAGAAGGGAGCTGCCGTCGTGGCGGCGTGTCTGCGCAACGCACCTGCGGTGGCTCAGTATCTCGCGGCTACCTCCCTGCCCGTGTCGGTCATTGCGTGTGGTGAACGTTGGCCCGATGGGACCCTGCGACCTTCGCTCGACGATCTCTTGGGGGCCGGTGCAGTGCTGGCGAATTTAGGCGGCGACTTGTCGCCGGAAGCCAGGTCCGCCGTCGCCGCGTGGAAAGACGCCAAGGACACCGTTGAGGACGCTCTCTTGCGGAGCGCGTCGGGTCGAGAATTGGTGGAGCGAGGGTTTCGTCACGACGTCGAGTACGCATCCGTTTACGGCGTGAGCGACGTCGTGCCCGTCCTCGTTGACGGAGCCTTTCGACGTGTCGAAAGAGTCTCCACACGTTGAATGGCTCCATGATTTAGCGCGTTGCCTCACAGCATGTGACAGCCCCGACGCAGAATCACTTCCGTGGCAACCACGTCAGCTGGATCACCCATCTCGCACTCCGGTCAGACGCTCTCGAGAGCCGTCACGTTCCAGTTCGCCCTTGACCCGAGCCCCGAGCAGAAGATCCTCCTCGCCAAATGCGCGGGCGCCCGTCGCTTCACGATGAACCACCACCTGGCCCGTGTGAAGGTCAACCTGGACGCCCGAGCCACCGAGCGAGAGATCCTCTCTGAAGGCGGTGCACCCTGCGAGCCATCAACCTCTTCCCTGTCCTGGGCAGCCTTCTCCTTCATCAACGAGTTCAACGCCTGGAAAAACGGACAGTCTGCTGACTCACCGGTCAGTGGGGACGGGACCCGGGGTCTCGCCTGGCGTCACGAGCTGCCCAATGACGTCTTCGAGTGCGCAAGTGTGGACGCGGCCCGGGCGCTCGAGAATTTCTCGGCGTCGCGGCGCGGGAAGCGCAGCGGATCGCCCGTTGGGTTCCCCCGCTTCCAAGCGAAGGGGAGGGTGACGCCGAGTTTCCGGTTGCGCAACCGCGCGGCGGCGAATCAGGCGCCCTCGAGCCAGCCCATTCGCTTCAGCGATCCCGCGCACCTGCGACTTCCCAAGTTCGGATCGGTGACGCTCTTCGGCCCCACCCGCAAGGTCCGCCGGATGATCGAGTCCGGTCGGTTCCACATCTATTCGGCGACGCTGACCGAGCGGGCTGGTCGTTGGATCGTGTCGCTGAACGGAGTCGCCGCCGAATTTCATCAAGCTGAGCGCAACCGAACCAACCGTCACGCCGTACCAGTCGGGGTCGACCGAGGGATCATCTCCCTGGCCGTCGCTGCGGACGCCAACGGCATTCCTTTCGAGAGCTTCGAGGGGGTGAAAACAATGAAGCAAGCGCTGACCAACCTCAAGGCAGCCAATCAGGCCCTGGCCAGAACCACACCGGGGTCGAAAGGCCGCCAACGAGCGAGGGTTCGACTCGCGAAGACCCATCGCAAAGTCGCTAACACCCGACGACACCTGGTCCACCAAGCCTCCAGATCCCTGGTTGACCGAGCCCAGGTCCTCGTGATCGAAGACCTGAACGTCGCGGGCATGGTGAGGAACCGACATTTGTCGAGGTCGATCTCGGACGCCGCGATGGGCGAACTCTCGCGCCAGTTGCTCTACAAGGCCAAATGGCATGGCGTCGAGGTCCGCATCGCCGACCGGTTCTTCCCCTCATCCAAGATCTGCTCGGGCTGTGGCGTGGTCAGAAACGACCTCGAACTGTCGGAACGGACCTACTCGTGTGGGGTCTGTGGCCTGGTGCTCGACCGCGACCTCAACGCGGCCATCAACCTGGCTCGTTGGCAGCCCAAAGAGCTCTCCCCAGTGACACTTCTGGCTCCAACGGGCATTCAGCTTCTTTCCACAGCCTGATCCCACTGGGATCTGCACCGCGAAGCACGCGGGAAGAGCCGATTGTCACCCGCACAACCATTACGGGAACGTGATGAGGGCCCTGGGTCGGAACCGAGAAATCAGAGCGAAATTGATCTGAGAAGTCGGACGGTGAGCAAGCACCGCTGAGCCAGTTGGCTCAGTTGGTCAAGGCAAACCGGTGGGTCCAAATAGGACACACGCTGTTAGAGGACCTTCGACAAGAAGAGTTTTAGACGCTCACTGCGTGGCGCTGTGAGTATCGTCCGTGGATCGCCCGACTCCTCAATGACGCCGGCGTCAAGGAAGTAGACCGTGTCGGCCACCTCACGCGCGAAATTCATCTCGTGGGTAACGACCATCATCGTCATCCCGCTTCGCGCGAGATCTTTCATCACGTCGAGAACCTCACCAACGAGTTCGGGGTCCAAGGCCGAGGTCGGCTCGTCGAAGAGCATTAATTTCGGCTCCATCGCGAGCGCGCGCGCGATGGCGACACGCTGTTGCTGACCACCCGAGAGTTGGCTCGGGTAACTACGCTCCTTCGCGTCGAGACCAACTCGCGCGAGTAACTCACGAGCCTTGGCCGTCGCCGCCTCCTGCGAGCGACCCTTGACCTTCATCTGGCCGAGGGTCACGTTCTCGAGCACAGTGAGGTGCGCGAAAAGATTGAAGCGTTGAAAGACCATGCCGATCTGCGAACGTTTCGCGCAGATCTGTCGGTCGTTTAACTCGTAGAGCTTGTCGCCGCGCAGTTCGTAACCAACTAACTCCCCGTCCACACGCAACTCGCCGGCGTCGTGCTTCTCGAGGTGATTGACGCAGCGCAGTAACGTGCTCTTGCCCGAACCCGAGGGACCAATCAAACACGTCACTTCGCCACGCGCGACGTTGAGGTCGACGCCCTTAAGCACCTCGAGCCCACCGTAGGCCTTGCAGACCCCCTTGGCCTCAACCATCAACGTCACGACGCGACCCCCACGTCATGAACCGGTCGGAACTTCCTTGCGATACCGATCACGTCGGCCCGGAGTCGCTGGATGGGCGTCGGTGGTGGCGTGCGCAGCGATCCTCGGGCGAAGTGGCGTTCGACGTAGAACTGTCCACTCGAAAGAACCGTCGTCCACAAGAGGTACCAGAGACTCGCCGTCAACAGCAGCGGAATGACCAGGTAGTTCTGCGAGTAGATGTTGGTCGCCGCGCCCAACGTATCAACCACACTGACGACTGAAGCTAACGACGACGTTTTTAACATCGAAATGATTTCGTTACCAGTCGGTGGGATGATGACCCGCATCGCCTGGGGCACCACGACGAGGCGCAGAGTCTGGCGTCGCGTGAGCCCGACAGAACTCGCGGCCTCAATCTGCCCTTCGTCAACTGAGATCAATCCGGCGCGCGCAATTTCGGACATGTAGGCGCCCTCGTTCAGCGCGAGGCCCATCAGCGCGGCGCGAAAGGGATTAAAGAGATTGACCGCGTTGATGTGCACGAACGTCCACGACGTAAACGGAATCCCGAGCGAGAGCTGCGGGTAGATCGCCGAAATATTGAACCACAAGAGGAGTTGCACGTACACCGGCGTGCCCCGAAAGAACCAGGTGTAGGTCCAAGCGGTCGCCGAGAGCAAACGATTCGGCGACATGCGCATCACCGCCAACGTGAGGCCGATGATGATGCCGAGCAGCATCGAAAAAACCGTCAGAGCGAGGGTTATCTCGACACCGTGGAAGACTTCGGCGCTAAAGAAGTAGTGGCGGATGACGTCCCAGCTGAAGCGCCATTCGGTCTTGGGGTGACAGCTGCGGTGTGGCGCCGCGCCGTGACACGCGTACTGCCCCGTCGGCAGTTTCGAGAAGATGGTGTGGACCACCATCGCGATAATGACGAGGGCGACGGCCCCCGAGACGTAACGCCCGACGTGACGAACGGGGACGACCTTGACGGTGACGTCCCCGTTCGTGCTCATGCGTCGTTACAGTACGTCGTTGACGTGGGTGGCCCTAGGAGGTGGCCCCGTTCAGCACGATCTTGCCGATCGGCAGCGCACCCGCGGCCACGCCCCACTTGGTCAAAATGGCCTTGTAGGTGCCGTTCATCACCAGCGTCTTGAGTGCGGCCTGGATGGCCAGCGCGAGCTGCGCGCCCGCGGTGGTCTTGGGCGTCGCGATGCCGTACGGCGCGACGTTCACGGCGCTGCCCACCAACTTGAACTTGCCCTTGGACTGCGAGACCACGTAACCCGCGATCTGGCTGTCAAGAAAGCCCACGTTGGCGTGGCCCGAGGAAACGGCGACGTTGGCTTCGGTCTGCGTGGGGAACTCGAGCACGGTCACCTTCTTGGCGCCCTTGCACAGCTTGCTGGCGTTCTGGGCGTCGGTCTGCTCCACGGTGCCGGTCTCGACGGCAACTTTGAGTCCACAAAAGCTCTTGAAGCCCTTGAAGGTCACCATCGAATTCTTGGCAGCGTAGACGCCCTCACCGGCCTGGAAATAGTCCACGAAGTTGACCTGCTTTTGACGAGCCAAGTTGTCCGTGAACGACGAGTTGCCAATGACGTACTTGCCGGACTTAATACCCGCGATGATGTTGTCGAAGGTGACGTTGTTCTCTTGGATCTTCAGTCCGAGCGTGGTAGCGATCGCCTTCATCAAGTCGACGTCGAAACCCACCATGGTTGAGCCATTCATCGACTCGTCCGGCGCGTAGGTCGCGTCGGTCGCCACGGCGAGGGTCTTGCCCTTGTAGAGGGCCGGTACCAATTTGGCGTTGGCGGCGTTGTAGGTCGCGCTGGCGCCCGAGGCGCCCGCGGTAGCGGCGCTCGCGAGCACCATCGTCGCGACGCTCACGGCGACGAATCCTTGGCGAATTCGAAGTATCCGGTGCATTCGTTCTCCCTGGTTAGTCTGTTCCGCCGAAGTAGGCGTCAGGGTTCCATTGTTATCAGATATTGGCGGCGCGCCGGCCTCAGGGCGACGCGATGGTCGTAGATTGCGTCGACAAGTGGCTCCCCGTGACTCGCGAGAGCGAGCGCGCGTCGCCGGCGCCGCGGTTACCCGCCCAGATCCGTAAGGGCGTGCAAATATTCGGCGAGATCGTCAATAATCGCGAGTGCTTCGGGCGCCAGATTGCCGAAGCGCAAGAATCCGTGCACCATACCCTTGGCTTCGAGCAGGCGGACGGAGACGCCGAAATTCTCGAGTAATCCCGCGTAGGCGATCGCCTCGTCACGCAACGGGTCGTGCTCGGCCACCACCACGATCGCTGGCGGCACGCCGACGAGGTCACTGCTCATGAGCGGCGTTACGCGAGGGTCGGTGTGATTCGTGAAGTCACCTAAATACTGCCGGTAGTCGTAGCGAAGGTGCTCAAGATTTAAGACGTAACCCGACGCGTAGACGTGCGCGGACTTGGTCACCACTTCGGGACCGAGCGTCGGGTAGATCAGCACTTGCGCGACGACGTCCAAGTCTTCGTCACGCGTTTGCGCGCACGCGACGGTCGCGAGATTCGCGCCGGCCGAGTCGCCGAGGACGATCAGGCGAGCCGTCGCCTCGCCGAAGTCGTCGCGATGTGACGCGACGAAGCGCAACGCGTCGCGCACGTCGTCGAGCGCCGCGGGAAAGGGGTGCTCGGGCGCGAGCCGGTAGTCGAGGGCGAGAAAGCGCATCTTGGTGTCCGCCGCCAAACGACGACAGAGTCCCTCGTGCGTGTCAAGGTCGCCCACGACGAAGCTGCCGCCGTGAAGGTACACGACCAAGCCTCGACCCTCGTCGCCAAAGGGAACGTAAAGTCGCGCGTCGAGCGTTCGACCTTCCAATTCGATCTGGACGTCGCGCCGCTCCGACATCGGCTCCATCTCGCCGAGGATGGCCAGCGCCCGTTCGCGGTACTGGCGACGCCTTGTGAGAGGGTCGAGGTCTTGGGGATGCGTCTCGGGGTGGGCCCGAGATTCCTCCACCACACGAAGTATCTCGGGATCAAGCACGACGACCGCCACTGACGTCGCGCGCGAACCAGTGGCGCGCGTTCACGCGAGTTCCTTGCGCATCTGCGTCGCCATCGTTTCGTAACCCAACAATTCGTAGAGGTTCCGCGCCACGTGATTGTGACCAAAGACGTTGA
The DNA here is from genome assembly GCA_028873575.1 of Acidobacteriota bacterium. GTDB lineage: Bacteria > Actinomycetota > Acidimicrobiia > Acidimicrobiales > RAAP-2 > RAAP-2. Next base: position 78,195 of record JAGWHY010000002.1, on the reverse strand, counting down.
GGCCCAAGTAGCGCGCGCCTTGTCGCTTGGTCCACTCTTCCGCGGCGAGCATCGCCGCTCGACCATAGCCCCGTCCACGAAACTCGTCGTGAACGACCACGAAATAGACGTACCACGAGTCCGTCAACCTCTGCAGCGTTCGCCCCAGCCACAGGGCGCCGACGACGGCGTCACCGTCGCGCTGCCAGAAAAAGTGCTGGCCCTCCGCCGCTACTCCACCGGGCGCGAGCTCCTCGGTCTGGGCGGCCGCGGTCGCGCGGGCCGCAGCTTCGTCCTCACCGGCGAGGACGCGCTGGTGCACGTAGTCCTCCATGACGCCGGGCAGCCACGCGACGAGTTCACCGGGCGTCATGGGCTGAAGTGAAACGCTCACGACGCCACCTTACGAGAGGCGACCCGTGAAAGAGAAGACGCGCGCACGCCAATTTTCGGTAAAGGGTTCGCGGCAGCGACGAATGACAAATCGCCGGCCCGCGAGGGCCGGCGATTTCCTGGAGCGGACGACCGGGCTCGAACCGGCGACCTCGACCTTGGCAAGGTCGCGCTCTACCAACTGAGCTACGTCCGCGAGGTGGGTCTATCTTAGCCGCCACGACCCGCGTGGCCAACTCATACAGCGGGCGTGTTCGCGACGTACCACGCGACCTCTTCGGCGACGAGGTCGCGTAGCCGCGCCAAATCGTGAAGTTGTCGGGCGCAGCCCAAGAGACCAAATTCGAGATTCTCTTCAAAACCCAGGACGGTCACGTTGAGAGCGAAGCTGGCGAACAGGGGGCCCACCGGCGACGCCGAGCGAACGCGACGCCCGCTCACCCACAACGGCAGGGGCGGCCCCGGTACCGACGAAATCATGAGATTCGCCATCGGCGGGAGGTAGTTGAACAGGCCGAGCGTCCCGATCACGCGACCGCCCCAGGACACCAGCGCCGGCCCGAGCAGTCGCGGGACGTCCATAAAGATCTTGGCCCGTAGACGTCGCTGCTCGCCCACGGTCGCTTTCGCGTCTCGCGATACCCGCGAGAGCCGCTCTTCCCGGTCGGTGACGTCAGTGTGGAGACGCACGAGCATGCCCGAGATCTGATTGCCCAACTGGTCGCTCTCGCCCTCGGGACGCACGTTGATGGGCACGAAGGCGATGAGGTCTCGTTTGAGTTGCTCGCCGCGCTCGTTGAGGAAACGCGCAAGGGCGCCGCCCACGCTCGCCACGACGAAGTCGGTGACGCTGGCCCCACGCGATTTCGCGGCGCGTTTGACGTCGGCGAGCGCCGCCTGATGACGGTGATAGGCCTTGTCAACGCCCGGCGCGGCGTTCAAGGAGCTGCGGCGCGCGTCAAAGATAGACGGTTGTCCCGACGCGGCGCGGCGGGCACGAGAGAGAACGAAGCGCACGATCGCGCGGGCGACCTCCTCCACGCGACCAATCCACGACGACGCCACGTCGAGCACGGCACTCGGCGTCGCCACCAAACGTCGAAGGTTCGACCACACCAAGCCAAAGGGCGTCGCGACCTCGGCGGGATCCTCGCTCGGGTCGCGCGCGAGTGGGGGTCGCACGTCGGGCGAGATATCGAAGAGATTCGCGAAGGTTTCGGCGCCCGACACGCCGTCGGCGAGCGCGTGATGAATCTTGAGCGCGAGTGCGCAGCGCCCACTCGCCAGTCCCTCGATCACGAGCATTTGCCACAAGGGCCGCTCCGGCGAAAGGGGGCGCGAAAAATAATCGGCAATCAACGCGTCAAACTGAGCCGGCGTGCCGGGACTCGGCAGCGCCACGCGCACCAAATGGCGATCAAGATCAAAGGACTGGTCTTCGACGAGTATCGGCCACGCCAAATCGAACGGGGCCCGTACGACGCGCTTCGTCAAGACGGGGATTTCGTGCAAGCGTTCGGCAATGTTGTGGCGGATCTGCGCGAAGCGCGCCGACGCGTCGAGGACGCCGTCGTCGTCGAGTTCGAGCACCGCGCCAATACGCATCGCCGCACCCTCGTTTTCCAATATGAGGAACGCACTATCGAGTGGGTTGAGGTACGTCGTCAACGACCCGTGCTCCCAAAGCCACCGTCGCCGCGCGCACTATGCGGCAACTCTTCCACCAGGTGGGGAAGGAAACTTGGTACCGCGAGCACGACCAACTGCGCGACGCGATCGCCCACGCGCACTTCGTAGTCCTCGTCGGCGTCGAGATTCACGAGCGCCACGCGAATCTCGCCTCGATAACCGGCGTCGATGAGACCGGGGGCGTTCGCGCAGGTCACTCCGTGGCGAGTGGCGAGGCCACTACGGGGAAGGACAAAACCGGCGTAGCCTTCCGGAATCGCCACAGAAAGCCCCGTCGCGACCAAGCCTCGACCACCCCGTCGCGGCAAGGTCAACGACGCCACGGCAATCAGGTCAAGTCCCGCGTCTCCGGGATGGGCGTACTGGGGCACGACGGCGTCAGGGTGTAGGGCACAAAACGCGAGGTCCATGGGCGAAGGCTACTGGTCGCGCCAAGGAGTTCCAAGGAGTTCAGTAGTCTCGCAGAGTGCTCGTGTGGATGGACCTGGAGATGACAGGGCTCGACCCTTCTCGAGACGTGATCGTTGAGATCGCCACCATCGTGACCGACGACAATCTGGTCGTCGTCGAAGAAGGTCCGGACTTGGTCGTTCACGCCACGCCTGAGCAACTCGCGCAGATGGGTAATTTCGTCAAGGAAATGCACACGAAGTCGGGCCTACTCCCCCTTATCACTTCGTCGACCGTCTCGGTCGCTCAGGCGGAGGCCGAGACGCTGGCCTTCATCCGCCGCCACGTTCCCGACGCGCGATCGGTTCCGTTGTGCGGCAACTCCATTGGTACGGACCGACGTTTTCTGCAGGAATACATGCCCAACCTTGAGGCGCACTTCCACTACCGCAACGTCGATGTGTCGACGATCAAAGAACTGGTCAAGCGCTGGTACCCCGATCTCCTCGCCGCCCAACGTGACAAGTCCAGCACGCACCGGGCGCTCGACGACGTGCGCGAATCCATTGACGAACTCGTTGACTACCGCGAGCGCGTCTTCCGCGACCTCACGATCAAGGGATAACCTCCACTGCGATGACCGATTCTCCTCTTTCGATAGGTGACGCCACCGCGCAGATGACGGCGCCCGGACAGATGTTTGAAGTGGAGCGACGGGTCGTCAACGGCGTCGAAATGAACGTGTGGAAGAACGCACCGTCAACCCTTCGCCAAGTCTTCGACATGTCACTCAACCATCGTTCGAGAGATTTCCTGGTTTACGAAGATCAGCGCTTCACCTTCGAGCAGCACTACCGCATTGCCGCCACCCTGGCGACACGCCTCCAGGATCGGGGCGTCGAAAAAGGTGACCGGGTCGCGATTGCGGCGCGAAATCTCCCCCAATGGGTTATGGCGTTTTGGGGCACGGTGTTGTCGGGCGCGGTCGTGGTGCCGATCAACGCGTGGTGGACCACCGACGAACTTCTCTACGGCTTCGCGGACTCGGGCTCGAAAGTGATCTTCATCGACGAAGAGCGTCTCGAACGCGTTCGCCACCACCTCAACGAATTGCCCGAACTGCGTTGCGTGGTAGTCCTAAGCGAAGACCCCTCACGAAGCGCTCGGGTTGGCGACGACGTACCGGGGTTGGAGTTGGTGAGCTTCGATGAGTTCCTCGGTGACGTCGATCCCGAGGCGACCCCACCCGACGTCGACGTCGACACCGACGATGACGCGACCATGTTTTATACCTCGGGCACGACCGGGCGACCTAAGGGAGCGGTCGGCACTCATCGCAACGTCAACGCGAATCTGATGAGTCTGTTTTTCGTAAGCCAACGCTCAACGTTGCGTTTCGCCACGGGCAACGTCGACGACTCCGGCGCGAGTACGCAAAACGCCGGGCTCTTGAATATTCCTCTCTTTCACGCCACCGGCTGCCTCGCCACGATGACGGTCAACACGGCGGCCGGCGGAAAGATGGTGATGATGCACCACTTCGACGCACGACGCGCGCTCAAACTCATCGAAAGTGAACGCATCACCATGATTGGTGGCGTGCCGACGATCGCCATGCAAATCCTGGACCACCCGGATTTTGCGCAGTTCGACACGTCGAGCGTGCGGAGTGTCTCCTACGGCGGCGCGCCCGCACCGCCGGACCTCGTGCGACGTCTGCGCGCGGCCTTTCCGAAAGCCCAACCGGGCAACGGCTACGGCCTCACCGAAACCTCGGCCGCGGTCTGCTTGAACGCCGGACCGGATTACGTCGCCAAACCCGACAGTTGCGGTCCTGCGGTGCCGGTGTGTGAACTCGCGATCGTGCCCGATGACTTCGAGGGCGACGAGCCCACCGACGATCTCCCTCGCGGTCCCACGGTCGTGGGTGAACTCTGGATCAAGGGACCCAACGTCGTGCGCGGCTACTGGAATAAACCCGATGAGACCGCGAAGTCGTTCACCAAGGGCTGGCTGCACACCGGCGACGTCGCGCGCATCGACGACGAGGGATTCGTGTACATCGTTGACCGCGCCAAGGACATGATCATTCGCGGTGGCGAGAACATTTACTCGGTCATCGTCGAAGCGGCCATCTTCGAACACCCCGCCGTCGGGGACTGCGCCGTCGTGGGCCTGCCGCACCCCACGCTGGGCGAAGAGGTGGCGGCCGTCGTCGTTCTTCGACCAGGTGCCGTACTCGAAGCCGAAGAACTCGCGCGACACGTCGGCGCGCGCCTCGCGAAGTTTGAAGTGCCGACGCGGTTTTTCTTTCGCGCCGTCGCGCTGCCGAGGAACCCCCAGGGCAAGGTACTCAAGCGCGAGTTGCGCGACTCGCTGATCGCCGAGCCCGCCTAGAGGCTCAACTCGGCCAGGCGCGCCAACGTGGACTCGTCGAGCTCAACGTTCGCCGCCGCGCAGTTCTCCTCGAGGTGCGCGACGCTCGACGTCCCGGGGATGGGCATCATGACCGGAGATCGGGCTAAGAGCCAAGCCAAGGAGAGTTGCGCCACGCTCAGACCCTGTTCACTCGCGAGGGCGTCTAACGGACCACCGGGTCGCGCGAGGACGCCCGCGGCCACCGGATACCACGGAATGAAGCCAATGTTGTTGGCTTCGCAGTAGTCGAGGACGTCTTCGCTCTGACGATTGCTGAGGTTGTAATGATTTTGAACGGTCGCGATGGGCACGATTGACCGCGCGGCCACAATCTGGGCCACGGTCACTTCGCTCAGACCAACGGCCGCCACTTTGCCCTCGTCGAGCAGCGCCCGAAGGAGTGCGAACTGCTCGTCGGCCGCCACGGTGGGGTCGACGCGATGCAACTGAAAGAGATCGAGACGTTCCACCCCGAGGCGACGTAGCGAAAGCTCGCACTGTTGGCGCAGGTAGTCCGGTCGACCACAAGGCACCCAGACGTTGGGGCCGGTGCGAAGGAGGCCGGCCTTGGTCGCCACGCGCACGTCGCCGTAGGGGTGCAGCGCCTCGCGAATCAACGTCTCGGACACCTCGGGACCGTAGGAGTCCGCCGTGTCGATGAAGTCAACGCCGAGCTCGACGGCGCGACGCAGCACCGCTCGGGCCTGGTCAACGTCCTCGGGCCAGCCCCACACGCCGGGGCCGGTAATGCGCATCGCGCCGTAGCCCAGGCGTCGCACCGTCTGGTCGGCGTAGGTGAAGGTGGCTTGGTTCGTCATGATCTCTCATTCTCTGGGGCTGGTCGCGTAGGTGGTCGTCACGCCACGAGACGGCCGCCAACGGCGGCCGTCTCGATGAACTGCGTGAAACGTGAAGGTTACTTGTTCGGCTGCGGCGTGAAACGCAGGTAGTCCTTCACCTTGCGGAAACCCTTCGGGAATTTGGCGGTCGCCTCTTCGTCGCTGACAGATCCGGCGATGATGACCTCATCGCCGTCCTTCCAGTTGAGCGGCGTCGACACGGGGAACTGCGCGCTGAGCTGCAACGAGTCCAGCACGCGCACGATCTCGTCAACGTTGCGGCCCACCGAGGCGGGGTAGGTCAAGGTCAACTTGACCTTCTTATCCGGCCCGATAATGAAGACGCTGCGCACCGTCAACGTGTCGTTCGCGTTGGGGTGGATCATGCCGTAGAGGTCCGCGACCGTGTGCTTCTCGTCACCGATAATGGGAAAGTTCAAAGGCGTCCCGGAGGTCTCGCCGATATCGGCCTTCCAACGATTGTGCGATTCGACGTCGTCAACCGACACCGCGATCAACTTGGTGTTGCGCTGATCGAATTCGGCCTTGCGTGCGGCGAATCCACCAAGTTCCGTCGTGCACACCGGGGTGAAGTCCTTCGGGTGCGAAAAGAGAATCCCCCAGCCGTCACCCAACCATTCGTGAAAGCTGATGGGACCTTCAGTCGTGTCGGCCGTAAAGTCGGGCGCGACGTCGCCGAGACGAATTGTCATAACTACTCCTTGAAAGCGTGCCAGTCCCTTGACTGATCGTCTTTACCTTAGTGGTCGCGTCACGATTGTTCAATAAATCTATTCGCTTTGTAGGAAATAGGTACGCGCCCGACCATCGGCCTGAAAGACTGTACGAATGTCGAAACCAAACTCGGGGGTCGTAGCCGCCTTTGACCTCGACGGCACCTTGACCGAAGGTGGCAGCGTCTTTAAGTGGCTGCGTACGGTCGCCGGACCTCGTGCCGCCTACGGCGCCGCGCTTCGCCTCGCCCTCCCCCTCGCCGTCGGCGCGTTGCGCTCGGGTTACCGTGCTGACCAGGCCAAAGAGCGGCTGTTCCGCGCACTCCTGGCGGGTCGCTCGTTCGAGGACCTCACGGCAATCTCGCGCGAATTCGCGCTCGCGCACCTCGCGAACCACGGGCGCGCGCCGGTGCTTAACCGACTGAAGTGGCACCTGGCTCAAGGTCACGACGTCGTTATCGTGTCGGCGTCACCGCAGATTTACGTGGACGTCATCGTCGACGCACTGGGCGTCGACGCCGGCATCGGCACCCGCCTCGCCCTGGACGCGCGGGGCCACTTAAGTGGCGGCTACCTCGGCCGCAACTGTCGCGGGAGCGAAAAACTACGCCGGCTGCGCGAGTGGATGGAGCAGCGCCAGTACCCCGGTGACCCCGTGCTTTACGCTTACGGCAACTCTCGCGGCGATTGCCGCTTGCTGAGCGCCGCGACCTTCCCCTTCGACGTGGGCAAACTCGGTCGGCTGGGTGCGCTTCGCGCCTTTCCGCGACTCGAACGCGCTACTGCTGGCGAATAGTGGCGCCGAGTTCAACTACGCCACCGGCGCGGCCGTCGTAACTGACTTGTATCGACGCGGCCTGCTCACGCCAGGCAATGCGCGTGTGACCGTGCGCGTCCACCACGCCCACGTTGAGGTCGTACACCCCGTCGAGTAGGGGAAGTTGCGCGAGATCGACGCCCACGACGTTACGCCCCGGCGAAAGATTGACCGGCGCGCCTTGGGCGTCGCTGCGCGAAACTAACTGTCCCGATCGCGTAAAGACCTCGAGCACGAAATTACCGCTGTAAGCACTTTGCGAATCGATTTCGACGTCGAAGTGCATTGACGCGCCACTGCGCACGTCGAAGGATCCCGTGGGCGTCGTGACCGCGGCGATGGTGACGTTGGTCTGCGCGGGGCGTTCGTCACGATCAGCGTTGTCCTCGAGCAGGTGCTCACGAAACGCGCGCAGCGAACTCGCCGTGGGCCCGTCGGCGATGAGCTCGCCGGCGTTTAGGACGATCGCGCGGTCGCACAGCGCGCGAACCTGATCGGCGTTGTGCGTGACGAGCAAGATCGAGCGCCCTTCTTCTTGAAACCGGCGTATGCGATCAATACACTTCGCCTGAAAGCGCTCGTCGCCGACCGCCAGCACCTCGTCAACCACCAACAAGTCAGGATCGACGTTGACCGCGACCGCGAAGGCCAGTCGCACGTACATGCCGCTCGAGTAAAACTTGACCTGCGTGTCAATGAAGTGCTCGATCTCGCTAAAGGCCACGATGTCGTCGAAGATGGCGTCAACGGCTCTCTTGGAGAGGCCCAACATCGCGCCGTAGAGGTACACGTTGTCGCGTCCCGACAGCTCCGTTTGGAATCCCGCGCCAAGTTCCAAGAGCGCCGCGAGCGTGCCGCGGAGGCGAATCTCTCCCGACGTGGGCTGCAAAACCCCGCAGATGGTCTTCAGCAGCGTCGACTTTCCCGACCCGTTATGGCCGAGGATGCCGACCGTCTCATTGGCCCCGACCTCGAAGCTCACGTCACGCAACGCGTGAAAGACCTCAGTGGAGCCGGAGCGAGGGTGCAACAGTCGTTCCTTGAGCGACTGGTGGCGCTCGTGGTGAATCTTGAACGACTTTGAGACGTGGCGAACGTCAATGACGGTACCCATCACAACTCCGACTCAAAGTTGCCCTCGAGGCGACCGAAGAGGGACTCGGCCGCGAGGAACATGACGACGGTGATGCCCAGGAGCGCCGAATTCAACGCCAAAAACTTCTCGAACGACCACGTCGGCAAAATCTTGATGAGGGCGCCCGTCGTCGTCGAGTGCACGACGGTCGAGACGTAGAAAATCCGCTGGAACGTCAGCACGATCAAGGTCACGGGATTGAGAAAGTAGATGTTCGAAAGTCCGTGGCGATGCAGGGGCGCGGCGATGGAGTTTTCGTAGCTGTAGACCACGGGCGTGAGCCAGAACCAGAACTGCAGCACCACCTCCATTAAGTGCTTGACGTCACGTAAGTAGACGGTCACCGCGGACATCACGACGGCCAGTGAGGCCGTCAGTAGGTACAGCGTGAGAAACGAGATGGGTAGCAGCCACAAAAAGCCCCAGTCGGGCGCGTGTCCGATGATCGCGAGGAAGATGAGTAGGACGCACAGTTGAATCACGAAATAGACCACCGACGCACCAACGTTCGCCAGGGCCAGTATCTCTCGAGGGAAGGAGACCTTCTTCACGAGCCCCGCGCGATCGACGATGACGCCCGTCGCGGTGTTGAGGGAGATCTGGAACATGTTCCAGACCACCAATCCCGAAAAGAGATAGACGACGAAGTTCGGGATTCCGTTCTTTAAGAAAATCGAGAAGACCAGGTAGTACATAGCCAACATCGACGCGGGCGACAGCATCGACCACACGATGCCCAGCGCGCTGTTCTTGTACTTAATGCGAATATCCGACCCAATAAGGCCGAGCAGGAGCTCGCGCCGTGACCACAACGTCGTGAGGCGCGTGCGAAGTGGGGCGCGCGCGCTAACCACGCGCACCGGCGCGTCGTCGGCGAGCCGCCGTCGCGCGGGCGCCTCGGCGGCGTCGCTCACTAGGCCCCTTGGCGAATCGCGGACCGTTCAATCACCGCGTCGATGAAGCCATAGTCCAATGCTTCTTGGGCGGTGAACCACCGGTCACGATCCGAGTCCGTCTCAATCTGTTCGAGTGACTGTCCGGTGTGAAAGGAAATACGTTCGGCGAGCATCCGCTTCATGTACACGATCTGCTCGGCTTGAATCGCGATGTCCGACGCCTGCCCCTGCATTCCACCCATCGAAGGTTGGTGCATCAGAATTCGGCTGTGCGGCAGCGAAAATCGCTTACCCGGCGCGCCGGCGCAGAGGAGGAATTGACCCATCGACGCGGCCATGCCGACGCAGATCGTGCGGACGTCACAGTTCACGTACTGCATGGTGTCGTAGATGGCGAGGCCGTCGGTGACCGAACCTCCCGGGGAGTTGATGTAAAGACTGATGTCCTTGTCGCGATCTTCGGCCTCGAGCAACAAGAGTTCCGCGCAGATGCGGTTCGCCGTCTCTTGGTCCACCACCGAACCCAGGAAGACGATGCGCTCGCGAAGGAGTCGCTGATTGAGGTCGATGGCGCCGACGCCATCCATTCGAGACGAAATATTCATGTACCCAATCTAACGTGACCAGGCCATTTCTCCTCGCCCGCTCATCGTGCCGGTAGAGTGAGGTCGTCTCGCGGGCGTGGCGGAATTGGCAGACGCGCTGGTTTTAGGTACCAGTTCTTCGGAGTGTGGGTTCGAGTCCCTCCGCCCGCACCAAATATTCCGCTCGAGCGGTCGCGCCATCTGCTAGCCTGGCAAACGCTGTTATATCGCACGTCGCGATAGAGACCGATTCGACTTCTGTCATGAGTTGGGCTCAGCTCAACTCGTAGGAGTCCTATGTCCACGTCCTTTGCCGAACTCGGCGTCCCCGCGCACCTCGTTGAGCGCTTGAAAAGCCGCGGTATTACCGAGGCCTTCCCGATCCAAGTCGCCGCCATCCCCGACGCCCTCAACGGCGTCGACGTCGTGGGCAAGGCCGCGACCGGCTCAGGCAAGACCCTCGCCTTTGGGCTCCCGTTGATGGCGCGCACCTCTAAGGCGCGCCCTCGTCAGCCCGGTGCGCTGGTCCTGGTGCCCACGCGCGAGCTGGCCGCCCAAGTGCAAAAGGAACTCGCGCAGTTAAGTGACGACAAGGGTCGTCGCATCATCGCCATCTACGGTGGGACGCCGTACCACGTCGCGCGAAAGGCGTTGAACTTCGGCGTCGACGTCGTCGTCGCCTGTCCCGGACGCCTCGAGGACATGCTCGAACAGGGTGCCTTCGACCTGCGTGCCGTCACTACCGTCGTCGTCGACGAGGCCGACCGCATGGCCGACATGGGCTTCTTGCCCGCCGTACGTCGCATCGTCAACGCGACCAGTCCCGACCGCCACGTCATGTTGTTCTCAGCCACGATGGGCCCCGACGTCAAGTCACTCGTCAAGGCCTTCACCCGCGACGCCGTCATTCACGACGTCGTCGGCGAGGAGTCGCCCAGCGACGTGGAGCACTTCTTCTGGCGCGTGGGTCGCGACGAGCGTCCCGACGTAGTCGCGGATCTAATCGAGCAGTACGAGCGGGCCATCGTCTTTACCCGCACCAAGCACGGCGCGGACCGCCTCGCCAAGCAACTGGGCCAGCGCGGACTCAGTGCCGTGGCCCTGCACGGTGACCGGACCCAGGCCCAACGCGAGCGTGCCCTGCGCGCGATGAAGAACGGCGACGTCCAAGTGCTCGTCGCCACCGACGTCGCGGCGCGCGGCATTCACATTGATCTCCTGCCCGTCGTGGTGCACTACGACCCGGCGGCTCAGGCCACCGACTATCTGCACCGCTCCGGTCGCACCGGACGTGCGGGCGCCACTGGCGTCGTCGTGTCGCTCGTGGCCGACGACGCCGTGGGCGCTGTGCGGCAGATTCAGCGCGCCCTCAAGCTGCCGGTAGTTATTGAAGACCGCGAAAATGCCCCGGCGATGCGTATCGGTGCCGTAAACGACGCCGAAGCCGCGGAGCGCGTCGACGGTGGTGGTCGCGAGCGTGGGGGCGAGCGTCGTGGTTCAGCCAAACCCCGTTTCGAGCGCCCGCGTCGCAACGCCGACAGCATCGAACGCGAACGACCGCGCCGCGCGAAGTCTGACGATCGTGACGCGCCGCGTCCACGCAGCTTCGAGCGACCCGAAACTCGTCGCGTCGAGCGTGGCGAGACGCCTCGCCCGTTCGAGCCGGCGGCCGCGACACGCCGGTCAAGTAACGGCGACCAGGCCGTGGTGAGCTTCTTTAACGACGCCAAGGGCTTCGGTTTCGCGAGCGACGACAAGGGTGACGATCTCTTCATCCACTTTTCGAACATCGTGGGCGACGGATTTCGCACCCTCAGTGAAGGCCAAACCATCGCCTTCGAAGAGGCGCAAGGCCCCAAGGGTCGCGAGGCTCGTAACGTTCGCGTCGTGGGTGGCGCGGCGCGCGGTGGCGATCGCCGCCGTCGCTAGGGTCACCAGTCATGACCGATAAGCCACTCGTTGAACCCCACCTCGGTGACGCGCCGAGCGAACTCTTAATAGAAGATCTCGTCATTGGCGACGGCCCCGCGGCCGTCGCCGGCCAAGAGGTCGTCGTCCACTACGTCGGCGTCGGCGTCACGAGTGGTGAAGAGTTCGACGCCTCCTGGAACCGTCATGAACCCTTCGTCTTTCCCCTCGGTGCCGGTTACGTCATCGCCGGGTGGGATCAGGGCGTACAGGGTATGCGCGTGGGTGGGCGTCGACGCCTCGTGATCCCCCCGCACCTCGGGTACGGCGACCGCGGCGCCGGCGGCGTCATCGCGCCAGGTGAAACCTTAATCTTCGTCGTCGACCTACTCGAGCTTCGTTAGTCAAGAATGCTCGGGGCGTCGCCCAGCATCAGCATGCGCTGATAGTCGCCGTAGCGCTCGCAACAGATTTCCGCGACCAATCGAAGTCGATCGTTCGGATTCGACAGGCTCAACACCTTGAACTGATCGAGGGTGGACATCGGCGTCAGCGAACAGAGTTGCCACGAACGAATACCCGGGTCGTCGTCCAGCGACACGTTCTGTTGCAGGCACTGGTCGGCGAAAACCTCGCTCTGCAACGCGCGTAACGCCTTCACCGCGGAGGTCGTGGACGCTAAGAGCTCGCGCTCAATCTCCACGTTGTCACAACAACGGTCGTCCACTAACGCGCGCGGGTACGGCGCGTCCTTGAGCCACTTGGACACCTGCACGCACTCGCGACCCTCGACCATTAAGAGGGTTTGACCGTCGGAGAGCCGCTGACTGGCCAGGATTTCGACGACGGTACCCACCGACGTGCGCTCGTCTTGTCCACCCACCTCGGATCCGCGCGAGATGAGGCACGTGCCGAATTGGCGCTCAACGTCCGCGAGCAGCGCGTGGTAGCGCTCCTCAAAGACGCACAGACCAACCGTTTGAAAAGGGAAAACGACCATCCCGAGCGGGAACATGGCGAGTGGTCGTTCGGTCACTCCTCCACCCTAAGGGTGAACGACGCGTGAACGTGCTACTTCGCGAGGCGATTCGCGACGAATCGCAGCGCCCTTCCTCGGTGGCTCAGTTGGTTCTTCTCCGCCGCGCTCAGTTCGGCCAGTGTGCGCTCCGGCGCCTCATCGGGAATGAAGACCGGGTCGTAGCCAAAGCCGCTCGTGCCTCGTCGCTGCTCGGCGACGGAGCCTTCCAACACACCCTCGACCCAAAAATCCTCCCCGGTGGGGTAGGCCACCGCGATGACGGTTCGAAAACGCGCGCCTCGAGCCGGACGCGCAACGCCGCGCAGTTCGCCGAGGAGCTTTTCGACGTTATCGTCGTAGCTCGCGCCCTCCCCGGCGTAGCGCGCGCTGTAGACCCCGGGCGCGCCGTCGAGCGCGTCGACGAAGAGTCCAGTGTCGTCGGCGATCGCGGGCGTACCGGTCGCGCGCGCGAGGGCGTGCGCCTTCAACAAGGCGTTCCCCTCGAGCGTCGATTCAGTTTCGTCCACTTCCGCGACGTCGTCGGGACGCGCGAGGAGGTGAATGCCGAGCGGCTCCAAGACGGCGCGCATCTCTTCAGCCTTGTGGGCGTTCGCGGTGGCGAGAACGATGTTCGTCACGCGCGAGGGGTAGGTGCGGTGGCCAAAAGCGCACGCTGCGCCTCGTGAATCCGCGCGATGCCCGCGGTGGCGAGATCGAGGAGCTCGTCGAGCTGGCTTCGCGAGAACGCGACCTGCTCGGCGGTGCCCTGGACCTCGACGAACGAACCACTCGCGGTCATCACGACGTTCATGTCGGTGTCCGCGCGGGCGTCTTCTTCGTACGGCAGGTCCAACATCGCGACGCCGTCGACCAATCCCACCGACACCGCCGCGACGAGGTCACTCAGGGCGTGTTCTTTAATGACGCCTTGCTGCACCAGACGCGTGATCGCGTCGTGCAGCGCGACGTAGCCGCCGCAGATTGACGCCGTGCGCGTACCGCCGTCGGCCTGCAGGACGTCACAGTCAACCGTGATTTGCACGTCGGCCAAGAGTTCGAGACGCGTCACGGTGCGAAGCGATCGCCCAATCAGGCGCTGAATCTCCTGCGTGCGGCCGGACTGTTTACCCTTGGCGGCCTCACGACTCGCCCGATCGGGAGTCGAACCCGGGAGCAGTGAGTACTCCGCCGTCACCCAGCCCTTACCGCTGTTCTTGAGCCACCGCGGTACGTCGGTCTCAACCGAGGCAGTGCACAGCACTCTCGTGCGGCCGAAACTCACCAGCACGGAGCCTGCGGCCATCTCGGTAAAGTCCCGTTCGAAGCGAAGTGGTCTCGCTTCATCCGTTCGGCGTCCGTCGGCGCGGATGAGTGACATTAATCAACCTCTCGTTCTGGGGTGCGGCACCACGGTAGTAGAACCGTCCCGACGCGAGTTCTTTAGAAGTAGATGATCCGCTTCGCGCGCTCGACGACGTCGTCGATGTCGTCACTCCAGGCCCCCGTGGAGAGGTACTTCCATCCGTCGTCACACACGATGGTCACGATGGTCGCGGTCTGGTCCTCGGGGATCGTCAGAGCGCACTTCACGGCGCCCGCCATAATCGCGCCCGACGAGATCCCCGCGAAGAGGCCGACCTCGGTAAGGCGGCGCACCCACTCAATGGACTCCTTGGGTCGCACGACCACCTTGCGGTCCAACAGCTCCGCGCCGTGGTTGTCCGTAAAAATCGGCGGAATGTAACCATCTTCGAGACTGCGCAGTCCGTCGACCATCTCACCACTCGGCGGTTCGATCGCCCAAATCTGCGTCTCGGGTTTGTGCTCCTTCAAGAACCGACCCACGCCCATCAGCGTGCCCGACGTGCCGAGCCCCGCGACGAAGTGCGTGATCTCGGGTACGTCGCGCAAGATTTCGGGCCCCGTCGTGGTGTAGTGCGCCGCGGGATTCGCGGGATTGGCGTACTGGTAGAGGAAGATCCAGTCGGGATTCTCGGCGCTGAGCGATTGAGCCAAGCGAACCGCGCCATTCGAGCCCTCGCTGCCGGGCGAATCGATAATCTCGGCGCCCCAGGCGAGGAGCAGTTGGCGACGTTCGGGCGACACGTTCGACGGCAAAACGACCTTCAAGTGATAACCGCGCAGGCGACAGACCATCGCCAGGGCAATTCCGGTGTTGCCCGACGACGGTTCAATCAGGATTTGGTCGGGCTTGCCCGGGATTAGCAGTCCGTCACGCTCCGCCGCGTTGACGAGTGAGACCGCCACGCGGTCCTTCACCGAACCCGCGGGATTGCGACCCTCAAGTTTGGCGAGGATTGACACGTTCGCGCGCGGCGAAAGCGCGCTGACGTCGACGACGGGCGTGTCGCCCACCAGATCGAGGACCGATGTGTAGCGAGTCACTACCGGGCGCCTCCGGCCACCGCCGGCAACAACGTGATCTCGTCGTCGTTCGCGACTGGCGCCTCGACGCCGCCGAGGTAACGCACGTCGTCGTCGTTGACGTAGACGTTCAAGAACCGGTGCAACGTGCCGTCGTCGTTCAGCAGTTGTCCCTTCACCGCGGGGTACGCGGTGGTCAGATTTTCGAGAACTTGGCCGATGGTGGCGCCCTCGACGGTGATCTGATTCTGTCCACCCATCGCGGGGCGCAACACCGTGGGAATACGTACGACTGCCGACATGGCAACTCCTATCGAGGGAACCTCAATTGATGACCTTACGAGTCAACTTTATCGGTCCGCCACGCGCCCGTGACTTGCTCAATCCTCAGCGACCAGTAGCTCTTCCTCGGTGACCTCGCCGTTCACGACCCGGTAACTTCGCACCACCGTGTCGGGGTCACGCAGTGAGATCAGCACGTAGTGCCAACTCGGATCGGGGGCCTGGCGAACGTCGGTCGGGCTCGGGTACGCCTCAGAGTGAGTGTGCGAGTGAAAGACCCCAATCACCTCGACGCCTTCGTCGTCAGCCCGACGAAAGGTCCGTAGGAGTACCTTGGGGTCGATTTCGTAGACCTTGGCCGATTCGGCCACGTTGGGACTGGCCACGACGTCACGCACGACGCCGTCGGGCGTGCCAAGCAAGAGGCCGCAGCCCTCGAACGGGAGTGCCCGCAGGCAAATCGCGATCATGGCGTCGCGCTGGTCGTGACGAACGGTGAGCACGTGGTCACCCTAGTGAACCTCGAGCCCAAATGAGACTTCTCACTACGCTCTAGTTCGTGGCCAGAGCCAAACGGATGCAGGAGCGACGAGCGAAAGCTCGAGACGGCGCGACGAAGGGCGACCGCGTCGTGGCCACCAATCGTCGCGCCCGTCACGACTACGACATCATCGACACGCTCGAGTGTGGACTCGTACTCACCGGTTCTGAGGTCAAATCGTTACGCGAAGGTCGTGCGCAAATTGCCGAGGGGTACGCGCGCGTCGACGACGGGGAGCTCTGGCTCTTCCAGACACACGTGCCGCCGTGGGCCTTCGCGGTGGGTTTTGGTAGTCACGACCCCGATCGCAAACGCAAGCTCCTCGCCCACCGCCACCAAATTGACAAGTGGCACCAATTGACGCGAACCCAGCCGCTGACGATGGTGCCACTACAGCTGTACTTCAAAGACGGTCGCGCCAAACTTGAACTCGCGCTCGTGAAGGGTCGCACGCTCTACGACCGACGCAACGCGATCGCCAAACGCGACGCCGAGCGCGACATGGCCCGCGCCACCAAGAACCTCGAACGTTTCTCGTAGGCCGCGGGACCTGGCGTTGCCCGGCCCGGTACACTGAGTCTGCGGTCACGTCGACCGTACGAGGGGGTGAGTTGTTTCGACATTGGTCGTCGAGGTGAAAGAAGCGAGCCGTGGTCACCGGAGCCACGTAAAAGAGCCGGTAACAATAAATAAACGCCAAGCCTCAGCTTGCGCTTGCTGCTTAGGTAGCAACATCCGCCTGGACCCAGCCCTACGGTCTAGATAACGGGTGTCATGAAGTAGGGCTTACTTAGATCACTCGTTGATGGCGTTCTAAGGAAATTTCAGTCAACTACGGAGTGGCAGTGGTGCTGGTGCCAAAGCTTCTCTCGACAATTGCTCACCAGCTGCGCTCGGAGAATGTTCACTAAGAAGCTGATGGACCTGGGTTCGTTACCCAGCACCTCCAAGGATCGTCAGGGCTCGCCCTGAAGGTTGTTGGAGGTGAACTCACGCTCAATCGCTGCGACCAGCCCTAGTGCAGGGCGACGGCGAGGGCCACGAAGTGGAGTCCCGCCCCCACCAAGGTGAAGGCGTGGAAGAGTTCGTGGTAGCCGAAAACGCTTTTCCAGAGCGTGGGCCGCTTCAACGCGTAAAAAACCGCGCCCGCCGAGTACGCCACGCCCCCCGCGACGATAAGCCAAAAGCACGTCGCGCCACCGCCACGGTAGATCTGGGGTAGCACGCCCACGGCTGCCCAACCCACCACGAGATAGGGCAAGGTGTTCACCCATTTGGGCGTGTCAAGGGCCAGTTGACGTACCGCGACGCCCACCAGCGCGCCCCCGCCAATCACCAGCAGTAAAACCACGCGCACGGTGCCGTGCATGGTGAGACCCGCGACAGCGAAGTACGAACCCGTAATCGCTAAGAAAATCGCCGAGTGATCGGCTCGTCGCCACGCGCGGCGACGTGACGGACTCCAGTTCACGCGGTGAAAGAGGGCGCTGGTGAGCATCATCGCGCCGACCCCCACCACGTAACACGACACCCAACCAACCTGGGGCCAGGTGCGCGCCCGCGCAAAGAGGAGCGGCGACGCGAGTACGAGTGTCGGCGCGCCCAAAGTGTGGAGCCAACCACGCAGCAGCGGCCGTTCACCCGAAGGAGTCGGCGACGAGGGGATGACGCTCACGCCGCCACCCTAGGTCTCCCCGCGGTCCGGGCCGTGGGCCCATGGGCGTGGTGGGATTACTATCACCAGGTGGAAGTTTTGCCGTGAAGCGCGCGCCCTACGTACTGGCCGACCTCGCGGTTCTCGTCGTCTTCGTCGCCATTGGTCGGTCGTCGCATCATCACGGCCTGCGCGTGGCGGGCGTGATCTCGACGCTGTGGCCCTTCGTCGTCGGCTTGGCCGTCGCGTGGGTTCTTCTCCGGCGCCGACGCCGCCGCGGTGACGCGCCGCGCGACACCGCGCTCGTCGTGGTGGTTACCGTCACGCTCGGAATGATCTTGCGCGTGGTCGCGGGTCAAGGAACGGCCGTCGCTTTCATCATCGTCGCGCTAGCCTTCCTGTCCCTCATGATGGGAGGTTGGCGATTGGTGGTCACCTTCGCGCGACGACGACACGCCCTCGCGCGTCGCTAGCGCGTCGAGGAAGTTCGCCGCGGCTCGGCGCACGCGCGACGTCGGATCGTCGAGTAAGGCCGGCACCCGTGGGAGCGCGTCGACCACCTCGCGCCGCGTCGCCACGCGAAGCGCCATCTCGCGAACGCGCCACGACTCGTCGCCCAGACTGGTCACGACGGCCGGTGCTAGACGTGGCGCCCAGCAGTACAACATGGCGCGAAGAGCCCAGACGCGGGGCCAATAGCCTTCGACGCCACCTTCTCGACCTTCGAGGACGTGCTCGGCGTGGCGACCCGACAGACCCACCAGAAACGTCGCGTCGACCTCGCCTCGCGTCAAGACGTCGAGGCAACGCTCGACGACCCACGCCTCGCCCCCACGCTCGACGAGCGCCTCGACGGCACGGCGCGGTGATTCACCCAGTGGTCCGGCCACGCGTTAGTTTGACACGGACCTCGCCTACGTCCACGCCACTGCCACGCGCCAAGAAATCACCGCGTCCACTTGGCACGAAACCTAAAGTCGACACGTGAGCGTGCTGACCCTCGTCATCATCCTCGCCGCCGCGGCGATCGGCGGCCTGTGGATAGCCTCCCTGGTGACGCGCGACTATTCGTGGGTCGATCGCGCCTGGTCGATTCTTCCCGTTCTCTACGTCGGCGCCTTCGCCGTCGCCGCACGTCTGCGCGACGTTCGTCTCGACCTAATGGCGATACTCGTGACCGCCTGGGGAGTGCGGCTCACCTACAACTTCGCGCGCAAGGGTGGCTACCGTGGGGTGGAGGACTACCGCTGGGGCGTGCTGCGCGAGCGTATGAGCGCGCGGCAGTTCCAACTCTTCAACTTCTTCTTCATCGCGTTCTACCAAAACGTCTTACTGCTGTTGATCTCACTCCCGGCCCTCGACGTCTACCAGCACCGTCAGCGCGCCCTCACACCGGCTGACGCTATGCTCGCCGCGCTCTTCGTACTTTGCTTAGTTCTCGAAACCGTCGCCGACAACCAGCAGTGGCGCTTCCAACAAGAAAAATACCGACAGATCGAACTCGGGCGCGCCCCCACGGTGCGCTTCTGCCAGAGCGGTCTCTTTCGCTATTCGCGTCATCCCAACTACTTCTTCGAAATCGCTCAATGGTGGGTGGTGTATCTCTTTGGGGCCATCGCGAGCGACTCGTTCTTCCACCTCACTCTGAGCGGTCCTGTGCTCTTAACCTTGTTGTTCGTCGGCTCTACCAGGTTCACTGAGGAGATCTCGCTCAGTCGCTACCCCGAGTACGCGACGTATCAAGCGTCCACGTCCGCGGTCGTCCCCTGGATTCGACGCGCGGCGAGCGATCGACCGGTCATCACCGCGGAGCGCGTGAACGACTAGGCGCGACGGGCCGGGAACGCCAATCCGGCGTTGAGCATTCGCGACGCGTCCGCTTGGTAGGGGCACGCCGGGTCCACGCCGAGCGGGTCACCGAAGGTCGCGAACGCCCGGGCTCGCGAGCCGCCACACAGGTCCACGCTCGCGCACGATGCGCAGCCGCCTCGAAATTCACCGGCGCGAATCTGGCGAAGGAGGTGGTGTTCGCGGTAGATCGTCATCAGCGGTGTCGATCGGACGTTACCGAGAGACAACGGGAGAAATCCTGAGGCGTAGACCTCACCGCGTGACGAGACGAAAATGACGCCCTTACCGTCGCGCGTCGCCACGCTCGGCGCGCGCAGCGAGTGCGTCGCGGGCCCGAGGCGCGTCCGCAGGTCACTGCGCCACTGATCAGCGCGGGGCGACGACCACTGGTTCTCGCCACGCTCGGCGGCCTCGCGCACCGTGCGACGAAAGTAGGGAGCCTCCACCGTGCGCACGGTCATCCCGTAGCGCGCGGCCTCGACCAACAACTCACAGACGTCACGTATCTCTGGTGGCGTCAGCGCGAGGGCCTCCGACGCGCGTCCCGTCGTCACCACGAAGAAGACCTCCCACACGTCAACGCCAAGTCGTTGCAGTAGTGCCGCAATCGCCGCCAGTTCGTCGACGTTCTGCCGCATCACGGTGGTGTTCACCTGCACGCGAAATCCCAATCGCTTCAGTGACGCGAGGGCGTCACACGTCGCCGCAAAATGATTCGCCACTCCACGAACCCCGTCGTGGGTCGCGGCCAGCGCGCCGTCGAGACTGAGCGAAATGGAGTGCACGCCGTGTTCGCGTAGGGCGTTCATCATGCCAACGTTCAGGAGTGGCGTGACCGAGGGCGCGAGCGCGACCGGTACGCGTTGACTCGCCGCGTAGTCGAGGAGCAAGAACAGGTCCCGGCGCTTCAGACAGTCGCCGCCGGTCAAAATCAAGATTGGTCGCGGACTGCCGAGCGACGCGAGCTCGTCAATTAGAGATCGTCCTTCGTCAAGTGTCAACTCATCGGCCGCCGGTTCGCGCTGGGCGCTCGCTCGACAGTGACGACAAGCAAGGTCGCAGGCTTTGGTCATCTCCCAAAAGACCAAGAGCGGTCGCTGATCAAACCTTCCGGGCGTCGAGACGCCACTTTCGTTTCGCGGTTCGAAAGTGGCACTGGTCGAGACGTATTTACTCATGTCTCAATCGTCGCGCGTCCCGAGACTGACGCTCTAGGGCACAAAGTCCCTGACTCGTTAACCCCGCGACGGCGCGCGCCACGTCGGACGCGCGTGAGGGCTCCAGGTCGCGACCTCTTCGACGGCCCGCGCGACCCGTAGTAGACCCCACTCGTCGTTCGCTCGACCGACCAGGGCGACGCCGACGGGTAGTCCGCCGACGAGACCCGCGGGCACGCTCATGATCGGCCACCCCGCGATCGCCGACGCGGTGGTCGCGCAACTGGCCACGACGCCGTAGTGCCCCCCGATGACCAGGTCGCTCTTCCAGGCCGGACCGTAGGCCGGCGCGAGGATCGCGTCCACGCCGTCAAGCCCCGGCGCCAGACACTCGTCGATGGCCCACTGCAGATTGTTCGCGCGCGCGTTCTGGTAGCGCTCCGCCCCTCGGCCCCCCGACTCGAGCGCCATGAGGAAGAGTTCGTGACCAAAGAACGGGAGCTCCGTCGCGGCGTTGGCCGCTTCAAAGGCCACCACGTCGGCTAAGGACTTGACCCCGTCCCCGGGGCGATTCGCCAAGTACGCGCCAAGGTCTTCTAAGAGCTCGGCCAGCATCACGTTCAACTCATCGTTGTGCACGTCGGGCGTCGGGACGGCGACCTCGCGCTCGATCACCTCGTGTCCGCGACTTCGCAGCGCCTCGACCACCTCACGCGTCAGCGCGTCGGTCGCGGGATGGTTCGCGCCCCACGTCGTCGCGAACGCCACCCGGAGTGGACGCTCCTCGTCGGTCGGCACGTCCTCCCCCGTCAAGACGCCGTACAGCGCCGCGACGTCGCGCACGCTGCGGCCCATGGGACCCGGACTGTCTTGACTCGCGCAGATCGGGACGACGCACTCGCGAGAGGTCACGCCCACGGTGGGCTTAAGTCCGACGACGCCGTTAAGTGAGGCGGGACAGACAATGGAGCCGTCGGTTTCGGTACCAATGGCGAGTGGCGCGTAACCCGCCGCGAGTGCCGCGCCCGAACCCGACGACGAACCGCCGGCCGAGCGATCGAGCGCCCAGGGGTTCGCGACTAATCCCCCGGTCGTCGACCAGCCACTAGTCGAACGCGGTGAGCGAAAGTTCGCCCACTGCGAGAGATTCGTCGATCCCAAAACAACCATCCCGGCCTCGCGAAGTTTCGTCACGAGCGGCGCGTCGCGCGTGGGACGTCCGCGAAGCGACGAGGCGCCGGCCAAGCCGGGTAGACCGAGGGCTTCAATATTGTCCTTGATGACGATCGGTACACCGTGCAAGGCGCCGCGGACGGTGCCGGCCGCCCGCTCTTGATCGAGGCGCGTCGCCTGCTCCAAGGCGTCCTCGGCGACGGCGGCCATCGCGCGCAGTTGCACGGCGCTCGACGCGTCGTCGAGCACTCGCACGCGCTCCAGGAGTTGTTCAACGATGTCGCGTGACGTCCACCGTCCCGCGGCCAGGCCGTCGAGAATCTCGTCGACGCCCGCGTAGCCCACGACGGCGCTTTCTACGTGTGGTTCACTCATCGGCTTAGCGTAGTCACTGGCGCCGCGACGTCGCGGGGGGTGCGGGCGCGACCACGACGAAACCATCGTCACTCGCGCTCGCTCGCCAGCCCTCCCACTCGAAGTTTTCGAGACTGGCGACGCCGCCGACGAGCACGGCGCGCGCGACGACACCCTTCGCCGCCTTGGCGGCGTGACCCACCGCTCGCGCGCGACGGTGGTCGACGAAGTTGACCCGCACGAGCGTCGTCGCGGCACCGAGCGCGTCGTAGTCGAAGGCCGCGGCGTGTTCGCGGGGCAGTAGATCGACCACCTCTCCGCGTCCGACGTGGTCAACGACGGTCTCGGTCAACGCGTCGCGCCAAAAGGGCGCCACCGCGCCAATTCCTTTCAACCGCACGCTCATCTTTAATCGGTAGTCGGCGATGACGTCACTGGCGCAGGTGAGCCCGTAGAGCGCCGAGGGCACGAGGACCCGGGCGCGCTGCGCGCTACTCAAGTTGGCGGGCTCGAGATATCGCCACACCACGCCGTCGTAACGACGCCACGCGACGACGTGCGGCGCGGTGCCGTCGAGGTAGCGTTCCAGCGCGGCGCGCGCCACCAGCGCCCGGTCTCCCCGGGCGTTGACCAAGTTTTCCAGGTAAGCGCGTGACGCGCCGCGCAGGCTTCGTTCGAGGGCGCGAGCTAAGGACGTCCTCGACGCGACAAGGGTTGACGCAAAACGGTCGGGCGTTCGACGCGCACTACCTCCCACCGTCTTGCCCTCCGACGGGGGCAAGAGCACGAAGGGGGACGGCGACACGCCCCCAAGGGTAACGGGATCGCCGTCGAACTACGCCGCTTGCAGCGTGTCCTTCGTGAGTCCGAAGGTGCGAAGAAAACTCCGAACCTTCATGACTTGTTCTTCCGTAAGTTCGCGAGTCTTCGTCGACCCGAACGAGTAGGTCTCACCATCAACCGTCACGGCCCAGTTACCGTGGCGCGTTTCGTGCAGGTCTCCAAAACGACCCAGCAACGAACAGACGTCGTGCCACTGGATGTTGTGGTTGAGCGGGTGGCAAAAGACTTTCTGCGCTGTTGCACGATGGTGGTGATCCAACTTGATCGACATAGTCAACCCCCTCAAGGAGAGGAGAGAATTTTCCCCTCCCGAGCACTATCTACCCTCTAGGGGGCACTGTCAAGGAGCGCGACCAATTCCACGTGTTCGGTCATGGGAAACAGGTCAATCGCTCGCATTTCGCGCAGGGCGAACCCGCCCTGCGCGAACGAGGCGACGTCGCGCGCGAAGGTAGCGGCGTCGCACGAGACGTACACGACCCGTCGAGGGGCCCGCTTCGCGATCGCCGCGGCCACGCCCCGCGCGAGGCCCGTCCGCGGTGGATCCAGCACCACCAGATCGCCCTCGTGCACCGCGTCGGCCACGGAGCGTGGCGTCACCTGCCACTGGCGCACTTTATGCGGGGCCAAACCTTCGAGGTTGACGCGCGCGTCGCGCACCGAATTGGGATTCGACTCAACCGCCGTCACGCGCCCGCGTGCGCCCACCGCGCGCGCGAGGGGCAGACTGAAAAGACCGACACCGGCGAACAGATCCACGACGTGGTCCCCCGGCGCCGGCGCCAAACCTTCAAGCACCGCGGCGCTGAGCAGACCTGGCGCGTCCACGTGGGACTGCCAGAACGATCCCGGACTCACGCTAAATACGTTCCCCGCCACGTCGACGCGAGAGACCGTGGTTGGGTCCAAGGGTTGGTTCGTAAGCGTGCGCAGTTCGAAGAATGATCCGCGCATCCCTTCGCGCCACGCCACGGCGAACGCGACGCCGTCACCGAGTGCGCGAAGTTCGACTTCGCCGTAGCCGCGCCAACGGTGCGCGAAGGCCTCCGCGAACTTTGCCGAACCAATCCAGCACTCGTCGAGGACCTTCACGTCGTGTGACCGGTAACCGCGCAGCCCGAGCTTGCCCTCGTCGTTAACCACGCAACGAAGCCGCGTGCGCGACCCCTGCGCCGGCGACGGCGCCGCTTCGACGACGACCTCACGCGCGACGCCGGCGACGCGGCGCAGCTGCTCACTCACCAGCGAGGCCTTCCAGGACAGTTGCGCCGCGGGCGACGCGTGCTGAAGGTCGCATCCCCCACATCCCTGGGCGTGGGCGTACGGACAGGGCGCCGCGACGCGCCCGGCGCTCGCCTCAAGCACCTCGACCGCGTCGCCGCGAAGATATTTGGCGGTCGTCTCGGTGATCGCGACGCGCACCAGTTCACCGACCAAGGCGTGACGGACGAAGACCACGCGTCCGTTGCCGACGCGACCGACGCCGCCACCCACCGCGGGCCGTTCAACGCGTACTGCTTCGAAGACTTCGTCCGTGTTCACGGACTAGACGCTACGTGCCAGGAACAAATCAACCAGGATCGCCGCTCGTTCGCGGGCGGCGGGCGCCTCTTGGGCCGTTCGGGCGAGCAGTTGTTCAACGTCGAGACCCAAGTCGCGCGCCTCCTCCGGGTCGGCGTTCAGCCAGCCTTCGAGTTGCGCTTCGTCGATTTCGGGGTGAAACTGCACGCCCACGTGTCGACCAAACGCGAAGGCCTGGACGGCGCGCGGCGACGTGGCCCAAACCTCAACCTCGTCGGGCAGCGCGCACGCGTCGAAATGGAATTCGAACCAGGGCCCGCGCGGCAGCGCCACGTCCGCCGTCACCTCGACCTCGAACCACCCCACCTCGCCCTCGTCGGCCCGCGAGACCACTCCCCCGAAATGGCGACACAACGCTTGGGCGCCGAAGCAGATCCCGAGTATCGCCACGCCGCGGCGGTCGGCCTCCGCGATAAGGGCCAGTTCGCGCCCGAACCACGCGGCTTCGACCTCGTGGTCGTACACGGCGCACTTCGAACCCAAGACGACCAGGGCGTCGACGCCCTCGAGTTGCGGCGTCGGACCAGGCGCACTCATCATCACCACGTCGAGCGTGAAGCCCCGGGCTTCGAGCGCCTCGCCAATGAGCCCCGGATGATCTTCGTCATGGTGTCGCAGCACCAACGCGCGCTTCATGCCCGTGAACTCTAGTGAAGGCCGTTTAGCCTTCCGGCAGCGACCAGCCCATGGTGCTCGCGATTTCCCGACACGTCGGGCAGATGGGGTAACGCTGCGGGTCGCGGCCGGGTACCCAGACCTTGCCGCACAGCGCTCGCACCGGCGTGGCGTTGATCATGCCCTCGACGACCGAATTCTCGAGTGGCACGAACTCCCCGTCTTTGGGCGTGTAGCCCTCGAGCACCACGTGGGTAAAGCGCTCGTGGTCGCCGTCGTCAGTTCGCGTGACCTCAACGACGCGAAGTTCCGTCTCGCTTTGGGTACTCACGCCACCACGATAGTGAGGTCGCTAACGTGCTGGGCGATGCCTCGTCGACGCCGCCCCCGTCCACCCTCGCGTTCGTTAGGTCGAGTAACCTCGCACTTCACGCGCGAAGGCACGCCAAAAACGAATTACCGCACGCGTCAAGAGGCCGAGGAGTCGGCCCGCGTGGCGTGGACAATTCACGGCGCGGAGCTGAGTTCCTATCGCTGCGACTTCTGTCATCACTGGCACATTGGGAAACGCTTTCGCGACGATTAGCGACGTCGGTCAAAACCGGGCAGTATGGAGGGGTCGCGAAACGAAAGGTTCACCATGTCGGTGCAGGCGTACATCTTGATCCAATCCGAAATCGGCTCGAGCGAGGCCGTGGTCCTGGCCACGCGGGCGGTGCCCGGTGTGCTGGAGTCCTTTGAGGTGACCGGCCCCTACGACGTCATCGTGCGCTGCGAGGCGTCGAGTGTCGACGACCTCGGCAAGTTCATCGTGGGCGCGATTCAAAAGGTTCCCGGCATCACCCGCACCTTGACCTGCCCGGTCGTCAATATTTAGCCGAAGGCCCCCGCGTCGCGCAGTTCGTCGACGCGCGCTTGACTGAGTCCCCACCCGGCGAGACCCTCGCGGGTGCCCGCGCCGGCCGCGGTCGGTGGTCGCGACAGTCGCCCCGGCGTGCGCGAAAAGCGCGGCGCGGGTTGGGGCTGCGCCCCCGCCTTTGACACGTCAAAGACGTGTCGCTCCGCGTTGTACCGATGTCGCGCGGCCTCGCGCGGTGACAGAACGGGCGTGACGCAGGCGTCGACGCCCTCGAACGCTTTGGTCCATTCGTCGCGCGTCTTCGTACGAAATACGTCGGCGAAACGCTGCTTCAAGGTCGCCCACTGGTCCCGATCAAACTGCGCCGGTAGTGAGGCGGACGCGAGACCGAGGCCCTCGAGGAGGGCGGCGTAAAAGGGTGCTTCGATCGCGCCCACCGCGACGAACCGCGCGTCCTTCGTTTCGTAGACGTCGTAAAACGGCGCGCCCGAATCGAGAATGTTGACACCGCGCTCTTCTTGCCAGAAGCCCGCGTTCAAGAACGAGTGCAGCATCGAGGTCAGTGAGGCCGATCCGTCCACCATGGCGGCGTCCACGACTTGACCAAGGCCACTGCGCGACGTCTCGACGAGGGCGGCGAGAACCCCCATTACCAAGAAGAGCGAGCCGCCGCCGAAGTCGCCGACCAGATTCAACGGGGGCACGGGCGTCTCTCCGGCGCGTCCAATCGGCCACAGCGCGCCCGAGACGCCCACGTAGTTGATGTCGTGTCCGGCCCGCTGCGCCAGTGGACCTTCTTGCCCGTAACCGGTCATGCGCGCGTAGACGAGTCGCGCGTTGCGGTGCTGGCAGGCCTCAGGACCCACGCCGAGTCGCTCGGCGACTCCGGGGCGAAACCCCTCGACCAGGACGTCCGCCTGCGCGCACAGTTCGAGCACGAGGTCGCGACCAGCGGACGACTTGAGATCCAACGCCACCGACGGACGGCCCCGATTCAAGATCTCCCACGTTGGCTCGTCCGAGGCCTCAGGGTCACCGCGTTCGAAACGCAGCACGTCGGCGCCCAAATCGGCCAACAACATGCAGGCGTAGGGTCCGGGTCCGATGCCGGCGAGCTCAATGACCTTGACACCCTCGAGCGGCCCCATGGCGCCAAGTGTAGGTTCGCTCGCCGTCCCTAGTCCCACCAGAGATCGTGACCCAGCACGCCGCGACCGATGAGTCCGAGCTGCACCTGACTCGTACCCTCGACGATCGTAAGTTGGCGTGCGTCACGGTAGTACTGCTCGGTGGGGTGATCTTCCATGTAGCCCGCGGCGCCGAGCAGTTGCACCGCGAGGCCCGACGCCTTCACGGCCACTTCCGAGGCGTAGTACTTGCACATCGAAAGCTGCGGCACGTACTCCTTCGTGAATCGGCCTTGATCGGCCAACCAGGCCGCGCGGTAGGTCAAAAGTCGCGCCGCCTCAATTTCGGTCGCGCACTTAGCGATCTCCCACTGAATGCCCTGGAACTCGGCGATGGTCTTGCCGAAGGCCGGTCGATTCTTGACGTACTCGGTGGCGTACATGAGCGCCCCTTCCGCGAGACCAATGCCCCGCGCCGCCACGATGGGGCGCATGGCATTGAGCGACTGCATGGCGAGGCCGAAGCCACCGCCAATGACGTCACCGGGCGCGATCTTCACCGCGTCAAAGACAATCTCGGCCGTGTCGATGCCCTTCACGCCCATCTTGCGGTCTACCCGCGGCCGCGTGAGACCCGGCGCGTCGGCGCGCACGAGGTAGCCTCCAATGTCGTTGTGGTGGCGCGCCTTGGGGTCGCCCGACTTCGCGAAGACGACGAACCAGTCGGCCTGCATGCCACCCGAAATCCAACACTTGGTCCCGGTGAGGAGATATCCGCCCGGCACCTCGGGATCGGGCACGACGTGCGTGGACATACCCGCGACGTCGGAACCGGCGCCTGGCTCAGAGAGGCAGAACGCCGCGCGAGAGGTTCCGTCGGCGATTCCCGGGAGGTACTCCAACTTCTGGGCCTCGGTACCGGCGATCATGACGGGGCCGGTCGGCAGACGCGTCAGCAGCAACATCAAACCGAGCACGTTGGAGTACTTCGTCACCTCTTCAATGGCGATCGTCAGACCAAGGATGCCCGCGCCCGAGCCGCCGTACTCTTCGGGAATACACAGACCCAAAAGATCGGCGCGACGAAACTCTTGAAAGATGTCCTCGGGGTACTCCCCGGAGAGATCAATCTCGCGGGCGCGCGGCTTAATCTTCTCTTGCGCGAGGCGGCGCACCGATTCTTGGAGCGATTGCAGTTCGTCGGGCAGGGCAAAGTTCATACCCAGCAAGTTACTTGGGCGCCTGTGTCAACATAGCGCCATGACTTCCTTCGTCCGTGACGTCGCGTGGCGCGCCCTCACCGGGCGACGAGTCGACGTCGTGGTGATCGGCGCCGGGATGACGGGCGCCGGCGTGGCGCTCGACGCCGCCTCGCGCGGACTCTCCGTGGTCCTCATCGACGCGAACGACTTCGCGTCCGGTACGAGCTCGAAGTCGTCGAAAATGGTCCACGGCGGACTTCGCTACCTGCAACAACGTGAGTTTCGCCTCGTCTACGAGAATCTCCGCGAGCGCCAACGACTCCTCGAAAACGCCCCCTACCTGGTCACGCCACTGCCCTTCTTAATCCCGCTCTTCTCCTCCAACCTTGTGCTCTCCAAAACACTCGTCAAGGGCTACGCCTCCGCCCTACGGCTCTACGACCTGACCGGTGGGTGGCGCATCGGTCATCGCTACCGGCGTATCTCCAAAGCCGAAGCACTCGAACACCTCCCCACGCTCAACGCCGACAACTTGGCCGCCGGCTTCCTCTACTACGACGCGCGTGGCGACGACGCGCGCGTGGCGCTCACCCTCGCCAAGAGCGCCGTCGACCACGGCGCGCTCGCGCTGAACTACGCCCGGGCCCTGCGCGTCACCAAGGACACCTCGGGACGGGTGACCTCCGTGACGGTTCGCGACGAACTCAGCGGTGAGGAGATTGCGGTCGCCACGACCACCGTCGTCAACGCGACTGGCGTGTGGGCCGACGAAATCTTCGCGCTCACCGAAAAGCGCGACACCCACCAAATCACCCCCGCCAAAGGCGTCCACGTGAGCGTCCCTCGCCACCGACTCCCCGCGGACGTGGCGGCAGTACTGAGCGTGCCCGGCGATCGACGAAGTATCTTCGTCGTACCCTTCGACGAGGCGCCGTACACGTTTATTGGCACCACCGACACGGCCTACGACGGACCCCTCGACGATCCCCAGTGCACGCCCGACGATCTGGCGTACCTCCTTCGTGCGGTCAACGCCGCGACCTCTTCGCGACTGAGCGAACGCGACGTCACCGGGGTGTGGGCGGGGTTACGGCCGCTACTCACGCCGCGCGCGGGCGAGGCGTTACGCGAACGCACCGCCGATCTTTCTCGCCGCCACCGTGTCACCGACACCGGTGACGCGGTCATTCACGTAACCGGCGGCAAGTGGACGACCTATCGCCAGATGGCCGAGGACGCCGTCGACGCGCTCGCGCCCTACGTGGCGTCGCTGCCCAAAGTGCGCACGAAGAGACTGCCACTGCACGGCGTGTCGACGTGGCGCCCGACCTCGGAGCTCGAATCACGCCTCTATCACCGCTTCGGCGACGACGCTCAACATCTCGTGGCGCTCGTCACGAAAGACCCGTCACTCGGCGAGACCGTGATTGAGGGGCAGACCTACGTAGGCGCCGAGTTCGTGTACGCCGTCACCCACGAGATGGCCACCTCACTCGTGGACTTGGTTACGCGTCGCACGCGAGCGCACTTGCACGACGCGCGCGCCACGCTGGGCGCCGCGACGAGGATTGCCCGTCTGGTCGCGCCCTTCGCCCAATGGAGTGATGACGACGTCGCGCGGCAAGTCACGAACTATCAATCCTTGGTGCGCCACGAGTTCGCGGCGGCCGGTCTCGAGGTGGACCACGACTGACCTGCGAACTTCTCGCCTCGCCCTGCACCCACCGGACGAGACTGAAATACGGCGCGTCCTCGCGAACGCGCCGGAACCGACGGACCACTGGTCCGAGGGCTTTCCCTCCGATGGTGACGTGCACGCGCTGGCGAGCCTCCTCGAGCGGACGTTGCGTTACGGCGATCAGCGGCCGTTCGGGGTCTACCTCATCTCGCGTCTCGTTGACGGCGTCGTCATCGGCGGCATTGGTTTTCACAGTGCGCCCGACGACGGCCGCGTGGAAATCGGGTTCGGAATCGCCCCCGAAGCGCGAGGTCACGGTTTCGCCAGCGAAGCGGCGACCGCCCTCGTAGGGCTCGCGGGCGAACTGGGCGTGCGCGTCGTTTTCGCCGTCACGACGCCCGAGAACGCGGCCTCGCGAAAAACACTCCTGAACGCCGGTTTTTGCCAAGTACGCGTCGACCTCGTGGAGTGCGTCTTCGAAGTCCAGATGAATGAGAGTGAGGCTCGTGACGAGCTCGATGCCCAATAACTTTCCACGTGACGTGGTCGCCCCGCCGAGCGACGTCGAACTCTCGACGGCACTCGGCGAGCTCGGTTTGAACTTCAGTGTCGACGCTCACGAGCGCGCCGAGCACGGACGCGACTGGTGGCCGCTCGCCATTCCCCTGACCGAGCGCGGCGAGGTGCGCGCGTGGCCCGGCGCGGTCGTGCGCGCGCGCTCGAGCGACGACGTCGCCACCACGCTGGCCCTCGCTCGACGTCTGGGGCGAAGCGTGACCGTCCAAGGCGGGCGCTCGAGCGTCGTCGGTGGGGCCACGCCCGCCGACGGCGGCCTCGCGCTGGATTTGACCGCGATGAACCACGTTCTCGCAATTGATGACGTCACCGGAACCGTTCGCGTGGAGGCCGGTTGCCGCGGACCCGAACTCGAGGCCGTGCTGTCGTCGCACGGCTTAACCGTCGGCCACCTTCCCCAGTCGTTCGACCTCGCGACCGTGGGAGGATGGCTCGCCTGTCGCGGCGCGGGTCAGTACTCCAATCGGTACGGCAAGATTGAGGACATCGTGCGCGGACTTCGGGTCATCCTCGCCGACGGATCCGACGTCGAACTTGGCGACCACGGACCGCGCTACGCCACCGGACCCGATCTCGTCCAACTCTTCGTCGGTAGTGAAGGCACGCTCGGCGTCATCACCGAGGCGACGTTGCTCGCCCGACGCCGACCCGCCTACGAACAGCGCGCGGCGTACGCCTTCGACGATTTCGCCCAAGGCCTCGAGGCGTGTCGACGTATCCTCCAGCGTGACGCCCACCCAGCCGTTCTTCGCCTGTACGACGCCGTCGAGTCGCGTCGGAGCTTCGACGACGAGCGTTGCGTCGTGATCGTGCTCGACGAGGGCGAACCACTGCTGGTCGACGCCACGATGGCGATCGTTGAGGCTGAGTGTCACGCCGCCTCGCCCCTCGACGCGGCGTTAGTCGCGCGCTGGCTCGCGCACCGCAACGACGTCGGCGCACTCGCGCCACTGTGGCAGGGCGGCCTCGTGGTCGACACCATCGAAGTCGCCGGTCCCTGGTCGACGCTGGCCGCACTCAGCGACGCGGTCTTAGCGTCGCTGCGCGCCCTACCCGAGATGCTCGTCGCGTCGGTGCACCAGTCCCACGCCTACCTCGACGGAGCCTGTTTGTATTTCACGTTCGCCGGGCGACCCGAGACGAATCCCGAGGCCTTCTATCGCGGCGCGTGGGACACGGCGTCGCGCGTCGTCCTGGAGAGGGGCGCGGCGCTCAGTCACCATCACGGCGTGGGGCGTAACCGTGCCCGCTTCATGCGCGAGGCGCTTGGTTCAGCCTTCCCACTGCTCGTAGCCTTAAAGCACATGCTCGATCCCCTGAACCTTTTGAACCCGGGCGTGCTCGGCGTGGGCGGCGAACCCTGGTGAGGGCCCTGACCATTGACGTCGGCACGTCGTCAGTGCGCGCCGCCCTGGTGAGTGACGACGGCAACGTGAGCCACGTCACGCAACGACCGCTGACCCTTCGCTCACCTTCACCGGGTGAGGTCGAGCTCGACGCGGCCGAAATCGCCTCGGTCGCGCTCGAGCTAGCCCACGCGACGCTGCGCGACGGCGGTCGCGCGGACGTCGTCGCGATCACCAACCAACGCGCCACCACCATCGTCTTTGATCACCGCTCCGGTCAACCCGTGGGTCCGGCCCTCGGCTGGCAGGATCTGCGCACTGTCTTTGACTGCCTGATCTTGCAGGGTGAGGGGATCCGGTTGGCGCCGAACCAGACGGCCACGAAGGCAGCGTGGCTAGTGAAGCAGAGCGGCGTCGCGCCCGAGCACCTGCGCGTGGCCACGATTGAAACCTGGATCGCCTGGCACCTGAGTCGCGGCGAGTCGTTCGTCACCGATCGATCGAACGCCAGTGTCACCGGCCTCGTGCATCGAGACCTCGCGTCGTGGGACCTCGCACTCGCCGAGCGCCTCGATCTACCCTCAACCATGTTGGCCACCCTGGTGGACACCATGGGAACGTGCGGGCGTGCCGTCGCGCTCGACGGCGCGCCGCCCATCGTGGGGCTCGTCGGCGACCAGCCCGCCTCCCTCTTTGGACAGTCACTCGTCAACGCCGGCGCCAAAATCACCTTCGGCACGGGCGCCATGCTCGACATGGTCTCGGGCGAGGCGTCGCCCGCGACGATGACGCGTTTCGACTCGGGCTGTTTTCCGACCGTGATGCGGAGCCGTGACGGCGTCGTGACGTGGGGCGTCGAAGCGATTGACTTCAGCGCCGGGTCCTGCGTGCAGTGGCTGCGTGACGAACTCCAGATACTCGACGACGTCAACGACACCAGCGCACTCGCCACCAGCGTCCCGAGCGCCGACGGTGTTTTCTTCGTACCGGCCTTTAACGGTCTGGGCACGCCGCAGTGGGACTTCGGCGCCCGAGGCGCCTTCTTCGGTCTCACGCGCGGCAGTTCCCGGGCTCACCTCGTGCGCGCGGTCCTCGACGGGGTCGCCCAGCGCGGGGTTGACCTCGTCGAGGCCGCCGAGACCCACCTCCCGGCACCGCTCGCCGAGTTGCGCGTCGACGGCGGGATGACCGCCAACCCGTATTTCGTGCAGCGACTCGCCGATCTACTGGGTCGACCCGTCGCGGTGAGCGCGGAACGCGAAGCCACGACGCGCGGGGCCGGGCTCATGGCCCTGGTGGGAGCGGGCGCCCTCGACGGCGCCGACGTGGAGGCGCTGTGGCGACCGCGCTACGTGGCCGAAGCGACCATCGGTGACGACGAGCGCCACGCGCAGCGTGCGCAGTGGGCTCGCGTCGTCGAGCGCGCCGCGGCGACCATCCCGGAGCTCAGCGCAATTTCGTTTTAAGCGTTCCACGGCGCGAGGGCGAAGGCGTCGTCGCGTGAGGTGACTTGGTCGAGCAACACCTTTGAGGTCATCAACGCTCGCGGCGACGACAACGCGAGCAGTCCAGTGACGACGTCGTGGCGCGTGTACAACGCGAGCCACTTCGCCGACGCAAGGTCGCCGTGAACCAGCGTGACCTCGTCGTCGGGTCGGGGGTGACCGAGCATCTGGATCTTCTTGCCGTACTGATCGGACCAGAAGTAGGGCACCAAGTTCCGCTCCGGTCCCACGCCTCGAGTCCAAAACCTCGCGAGTTGCGCGGCGTGAAAGTTCGCCACCTCCCAGTGTTCGACGCGAATCAGTTCCTCGCCCACGGGACCGGGCCACGCGAAACGCGCGACGTCACCGAGGGCCGCGACGTCAGTCGCCGCCTGCAGATGCTCGTCCACCACGACGCCACCGTCCACGCGCAGCCCCGAACTCTCCAGCCACCCCAGTTCGAGGGTGGAGCCGACGCAGGCCACAACGCCCGCCGCCTCGATATTCTCGCCGTCGTCGAGTTCAACGACGAACCTTCCCGCGGAACCTCGCACGTCACGAACTTGTTGGTTCGTTCGTAGGTCGACGCCAAAGTCGTCGGGCAGTCGACGCAACCACTGCGCCGCGGGCACCCCCACGACGCCCTCGAGTGGCGCGTTCGCCACCTCGAGGGCGATGACTGCGACGTCGCGTGTGCGCAGAGCGGTCGCCACCTCGGCACCCAGGAAACCCGCGCCGATGACGACCCACGGACGGGTGACGTCGGCGCTTTCGAGATCCGCGAGCAACTTCGCCAGGTCGTCGCGGGCGCGAATCGTGTGCACGAGATCGCCCGCGCTCAACGTCAAACGTCGCGCGCGCGCGCCCGTCGCGATGGCCACGTGCGTCGCGTCGAGGCGAGACTCGTCGTCGAGCGTGACCACCTTTTGCTCAACGTCGAGCGCCACCGCCCGACGGCCGAGGCGCCACTCGACACTCCCCGAGACGGTCGAGTCTTCGCGCACCAACGTCGCGCGATCGAGGTCCCACTTGCCGACCAGAACCTGCTTGGACAGTGGCGGTCGGTCGTAGGGCTGGTAAGGCTCGTCACCCACCAGCGTGACGCGACCATTGAAACCTTCTTGGCGTAGACCTTCCGCGAGGCGCCAACCCGCGAGACCGGCCCCCACAATGACGACCGAGGACTGGGGATTTAAAAGGCTCACGAGCCAAACATCGCGAGCCACTGTTCACGTGACTGGGGCGCCAGAACAAAATTGCGCCCTCGCACCTCGGTCATCGGTGCGGAGCTTTCCGGCGAGTAGAGATGACCAGGGAGCAGCACCGTGTCGCCGGGCACGTTCGCCAAACGGCGCGTCAAAGTGTCGTACATCGCCTCGGGATCACCGCCGGGCAAGTCCGTACGGCCACAGCCGTCGATAAAGAGCGTGTCGCCACTGATGAGCGAGCCCTCGACCAAGAGACACTGGCTGCCGGGCGTGTGACCCGGCGTGTGCACCAACGTCACCGCCACGTCACCGACGCGCAGCACGTCGCCGTCGTCGTGTCCCACGAGGTGCTCCGCGCCCACGTCCGTGCGGCGCGTGATCCACGTCAATTCGTCGTGCTGCGCGTGAATCGGGACGTCGCGCCACGCGAGCAGTTCCGCGATGCCGGCCACGTCCGTACGTCCGCCGAGTGACCCCCCGACGTGGTCGGGGTGGTAGTGGGTGGCCAGGGCGCCCACGACGCGTAGCCCGTCGGCCTCCACGAGTTCGGCGAGCTCCACGGGCCGGTAGGCGGGGTCCACCAGCACGGCGACGCCCGCCTCACGGTCGCCGACGGCGTAGGCGAAGTTGCGCATTCCCACGGCCACCGAGTCGTCGAGCGCGAAGTCACGCCCGGCGAGAAACTGACGGAGATACGGCGAGCTCATTCGTCGTCCGTCAGTTTGGCGAGGCGCGGCGCGAGCTCTTCAATCTTGGCCGTCGTCCCCGCCAGACGCTGTTCGAGGTCTTCGATGATGGTCGTCGCGCGTTCGAGTTTGGCGAAGAGTTCGTCGACGCTGACCTCGCCCTCGTCGAACGAGGCGATAATCGCGTTCAGTTCGTCGGCCGATTCGTTCCACCCACGATTGGTCATAATGCTTCCTTTCCGGTCACGACACCCGTGACGAGACCGTCACTGACGCGTATCACGAGGTTCGTTCCTTCGACCACGTCATCGCTCGAGCGTACGAGTGTCCCCGACGCCGTGGTCACCATCGACCACCCCTGCGCCAAACGACGTTGGGGATCGTAGGCGCTTAAAAGTTGACGGGCGGACGTCAGCCACGTCGCGTTCACCTCGAGCAACTGTCGTGCGTCACGCAGCAGGCGCTGGCGCTGCGTCGCGAGGTGCCGGGTCTCGGCGCGCAGGCGGTCCCGCAGCGCGAACACGACGGTGCGTCGACGCTCGCGGAGGTACTCGTGGGACTCCTCGAGAAGATCGTTCGCGAAACGCGCCAAGGTCTGGGCCGATTGGCGCACGTGACGCGCGTGCCACTGGGCGACCATCGCGACAATCTCCTCGCCGAGCTTGGTCGGGGTGATCGCGCGCGCGAAGGCCACCAGGTCCGCCACCGACTCGTCACCCGTGTGACCAATCCCGGTAAAGACGGGCGTCGCGCACTGCGCGATCGCCCGCGCCACGCGCTCGTCGTCGAAACAGGCGAGGTCACCCTTGGAACCCCCGCCGCGCACCACGCAGATCACGTCACGATCGGCCTCATCGAGACGCTCGAGTGCGCGAACGATCTGCTCGGGTGCGCCGTCGCCTTGCACCAAGGTCGTCACGACCGCGACGTCGAAGGAGAAGCCCGATCGCGTCAACTGTCCCACGAAGTCGTTGAATCCCTCGGTGCCGGGACTGGCCACCAGGCCAACGCGTAGGGGCACTACGGGGGCCGGTCGATTCTTATTGCGCTCGAGCAGCCCCTCGCGTTCGAGGCGCGCGATGAGTTCTAGGCGGCGACGCGCGAGGTCGCCGAGGAGACCTTCGACGTCAATCTCGGTCACCGTGAAACCGATTTTTCCTTGGGGCGCGTAGACGTCGACGTACCCGAGTAGCCCGACCACCGTCCCTGGGGTCAACGTGACCCCCTCGCTCGCGAGGCGACGCTTCAGTGGACCCCACGCCGTCGCCCAGCAGTGCGCGTTCAAGACGGGACGTCGGGTGTCCGACGCGCTGCCGGCATCGACGAGGTCGAGGTAAAGGTGGGTCTTTTCGTAGACCTTGGCGACCTCACCGCGGACCCACTGTGGACGGCGTCGCCCGAAGGCCGCCTCGAGGTGACCCGTGACGAGTTCGTAGAACTCGCCGACGTTGAGCACGACGCGCGCGGCGGACTCAGTTTCGGACACCCCGCGAGGCTACCGCCGAGTTGTCACACAATTGTGATTGTCGCGTGAAAGAGCGCTGTGTCAGACTGGAGTTGGATGGTGAGTCGGCTGGGTGGTCGCGCCGCGCGGTAACGCGTGGTGAGGAAAGTCGGGGCTCCAGAGGGCAGGGTGCTCGCGAAACGTGAGTCGCGGTGACGTGCAGGACAGTGCCACAGAGAACAGACCGCCGATGACTCAGGCAACTGAGAACAGGTAAGGGTGAAACGGTGCGGTAAGAGCGCACCAGCGCGCTAGGTGACTAGAGCGGCTTGGTAAACCCCACCCGGAGCAAGATCAAACACGAGAGCGTGGCCCGCGAGCTTCGTCAGAAGCACTCTCGAGGTAGATCGCATAGATGGATGACCGCCCACCTCGCCCTCGCGGCGAGGGGACAGAACCCCGCTTACAGGTCGACTCGCCATCCGCCTCAACGAAGAGACGAAAGAATGCCAGCACTTTTTACCGAACTCCCAGTGGCCGATCCCGGCGCGCCCGACACGCGTTCACCCGCGCGCTATCTGCTTTGGCTCGCGCGTCACCAGCGGACTCTGTTGATCTTGAACGCCCTGTGTGGCGTGGGCTGGATGGTCAGTCAAGCGCTTCTGTGGGCCGCGGTAGGTGCCGCGATCGACCACGGCGTGACCCATCACGACACGGGGGCGCTGTTCGCGTGGGTCGGGGTCGTAATGGCGCTCGGACTCTTCCAAGCGCTCTGCGGCGCTTTGCGCCATCAATTCGCCGTCACGAACTGGCTGAACGCGGCCTTTCGCACGATCCAAGTCATCGGCCAACACGTGTCCGGCTTCGGTTCAGCGCTCGCCGAAGAGGTCACGTCGGGTGACGTCGTGAATACGGTGTCCGCCGACGCCATGCGCATTGGCGGCGCCTTTGACGTCTTGGCGCGCTTCGCCGGCTCGATTGCCTCGTGGCTGGTGGTGTCGATCATCTTGATGTCGACGTCACTCCAATTAGGCCTCGTCGTCCTGCTCGGCGTACCAATCCTCGCGACGCTCACGACGCCGCTCATGCGACCCCTCCACCGCGCTCAGGCGGCCCAACGTGACGCGGCGGGACGTTTAGCCGCCCTCGGTGCCGACACGGTGGCGGGGCTTCGCGTCTTACGCGGGGTCGGTGGTGAAGAAGTCTTCTTGGGCAACTACCAGCGTCAGAGTCAGTTGGTTCGCCGCGCGGGCGTCCGCATCGCCGGACCCCAGGCCGGACTCGAATCCGGTCAGGTATTCCTGCCGGCGATCTTGACGGCCATCGTGACGTTCCTCGGCGCCGAAGACGTCCAGCGCGGTGTCTTGCAACCCGGTCAGTTAGTGGCCTTCTTCGGATACGCCACGTTCCTCACCACGCCCCTTCGCACCGCGGTCGAGTACGTCATCTCGACGACGCGCGCGTACGTCGGGGCGGGTCGAGTTCTGCGCGTCTTAGGCGTCGCCCCTCTCGTAAGTGATCCGGCCGACCCACTCCCCTGGCCCGAGGGGCCGGTCGAGCTTCGTGACGGCGTGAGCGGCGTCGTCGTCCGCGACGGCGTCTTCGCCGCGCTGGTCACCGAAACGCCAGCCGAGGCTTCGGAAATTGCGGATCGTCTAGGTCGTTACGTCGCCGAGGGTGACGCCACCACCGTCAACGGCGTCGCGCTTAGTCGCTACGCACTGAACGAGGCCCGTCGCCACGTGATCGTGAGCGAGGTCGAACCCCGTCTGTTTTCCGGTGACTTGCGCGACGAGCTCGCCCCCCATGGTGACCTGAGCGACGACCAGATCATGGAGGCCCTCGCGTCGGCGAGCGCCCTCGACGTGCTCGACGCCCTCGACGAGGGCCTCGACAGCTACGTCGAAGAGCGGGGGCGTAGTTTCTCCGGTGGTCAACGCCAGCGCTTGAGTTTGGCGCGCGCGCTGTTAAGTGACGCACAAGTCCTCATCCTCATCGAGCCAACCTCAGCCGTGGACACCCACACCGAGGCTCGAATTGCGCGTCGCCTGCGCGCGTCACGCGACGGTCGCGCCACGCTCATCGCCACCACGTCCCCTCTACTCCTTGAGTCCGTTGACGAGGTAGTGCTCGTCGTCAACGGCACCGTCGCCGATACCGGCCGTCACGACGAACTCGTCGCGCGCAGCGCCACGTACCGCCAGATTGTCCTGCGCGAGGAGAGCTGATGCAACTGCCCGTCGCCTCCAATTTCGAGGTTCGCGAGTACGCGCGACGAAGTATCCGTCGTCACTCGAAGTCCTTTGCGGTCATGCTCAGCTTCTACGCGTTCGCGTCGATTGCCTCGCTCATCCCCGCCTGGGTCATTGGCAAAATGACCAACTTCGCCACGGCACGTCAACTCACCACTACGCGCGTCACCGACTACGTCGCCGTCCTTCTGGCGGCAAGCGTGACCTACGGGGTCGTCACCTTCCTCGCCCGTCGACGTAGTTACGTGCTCGGCGAGACCATTTTCGCCGAGCTTCGGGAGAACTTTCTCGCCAGCGTGCTTGCGCTACCCCTCGTGGACGTTGAACGAGCCGGCACCGGCGATCTCTTGAGTCGAACCACCAACGACGTTGAAGCGCTGGCGCGCACGGTGCGCTTCGCGCTTCCCGAGTGGCTGGTGGCGATGGTCCAAGCCCTCTTGACCTTCGTCGCGATGATCTTGGTCAGTCCCAAAGCCTCCGTCATGGGCGTTGTCTCGCTCCCCATCCTCTTTTTCTCCACGCGGCGCTACTTGCGCTACGCCGGACCGGGCTACCGACGAGAACGGATGAGTTACGCCACGCTGTCGGGCACGGTCGCCGAGACCGCCGAGGGTGCGCGCACCATTGACGCTCATCGATTGGGGCCCCGGCAGGGTCGCCGTATCGACGCCAACGTGCGCGAATCCTTCTACGCGGAGAAGTACACGTTACGGATGCGCGTCGCGTGGTTTCCCGTCGTCGAATCGGCCTTCGCGCTCGCCGTCGCGGCGACGTTGGCCTGGTGTGGGTGGCTGGCGATTCACCACCAACTCAGTCTCGGCGCGGCGACGACGGTGACGCTCTACGTCGTGCAAATTAATGATCCGTTGGACCGCATCATCTCGTGGCTCGACGAACTTCAAGTCGGCCAAACGTCACTGGCGCGCCTGGTCGGGGTCTCAACGGTGCGCGACGATCGCCCCCTCGAGGGTCCTACTCCGTCGAGTGAGACCATTACCGTGCGTGACGTTTCCTACGCGTATCGCCGCGGCCACGACGTGTTGCGCCACGTGACGTTGACCGTACACCCCGGCGAGCGCCTCGCCATCGTGGGCCCGTCGGGCGCGGGTAAATCGACCTTGGGCCGCCTGCTCGCGGGTATTGACGCGCCGCGCGAAGGTTCGGTGCGCGTAGGCGAGGTCGATCTCGCGTCGATGCCGCTTGGACAGTTACGCTCGCACGTCGCCCTGGTCACCCAGGAGCACCACGTCTTCATTGGCAGCGTGCGCGACAACTTGGCGCTGGCGCGTCCGAACGCGAGCGACGCCGAACTCGAGCACGCCCTCGACGCCGTGGACGCACTCGAATGGGTTCGCGCTCTCGACGAGGGACTCGCCACCGAGCTCGGCGCCACCGGTCATCCCTTGACGCCCGCCCAGGCCCAACAACTGGCGCTGGCGCGGCTGGTACTCAGTAATCCACACACGCTGGTGCTCGACGAGGCGACGGCGCTGCTCGATCCACGAGCGGCGCGCCATCTCGAACGCTCACTCAGCGCGGTGCTCGAGGGGCGCACCGTCATCGCCATCGCGCACCGGCTACACACCGCGCACGACGCCGACCGCGTGTGCGTCGTGATTGACGGCGAAGTGGCGGAACTCGGGACGCACGACGAACTCGTCGCGCGAAACGGGGAGTACGCCGCGCTGTGGCGGAGCTGGCGAAATGAGAAACCGGTCACCTCGTAGGCTTTTCCCGTGACATCCCACCTGCGAGGCGACGAGCTGGTCGCGTGCGTCCATCGCGTCACCTTAAGCCGAGGTGCCCCCTTTGACGTGACGCCACCGGTCGAGCGTCCCGAAATTATCCGCCGTCGCGAGGTTGCGCTCGCGCATCGCAACGCAGTAACGCGCGAACTCGCGCGTGCGCACGCGCAGGCTCGCCAACCCAAGAACGTTGCCGAGACCCGCGAGCTTCTCGCGACGGGCGCGGAACTCATCCTTATGCCGCGCCTCCCCGCCGACGAAGTGGGTGGGCGCGTCGCGACCGTGCACGCGCTGGTGCGGGTCGGGCGAATCGACGACCGCTTTACCTACGCCCCCCTTCTGATTAAGAATCACGAGTTCACCGAGACGGCGACGACGCGCACCCTGCTTCAAGGATCGCTCGCGGCCCCCTGGCCCAGTCACGCATTTTCCGTCAGTGGCGTCACGCCCCGCGCGACCGCGACCGTCGCGCGTACGGGCATCGCGCTCGCGCACGCGACGCGCGTCCTCGAGTCTCTCGGTCACGGGGACGACCGCGCCCGGGTCGGCCTGGTCGATCGTCAGCGCCAGCTGTGGTGGTGGTCGGCGCTCGATCCCCACTTGACCCGCTTTAATCTGTTGGCCTACGACGCGCTCTACGCGATCCGACGCGAGGCAATTAACGCGCACGCCCAGTGGCTAAGCCACGACGGTCCGTTTCCAACCGAGCCCTACTGGCACCGAGAATGTTTGGATTGCCCCTTCGCGACGCACTGCGAAGCGACGTTGTCCGAACGCGACGACGTCTCGCTCGTACGCTTTACGAGCCAAGAGCAGCAGACCCTGCTTAAGAGCCACGGCGTCGCCACGCGCGCGGCACTCGCCCGACTCGACCCCGAGAAAGCACGCGTCGCGCGCGGGCGAGCGACGGTCCCCGCCGAGGGCGACGCGTCACTCGAACGGACCCTCGCCCCCTTCTTCGATCGACTCGACGAACTGGTGTATCGCGCCCGGGCCCACTTCGTAGGCACGCCGCTACGCGCGGTTACGCCCGAGGAGATGGCCGTCACCGTGGCGGACGTTGAGGTTGACGTCGACATGGAGAGTTACGAAGACGCGACCTACCTCTGGGGTGCGGTCGTGACGTGCGCGACGCCCGTCGCCGGCGTGCGCGAGGGCTACCACGCCTTCGTCGACTGGGGTCCGTTGACGTTAGAGCGCGAGGCTCACAACTTCGCTCGTTTCTGGCGTTGGCTGACGGAACTCCAAGCCCGTACGAGCGAGGCCGGCAAGTCCTTCGCCGCGTACTGCTTTTGGGCGAACGCCGAAGACGGCGCGATGAATCGCGCCGTGCGCGCGGAACTGGCCGACGGGCCCAGCGTGCGCGACCTCGAGGAATTCCGCACGGCGTCACCCCCGCGCTGGATTGACGTCCACGACGTCGTGAAGCGACGGGTGCAAACCGAGGGTCCCCTCGGACTCAAGGCTCTCGCCACCGCCGCCGGCTTTACCTGGCGGGACGAAAACCCCAGTGGTGAGGCGTCCATCCTCTGGTACGAGGTGGCCGTTGGGGCCGACGCCGACGCCGCGGCGCGCTCGCGCCAGCGACTGTTGGACTACAACGAAGACGACTGTCGCGCGACGCGCGCCCTTCGTGAGTGGCTCAACGGCGACGCCCAGGCACTTCCCCACCGCGACGACGTGGAGCGGTTCACTTGAACGACGCGCCGCGGGCGCGTGAGCGGCCACCTACGGGAGCCAGCGCTGTGGGCGCGGTGGCGAGCGCGACGGGCCTCAGTCTCGCCGCCCTCAGCGCGGTCGCGCTCAACGACTTGGCCTCACGTCGCTTCGTCGTCGGCGCGACGCTACTCGTCCTCGTCGTCGTAGGACGTGGCGCGGCAAACGTGGCGCTCGACGCGTGGAGTAGTCGTCGTAGTGAGCGTGTGCTCGCTCGCGAACGCCACCGGGTGCTCGACGTGCTCAAGGTTCCCCGTCTCGGTCGCGAGGCTCAAAGTGACCTCACGTGGGCCCTGGAACAGGTCGCGGGCGCCGACGAGCTCGCTCGTCTACGCGCCAGCGCCGCCGTGTCGTTACTCGCCATCGTCGTCCTCTATCTGAGTGCGGGCTGGCTGGCGACCGCCATAACACTCGGACTCTTAGCGGTGGCGGTGCCGCTCTACCAGCGCGCCGGACGACGAAGCGAGGCACTGGCGATGGAGTACCAACGTCGCCGCGATCAACTCGAGGCGCGCCAGCTCGAGGTGTTGCGACACGCCCCAGAACTTCGAGGACTCGGCGCGCTCGACTACGGAGCGCGCGAGATTGGCGCGTACTCCGACCGCGAGCACCAAGCCGCCTTAGGCGCGATTCGCGTCGCGCTCGAATCGTCACTGGTTACCGAGTTCTTGAGTGGCGTCAGCGTCGGTCTCGTCGCGATGGTCGTCGGCTTCGCCCTCCTGGGTGGGCGCATCTCGCTGGTACGCGCCCTCATCGCGGTCTTCGCGACGGCCGAGCTCTTCGGCGCGATTCGCCGCTACGGCGTTGAATTTCATCGCCGCGACGACGCGTCGCGCGCGGCGCGGCTACTGACGTCACCCGTGACCGCGCGCGACGCGGGTCAGACCATCTTCGACGCGCGCGACCTGGTCACCTCGACCAATCCTCACCCCGTGTCGCTGCGCGCTGATCACGGCGCGCGGGTCGTGATCAGCGGTCCCTCGGGCGTCGGCAAAACCACCTTGCTCGAGACGTTGCTCGGGTGGCGCGACGCTCTCTCGGGCGTCGTCCTTCGTCCCGCGACGGGGGTGGGCGTCGTGCGCGCGAACAGCCGGCTCGTGTCGGGATCGCTGCGCGAAAACTTGACGCTGGGTCAGCCTGTCGACGACGACGCCGTGCACGGCGTACTTCGTGAACTTGGTCTCGACGGCGAGAGGTTCAGCGATCTCTCGCGGGTACTCCTCGCCGACGGACGGGGCTTGAGCGACGGTGAACGAATTCGCGTGGTTCTCGCGCGCGCGTTACTGCAGGGCGTCGCCACGCTCGTGATCGACGACGTCGCGGGACTCCTCGACGAGACCAGCCGCCAAGCCGTGCGACGCGCGCTCGAACGAAGAACGACGCTCACGATTATTGAGGCCAGCGTGGACCGACCGCTGCTGACCTCCCCGACGCTTCACCTGGAGATGAGTCCATGACCGCGTCCTCCACCCTCGGACGATGGCTCCGACGAGCCCAACCATCTCCTCGCGCGCTGGTGAAGGCGCTTCTCAACGGCGCCGTGGCCAGCGTCGCGAACGTGGCGCTGTTGGTCGGCGCGGTGGGGCTCTTGGTCGAGAGCGCGCACCGGCCCGGTCTTCGCGCGGTCGCGGTCGCCCTGGTCGCGATTGAACTGGTCGCCTTCGCCCGTTCACCCCTGCGCTTCGCCGAGCGCATGAGCGGACATCGCCTCGGCTACGACGCCGTCACGACTTGGCGGCGGTGGCTCGTGCGACGCGTGGGCGCGCTCGACTACGCACGTTGGCGCCACTTCGCTCTCGGCGACGTTCTCGAACGTTCCCTACGCGACACCGACGAACTCCAAAGTCTGTGGCTGCGCGGCGTCATCCCGTTGATCGACACGTCCGTCGTACTCCTTCTCGGCGACGTCATCGTCGCGCTCCTAGCTCCCCGGGGTGCGTGGTGGCCCGTCGCGCTGGAACTGTTGATCGTGCAAGTGCTCGCCGTGGGCGCGCTGTGGTTGGTGACGCGTGAGGC
Organism: Acidobacteriota bacterium; assembly: GCA_028873575.1. Lineage (GTDB taxonomy): Bacteria > Actinomycetota > Acidimicrobiia > Acidimicrobiales > RAAP-2 > RAAP-2. The sequence goes on along the minus strand of JAGWHY010000002.1, from coordinate 33,620 downwards.
GCTCCGACGCGACCGCGTGTTGCGCCGCGCGCGCGCCAGGTACCGCGCGGAACTCTTGGAGCTCGGTGCCGTCACCCCCGAGCTTTCGTTACTCGGACGCGAGGACGAAGCACGCGCGCGCCTCGCGCGCGTGGAACGTCCCCTCGCCCACGCGGAGGGGCGAGCCAGACGCACGCGCCTCGGTACGGGACTCGTCGTCGCACTCGCCGGCGCGCTGAGTGTCACGGCGTTAATTGAACACCCACGCGCCGCGCCGCTATGGAGCGTCGTCGTGGCGGCCTACTGCGTGACGATTCTCGAATCACTCAACGTACTGCGCGCCGGTTTTGAGGCCCTCGTGGCGGTCAGCGGCGGTGCCGAACGGCTCGAGGCCCTGGACGACGGCCGGTCCCGAGGCGCCGCGCGCTGGTCCGGAGACGTCGTTCTCAGCGTCGAGTCCCTCACCGTCGCGGAAGACGACCGCGTGCTCGTGGCCGACCTCACGTTCTCTCTGCCTCCGGGTCGCCGGGTCGCCGTCACGGGAGCGTCGGGAACCGGTAAGTCGACGCTGCTGCGCACCCTCGCCGGACTCGACGCGCCACGATCGGGCTACGTGCGATTCGGTGGCGTTGACGTGTGCGAGCTGGACGAAGGTGAACTGCGCGCGCACCTGGCGTACGTGCCCAGTGAACCGGGGTTCTCGCGCGGCTACGCCGTCGACGTCGCCACGCTCGGACGTGGCGACGCGTCAGCGGCGCTGGCACTCCTAGAACGATTGGGCCTGCGCGCCACGCCCGACACCTGGTTCGACGATCTCTCGCGCGGCGAGTTAGCGCGCGTCGCGATCGTGCGGGCCTTGGTGACGCGTCCCAGGGTCGTGATTTTGGACGAGCCCACCGCCGGGCTCGGCACTCGCGAAACGACGTTCGTCCTGGACGTACTGGCCGATCTTGGCGTGAGCGTTGTCGTCGCCACCCACGACCCGCTCGTGCGCGAGTGGTGCGACGACGTGGTGTCGCTCAATCAGCCGGCCTAGCCATTGATGGTGCGCATCCCAGCGGCGTGGTAGCGATCGCCGGCGACGGCACTTCGTGGCACGGCCCGCTCCAGGTCCGCGACGTCTTGGTCACTGAGGCACAGCGCGCTCGCGGCGACGTTCTCGCGCAGCCACTTGCGACGCTTGGTGCCGGGAATGGCCACCACGTCCTCGCCGCGTGAGAGCACCCACGCCAGCGCCAACTGGGCCACGCTGACGCCCTTGGCCCCCGCCAACGCCTCGAGGTTCTTCACCAACGCCAAGTTGTGCGCGTACGCCTCGCCACTAAAGCGCGGGTGATTCTTGCGGTAGTCACCCTCGGTGGTGGCTTCACGATTCGCCGACTCACCAGTCAAAAATCCTCGACCGAGTGGACTGTAGGCCACGAAACCAATGCCCAACCGGCGACAGGCGTCGAGCACCCCGTCTTCGGGGTCGCGCGACCACAGCGAGTACTCACTCTGGAGCGCGCACACCGGGTGCACCGCGTGAGCGCGCTCAATCGTCGCGACGGAGGCCTCGGAGATCCCGAGGTGACGGACTTTGCCCGCCTCGACGAGCGACTTCATCGCGCCCCAGGTCTCCTCCACCGGGACTTCACGGTCGACGCGGTGCTGGTAGTAGAGGTCGATGTACTCCACGCCCAGTCGCCGCAGCGACGCGTCACAGGCCGCGACGACGTACTCCGGTGAGCCGTTGATACCGATGAACGACCCGTCCTCGCCGCGTTGATTACCGAACTTGGTGGCGAGGACGACCTCCTCGCGACGGCCCTTAATCGCGCGCCCCACCAACTCTTCGTTGACGAAGGGGCCGTACATGTCGGCCGTGTCGAGGAAATTGACGCCGGCGTCGAGGGCTTCGTGGATCGTCGCGATGGACTCCGCGTCGTCGCCAACGCCGTAGAACTCACTCATCCCCATGCAGCCCAGTCCCTGCTCGGAGACCTCTAATCCCTGTCCCAGACGTCGTCGATTCACCGTCACTCCTATGTGAAATTGCTCACAATCCCTCGATTGCGCGCCTCCCGATTTACTCTAATGGTCGCCGTCGGGGTATTTTTTTCGTTATTGGCTGGGGGGGCCAAACATCGAGAGCCCGTCTGTTTCGTCACGAAGCAGACGGGCTTCGTTGTTCGTGAACGTCGTCGCGTACCGGGACGACGGCGTTGAATCGCACGAGCGACGGCGTTCCCGATCGAACCCCAATCGTCGTCAACGAGGCGTTGTCGAGTCGCGTGCGCCACGCGACCGAACCCGACACCCCGAGCGCCCACGTCGTCGCCGATTTGATCGGTGACACGTGACTGACGATCGCGAGATGCTCGTCGCTTCGGTGCAGATAGCTCCCGGCGTCCGCGAGGAGCGCGTCGAGAGCGTTATGCACGCGCGCGTCTACCGCCGCGAGCGACTCTCCCCCGTCGAAGGCGACGTCGTGGTCGTGCTCGAAGGCCCGCCACTGCTCGCCGGAGACCTCCTTAAGCGACCGTCCATCCCAGTGGCCGTAGTCAACCTCAATGAAGGCGTCGTTCACGACCGCGCGCAAGTGCGGCAGCGCCAGCGCCGCCGTGCGTCGAGCTCGCGACAGTGGCGAGGTCCAGACCTCTTGCACGCCGTCGAGCGCTTCACGCAGAGCCACGGCCTGGCGCTCGCCGAACGCGGTGAGATCAGGGTCACTGCGTCCGACCAAGAGGCCTTGCGCGTTCGTCGTCGTTTGCCCGTGGCGAATGAAGATAATCACGGAAGTAGTACGCGCCCACACTCGGGACACGCGAAGGTCAAATCGTGGGCCCGCTGACGCCAGTGATCGAGGTCGAGTGGCGCGAGCGCGAGACGACATCCGTCACAGCGCCCCTCGATAACCTGCGCGGCGCCCGAGCCGCCGGCGCGCGCGAGCGCCGCGTCGTAGAGAACGCGCAGTTCACGACGCAGCGCCGACGCGCGAACCTCGCGGTCGTCACGCAACGCGCGCAGCTCCTCGTCGAGCGTGGCTTGCAGTGCGTCAATCGTCGCGCGTAGTTCGCCGCGACGCGCCGCCAGGGGTTGCGCGTTCGCGGTCAAGTCCGCCCGCGTCGATTCGAGCGGCTCGAGCTCACTCATGAGATCGAGTTCGTGATCTTCACTCGCGCGAAGCATCGTGCCGACCGAATCAAGCTCGTGCTGGAGTGCGGTGAGCTCGCGGGCGTTCGCGGTAGAGGCGTCGAGTTTCGCCCGCAAGGTGTCCTGGCGGCTTCGTAAACGCTCGGACTCGCGCGCCGCCTCATCGGCCGCCGCGCGAAGGGGCGCGAGGACCTCGTCACCCGCGCGCAACTGCTGCGCCATGGCTCGCAGCTCCTCTTCCACCGACGCCAATTCACTGAGTTCGGGTAGGTGACTACGTTGACCCACCACCCGCTCAATCCATCGATCGGCCTCCATCAACGCACGTAGCGCCTCGAGATCACTCACGCGTCAAAGTCTCGCACGCGCGCGAAATGGTCCGAGGCGAAGAGCTTCGCTAACGCGGGCGCGAGCGCGGGTTCGGCGCGGGTGAGCGCCTCCTCGGGCGCGAACCAGAACACGTCGGGACTCTCGTTGGGCGGTGGGCTCGGGTCGACGGGCGCGGCCACCAGTAGGTAACGGAGGTCGTAGTGCGTGTGACCGCGCGGTCCCGGGTGGACGTCGACGTGAAAGAGGACCGACGGCTCGAGGTGTCGAGCGACGAGTCCCGTCTCTTCGAGCGTTTCACGCGCCGCCGCCGCTTCGGGCGTTTCGCCCGGGTCGACGTGACCACCGGGCTGGACCCAAATACCCAATCGACGGTGGCGATGCAAGATGACGCCGCGACGTGACACCACGAAGGCCGACGACGTCACGTGGTGATCGTGCGCGCGCTCGGCGAAGACGTCGTCACCCCAATCCAGTCGCTCGAACGTCGCCGCCCGGGAGACTCGTTCACGCTCGTCAACGGGGTCAATCGCGACCAACGCCGCGCGAAGTGCCCCGAGGTCAGTCACGCGTCGCGCCCAATCGCCGCAGCGACGCCGGCAGTGGCACCGCGCCGGTGGCCATAGCCCCACGGCCGTCACCCACCGGCGCGTCGTAGACCAGGCGCGCCGGCACCAGCCCACCCCACACCTCCAACGCGAGGTCGTCCTCGTCGTCGTCCGTCGGACCCTCGGAGACTTTGACGGACGCCTCAACGATGGCCAGTGCCACCACCAGCGTCAGCCGTAACTCGCGCTCCGTGGCGGGTCGCACCTCGCTCGCTCGGCCGGGCAGCGCGTGATCGACGAGTAGGTCGAGTACGCGACGTTTCTCGTCGAGATCGTCGACCTCGCGACACGGTCCGATCGCGACCACCGAACGATACGCCACCGACGACTCGAAGCCACTACGCGCGAGGCGTAGTCCGTCGTAGATCGTCGCGGTCACTACGGCGCGCTCCTGGGCGAGGGCCGCGCGCAGCAGGGCGTTTGATTGGCTTCCGTGCAGGTAGAGCGAAGACGCCTCGCGGACGTGCAACGTCGCCAGAGCACTCGCGAGACCGTCGACGGTGGCGCACACGTGCACAAAGGGCGCCTCGTCCAAAACGGCGTGAAGGGTGGCTTCGTCGTAGCGCGCCTTTTCGGGAAGACGGCGCAGCCGCGTACGCTCGCCCGGCAGTTCCACGCTCATACCCGAAGTTCGCCCCCGAAAAAGGTTCGCGCTAGTCCCGCGATCTCGACGTTGCGCTCGAACAGTCGAGCGTGCATGACCCCACCACGCGCGCTGGCCTGGCGTACCGACAGCGTGGGTGAGCCGGAGCGCTCCATCCACCACGGCGCGAGTGCGCACATGGCGCTTCCCGTGACGTGATCCTCGCCGAGACCGAGTCGCGGCGCGAAGACCCGAATGGAGGCGTCGACGCCCGGACCGCCCTCGCAGACCGCCACGACCAGAGATCCCGGCACGAAGAAGAGATCAATGGGGTTAATCGTCAGTCCGCAGAGTGTCTCGTAGTTCTCGACGACCGCGATGACGCTCTGGGCCCCCGCCTGAAAGACCTCGCGCACCTCGCCGAGGGCGCCCCCGAGCACGGCCGCGTCGACCGGTTCCACGTAACTCCGTGGCAGGTCCATGCCGAGGAGTCCGTCGCGCAGCGCGCGACCCGACAAGACCCCCGCGCGGGTTTGAAAGTAGAACTCACTGGTCGGTACGGCTAGTTCGCGTGCCAACACGTGAATGGTCGCCAAGGTCGCGTGCCCGCAGAGGTCGACTTCGGTCGTCGGCGTAAACCACCGCAACGACCACTGGTCGCCCACGCGGCGAACGAACGCGGTCTCGGAGACGCCCATCTCGTGGGCGATTTGCTGGAGCTCGTCGTCGGGCAGCGGACGCTCGAGGAGTATGACCACGGCCGGATTGCCGTGCTCGTGTTCGCCAATAAACGCGTCGACCCACCAAAGTCGCGGGCCATAGGTCAGGTCGACGGAATCCACCCGTAGAGATTGCCACACCGCCCGTTCATCCTCGGTAGCCTGTCTCGGTGCGCGTGGCGACCCTGAATCTCCACGCCGGGGTTGACGGGTGGGGCCGACCCACCCGCGCCGTCGAGCACGCCATTAATCTCGACGCGGACGTGTTGATCTTGCCCGAGCTCTGGCGCGGCGATTCTGGCCCGGACCTCTTTGACGAACTACGTCAACGCGGCGGCTACGAGGGCGTCTTCGCGCCCCTCGCCCACGCCGAACGCAACACTTCGGGGGCTCCCGGCCGGCGCTGGCAACCGGCCCTGGCGCACCTCAACGGGGAGCGAGGACTCTTCTTCCAAGAACACCGACGTCTGAGTCGCGCCCAGCAGCGCACCCGCGCCGCGGCCACCAACCTCGAACCGGGCCAGTGGGGACTAGGCGTCGTGACGCGACTGCCGATCGAAGAGACGCGCGTCTTCCCCTTGGGACGTCTGCGCCGTGAACGCGTGACTCGCGCGCTGGTGCTCGCGCGCGTGACCGGTGGGGCCGGTTCGTTTTGGGTCGCCGGGGTGCACGGCGCGCACCTCAGCCACGGCTCGCGCCATCAGTACCGCGTGATCGGGCGCTACCTCGACGCCCTCGAGCCACCGTTACCCACGCTGTTGGGCGGCGACTTCAACGCGTGGGGACCCGTCCTGCGCGTCATACTCCCGGGCTGGCACTCCCTCGTGCGCGCGCGCACCTGGCCGGCCCGTCGACCACACTCACAGATCGACCACCTCTTCGCGAGAGGTCCTTGGCGCGTGACGAAGGGCTTCGCCCGAGACGTCGGCAGTGATCATCGAGCTCTCGTCGCGGACCTGGAACTCAACTAGTCAATTTCCTGACCAGCGGTCTCGGGCAGCCGTCGCACGAGCGACAGCAGTGGCAACGTCGGCAGAAACGTCACCAGCGCGGGGACGCGTAGGGACGTAACGGCGCTCGCCGAGACCGCGTCGGCCACCCAACCAAAGAAGAAGAGGCCACTCGTGGCCCCCACCACGCCGGCCACCACGATCCATCCGGCGGTCGTCGCGCGCACCCGGTGCGGGAAGATCTCGGTACTTAGGGCCGCCGCGGCCGGCGCCAGGAGACCCGCGGCGAAGACCCCCGTCATGTAACCGACGATGAACGATGAACGACCACCGCTGTAGGCGAGACAGGCCGTGAGGGTGCTCGCGACTGCGCCGAGCACCACGGTCGCGCGACGACCTAATCGTCGCGAGAGCACGCGGCTCGTGAGGAGTCCCCCGAGTCCCGTTAGGGCGCTCAACGCGACGACCGTGGCGACGGTGTGGGGCGCGAGACGCAAGACCCCTTCGCCGTAGACGAACGCGAAGCCGTTGGCCGGACCCGAAATCACGCCCACGCCAAAGGAGATCGCCGCGACCGCGTAGAGACGCGGCCGCCACTGGCGCTCGACCGACCCCACCCGCGACAAGAACAACTGATCACGGCGGTGCGTCGGTTCGGGCAAGGACTTGGTGAGTCGCGGCATCACGACGAGAGGCACCAGGGCCAGCGCGAAAAGCCAGCGAAAAGAGTTCGATCCTCGGATAAACCCGTGGAGCACCGCGGAGAGACCGGCGCCCGACCCGGCGCCCGCCGCGATGATCACGAGTCGGTGAATTCGCCGTGAGGTGGAGGTCAGTTCAACCGTCACGACCTGGGTCAGCGTGGACGTGGCCGAAAGCAGCGGTCGCGCGAACGCGAAGCAGGCCACGAAGAACCAGTAGGAGGGACTGAGCGAGGCCAACGCCGTGACCAGCAGTCCGATCCAGAGCGTTCGTCGCAGCACGACGACGCGACCCGCTCGATCGGCCAGAGCGGCGAGCGGGAGTGACGCGAGACTGGCCAGGCGCAGGACGGCGAGACCGACGCCCAAAATCGAACCCGACAGTCCGACGACACTTTGGAGCGTCTTCGCGTTGGTGTGATGTCCGAAATGGTGGGCCACGTCGTTGAGTGAGGCCACCGCGCCAAATTGGGCAAAGCCCGACGCCATCGCGATGAAGAACAACACCACCGTGACGCGAGCGATGCGCGTCGCCGTGCCGTGCTCAGCCAAGTTGCACGCTCTCATCGACCCGCACGAGGGTCTTGCCGTGATTACCACCACTGAAGAGCAGATTCAAAGCGTCGGGAGCACTGGCGAGCCCCTCGACCACGTGCTCGCGGTGCCGCAGCGTACCCGCCTGCACCATCGTCGCGAGTTCGATTTGCGCCTCCAGGAATCGCGACGCGAAGTCGAGGATGATGAAGCCCTCCATGCGCCCGCGGCGCACGATCAGCATCGAGGTATTGCGCAGACCACCTCGCTCGCCCGTCTCGTTGTACTGCGAAATCGCGCCGCACAGCACCACGCGCCCGTGCATCGCGAGGCTCCCGAGCACCGCGTCGAGGACGTCACCGCCGACGTTGTCAAAGTAGAGGTCGACCCCCTTGGGGGCAACTTCGTGAAGGCGTCGGGCCAGATTGTCCGCGCGGTAGTCCAGGCACGCGTCGAATCCGTAGTACTCCACGACTTCGGCGCACTTCTCGGGCCCTCCGGCTACGCCAATCACTTTGCTCGCGCCCCGAGCCTTCGCGATCTGGCCCACCACCGAGCCCGTCGCGCCGGCCGCGCCCGAGACCACGACGACGTCCCCCTCCTTGAGGCGACCGATCTCGAGCAGTCCGAAGTAGGCGGTGACGCCCGTCACGCCCAACACGTTCATAACGGTCGCGAGGTCGAGTCCCATGCCGGTCGGCAGCACCGAAAACGAGTTGTCCTTGGTCGCGAGGACCCACTCTTGCCAGCCGGTCATGCCAAAGACGACGTCGCCCACTTGGTAGCGCTCACTGCGGCTCTCAACGACGACGCCCGTGCCACTGCCGCGCACCACCTCGCCGATCGCGATCGGGGGCAGGTAGCCTGGCGCGTCGTTCATCCAGGTGCGGATCGTCGGGTCAATGGAGAGCATCGCCACCTTGATCAACGCCTCACCCTCGCCACAGGTCGGCCGCGGCGTACTCACCAACGTGGTCGTCGACGCGTCAATAAGACCCGTCGGTCGCTTCGTTAACAGAATCTGTTGATTATCCACAATTCCCCCGTCTCGTACCGCAACCCTAATGGGGTCGCGGCGTGGGCTCGAGTGCGACGTTGACCGTGCGTGGGCGCGCCTGCTAGAGAAGAGGGCGACGAAAGGGGCGTCGTGGCGCGTCGGCGAAGTCTTCGAAGTGAGCTCTACCGAGACGCGAGGTTGCTCGGCAACCTCCAAGCGGCGAGCCACGGGCCCGGCGCTTACGCCACGCGCTACGTACGTCGTCGCGTCTACGCGCGCACCAACACGTTCACGCACTCGATTCTTCGATCGATCAACTTGTCGAAATAAGAATCGCCAAACGACGAACGGCGCGTCCGAGGAGCTTGAGCCCCCCGGACGCGCCGCGTCGAGAACTACTTCGTTACTTCAACCAGGCGGGAATTGAGGGCGCGACCGCCTTGGTCTTCACCACGGGACCGGAACCCGAGTCCGTTGTGTAGACCTGACCATTCAGCGCCGCCGTCGCCGAGGAACTCGTCACTTTGACGAGGTAACCACCACTAAGACCCTGGTGGTTCGTCGGCGTGTAGCGCAACGGGGTCAGCGCCGGGGTCTGGCTCAAGGTCAGGTGCGTCAGGGTCTTCAAGAACCCCGCGCGCGTCACGGTCTTGCCCGTTGCCTTCAACGCTTCAACGAAGGCGACGGCAAAACCGATGCCGTAGGTCATGTTGCCCGTAATGGGTGAGGTGGCCGTGAAGTTCGGGAAATCTTTCTTGTCGGCCAACAGCACCTTACGGTCCCACGCGTTCCACGCGTTGGTCGCCGACGAGGCGGGCAGGTAACTAAAGCTCACCGCACCAATTTCCGGGTCGGGAATCGGCAAGCTCGCGAAGGGCTGGTCCACGGTAACTGGGTCAGCGCCGACACTCGAGATAATCCAGTGCGGGCTGTAGCCCAACTTCAACGCGGCGCCGAGCGTCGCGTCAGTGGCGCCAGGAATGGTGTCGAGCACGACGACCGTGCACTTGTCACTTTGGAAGCGCGCCACGTACGGGGCGATGGACGCGCCTTGCGTCACCACTAACGCGCCAACGCTGTAGAGCTGCTCGTCCATTGGCGTCACGCCGCCGGCCACGAGACCCGCCAGACCGTCTGAACCAAAGTCGTCGCCCTGGCCGAGGTAGCAGACGTTCGCCGTCGGGTAGGTCGCCGAAATGTACTGCGCGAAGATCTTGCCTTCTTCGTTGTACGAGGTCTGCCACCCAAAGAGACCCGGGTACTTCGTCGGGTTGTTCCAGTCAAGTGATCCGGAGTTCACGTACAACTGCGGTACGTGGTTCGAGTTCAACAACGTACGCACCGAGTCCTGCGTCGGGGTGCCCAGTGAGCCCACGGTCGCGAAGATGCCGGCTGAGAGCAGTGCGCGCGTCTGGGTAGCCGTATTGGGTATGCCGGTGCAGCCAAAACCCGGCGTGCCGTAGCAGTCGTCTTTCAGGATGTACTTGATCTTTCGACCGTTGACGCCACCCTTTTTGTTCACGTAGTTGAAGACCGCGTTGGCCGCCCTGGAAACGTCGCTGTAGCCCGGCGACGCGATGCCAGTAATCGGCACGGTGGCCCCGATAGTGATTTGTGTCGCCGTCACGCCCGGAGTCTTTGGTGCGGCACTGGCGAGTCCCGACGCACCAAACGTCATGACCCCCGCGCACAACATCATCGCGACACCGGCACTTAGCCGACGACTTAATTTATTTTGAATCACTTGTTATCCCCCTGGAAAGTTGGAACTGCTCTGGTACCGCCTAGGCCTCAGCGTAGGTCTCCTCAGAGGGTGACTTAACGTCGCCCCCCGGCGACGCGCGTCGATGACGGAACGTGTAGTACACGCCCGCCACGCCCCGCGGCGCCAGCATCATCGTGACGATGAGTAGCCCACCGAAGATTATGCCATTGAGTTGACTGGCAAAATTGCCCTGAGGATTTAGTCCGGTCTGATTCGTTATCCAGTTAATGACGTTGGTGGAGTAGGCGTAGACGAGTCCCCCGATCAACGCGCCGGGAATCGTTCCGATGCCACCGATCACGATGACCGAGAGAATCACGATGGACAGTGCGAAAGAGTAAGTCGCGGGCGTGACTGAATTGTTCAGAAAGGTCCACAGTGCCCCGCCCAGGGCCGCGTAGGACGACGAGACGACAAAGGCCAGCACGCGCGCACGATTCAGATTGACGCCCACTAATTCGGCCGCCACTTCGTTATCGCGGACCAAGCGCATCGCGCGACCCACGCGGCTGGTAAAGAGATTCGCCATAAAAAAGAACGCGACTCCCGTCGCGACGAGCGTGATGTCGGTCAGCCACAACGTGCCCGACGTCAGTGACGTCGTGCCGTGCACGTAGAGAGCTCGTAACCAGTGCGGAGGGGTTGCGGCGTTCGGCAGTTGCAGTCCACCGTCACCACCGGTCCAAGAGTTGAAGTACGTCAGAATTGCGGGAAACGCCACCGCAAAGGCCAGCGTCATACCGGCGAGATAGGGCCCACGCAGACGCGTCGCGGGCAGGCCGAGTAACAGACCCACCAGCGCGCCAGCAACGATGGATATCAAAAGGGTTACGACGATTGGGGTCGTGGAGTGGTGATTGGACCAAATCGCCATCGCGAACGCGCCGACCCCCATGAACGCCCCGTTGCCAAGCGAGACCTGACCCGACACGCCGGTAAGAAACGAGAGGCCGACCAGAGTTACGGCCATGGCGGCACCAGTGGCCAAGTTGAAGTTGGTCGTTGACGAGAAAAAGAATGTTGCCACGAGTGATACCGAGACAGCCATCGTTGAGGTGGCCGCCCTCGTCACCACGGGATGAGCGCGCCGTAGGTCCGACGAGAGAAGCACTGAACCACCGATCACCGTCAAAGTCGCCAATACCGCGAGCGCGACGCCGTCGCGCGAACTCGGCGTCACGATGAAAGAGAGCGCCACCGCGGCGACCGCGGCGACCGTCGTAATGACGCGCCGCGAGGAAAGTCCACGATTCATACTCGCCTCGCTTTTACGACACTGAAAACGCCATTGGGCCGAGCCATAAGCGAGACGATCAAGATGAAGAGCGCCACGAGGATGATGGCATTGGAATTCACGTAGTCACCGACAAACTGCAAAATAATGCCGATGACGACTCCCGCGACGATAGATCCCACGGGGCTGTCCAATCCACCGACCGCCGCCGCGATAAATCCAAAAGCAAAGATTCCGTCCATGACCTGTGGCGTTAAACCGGTAAAAAAGTTCGACGACACCAAGATGGCGGTAATCGTGCCCACTCCAGTTGACAGCGTCCAGCCCAGAGTCAACATGCGATTCACCCGCACGCCGAGGAGGCGTGAAACCTCGGGTGCCAGAGCTGACGCTCGCAGTTGAAGACCGAGATTCGTGAAGCGAAAAAGCACGGCCACCGCGACCATGACGACAATCGCGGTGACTATTTGGTAGAGAGAAAAGGCCGAAAGAGCGAAGGGCTTTCCCCCGAGATGAAAGTCAATCGGGGAAAACGGTGTCGTCAAGCTCCGTGGCGTTGACGACCAAATTGCCGCGGCCACCGCTTCAAGAACGGTCAAAAAACCCACCATAACCACGACGGGGTTAATTTCAGGTTTGCCGTAGAGGGGCCGGACTAAAACGCGTTCAGTACCGGCACCGATGAGAAATCCCACGAGAATGGCGATGACCACGCAAATCCAGTAGCCAAAGAAATGTCCGAACGCAATCATGCCGACGTACGTCGCCATCATGGGCATGGCGCCTTGAGCGAAGTTCAAGATACCCGTGGAACGCCAAACCAAAACGAGACTGAGGGCCACGAGTCCATAGATCACGCCGTTCGTCACGCCGCCAAGAACGTCCGAGGCAATCCGAGAAGTGAGAAAGATATCCATCAACTAACCATTCCGAGGTAGTACTGGCGAAGATTTTCGTCTTCGGCAACCACGCTGGCGACATCATTAGCGACCACGTGACCAACGTTTAATACCACCGCGTGGTCGGCAATACGAAGAGCCGAGGAGGCATTTTGCTCCACCAGAATCACGGTTAAATCGTCACTCGCGCACAAATCTTTAATGGTCGCCATGATCTGAGCAGTAATGAGGGGAGCGAGGCCGAGTGACGGCTCGTCGAGCAACAACACTGAAGGGTTGGCGATAAGCGCACGCGCCATCGAGAGAATCTGGCGTTCGCCTCCGGAGAGCTGGTCGGCGTGTTGACGTCGTCGTTCACCGAGGATTGGAAATCGTTCGTACTGGTTCTCGAGACTTTGCTTGGCGTTGAGTTTCGCCGTGAGCGCGCCCAACCGCAGGTTTTCCTCGACCGTAAACTCGCCGATCACGCCTCGTCCTTCGGGCACGTGCGCGATACCCATTCTCGCAATATCTTCGGTCTTCATTGCGGTGAGCTCGGTTTCGTCGTGCGTGATAGAGCCCGCCACGGGTGTCTTTAGTCCACTAATAGTCCGCAATAGGGTTGTCTTTCCCGCACCATTCGCACCCAGCACCGCAGTGATGGCGCTGGTGCGCGCTTCAAAGGAGACGTCAACGAGAGCCTTCACCGCGCCGTAGGCGACGGTTAGTCCCTGAACACGAATCACTGCGCCACGCCTAAGTAGGCGGCGACGACCGCGTCATTGTTACGGACCTCAGTCGGCGTTCCTTCGGCGATGACTTCACCGAAGTTGAGTACGACAAGTCGCTCCACCAAGGGCATCACAAATTCCATGTTGTGTTCCACGAGAAGCACGCCCATGCTGGAGCGAAGATCGAGAATCATCGCGGCGAACTCACTCAACTCAGATTCGTCGAGTCCTGACGCGGGCTCGTCGAGCATAAGCAAGCTTGGCTGGCTCATCAATGCTCGAGCAACGGAAACCTTTTTCGCCGTACCGTAGGGAATAGCAGATGGGAGTTGATTCGCCACGTTGTCGACGCCCAAACGCGCCAAGGTGCTCATCGCGTCATCACGCAAGCGGCGCTCCGCGCGAATCCCGCGCGGTGTCGCGACAAAACTGTTTAGAAATCCCCCATCGGGTCGCGTCTGGCCACCCGCCATTACGTTCTCGAGCACGGTGCAGTGCGTGAAGAGACCAACGCCTTGCAGCGTGCGCGCGATGCCCGCGCGCGATAGTTGATTCGGACGCAGATTGGACTTGTTAATCAAGGGATAACGCACGACGCCCGCCGTCGGCTTGACGAACCCGCACACGACGTTGAAGGCAGTCGTCTTTCCCGCGCCGTTCGGCCCGATAAGTCCGACAATCTCACCGTTGGCCACGCCAAACGACACATCGTGCAACGCGCGCAGACCACCAAAGTCCACCGACACGCGATCAAGCGCGAGAATTGGCTGTCCGGAACCTTCACTCACTGTGACGAAGATAGTGTTTTTCGCGCAACGAAATATTCATGAGCGCGATAATTGCGTGCGCCGGGCCGCGAGACGGGCCACCGCGACAAGTTCCCACGGGCTGGAACCAGCCACCTGCTTAGACAGTGCCGTAGGCGACGGGACCACTCGACGGCGCCGTTGATCCACCCGAGGGCTCGACCGTCACGGCCAACTCACTCGGTTTCACCTGACCCGCCATGGTGAACGCGACCTGCGAGGGTCGCTGACCCATGACGCCCAGTGAGACCGGCTGACCCTTGACGATGCCCCAGAGTTGGTACGTCTTGTCACCCGAGAGTTTCGGCAAAGACGACGTCACGAGGTAGCCCTGGCCACTCGGCAACATCACGAACTGCGCCAGCGGACGATGCGTCGCCGACGCCAGATTGACGACCACGTGACCCGGGGTTTCGAGAGCCGAGGCGACCGCGATCTGGCCGCCGTTCGAAATCTGCCCCTGCAAGTGGGCGACGTGGCTATTGGCGTTGGCCAAACTGACGCTGAGCGCGATGATGGCCGCGGCGGCGCCAAACGCGGCCGAGGCAACCGCGCCCCGGGCACGACGTGTCCACGACGGTCGACCGGTCGTGATCGAAATCACCGGCGCCATCGGGGGCGTCGCTAAAGAAGTGCGCTCACCGCCTAACAGGGGCATAGCCGTATTCGTCGCGACCGGGCGTTCGTGCAGTCGGTCGGCGATGGAACTCCAGAGCCGCTCCGGCAGGGGTTCCACCGCGTTGCCAATGGTCGCGGCGACGTGACGATAGGCGTCAAGTTCGCGCTGACACTCACTACAGCCGCTGACGTGCTCTTCGAGATCCACGGCCGTGGAGGCGTCAATCGCGTCGAGAGCGGCGAGTTCTAAAAGTTCGTAGGCATCTTCGTGGTTCATCACGACTCCACTTCTTGTACTTCGTAGTCCGAGAGCAGATGACGCATCCGGCGCATACCGTTGCGGATCCGGCTCTTAATGGTTCCTTCTGGTTCGTCAAGTAATTCAGCCACCTTGACGTAGGTCAGTCCCTGGAAATACGCGAGTTCAATCGCGCGGCGTTCGTCCTCGGGCAGTTCGCCCAGGGCTCGCTGCACCTCTTCACTCATGATGAGATCGGTGAACTCGTGCTGAAGGTCGTAGCCGGCGCGTGCGGTCGCCGCGGCGTCGCGCACCTCACGACTCTTGCGCGCCTCGAGCGAACGCACGGCGTCGACCGCACGCGCGTGACTCTGGGTTAACAAGAAGCTACGGAGATTGCCACGGTTCGGGTCGAAGCGCTCCGGTTGATTCCACAGACGCAAGAACACCTCTTGGGTGACGTCCTCGGCCTCGGTGTTGTTGTTAAGTACGCGTCGAGCCAGTCCGTACACCGCGCCACCGTGACGGCGATAGACCTCGGCGAGGGCTACGTCGTCGTAGCGCGCGATGCGCGTGACCAGCTGGGCGTCACTGACGTCTTGGAGGGCTTCCACGTTCTCTATTCGGGGCGACCTTTCACTGCGGATGTCGAATTCTCAACTTTTTTTCTCCCCGTTCAGAATTTTTCCAAATTGGGACATCCGACGCTCGTTCGGCGCCGAATACCTCACGACCCTACCCAAGGAGGAACAGGCAATGAACCCAGATCCCAGAGCACTCAAGGAGCTGCTCGAAGAGTCACAGGACCTGCAGGCGGACGCGTTGCGTCCGACCAACGAGGCCCTCAATGAACTCGTCGAGCTGAACCACGAGTCGTCCAATGACGATCCCACGACGAACGAAAGCTTCCACGAAGAGCACCAGGCCACCTTGTTGACCAGTCTTCGTAACGCGCCCCTGTTGGGCGCGGCGGGCGGTCTCGCCCTGGTGGGCGCGCTCGCCACGTCGGCGGCGGCCACCAGCTCGAAGGACGTACAGATCCTCCAGACGGCCGCGAGTATTGAGAACCTGGCGGTCGCGACGTACAAGGCGGCCCTCACGCTGCCCTACATCGGTGGCGCGTCAGCCAATGGTGTCGTCACGGCGTTCGCGAAGACCACCATGGGCCAGCACGCCGAACACGCGGCCGCCTTCAACGCGGCGGTACGCCGTCTGAAGGGCAAGCCCCAGACCAAGCCAGACCCCGCCTTCGTGCCGGTCGTGAACAAGGCCGTCGCCAGTTTGAAGGGCATGAGCGACGCGAACGCGACGCTCGCCGTCGTGGGGCTCGCCCTCGAGCTCGAGAACATCGCCGCGGAGACCTACGTCAAGAACACGTCACTCGTGAACGCGACGTCGAACCGCGCGCTGTTCGCCAGCATCATGGGCGTGGAGGCGCAGCACGTCAGCGTGCTGCTCGCCGTGCAGGCCCTGCTCAGTGCCGGCGCCCCGCAGTTGATCGCCCTCAGCCCGACGACGGTCAACTCGTTGCCGGCCGTGGCCGGCAAGGTCGGCTTCCCCAACCCGTTTTACAAGACCAACAGTGCTGCACCCGCTAGCCAAGGAGCTGTGAAGTAATGAACACGAACGACCACATCCAAAACCCCGGCACCTTCCAGGGCACCGAGCGTGAACTCACGTCGATGACGCGTGAACTCGACGAACTGCACAACGACGTGGGCATGCCCGCGATGTGGCAGGGCGTCGAACGCATGGTCGAAGGTCTGCGCAGTGGCGCCTCCAAGAACGCGAGCAGTCGTCGCACGTTCTTGATGGGCGCGGGCGCGACCCTCGCCGGTGGTGCCGCGCTGATCGGCGCGGGACTTCCCTCCATGGCTGGCGCCGCGACGCGGCCGACCAAGTCGTCGAGCGCCTCCGCGTTGGCCTTCCCCCCGGCCAACCTGAAGGGTGACCTCGTCGTCGCGGCCGTCGCCGCCAGCCTGGAGAACCTCGCGGTCTTCGCCTACACGGCGGGACTCGGCGCGGCCACGGCCGGCAAGCTGGGCACCGTCCCACCGGCGGTCGCCACGTTCGCCACGACGGCGCGCGCGCAGCACTCCCAACACGCCGCGGCGTGGAACGCGGTCCTGCGCGCCAACGGTAAGGCCAAAGTCACGGTCACGAACCCGACGTTGACCCCCGTCGTCCAGGGCGATTTCGCGAAGGTCACGGACATCACCGGCCTGGCGAAGTTGGCGCTGACCCTCGAGACCATCGCGGCCGAGACCTACCAGGTCGAGACGTCAAAGTTGATGAGTAAGGCCGCCATTGAGCTGTCCGCCAGCATCGAGCCCGTCGAGATGCAGCACATCGCGATTCTGTACTACGTGCTCGGAATGTACCCCGGCGCGCAGACCGCGAGCGGCATGACCCTGGCCTTCAGCGCCACGAACCAGGCGGTCTAGCCGTGGCTCGGCGTCACGTTTCACGAGTGGCCGCCTCGGTGGCCGCGGGACTCATGATGAGTTTCGCGGCCACCGTGCCGAGCCTTAGCGCCGCGTCGGCGTCGACCGCGCCGGCGGTCGTCCACGTCAAGATCGCGAACTTTATGTTCATGCCGATGGTCGTAAAGGCGCACCCGGGCGAACTCATCGAAGTCACGAATAAAGACGCGGTCGCCCACACGCTGACCTCATCGAAGCCCAAGTTGTTCACGACGGGCAACATCGGTCACAACCAAACGAAGGGCTTTCACGCCCCGAAAAAGCCGGGCACGTATCACTTCATCTGCTTCATCCACCAATTCATGACGGGAACCCTCGTCGTCAAATAGCAGCTGAAGACGTGCCTTCGCGCCCCGCCCTAGCCCACCCTGGGGCGGGGCGCCCCCTTTTCTAAAAAACCTCTTGGTTTTCTGGTTTTTGTTAAAGACCCCCTCGTTAACGTCAGGGTCGGTAGTCAAAAACTTTTTAAAGGGGACTCATGTCATCACGTCATTTCACGCGACGAACGCTTCGCGCGCTCACCTTCTCCTCGGCGGCGTTGCTTGCCTTCGGGGCGCTGGCCCTACCGGCCGTCGGTTCGGCGAGCACGTCGAACAACATTGTCTATCAAGTAACGCCCTTAGCCAAGCCCGATACGTCGAGTCTCGCCGCGAGCGCGCTCACGCCTGGTTACTGCGTCGCCAACTTCGGTCTGGCGTGCTACGGACCGGCCGCCTTTCACCAGGCGTACCAGATTCCGTGGACCATCAACGGCGTCCTCGCCGGGACTGGTCAACAAGTGGCGATCGTCGACGCCTTCGGCAGCCCCACCGTGGCGTCGGACCTCGCGACCTACGACGCAGCCTTTAATCTGCCGAGCGCTGATTTACACGTCTACTATCCCGACGGTAAGCCCACCTTTGGTCCTTCCTTAAAGCACGGTTCGCTCCAAGCTGGCTGGGCCGAAGAGACCAGCCTCGACGTGCAAACGGTCCACGACCTTGCCCCGGGTGCGCGCATTAACTTGATCGTCGCCTCGTCACCCAACGGCAACGACATCAACGTGGCGACGCGCTACGCGATTGACAATCACTTAGGTGACGTACTTTCGATGAGTTTCGGCGCGCCCGAGGCGGCCATCGCGGGAGGGGGCAACAACCTGCAGCTCCAACAAGCTCACGCGAACTTTGCCCAAGCCGTGGCGGAAAAGATTGGTCTCTTCGCCTCATCGGGCGACAGTGGCGCGAGCAACGGCTACAACTACGCCAACGCCCTCTTTCCCGCGTCAGACCCTAACGTGACCTCAACGGGGGGTACCAACCTGTTCACCCCGTCGCTCAACTCACTGACCTCGACCGACTACAGCTACGCGGGTGAAACCACGTGGAACGACGGTGACCCGGCCACGTGCCCCTTTGGCTGCCCTTACGGTGCCTTCGGTGCCACGGGCGGCGCGTCGAGCTCCGTTTTCGCGGCTCCGAGTTACCAGAGCGCGCTGGGCTTAAGCGCCCGCGCCACCTCGGACGTCTCGTTTAACGCGTCGGTTTACACCGCGACCCTGATTTACCTCGGATTTTTGGGGGCGGGTAGCAGTGGCTTCTACTTCTTCGGTGGCACGAGTGAGGCCTCACCAGCTTGGGCCGCCATCGCCGCGGACCTCAACCAGGGTCACGGTAGCGACCTCGGCGCACTGAACCCGACGCTGTACAGCCTCGCGGCGAATCCGAGCACCTACGCGCAGGACTTCCACGACGTGACGCTGGGGAACAACGAACTACCCTTCCCGGGTCCGGGTTCAAACGCGGGAAGTGGCTACGACCTGCCGACGGGACTCGGCTCGCCAATCGTGTCGGGACTCATGAGTTCGCTCGCGCCTAACGCGATGCTCGGGTTTTCGCAGCCCTAAGCGCACTTGCTTTACAAACTCAAACCCCCGCGTCGAACGCTCGGCGCGGGGGTTTGGTTTTGAAGCGCTCGCGATTTCGGCGACTTCGCGTTCGACGCCCTCGTCACGAGGCTTCGGCCACGGCCTTTAGTCGCGCCAGGGTCTCGGGAATGCCGGTGCGGGCGGCTTCGGTGCGATCAGCGATTTGCGCCGCCGCGTCGTCGCCAAATCGTTCGTCGAATCTCGCCAAACCTTCAGGTAAAAAGTCCCACGACTCCGTCACGAGTGTTCCCGACTCGTGGGGCGTGAAGGTGTAGCCCCAGCGAATCCACGTACCGCCCACGACGAAGGCGAATTCGCGACCGCGATCCGCGACCGCGACTTGCGAGCGAGTCTCCCAGGTTCGCTCGGGCGTTTCGTTGCGCCCCGTGAACCAGTCCCCCACCGTCGCCGTTGCCCCCTCGTCCCACCAGCAGGCCTTGCACACGGGACTCCACTCACCGGTGCGCGTGACGTCCGCGATCATGTCGTACAACTCTTCGGGTGATCGCGCGATGACGATCGAATCGGAAAATGTGGGATGGTCCATCGACGCACCCTAGCGAACGCGTGGAGCGGTGTACGCGCCTCAGCGCACTCGTCGCACGAGGTCACGGCGCGGATCGCCGACGCCGTGCAAGAGTTCGGCGATCGCCTCGACACCCTCCACCAAACGCGGACCGGGTCGGACCATCACCGCGTCGGCGTCGACGGCCCACACCTCACACTTCTCCGGAAGTTGATGGAGTACCTCGTGGGCCTGACGCGCGCAACCTTCGAGGTCGTAACCGCAAGGAGTCACGAGTACCACGTCGGGCGTCGAGGCGGCAATCTCGTCAAACGTGACCGTCGTTGAACGCTCCCCCGCGCGCGCCAACACGGGCTCGCCACCCGCGCAGCGCACGACGTCCGGCACCCAGTGACCGGCGCCGAAGGGTGGATCAATCCACTCGAGGACAAAAACCTTGCGGCGGGGACGCGTACCGACAAGTTGCGCCACGTTTACTAATCGCGCGCGCAACGACGCGACGTACGCGTCGCCTCGCTCACGCACGTCCGCAGCCTCCGCGATGTCGATGATCGACGTCAGCACGTCGTCGAGAGTCTTGGGCTCGAGTTGGACGACTCGAGCGTGACAGTTCAGACGCGACATGGCCGACTCGACGTCACCACTCGCGACGGCGCACACGCGACAGAGATCTTGGGTCAGGATTAGGTCCGGCGCGCAGCGCGCGAGCGCCTCGTCGTCGAGCTCGTAGAGGTCAAGTCCCGCGGCCACGCGGGCGCGCACGGTCGCGTCGATTTCGCCCGGTGACATCGACGGATCGACGAAGGTGCCCACCACTATCTCTCGATGCTCGCGAACGTCCGCGGGCCAATTGCACTCAATCGTGACGCCCTTTAACTCCGCGCCGAGCCCCAACTCAGTGACGATCTCGGTCGCTGACGGCAGAAAGGACACGATGCGCACCCTTCGAGTGTAGGAATCACTCGGTCGTCGCATGGACGTTCGCCGCTGGAAATGTCCACGCGACCCAACCGTCGCGTCGCGACTGTCGGGTACGGGTAAATCTTCTCGTGGCTAGTCCACGACGCGACGTCGCGAAAAGGAGATTTTCGACGTGAAAGCAGGGCACGCGTAGGACGTGCGTGCGCTGCTCGGCCAAGCCCCATGCGGACGATAGCCCGAGGCGCGACGTTAGTCACTCGCCAAGACACGTCCGTTCGAGCAGTGCCAGGGTTTTCGTCATTGACGCTCGTACCGAGTTATGACCATTGATCCACGTGCCGTCTTCACGCTCCAGAATCCACTGATTCTCTGGCAGCACACAGTCAAAGAACTCCGTCACGACGGTGGCGTGGGGACCATCCGCCGCCAGCTCGTATCCCCACCGGTAACCCGACGCGACGCCAATTCTTTCTGGATCGCCACCGGCCGTGTCGAGGTCGCCCGGTGCGGGCTCCCACGCAATCAATCGATTCACTGCAAAGAACACGACGCGATTAATCATCTCGTAGTCACGACCAAGACGATGCATTTTGATCGTGAAGGTGTCGCCAACGCCAGAAAGTCTCGTGTCAACGACAGCACCTCGGAGCATCTCCGAGCCGTCGAATTCCGCGTGACGCTGAGGACGGACGAGAACGTCAAAGATGGTGCTCGCGGGTGCTGCGATACGCCGCGACACGTCGACTCGCCCCGTTGCGTGGTCCATCGCGTCCCTCCTTCAAACGTAGTGACGAGACTCAGCCCGTCGCCTCGCCCGGCGACGAAGCTTTACTTTCGCTTGCGCCAATCATGCACGAGAGACGCGACGAGCCGCCACCCTTAGGGACACCTCGAACAACGAGTGGGTGCTCACGACGCACCACGGGACTCGCTCACGCACGTCGCGGTCACTCGTGTATACCCATTGGGGTATACTATTCGCATGAGCCCAACCCGTCCCCTTATTGCCACACCCGACGCCGCGTCGTGCGCGCGCACAACTGCCGGAAAGAGGCAGCGCGTCCTCTTCTTCCTGGCGGGTACGTTCACCGTGACCGGCACCGCGCTCGCCGTCAGCGTCAATCGTTGGTTTTTGCTGATTCCCGCGTTGGTTGGCGCCAACCAACTGCTCATGGCGGCGGTGGGTTGGTGCCCAATGTCGAAGCTCCTTGACCGCTTGCTACCCGCGTCGACGATCTGAGCCTGGGCGTCGGACCATCACGTCCGCACCAATCACGTATCGCGCGTCAAAGAACTCTCGCTAATGAAGTGCGAAACAAATTCCTCGCCGAGCGAAATTGGCGGTGCGCGCCTTTCTGATCGGCGCGAGACGCGCCTCAAGGTGGGCAACCGCCCCACCACCGAAGGGGAAGGTCACCCCATCTGCGGCGCCGTCATCTCGGTCCTCGCGCGCACGTCCACGTACGCACGGTCGCGACTCGCGAAGTTGGCGTGTCACGCGAAGTAAGTTTCGCGCAGTTTCGTCTGACTGACCTGGCGGAAGCGTTACGCCTTCTCGAGCGTGGCGATCACGGCAGTGAGTTGTCGAGCGGCCTCGTCGGCGAGTTCGGCGAACTTCGCGTCGGACATAAGTTCGCGCGGGTCGGCGATGGCGACGTGAGTACCGCTCGCCACGGTCTCGAGTACGACATTGCACGGCAACAACAGACTGACGGTGGCGTCAATCGTCAACGCGCTATTCGCGAAGTCGGGGTTGCACGCGCCCAAGATCTTGAGTGGACTTCGATCAATGTCGAGCTTGTCCTTAAAAATGGCCGCCACGTCCATCTCGGTCAGCACCCCGAAGCCGTGCTCCTTCAGCGCGGCACGAACGAGCAGTTCCACGTCGGCCAATGACGCCGCGATCGTGGTTTGGATTGCCTTCATAGTTACCGCCTTACGTCACTCACGCCCAAATATTTTGAACTCTGTTGCGCACGTTCCCGTCGGCGACAATGGCACTTGTTATCAAATTAGGCTACGCCGCTCGCAGCAGCCGCGCTGCTCGGACCACCCTTGCGAATGAAGAGTGCGAATTTCCTGAAGCCGCGCGGCGCACACTGCGATTCACGATTTTCTCATCCGTGGACCTTGGGTCACACAATAAGAACCAGTACCTCGCCGTCCAAGGCACGCCATTAGCAAGGGCGCGATACAGGTTGCTGGTAACACCGAGATAGAAACTTTTGGCCCGAGAAGGTCCGAGTAACGACTGTTGGGAATCGAATGTGGTGGCAAGTGTAAAATATAGCAGATTTGTACTATAATGACTTCATGGTGAGTGGAGATTTGATCAAGGAAGCTCGGTTGCGCGCCGGCCTGACACAGACCGAATTGGGTGCGCGTCTCGGAAAATCGCAGTCCGTGATAGCTCGTTGGGAACGCGATGACGTATCACCAAGTCTTGAAACGTTGCGCGAAGTCGTGCGCGCGTGTGGATTAGATCTCACGTTCTTCATGTCCAAGTTCGATGACTCGAATGTGACGATCATTGATCACCATCTTCGAATGACGCCAGCAGAACGATTTGCCGATCTCATGGCACGCGTCCGATTCCACGAACGACGTGAACAGAAAGGCGCGAGACTTCATGAGTGAAATCGTCCCGTATCGTCCGGACGAGATTCTCGAAGTCCTTGAACGGCACCGGGTGCTCTACGTCGTCATAGGTGGGCTCGCTGCCGAGCTGCGCGGATCACCCTACGTGACACGCGACGTGGACGTCACGCCTGCTCGCACCCGTGAGAACTTCACGAGGCTTGCGGCTGCACTGAGGGAACTCAATGCAAAACTTCGGATTCCAGATATGGATGAACCATTGGAAGTGCCACTCGATGAGAGATCATTTGAGCAGGGCACAACCTGGACGTACGTAACGAAACACGGATTCTTGGACATCGCCCTTCTTCCAGATGGCACGCGGGGCTATGACGATCTGCGGCGATCCGCCACTAGGGAGCAACTGACCGATTCGCTGACGATCTTCGTTGCCGCCCTCGCCGACGTGATTCGCTCCAAAGAAGCGGCCGGGCGTGAAAAGGACCGCGCCGTGCTCCCAATTCTTCGCCAGGTACTCGAACGCTCACGTAAGAAAGAGCGAGATCATCCCGGGATGGAACTTTAGCCATCGGAACATCTGACCTTCGCGGTCAACACACCACACCATTTGGTCCAATTAATACCGAAACGTCGACGAGACCGAGCACCAACGGTTCGCTCGTCCTACGCAGTGGACCTTGAGCCACACAATACGAACCGCTTGAGCGTCGGACTTCCACGATTCGCGCTATAATTATGTACATGACAACACTACCCATCGCCGATGCTCGAGCTCAGCTGTCCAAATTGGTCGACGAAGCCAGTTCAACGCACGAACGTTTCGAAATAACCAAGAACGGACATCGAGCCGCCGTACTCATGGGGGCAGACGACTACGACGCCATGCGTGAGACGATTGCCGTACTGTCCGACTCGGCGCTGCTGCTCGCTCACCAGGAGGGAGTACAAGCACTCTCAGAAGGTGATGCCCTCGACAGTGATCAGCTCGCTGTGGCCATGAAGAGCTCCGGGCGCAGTGTCGACACCAGGTAGAGACCGATATAGCCTCCTGGTCGCCCGTCCCGCAGCAAAGGCTCTCACCGACACGCTCTCCGAGAAAGTCGCCCACGCTGTGTACGAATTCATCTCGGGTCCCTTGCGTGAGAATCCACATCGTGTTGGCAAACCTCTCGGTCCACCCTTGGCGCCGGCGTACTCAGCGCGCCGCGGTGACTATCGGGTGCTGTATTTGATCGATGAAGCCACGCATACTGTCAAGGTCACCGCAATCAGACACCAGGCCGACGCATATCGGTCGTGAATCACCGAGATCGATCTCAGCCGTCGCCGAGCGGTTCGCGCAATCTGATTTTGTGGGCGCTGAGGTGTCTGAGTTCTTCTCAAAAAGGACGCCCTGTGTCGCGTCATAGTGGACACTTCCTTAAGGGTGTTTCCTATGGTTTTACGCCAAATGGTGGTCGACGCGGTCGTGCTCGAAGGTCGTTCGATCAGAGAAGTGGCCCGCTCCTTTGGAGTTTCGAAGTCCTGGGTCTACGAACTAGTCCGTCGCTACCGTGAGGGAGGCGAACTCGCCCTCGAGCCTCTCTCCAGGGCGCCCAAAACCAACCCGCGCCAAATGAGTAGCGACGTCGAAGAAAAGGTCGTGCGGCTGCGCAAGCATCTGACCGATCTCGGCAGCGACGCGGGTGCCCAGACGATCCGGTGGCACCTCGCCAAGACCGACGCGCACCCTCCCTCCGCGAGCGCCATCTACCGAGCCCTTCGTCGACGCGGCTTTATTAATCCCGAGCCGCGCAAGCGGCCCCGGGCCTCCTACGTGCGCTTCGAAGCGGACCTGCCCAACGAGTGCTGGCAGGCCGACATGACGCACTGGCAGCTGCGCGACGGCACCGAGGTCGAGATCATCAACTTCATCGACGATTCCTCCCGCCTGGTGCTGGCAATTCACGTGCGCCCCACCATCAACGGCGCCGACGTGCGCGCCACGTTCAAAGAGGCCTGCGAACGTTGGGGAACGCCCGCGTCGGTGCTGACCGATAACGGCGCGATTTTCAACGCCGCCCAACGCAAAGGTCGCAGTGGTTTCGAGAGTGACCTCGTCAGCGCCGGTGTCCTCTACAAGCACTCAACGCCCTACCACCCCCAGACGTGTGGCAAAGTCGAGCGCTGGCACCAGACGCTCAAACGGTTCCTCGCGAAGAATCCCGCGGCGTCGCTCGAAGAGCTCCAGTGCGTTCTCGAGCGCGTCGTTCGCTACTACAACGACGAGCGACCGCATCGTTCACGCGATGGCCTCACGCCGCGCGCGGCCTACGAGTCGCGCGACAAGGCCGTCGCCCACACACTTATTAACCAGCCGCATCAGCGCATCCGCAGGGACGTCGTCGACAACGACGGCAAGGTCACCCTTCGCTACAAAGGTCGCCTGCTGCACGTGCGCATTGGCTATCACCACCGCGCGCGACACGTCCGTCTCTACATCGTCGACGACCACATTCGAGTTCTCGACCAGAGCGGTGAGTTCCTAGGGGAGATCACCATCAATCCCGAGAAGAACTATCAGACGATGGCCAAACCCAAAGAAAACTAGACTTCAGGGGTTCAACGTTCCACGATGACGCGAAACATCACACATTGTGGACCTTGAAGGACACCATAAGAACCAGTCGACAACACTTGCTATCAAAAATAGACAACTGCTATCATGAAGGAATGAAGCAGATAATCACCCGGTTAGATGATGACTTGGCTGACGCACTAAAGAATCAGGCCAGCCGAACTGGTGAGTCCGTGAACTCCTACCTCAATCGGCTGCTGCGCGTTGCGGTGGCGGGACCAAGCACTCCGCGCCACGAATGGAAGGTGGCGGCGATCTCTAACGGCCGTTTAATGTCACGCAAAAGTCTGACTGGTAGGTCTCACCATCGGGGAAAGAGACCGGGCACTGAAATCCACACGTCCGCTGGATTCGCGAGCGATGCCGTGAGCGACGATCGTGATGAAGGATGATCATCTTTGCGGATACCAGCGCCGTTGGGAGTGCCTACCTAGGAGATGAGGCCGACGGGCGTTGGATTAGCGATGTCATCTTTGATGGACCTGATCCGGTGGTCATCAGTGTGTTGGCAGACGTTGAGTTCGCAAGTCTGCTGGTGCGAGCGAAGTCCGATGGTCGCATAGGCGAACGCGAAATGGCGACGTGCCTCGCGATGTATCGAGAACACACTGCCGATGATGGCCCAATCGGAGTCATCCCTATTACGCCCGATTCGTTCAGCAGGGCCCAACAGTTGGTTCTTCAGGTCTCCATTCGCACGCTCGATGCTCTGCATCTCGCCTCGGCGCAACTCTTTGCTGACTCAAATGATGACAACGTAGTAATTCTGACTCTTGATCAGCGACAAGCTGTCGCCGCCCAGGCATTGGGTTTGTCTTTGTACGACAGGCCTGCAAGGTAGCCATCCTCGAAGGTTCGCGCGATCAAATTTTGTGGGCGCTGAGGGACTCGAACCCCCGACCTGCTGAGTGTAAATCAGCTGCTCTAACCAACTGAGCTAAGCGCCCCAAGCTCGTCAAGCCTAATGCGGCGCTTAGAGGGTGCCCGCCTCACGAAGAAATGACGCCAACGCGTCCGTCGCCGCAAAGACCGGCCGTCTCGTTTCCGGCGCACTCGTGACCAGTTCACGGTCCTCGAGATCGCTCGCCACACCCCCCGCTTCGCGAAGTATCAGGAGGCCACCGAGGTAGTCCCACGGATTCAGCGTCGATCGGCGGGCCACGCTGTAGGCGTCGAGTGAACCGTCCGCCACCAAGCAGATTTCGAGTGACGCCGCCCCGAGGGCCCGATACTGACTCCAGCCCAGGTGACGCGACGGAAGTCCCGAAAAGGCCACGACAGCCTTCGTAAAGTCCGTCAGTCCGCTCACTGAAATCGGCGTACCGTCGCGCGTCGCACCGGCGCCCGCCTCGGCCTCGTAAATGGTCCCGGTCGCCTGATTACGCACTAAGCCCGCGATCAATTCGCCGTCGCGCAACACCCCCAAACTCGTCGCGTAAAACGGCACGCCGTGGTCACAGTTGGTCGACCCGTCGATGGGATCGACCACCACGGTCAACGACCCCTCGCCCGTCACGCCGGACTCTTCGGACACCACGCGGTACCCCGCGCCGAGCAATACGCGCAGCGCGACCTCGTCGGCCGCCAGATCCAAGTGATACTGGGTCTCGCGTTGTCCCGAGAAGCCCCCGTGCGTACCAGCGCGGACGACCTCATCGATCTCTAACGCGCAGGTGTGCAAGACGTCCATCAACGCGCGGTTCACGTAGCCACGGTATCGGGCGCGACCGCTATCCTGATTGCAATGGCCGCTATCGACGTCGCCGGCTTCGTAGCCGACCTCAAAGACCACGCCGTGACCCACGGGTTCCACGTGCACGACGAGCGGCACTTCGTTGAGACGTACTCCCTTCGTCAAGCCTGGGAGGTTGACCTGCATCCCGAGGACGGCTGCGGCGGGCCAGTCGATCTTCACATTGAATTGGACGTCGACCCGCGAACGCTCCTCGCCTTCGAAGACGCGGTGTTAGGTCTGCCAGACGAAATCGACCCACCCGACGAGTTTCACTTTCCCCTCGTGCTCACGTGGAGCCTGCCACCGATGCCCCACAGCCCAGATCTCTTACGCCTCGCGATCGATCTCGCGCCCATTGGTGGCGTCGAGATGCCTCTCGAGGTCACCGCGACGGACTCCTTCGATTCCCCGACCGAGAGCAGCGAACGGCGCATCTCCATCGTGGCGCGTCGAGCCATCTCCTTGAGCCAAGTCGCGAAGGGTGAAGACCCTCTGTGCGACATCTTCGACAAGGGTCGCAACGTGAGTGACTTCCTCCTCCAGGCCGCCGATTCGTGGCTCGGCTAACTCGAATCGTCGGCGTCACCTTCGCACTAGTAGCCGCGAGCATGACGCTCGCGGCGTGCGGCACCGGCGGGGCCGTCGCCGACGCCAAACAGGCCTGCGTGTACGTGCACCGAGCCCTCAATTTGGAGAACCAGAGTGCGAGTCCGTCGATTACCGCGAGCACGCGCCTCAACCTCGAGAACCGCGCGATCGCCGAGTTGGTGCGCGCGACCCCTTACGCGGCGCGCGCGACGTCGATTGACGGTAGCTGGAACCCACTCATGACCACCATTGGTGAAGCGCAGCGCGTGTCCATCGTCAATCTCGCGGCGTCGCTCACGAGACTGTGTAAGGTCGCGAACTCGTCGACGCCGTACCTCTAATTACTTTTGAGGAAAGCGCTCGTAGAGCCAGGCCAGTGAGTTCTCGTCGAGCATGGCCTGCTCCCAGCCCTCGAGGCGGTCCTCTAGCGCGGCCAGAGACGGGACCTTACCAATGACCACCACGGTTAAATCAGTGATGGCTTCTTCACCCACCGCGAAGTCGCCGAAGGCGTCTTCGTTAATGATCGCCTCGGGCTCCACCATCAAGTAGAGCTCACCGGTGGCCTCCACCCACGAAAGTTCGTACTCGTTATCCAACGCGTCAGTCCACTCGTTGCCGAACTCGAATTCGAGACTCTCGCGACGGGCTTCGTTCTGTTCGTAGAAGGCTTCGATGTCCATGGCCGTAGCCTACGTCGCCGCTATGTGCGCGGCACTGTGCGTCGCCCACGACACGATGCACGGCGTGAGAAATGTTGCTCGACTGGTCACCGCGCGAGGAGTGTCACGGTGCGTTACCGGGTCTCAACTAGCCCCCATGACCACTACCCCTGACCTTTTGAACAGTCTGCGCCGGGAATGGCGCCACAGCGGCGCCACGGTGGAGGCTCGTCGAGCCGCGCGCGCCTTCGCGTCACGCCACCGAGAGCTCGGACTCGAGTACGTCGACGATCTCGTCGAGGTCGTCGCGCTCCTCGAAGCCCGCGGTACGAGAAGCGTCATTGAGCGCGCGCGCCTCGTCCAAGCGCTGCTCGAGGACTCGGGTGATCCGCTGATCCATCGTGCGCTCTTGCAAACACTCCTGCCGGGAATCGTGAGCGTCTGTCGCCAGCTTCGCTTCGGCGACGGCATCGTCGACGATCCCAGCGAAACCTTGACCGTCGCGATCACGCTCTGCGCCGAACTCCTCCACGACTGGGCCGGCCAGTCGCGCCCCTACGCCGCGCCCGACGTTTTGTCGGGACTTCGCGGACGACTGCGCCGGTACTTACTGAAAGAAAAGCAGCAACGTCACGCGCTGACCAGTGCCGGCGCCGTCGACGCCGCACTCGCCGCGTCAACGTCGACGTCGCTCGAGTGTCGCCTCGAGCAGCTGCGCGGTACGTCCCACGATCGTCTCGCGCGCTTGACCTACGCCCGCGTCTTTGAAGGCGCGTCACTCAAGGAACTCGCCGACGATGACCACAGCGCGCCCGTGGCCCTCCAGCAAGAACTGCAACGCTTCGCCCTCCGTCACCTTATTTAGTGCAGGTGCACCATTTCTCCGACGCCCCAGGCCCAGTACCGTACGACGGCGATGCCGAAACTGTTCGACTCGCTGCGCAGTACCAGGTGGATTATCTGGTCGAGCCCGGTCCTCCTCATCGTCCTCATTCTCACGCTGAGCGCTCGCCCCTCGTCGACCGCGACGACTGCACGTCCAAGTTCGACAGTGGCGACACCCGTGACGCGGTCCACGTCACCTCCGACGACGACATCTCCGACGACGTCACCGACGACGACAATGAAGATTGTCCGTCGCGCGACGAGTACCACTCGCGAGACAACCTCCGTCGCGAACGCGCGGCCACGCTCCTCCTCGACCGTCGCGACCGGTACGACTTTCGCCAGCGCGCCCGCGCCGAGCGATCGCGGCGTCGCGCTCGAAGGAACGCTCGTAGCTGGCGCGTCGCCCGTCGCGGTGCCCCTGCACGGTCCCGGAACGTGGGCGCTCGTTGGCGCCAGCACACTTCTCGCGACCCTCGACTGTGGCGGGCGTGGCGTGCTCGTCCGCGGCACGCTCACCGTCGGCGCCGCGGCGACCTGTCAACTTCTCCTGAGCTCACCGACCGCCAGCTCGTGGCAACTCACGCCCGAACCCTAAGCCGCCGCGCCACCGTGTGGCACGGCCTCGTCCTCACGCTCTACGTGGTGTTGGTGCCGTACGTCGTCGCGATGAAGTGGCGCGCGAGCGCTCACGCGCCCGACGCCTCACTCTTGCGGGGCCTCCTCGTCGTACTCGGCGTGTTATGGATTGGCTTTCTCGCGCAGGTCGGGCGAAATGTCATTCGCCTGCGCCAAGGCCGCGAGGTGGGACGCGGCGCGAGTGCCTGGCTCGCGGGTCTTCTCGTCGCGTTGGCGTCCTTCTTCGTGGCCTCGCACGAGTCCCCCGCGCCCTACGAAGCACGCGCGAACGCGACCTCCGCCGCGGCCCCGACGCGCGCGCCGACGCGACCGCTCACCTTGGCGTCCGCCGGCGCACTGCCGATGGCGCTCGCCGCGAAGCGCCGAGCCGATCAGTTACGCCACGACGACCCCGACGACGCGTTCGCGGACACGTCCATCGCGCTGCTGCGCCACGCCCGACCCGAAGACCTCGCCCGCCTCGCGACGGTGATGGGCCACCAACGTGAAGGGTCGCTCGCGAGTGCGATCTCCCTCCAACACGTACCGCCGAGTGACGTCATTGAGCCAACTGTCGTGTTGGTCGTCGACGACCGGCTCTACTTCGCGCGTGAAGGAGGCCAACTGCTCATTCCTCGTGGCCTCGACCGCGATGAGCTTGCACAACAACTCGTCGCGCTGCACCACGGCGCGATTCGTCTCGTGCGCGACGAGACCGAGCTTTTACGCGCCCTGGCGACGCGTCACCTTCATCACACCCTCGTCGTATTCCTGGGACCGAACGCGCGACTGGACGACGATCTGGCCGCGAGTTGCGTCACCCTCGTACGCGAAGAGGACGGCGTCGCCGGTGCCACCGCCGCGCCCGCGCGCGAGTCCGGACCCTCCATCTGCGTCGAGCTGTTGCGCGCCGAACCGACCATCGTCGGCCTCGCCGAGCCGTTCGTGGCCACCCTGCGCCGGCGTTGCGTGGAGATGACGTCGTACCTGGCGCTGCACCGCCACGAGCCGGTGACCGGTGAGCGACTGCGCACCCGAGTCCTCGTGCACGCCGACGTCGACGCCTCCCAGCGCACGCTCGCCAACACGGCCAGTGCGGTGCGCCGGTCACTCGGCGTCGACGAGCGAGGACCTCGACTTCATCCCGTGAGCGCCTCGGGGCTTTACGTCACGCACGGACTCACGAGCGACGTCGAGCACTTCAGTGAGGCCGTCTCTCGCGCGCGACAGCTTGATCCGGTCCGAGGCGCGCGCGTCGCGCGCGAGGCTCTCGCGCTCGTCAAGGGCGAGGTACTCGCCAGCGCCCTGCGGGGTTTCGAGTGGTTTCTCGCCGAGGGGCACCAGGCGCGACTCGCGCGCGACGGCGAATGGGCCGCGCTCTTGGTCCACCACGACGCGCTGCGTCGGGGCGACTTCGACGTCGCCTTTTGGGCCCTGCAGCAAGGACTCCTCATTGACCCCTACAGCGACGCGTTGCGCGAAGCGCTGGTGCGCGTGCCGCGTCTACGCGAGTTTGGCGGCGATCGAACTAGCCGACCGCAGCACCAATCCGTCGGCGCCGAGGGCGCTGTAGCGATGAGTTGGGCGCTCACGGGCCTCTCGAAGCAGATCTTCCAGTAGATCGGCGAAGGCCAACGGCGGCGCGACGAACAGATACTTCGAGAGTGAACCCGGAATGGTGTTGACCTCGTTCACGTAGAGCTCGTGCTCATTCGCGAGAAAGTCCACGCGAGCCACGCCGCGAAGGGAGGCGCCCGTGACCAACGTTCGCGCGCACGCCTCGATCACCTGCGCCTGACCGGGCGCGAGGACGGCCGGCAGTTCGCGCGGCGCCGAGACCATGCCGTCGCCGCCGACGTACTTGTCGCGGTAGTTCAAGATCTCCGCCTCGGCGCTGCGACGTAGCGGCCGCTCGATGGCCGAGAGCGCCACACTCGGGTAGGTGCGCACCGCGATCTGCACGTCCGTGAGGTCGGCGCGGAAGGGTTCGACGACGCAGCCGCGCGCCAGGTGCGCGTTCGTCTTGAGCCGTGCCTTCGCGGTCGCGAGGTCCTCCACGACGTCAATCCCGATCGACGAGCCACCAAAGCGAGGCTTCAAAATGTAGGGACCCTCGAAGGGCAGTGCCGACTCGTCGCCCTGGAGCAACGCGCGTGGCAGGGTGGGCAGACCGAGGTTCGCCACCACCGAGGCGAAGGCCCACTTGTCCATCCCGAGTGCCGCGCTCGCGGCGTCGGGGCCGCTGTAGGCGATGCCCGCAAGGTCGAGCGCTCCCTGGAGGGTGCCGTCCTCGCCGGGTCCTCCGTGCGTGGCCAGCACCACGACGTCGACGTCGAGGCGCTTGTCACGGCCGAGCCGCGAGCCCACGGCGTAGAAACCTCCCTCGTGGCCCAGTCGTAGGGACAACTCGCCGGCGCTCTTAGGCGGACCGTCACTGAAGGCGTCCGCTTCTACGTCCGACGTGACGCCGAGCCATTCCCCGGTCTTAGTCCAGTACAGACCCGTCACGTCGCGATGACGTCGCGCCAACTCGTGGAGCACCTGGAGACCCGTCAAGATCGAGATGTCGTGCTCGGGCGAGGGGCCCCCAAAGATCACACCGACACTCATTGCTTCACCTTCGCCGCGGCCATCAAGACCTCAAGGGTAGTGGTCGGGCAGGTCGTTGAGGTACAACACGGCGTCGCCCTCGTGCAGTGCCTGGCGCGCCCAGGCGACGGACTCGTCGCGATGGTCAAAACGTCGCAACCCTTCGCCAAATCCGGCGCCTAACGCCAGGGCGTTGGTTCGTCCCACCGCGACCAACTCCGCGCCCAGGGCCTTCGCGCGTCGGGCCAGCAGCAGATTCTCTTCGTGCTGACGGGGGCCCAGTTCGACGAGACCGGGCGTCACCACCACCCGTCGACCGTCGACGTCGAGTGACGCCAGCAGTTCCAGAGCCGCGCGCGCACTTTGGGGATTGGCGTTGAACGTGTCGTCAATGACGACGACACCCGAGGGAGCGCGAACCACGTTTTGGCGAGAGTCCACCGAGCGCAACTCACGAAGTCGCGCGACGAGTTCGTCGACGTCGTGTCCGAGGACCCACGCCGCGGCGAACGCGCACGCGACGTTGGTGGACTGCAGTCCGACCGGCGCCTCGACGCGCGCCACTACTGCGTGGTCGACGAGCACCTCCCATTGATCCTCCACGCGTCGCACGACGACGTTCGCACCTTCATCGAGCGAGGCCGCCGTGACCACGCGCTTGCCTTGTGCACGCAACCCCTCGGACCACC
>JAGWHY010000033.1 GCA_028873575.1 Acidobacteriota bacterium | reverse complement strand
CTCAGTGGTAGAGCACTTCCATGGTAAGGAAGGGGTCGTCGGTTCAATCCCGACAGAGGGCTCGCCAGGCGGCGTAGCTCAGGTGGTTAGAGCACACGGCTCATAATCGTGGTGTCGCGGGTTCGACTCCCGCCGCCGCTACCAGGCAGACTTAGGGTGCAGTACCGAGGAGAGACAGATGGCGAAGAACGAAAAGCGCGTCCAGGTGACCCTGGCCTGCGAGGAGTGCAAGCGGCGCAACTACATCACGATGAAGAACAAGGTCAACGACCGTGAACGCATCGAGATGCGCAAGTACTGCCAATGGGAGCGCAAGCACACCGTGCACAAGGAGACCCGCTAAGAGGGTCCCCGGGCGTGGTGGTAGGATTGAAGACCCTGCGGGCCTGACGCGTCAGACCCTCAAAGGGCAGTGGCTCAATTGGTAGAGCACCGGTCTCCAAAACCGGTGGTTGGGGGTTCGAGTCCCTCCTGCCCTGCGCGGCGATCCGATGGATCGGTTAGAACACGAAGTACGAACGAGAGAACATGAATCGCGAACAAAAGCGCCTAATGCAGCGACAGGGACAGGTGGGTGCCGACGGCACCACCACCACTCGTCGCACCTCCGTTCAAGACGTCCAGCGACGTAAGAGCGAGCGCACGAAGCCGCGCGAGTTCATCAAGCAGATTCGTGACGAACTGCGCCAAGTCGCCTGGCCCACTCGCCCGGAAGTCATCAACTACACCACGATCGTGCTCTTCGTGTTGATTTTCATGACGCTGCTCATCTTCGGTCTGGGCGCCGGGTTTTCCAAGTTCGTGACCTTTCTCTTTACCAAGTAGGCAAGCATGAGTGACCTCGAAACCCACGACGACGACGTAGCGACGTCCGACGACGAGATTCTTGACGTCACGATTCTCGAGGACGAGGAGCCGATCGTCGAGAGTGCCTTCGACCGACCCGGTCGGTGGTACATCGTGCACACCTTCGCCGGCCACGAGCAGAAGGTCATCGGCGCGCTGAACAACATCATCAAGAGTCGCGAACTCCAAGACCAGATCTACGAAATCTTCCTACCCGAAGAGGACGTCACCGAGTTCAAGGGTGGCAAAAAGGTCACCGTCTCGAAGCGCATGTTCCCGAGTTATCTGCTGGTGCGCTGCGAGCCGGACCCCGAAATCTTCTACGTGATCGGCTCGACTCCGGGCGTCACGGGTTTCGTGGGTGCGGAAAAGACGAAGCCCACCGCGCTGACGCGCCGCGAGGTCGACAACATCATTCGCCCCTTCGTCGAAGGCGTCGAGGTGCCGGTCGCCAAGCGTCGTCTGCCCACGCACGAGTTCGACGTCAACGACACGGTACAGATCAAGACCGGTCCGTTCGCCACCTTCTCGGGTCACGTCGCGGAGATCAACGAAGACCAGCTCAAGGTCAAGGTGTTGGTGGACATCTTTGGTCGCGAAACCCCCGTGGAGCTCGACTTCACGCAGGTCACCAAGCTCTAAGAGAACGAAGAAAAAGGAAACCTCATGGCTAAGAACATCACCGCCGTCGTCAAAATCCAACTCGAAGCGGGCGCGGCCACGCCGGCGCCGCCGGTTGGTACCGCCCTCGGACCCCACGGCGTGCAGACGATGGAGTTCTGCAAGCAGTACAACGCCGCGACGGAGTCGATGCGCGGCACGGTCATCCCGGTCGAAATCTCAATCTTCGACGACCGCACCTTCACCTTCGTCCTAAAGACCCCGCCGACGCCGGTGCTCTTGCGCCAAGCCGCGGGCATCACCAAGGGCGCGAAAATCGCCGGCCGCGAGACCGTCGCGACGGTCACCATGGACCAGGTCGAAGAGATCGCGAAGACCAAATTGAAGGACCTCAACACCGACGACCTCGAAATGGCGAAGCTCCAAGTGGCGGGCACCGCTCGCTCCATGGGCATTTCGGTCGCGGGCTAGGAGAACAGCACATGAAGCACGGTAAGAAATACCTGAACGCCCTCGCCCAGGTCGACCGCGAGGAGCTCCTCGGGGTTAACGAGGCCCTCGACAAGGTCAAGGCCCTGTCGACCGCCAAGTTCGACGAGACCGTCGAGCTCGCGGTGCGTCTCGGCGTCGACCCCCGTAAGGCCGAGCAGATCGTGCGCGGCACGCTCTCGCTGCCCGCCGGTACCGGTAAGACCAACCGCGTCGCCGTCTTCGCCGCCGGCGAGGCCGCGCAGGCCGCCCGCGACGCGGGCGCCGACGAAGTGGGCGCCGACGACCTCGTCGCCAAGGTCGCCGGAGGATTTTTGGACTTCGACGTTGCCATCGCCACCCCGGACCTGATGGGTCAGGTCGGTGGGCTCGGTCGCGTGCTCGGACCGCGCGGACTGATGCCCAACCCCAAGACCGGCACCGTGACCATGGACGTCGCCAAGGCCGTCAGTGAGTTCAAGGGCGGACGCGTGGAGTACCGCACCGACAAAATCGGCAACGTCCAGTTGCGCGTCGGCAAGGTCTCCTTCAGTCGTGAGGACCTCGTGAAGAACGTGCAGGCCGTCATCGACGAGTTGGTGCGCGTCAAGCCCGCCAGCGCCAAGGGTCGCTACCTGTTGAGCGTGACGGTGTCGTCGACCATGGGCCCGGGCGTCAAGATCGACCCCAGCCGGACTCGCGACGCCGACGAAGTGCTGGCCAGCGCCTAGCTTTTGACGAAGTTTTCGTGGAGCGACTACGATGGTTGCTCCACGCGCAGTACCACGAAGTAAAAAAACGCCGTAGACATCCGGTGCGCGAAAGCGCTTAAGGAGCCACCAGGCTCGCCTGACGAGGGGTTCGAACCAGTTGGTTCGTTCGCTGACGATGTCTCGGCTCGAGTCCGGGAACACCGGCGAAGGAGTCACGATGAGTAAGGTTCGCCCCGCCAAGGTCGCCACGGTGGACGAGGTCAAGGCCAAGGTCGACGAGACCTCGACGGCCGTCGTCACCGAGTACCGCGGCATGACCGTCGCCCAGATTTCGGCCCTGCGCCGTGAGCTGCGCACCCTCGGCGCCGACTTCAAGGTCTTTAAGAACACGCTGGTCAAGCGGGCAATCGTCGGGACCCCGTCGGAGTCGATGGGCGAGTTCCTCCAGGGTCCGACCGCGATCGCCTTCGTGAACGGCGACGTGTCGGCCGTCGCCAAGGCGCTGCGCGACTTCGCCAAGGCCACCCCGACCCTCGTCGTCAAGGGTGGCGTCCTCGACGGCAAGACCCTGAGCGTCACCGACCTGACCGCGCTGGCCGACCTGCCGAGCCGTGAGGTGCTCCTCGCGCAGTTCGCCGGGGCACTCGCCGCGCCGATGCGCACCATGGCCGGCCTCTTGAAGGCCGTCCCCCAAAACTTCGCCTACGGCCTCAGCGCCCTGCTCGACACCAAGGGCGGCGCGCCCGCTTCGTCGAGCGACGACGCGGTGGTCGCCGAGACTCCGGCCGGGGTTGAGGAAGCCGCACCCGCGGCGAGCGACGACGAGACGACCGCGGTCGTCGACGTCGCGGTCGAGGAGGCCCCCGCGGCCACCGAGACCGACCCCTCCGAGGCGGCGAGCGCCGCTTCAGACGAACCGGCCGAATAACCAACCACGAAGTAAGTACAGAAAGGAAACACCATGGCTGCAACCCTGACCAAGGAACAGATTCTCGACGGGATCGCGGAGCTGAGCGTCATCGAGCTCTCCGAGCTGTTGAAGGCGTTTGAAGAGAAGTTTGGCGTCACCGCCGCCGCGCCCGTCGCGGTCGCGGCCCCGGCCGCGGGCGGCGCGGGTGCCGGTGAGGCGGCCGCCGAGGAGAAGAGCGACTTTGACGTCATTCTCGTCAGCGGTGGCGACAAGAAGATCCAGGTCATCAAGGAAGTTCGTACCTTGACCAACCTGGGTCTGAAGGAAGCCAAGGACCTCGTCGACGGCGCGCCCAAGCCCGTCCTCGAAAAGGCCTCCAAGGCCGACGCGGACAAGGCGAAGGCCGCCCTCGAGGCCGCCGGCGCCACCGTCGAAATCAAGTAGTTCCCCCTTTTTCCTGGTCCCCGCCGCGTTTCGCGACGGGGACCAGGAATCGGGTCGGTCAATACTTGACCGGGGCCCGGTGATTGCCTAGGGTGAGCGCCATCGATAGTGACGCGCGCGTTTCTCCGTACTTGCGGGGAGCGCTAGTTGCGCATTGCCCGCTGGTGCCGCTAGTGTGGAAAGACCGTGTCCCTGCCCCTGACTTCGTCGTCCCCTGACGCTTGTTTTGTGTTTTCACGCGTATCTCGTTGTAGCCACCCACTTACACGGAGGAATGACCGTTGACGTCTCGGTCCACTAGCCCGGAGCGCTTTAACTTCTCGGCCCTGGGTGAAGCACACCCCCTGCCTAACCTGCTCGAAATTCAGCGCGACAGCTTCGACCTGTTCATGCAACAGGGTCTCCGCGAGGCCTTCGAGGCCATCTCGCCGATCACGGACTTCACCGGGCGCCTGTCGCTCGAGTTGGAGTTCGACCCCGACGACGCGGACTTGAAGAGCCCGCCGAAGTTCACCGTCGAAGAGTGCCGCCAACGCGCCACCACGTACTCTCAGCCGATCTTCGTGCGCGCGCGCTTCTTGAACTCCGAAACCGGTGAGATCAAAGAGCAGACCGTGTTCATGGGTGACTTCCCGATCATGACTGAGCAGGGCACCTTCATCATCAACGGTACCGAGCGCGTCGTGGTCAGCCAACTGGTGCGTTCGCCGGGCGTGTTGTTCCAGCCGGGTAAGGACGAGAAGGTGGCCTTCGAGGGCACCATCCACCCGAGCCGTGGTGAGTGGCTCCAGGTCGACCTCGAAGAGAAGAAGAACAAGTCGGCCAACGCCGGCGCGCGCATCGCGCGTAAGCGTCGCATTTCGATCTTCACGCTGCTGCGCGCACTCGACACCTCGATGGACGAGGCCTTCTTCCTCAAGTTCATTGAGCACTTTGAGTTCCTCGAGGACCAGTTCCACGTCGACTGGAAGAAGGCGCAACTCGAGATCGCCAAGCACATGGAGAAGTACGGCCTCGACGACACGGCCGAGAACTTCGCGCGCGCCAGCCAAGAGACCGCCTGGCTCGAGATCTACCGTCGCGCCCGTCCGGGTGAAGTGCAGACCGTCGAAGCGGCGCGTCAGTACTTCGAGGGCGCCTTCTTCTCCGAGAAGCGCTACGACCTGAGTCGCGTTGGTCGCTACAAGCTCGACCGCAAGTTGGGCAGCGAAGTGGCGAAGAACCTCGAACTCTTCGGGCCGTTGCTCGAAGGACCGAACGAGGAACTGCACGTTCTGAGTAAGGCCGAAGTCCTCGCGACGGCGACCTACCTGTTGAACCTGGCGCGCGACCGCACCGCCAAGGAGACCACGTACCACATCGACGACCAGGACCACTTCGCCAACCGCCGCATCCGCAGCGTCGGTGAACTGATTCAAAACGCCCTGCGCACCGGTCTGTCGCGCATGGAGCGCGTCGTGCGTGAGCGCATGAACACCCAAGACGTCGAGGCCATCGCGCCCCAGACGTTGATCAACATTCGTCCCGTCATGTCGGCCATCAAGGAGTTCTTCGCGACGTCGCAGTTGAGCCAGTTCATGGACCAGAACAACCCGCTGTCGGGTCTGACCCACAAGCGTCGTCTCTCGGCGCTGGGACCCGGTGGTCTGTCGCGTGAGCGCGCCGGCCTCGAAGTGCGTGACGTGCACTCCTCGCACTACGGACGCATGTGCCCGATTGAGACGCCCGAAGGCCCGAACGTGGGTCTGAT
Source organism: Acidobacteriota bacterium (assembly GCA_028873575.1). Lineage (GTDB taxonomy): Bacteria > Actinomycetota > Acidimicrobiia > Acidimicrobiales > RAAP-2 > RAAP-2. The sequence continues at coordinate 11,296 of JAGWHY010000033.1, read as the reverse complement.
CGGCTACCTCGCGAGTTACGCGCGCATCAACGGCTACGGCTTTATCGAGACGCCCTACCGCGTCGTCGAGAACGGCCGCGTCACCGGAGAGGTGCGCTACTTCACCGCCGACGAAGAAGAGCGTTTCGTTATCGCGCAGGCCAACACCGAGATCGACGAGCACGGCGCGTTGAAGGGCGACCGCGTGCTCGTGCGTCGTGGACCGGTGGGTACGGGTCTGCGCGTGGGTTCCTCGAACAAGTCCTCCTCCACCACCAGTGAGATCGACTTCGTCAAGCCCGACGAGGTTGAGTTGATGGACGTCTCGACCAAGCAGGTCATCTCCGTGGCGACCTCGTTGATTCCCTTCGTCGAGCACGACGACGCGCAGCGCGCGCTCATGGGCGCCAACATGCAAAAGCAGGCCGTGCCGCTCGTCATGCCCGAGGCGCCCTTCGTGGGCACCGGTATGGAAGCGCGCGCCGCGATGGACTCCGGCGACGTGTTGATCGCCGAGGGCACCGGCGTCGTCAAGTCGGTGTCGGGTGACCGCATCGTCGTGGAGTACGACAAGGACGTCGTGGATCGCTACGGCAAGGCGTTGGGGCGCAAGCAGTACAACCTCAACAAGTTCCGTCGTTCTAACCAAGACACCTCGATCAACCAAAAGCCCCTCGTGAACGGCGGCGAGAACGTGTCGCTCGGCGACCTGCTCGCCGACGGCACCTCGACGAGCAACGGCGAGTTGGCCCTGGGTAAGAACCTCCTGGTCGCCTACATGCCGTGGGAGGGCTACAACTACGAAGACGCCATCATCTTGAACGAGCGACTCGTTCGTGACGACGTCTTGACCTCGATCCACGTCAAGGAGTACGAGATCGACGCGCGCGACACCAAGCTCGGCGCCGAAGAGATCACCCGCGACATCCCGAACCTGCCCGACGACATCCTGGCCGACCTCGACGACCGCGGCATCGTGCGCATTGGCGCCGAAGTCCAGCCGGGCGACATCCTGGTCGGTAAGGTCACCCCGAAGGGTGAGACCGAGCAGTCTCCCGAAGAGCGCCTGTTGCGCGCAATCTTCGGTGAGAAGGCCCGCGAAGTTCGTGACACCTCCTTGAAGGTGCCCCACGGTGAGTCGGGCAAGGTCATCGACGTCAAGGTCTACAGCCGCGACGAGGACCACGAAATGCAGCCCGGCGTCAACCAGCTCGTCAAGGTCTACGTCGCCCAGAAGCGCAAGATCTCCGAGGGCGACAAGCTCGCCGGACGTCACGGCAACAAGGGTGTTATCTCGAAGATCCTGCCCGAAGAGGACATGCCCTTCATGGCCGACGGTACGCCGGTCGACATCATCCTCTCGCCGCTCGGTGTGCCGAGCCGTATGAACGTGGGTCAGGTGCTCGAAAGTCACCTGGGCTACGCCGCGCGACACGGTTGGGCCGGCGTCGAGGTCAACCCCGCCGTGGGCACCTCGGGTCACGACGACCAGCGCGACGCGACGACGCGTCCCTACCGCAAGACCCGTCCGCGCACGGAGCCGGCCGTCTACGTGGCGACCCCGTCCTTCGACGGCGCCCACTGGGACGAGACCGAGCGCGCCAAGGATAAGCCGACGATTCAACAGACCTTCGAGCGTCTGAACGTTGACGGCGCGAACGGTAAGCGTCTGCTGAGCGAGGCCAACGACGGCAAGGTCGTGTTGTTTAACGGCCGCACCGGCGAGGCCTACGACAACCCGATCTCGGTCGGCTACGCCTACATCTTGAAGCTGGCCCACATGGTCGACGACAAGATTCACGCCCGTTCGACCGGTCCGTACTCGATGATCACCGCCCAACCCCTCGGTGGTAAGGCGCAGTTCGGTGGTCAGCGCTTCGGTGAGATGGAAGTGTGGGCCCTCGAGGCCTACGGCGCCGCCTACGCGCTCCAGGAACTCTTGACCGTCAAGTCCGACGACATGAAGGGCCGCGAGCGCGCCTACGAGGCGATCGTCAAGGGCCAGAACCTCCCCGAGCCGGGCATCCCCGAGTCGTTCAAGGTTCTCATTAAGGAAATGCAGTCACTCTGTTTGAACGTTGAGGTGCGCGACAAGGTGGGCGCGCACGTTGACCTAGCCGACACCGAAGAGGACTTCTTCTCGGTCACGCGCGAACTCGGTATCGACATCAGTCGTCCCGAGCGCGGCAGTGACGAAGAGGACGCTCGTCGGGCCGCCGAAAGGAAGTTGTCATGAGTCCCCTCGACGTGAATCAATTTGATGAGCTGAGCATTGGCCTCGCCACGGCCCAGAACATCCGCTCGTGGTCCTCGGGCGAAGTGAAGAAGCCCGAGACGATCAACTACCGCACCCTGCGTCCCGAAAAGGACGGCCTGTTCTGCGAGAAGATCTTCGGACCGCAGAAGGCCTGGGAGTGCGCCTGCGGCAAGTACAAGCGGGTGCGTTTTAAGGGCATCGTCTGTGAGCGTTGTGGCGTTGAGGTCACCAGCGACAAGGTTCGTCGCGAGCGCATGGGTCACATCGCGCTCTCGGCCCCGGTCGTGCACATTTGGTACCTGCGCGGCACGCGTTCGTGGCTGGCCTATCTCTTGATGGGCACCGCGCCCAAAGAAGAGCTCAAGGCCAAGCAGCTCGAAAAGGTCATCTACTTCGCCGCGCACATGGTCACCTTCGTCGACGTCGACAAGCGTCACGAGGACCTGGCCGACCTGCGCGCCGCGCTCGTGGAAGAGCAGCTCGAGATCGCCGAGCGCGAAGCGAAGGCCCTCGACAACAAGTTGAAGGACATCGAGGCCCGCGCCGCCAAGCTCGAGGGTGAGGGCGCCAAGGAGTCCGAACTGCGCGCGCTGCAACGCGGCACCGAAAAGGAGCTCGAGGGCGTGCGTTCGCGCTTCGCCGAAGAGCGCGAACTGGCCAAGCAGGCCTTCGACACCTTCGAGGGACTGCACTCGCGTCAGATCATCGAGGACGAAGTGCTCTACCGCGAGATGGAGTTCCGCTACGGCGACTACTTCGAAGGCGGCATGGGCGCCGACGCGATTCTGCGCCTGATCGACCGCATGGACCTCGACGAAGAGGAAAAGGTCATGCGCGAGATGATCGACGCGAAGGACGGCCGCAAGCCGCTCAGCGCGCAACGTCACGCCAAGTTCTTGAAGCGCCTGGCAATCGTGCAGTCCTTCAACCGTCGTGACGAGCACGGTCACCGCCTCAACGACCCGCGCGCCATGATTCTCGAAGCCGTGCCCGTGATCCCGCCGGACCTTCGTCCGATGGTGCAGCTCGACGGTGGCCGCTTCGCGACCTCGGACTTGAACGACCTCTACCGTCGCGTGATCAACCGCAACAACCGACTCAAGCGTCTGCTCGACCTCGGCGCGCCGGACATCATCGTCAACAACGAAAAGCGCATGCTCCAAGAGGCCGTCGACGCGCTGTTCGACAACGGCCGTCGCGGACGCCCCGTGGCCGGCCAGTCGGGCCGCCCGTTGAAGAGTCTCTCGGACATGCTGAAGGGTAAGCAGGGTCGGTTCCGCCAGAACCTCCTCGGTAAGCGCGTCGACTACTCGGGCCGTTCGGTCATCGTGGTCGGCCCCCAGTTGAAGCTGCACCAGTGTGGTCTGCCCAAGATGATGGCCCTCGAACTCTTCAAGCCCTTCGTCATGAAGCGCCTGATTGAGACCCAGGTCGCCCAGAACATCAAGAGCGCCAAGCGCATGGTCGAGCGTCGCAAGACCGTGGTGTGGGACGTCCTCGAAGAGGTCATCCGCGAGCACCCCGTGTTGCTCAACCGCGCGCCGACCTTGCACCGTTTGGGTATCCAGGCCTTCGAGCCGGTGCTCGTTGACGGTAAGGCCATCCAGATTCACCCGCTCGTCTGCAAGGCCTTCAACGCGGACTTCGACGGTGACCAGATGGCCGTGCACGTACCGCTGTCGGCCGAGGCGCAGGCCGAGGCGCGTATTTTGATGCTCTCGACGAACAACATCTTTACGCCCGCCACCGGTCGCCCGATCACCGAGCCCGCTCAGGACATGGTCTTTGGCGCGTACTACTTGACCCTGCCGGCCGACGAAGAGATCGAGAACCCCAAGGTCTTCCGTCACGTCTACGAGATTGAGAACGCGCTGAACGACCGTCGCGTTGGACTGCGGACCCCCATTGAGATTCGCCCCCTCGAGGGCAGCTCGCTCGACGCGCGTCTTGACGCCGCCGGCGTGGCGATTACGGGCGTGGGTCGTAGCGTCGTTACGACGCCGGGCCGCGTGTTCTTCAACGAGGCGTTGCCCTTTGGCTTTCGCTACGTGAACGAGTTGATTGGCAAGAACGCGACGCCCATTGGCGTGATCGTCGAAGAGATCTCGGGTAGCTACGGCCGCCAAGAGGTCGCCGAGTCGCTCGACGCGATTAAGTCGCTGGGCTTTCGCTACGCGACCAAGTCGGGTCTGACGATCTCCATCGACGACGTCGTCACGACGTCGGAGAAGGCCGCGATCTTGAACAAGTACGAGGAACAGGCCGCCAAGGTCGAGACCAACTACCGTCGCGGCGTCATCGTCGACGACGAGCGCCGTCAGCAAGAGATCGAGATCTGGACCAACGCGAACAAGGAGGTCGGTGACGCCACCGACCGCGCCATGAACGCCAAGTTCGACAACCCGATCCGCATGATGGTCGACTCGGGCGCGCGTGGTAACTCGCAGCAGATTCGCCAGATCGCGGCCATGAAGGGCCTCGTGAGTAACCCGCGCGGTGAGATGATTCCTCGCCCGATTAAGTCCTCGTTCCGCGAAGGTCTGTCGGTCCTCGAGTACTTCATCTCGACGCACGGCACCCGTAAGGGTCTCGGTGACACGGCGCTGCGCACCGCGGACTCGGGCTACCTGACGCGTCGACTCGTCGACGTCGCCCAGGAGCTCATCGTCAAGGAGTACGACTGCGCCACGGCGCGCGGCATGTGGATTGAGCACGTGGCGCCCGACACCCGGGCCCAGCGCGCGCACCTCGAGACCAAGCTCTGGGGCCGCGTCCTCGCCGAGGACGTCACCTTGAGCGACGGTTCGGTCGTCACCGCCGGCACCATGTTGATGATGGACGACGTCGAGCGCTTGCGCGACGACGCGGCCGTCACCCGCGTGCGCGTGCGTACGACGTTGACCTGTGACGCCGTCCAGGGCGTGTGCGCGGCCTGTTACGGCCTGTCGCTCGCGACCCACCAGCTGGTCGAGCTCGGTGAGGCGGTCGGTGTAATCGCCGCCCAGTCCATCGGTGAGCCCGGTACCCAGCTGACCATGCGTACCTTCCACTCCGGTGGCGTGACCGAGAGTGACATCACCCACGGTCTGCCGCGCGTGGTGGAGCTCTTCGAGGCGCGCACCCCCAAGGGTGCCGCCGCGGTCGCCGAACACTCGGGCGTGGTGCACGTCGAGTTGATCGGTCGTGAGCGCAAGGTCACCATCGTCGCCGACGACGGCGCCGTGCAAGAGGTCTCGATCTCCATCGCGCGTCACCTGCACGTCGAAGACGGTCAGGAGATCGAGGTCGGCATGCCGCTGCACGACGGCCCGCTCGACCCCAAGCTCATGATGAAGTACCGCGGCACGCGCGAGACTCAGCAGTACCTCGTCGAAGAGGTGCAGAACGTCTACCGCGACCAGGGTGTGTCGATCCACGACAAGCACATCGAACTGATCGTGCGTCAGATGACCCGCCGCGTGCAGGTCGTCGACGCCGGTGAGTCGCACTGGCTGCCCGGCGCGATGGTCGACGTGAAGGTCTTTAACGACACCAACGACGAGATCGAGGCCGCCGGCAAGGAGGCCGCGGACGGTCGCGCGCAGTTGATGGGTATCACCAAGGCCTCGCTGGCCACGGACTCGTGGCTGTCGGCCGCCTCCTTCCAGGAGACGACGCGCGTCTTGACCGAGGCCGCCATTGAGGGCAAGCGTGACAACCTCGTGGGTCTTAAGGAAAACATCATCATCGGCAAGCTCATCCCGGCCGGTTCGGGTCTGGACTACTACGACCAGCGCGAACTGCGCCTCGAGATGCCCGACGCCGAACTGCTGCCCGCCTGGGCGCAGGTCAGCGACGACGACCTGGACCTGGCGAGCCTGTTGGGCGAGTTGACCAGCGACGACGACTCCTTCAGCGCCGACCTGTCGGCCTTCCAGAACATCGGAACGGCCACCTACGACGAGTCGGCCCTGCCCGAGGACGACGCCACCAACCCCGAAGATCAACTCGGCGGTCGAGCGATTTAGGCGGACCGGCCGCCACTCGGCGGCCGGGCTTGCCGTTTTAGTGCAGTTTGTCGTAGGATTGTCAGTCCGCGCGTGAGGCTCGTCGCCCCACGCGCTCCGCAACGTTGTAAGAAGAGAGGTTCCGCGTGCCCACCATCGCACAGTTGGTCCGAAAGGGCCGACAGGACAAGGTTTCCAAGACCAAGACGCCGGCCCTGAAGGGGGCCCCGCAGCGTCGTGGCGTGTGCACCCGCGTGCACACCGTCACGCCCAAGAAGCCGAACTCGGCCCTGCGCAAGGTGGCGCGCGTGCGCCTGACCTCGGGCGTCGAGGTCACGGCCTACATCCCGGGCGTGGGTCACAACCTCCAAGAGCACTCCATCGTGCTCGTGCGTGGCGGACGTGTGAAGGACCTCCCCGGTGTTCGGTACAAGATCATTCGCGGCGCGCTCGACACCTCGGGCGTGCGCGACCGTAAGCAGGCCCGCAGCCGCTACGGCGCCAAGAAGGAGAGCTAATGCCTCGTAAAGGTCCCGCCGTACGTCGCGAGATTCCCGTCGACCCGATCTACAAGTCGATTCTCGTCACCCAGGTCACCAACAAGATCCTCGAGCGCGGCAAGCGCACGATCGCCGAGCGCATCGTCTACACCGCCCTCGAGCAGGTCGAGCAAAAGACCGGCGCCGACCCCGTCGCCGCGTTGAAGCGCGCCCTCGAAAACGTCCGTCCCGAGCTCGAAGTGCGCTCGCGTCGCGTCGGCGGTACCACCTACCAGGTGCCCGTCGAGGTGCGTCCGCGCCGTTCGACGACGCTGGCGATTCGCTGGCTCACCGACTTCGCGAAGAAGCGTCGCGAAAAGACCATGGCCGAGCGCCTGGCCAACGAGATCATTGACGCCAGCAACGGCGTCGGCGCGGCCGTCAAGCGTCGCGAGGACATGGCCAAGATGGCCGAGTCCAACAAGGCCTTCGCCCACTACCGCTGGTAAGTAAAGAGAGTTTCTTCAGATAATGACCGCACGCGAATACCCCCTCGAAAAGGTCCGCAACATCGGCATCATGGCCCACATCGACGCGGGCAAGACCACCACGACCGAGCGCATCCTCTACTACACCGGCAAGAACTACAAAATCGGTGAGGTCCACGAGGGCGCGGCGACCATGGACTGGATGGTCCAAGAGCAAGAGCGTGGTATCACCATCACCTCCGCCGCCACGACCTGTTACTGGGACGGTCACCGCATCAATATCATCGACACCCCGGGCCACGTCGACTTCACCGTGGAGGTCGAGCGCTCCTTGCGCGTGCTCGACGGCGCGGTCGCGGTCTTTGACGCCGTCGCCGGCGTTGAGCCCCAGACCGAGACGGTCTGGCGTCAGGCCAACAAGTACCACGTGCCGCGCATCTGCTTCGTGAACAAGATGGACCGCGTCGGCGCGGACTTTTTTCGCTGCGTCGACATGATCCGCGACCGCCTCGACTGCGTGCCGGCCGTGATCCAACTGCCCCTCGGCGCGGAGTCGGACTACCAGGGTCTCATCGACCTCGCGGAGATGAAGGCGATTATCTACCACGACGACAAGGGCGAGAGCTTCGAGGTCACCGACATCCCCGAGGCCTACCGCGCCCAGGCCGACGAGTACCACGCGGCGCTGATCGACGTGTTGACCACCTTCGACGACGAGTTGATGGAAAAGGTCCTCGGTGACGAGGTCGTCACCGGTGCCGACATCCGTCGCGCGTTGCGCGTGGGGACGTTGGAAAACCACTGCGTACCAATTTTGAACGGCACCGCCTTTAAGAACAAGGGCGTCCAGCCCATGCTCGACGCGGTCGTGGCCTTCTTGCCCTCGCCGGTGGACCTGCCGCCGACCCCGGGTACCAAGCCCGGTAAGGAAGACGTCCTCGAGCGCAAGGCCAGCGACGCCGAACCCTTCTCGGCCCTCGCCTTCAAGATCATGACCGACCCCTACGTCGGCAAGCTGACCTACCTGCGCGTCTACTCGGGCTCGCTCGAAAAGGGCGACACGGTGATTAACACCTCCAAGGGCTCGCGTAAGGAGCGCCTGGGACGACTGTTGTTGATGCACGCGAACAACCGCGAGGACCTCGACACCATCCGCACCGGCGACATCGTCGCCGCGGTGGGCCTGAAGCAGGTCACGACCGGTGACACCCTCTCGGACCCCGACAACCCGATTCAACTCGAGACCCTCGAGTTCCCCGAGCCGGTTATTCACGTCGCGGTCGAGCCGAAGACCAAGGCTGACCAGGAGAAACTCTCGAAGGCGCTCTACGCGCTCTCCGAAGAGGACCCGACCTTTCGCGTGCGCACCGACGAAGAGACCGGCCAGACCGTCATCTCGGGTATGGGCGAGTTGCACCTCGAGGTGCTCGTCGACCGCATGCTGCGCGAGTTCAGCGTGGACGCCAACGTCGGTAAGCCCCAGGTGGCCTACCGCGAGACGATCCGCAAAAAGGTTGAAAAGGTTGAAGAGAAGTACGTGCGCCAGACCGGTGGTAAGGGTCAGTACGGCCACGTGGTGATCACCGTGGAGCCCACCGGTCCTGGTGGGGGCTACGAATTCGTCGACGAGATCAGTGGTGGCGTTATTCCCAAGGAGTACATCGGACCGGTCAACCAGGGCATCACCGAGGCGTTGACCTCGGGCGTCTTGGCCGGCTACCCGGTGGTGGACCTGCGCGTGCGCTTGACCTTTGGTAGCTACCACGACGTCGACTCCTCGGAAATGGCCTTCAAAATCGCCGGCTCGATCGCCATCAAGAAGGCGGCCCGACTGGCGAGTCCGGTGCTCTTGGAGCCCGTGATGAGCGTTGAGGTCGTCACGCCCGACGACTACATGGGCGACGTGATTGGTGACCTCTCGAGTCGACGTGGTCGCGTCGAGGGCATGGAAGCGCGCGGTAATTCCCAAGCGATTAAAGCGCTCGTGCCCCTCGCCGACATGTTCGGCTACGCTACTGACCTGCGTTCTCGCACCCAAGGGCGCGCGACGTACACCATGCAGTTCCATTCGTACGCGGAAGTGCCCGAAGCGATCGCTAAGGAGATCGTGGCCAAGGCCACTGGCGCGTAACAAGGCTGGGCAACCAGCCGTCAAGGTCCAAACCGTAGTCGGGGAGGGCCGAAACAAACCAGGGCGCTTCAGCGTGAAGCGTCCACGAGAGAGAAAGTTAGTCCCCGACAATGGCAAAGCAGAAGTTCGAGCGCACTAAGCCGCACGTCAACATTGGCACCATGGGTCACATTGACCACGGCAAGACCACGTTGACCGCCGCGATCACCAAGGTGCTGTCAGACCGCGTTCCCGGATCCGCCTTCACGCCCTTCGACCAGATCGACAAGGCCCCCGAAGAGCGCCAGCGCGGTATCACCATTTCCATCGCCCACGTGGAGTACGAGACGCCCAATCGTCACTACGCCCACGTCGACATGCCCGGCCACGCCGACTACGTCAAGAACATGATCACCGGCGCCGCCCAGGTGGACGGCGCGATCTTGGTCGTGTCCGCGACCGACGGTCCCATGCCCCAGACGCGTGAGCACGTGCTGCTCGCGCGCCAGGTCGGCGTGCCCTACATCGTGGTCGCCCTCAACAAGTCCGACATGGTCGAGGACGAGGAGCTCCTCGAGCTCGTCGAGCTCGAAGTGCGCGAGTTGCTCTCGAGCTACGACTTCCCGGGTGACGACACGCCGATCGTGCGCGTCTCGGCCCTGAAGGCGCTCGAAGGCGACGCCGCCTGGGGCGACAAGATCATGGAGCTCATGGCCGCGGTCGACGAGTACATCCCCGAGCCCACCCGCTCGACGGACAAGCCCTTCCTCATGTCGATCGAAGACGTCATGTCGATCACCGGTCGTGGCACCGTCGTCACCGGCAAGGTCGAGCAGGGCGTCGTCAAGGTTGGCGACGAAGTCGAGATCGTTGGTCTGAAGGACACCCAGAAGACCGTCGTGACCGGCATCGAAATGTTCCGCAAGCTGCTGGACCAGGGCCAGGCGGGCGACAACTTGGGCGCGCTCTTGCGCGGTACCAAGAAGGAAGACGTGGAGCGCGGCCAGGTGCTGTGCAAGCCCGGCTCGATCACGCCCCACACCCAGTTCGAGGCCTCGGTCTACGTGTTGACCAAGGACGAGGGTGGCCGTCACAAGCCGTTCTTCGCGAACTACCGCCCGCAGTTCTACTTCCGTACCACGGACGTGACCGGTACCGTCGAGCTGCCCGCGGGCACCGAGATGGTGATGCCCGGTGACAACACCGAGATGACCGTGACCCTGGGTAAGCCGATCGCCATGGAAGAGGGTCTCACCTTCTCCATCCGCGAGGGTGGCCGCACCGTGGGTTCGGGCCGCGTCGTCAAGATCCTGAAGTAGTAGGTCATGGCCGACAACCGTCAAATGATTCGCATCCGGCTGAAGGCCTTCGACCACGGCGTCTTGGACCAGTCCACGGCGAAGATCGTCCAGACCGTCGAGCGCACCAACGCTCGCGTGCAGGGTCCCGTGCCACTGCCGACCGAGAAACACCGCTACACGGTGGTTCGCGGGCCGCACAAGCACAAGGACAGCCGCGAGCACTTTGAGATGCGCATCCACAAGCGTCTGCTCGACATCGTCGATCACACCGCCAAGACGGTCGACTCGCTCCAGCGTCTCGACCTGCCGGCCGGCGTGGACATCGAGATCAAGATTCGCCAGAGTTAACCCCCGGGACCCCGCCAACGCGCCTTTGCGTTGGCGGGGGCTCGTGGTGTAGGGTGAGAAGCCCCCCAATTGGTGTCGGGGGGCGAACAAATGAGGTGTTCCGTCGCCCTTCGGGGAACGCGGAACCGAACCAGTCGAGCGCTCCGTTCGAGTCACCGTGACTCGGCGGAGCGTCTGTGTGTCGGCGTGCCGACGTGCGGGAACGAAGCAGTACGAGAGGAAGAGGAAAACGTGGCGACCAAAGCGATCGTCGGCGAGAAGGTGGGCATGACCCAGGTCTGGGATGACCAAAATCGCGCCATCCCCGTGACCGTGGTGCGCGTCAGCCCCTCTCGCGTCGTCCAAATT